>NZ_JAAHTB010000028.1 GCF_010692745.1 Methylobacterium sp. BTF04
TGAAACCGGCGTAGAAGCCGGTCCAGGTGAACACCGGCACCGGAATGAACACCGGCGGGGCAGCGCGACGCGGAAGATCGGCTGCGAAAGCGGAGCCGGTCAGGCCGGCGAGCACGGTGGAGGCAAGAATAAGGCTTTTCATTTTTGAACCTGGTCCTGGTTGGCGAGAGCCGGCGCGCTTGTAGTCCCTGGCCGCCGCGAGGTCTGTCGCTTTCCTGCAACAAGGTCATGAGATAGGGCCACAGATGTCAATGAAGGGTAAAGGTTAGCCCGAGTTCATACCTTCCACTGTCTGCTCGTGCCGTGGCGCACTTCGGCCCCGTTGCCCGAATAGATCGTCTGCGGTGCAGTGCCGCGTCGACGAAATCTAAAGAAAGTCTTGATCTGACAATTTTATGGCCTGCAGGATTTTGCACTGTTCCGGGATTCGATGCGCTTTAGTGCCGGGCGCCGGGAGCGGCGGCCCGGACGCGAAAGCCGGCGTTAACCGTATTCGGCGTACGACACGTCCGGCGCGGTCTGCCCCAGGCCCGCGGCCACAGGGCCCGTTCCCGCATGATCCCCCCGTCGCGATATTCAGATCCGCTGCCGCCCGCTCCCCTTCCAATTGCCGAAGAGCCGGTGCGCCCGTCCCGCGATCTTCTGTCCTGGACGGTGAAAGTCTGTCTCCTCGCCGCCCTCGTCGGCTTCGGCCTCACGCAATATCTCTCGCGCAACCTCGGCGGCTTGCGCGCCGCCACCGTGCAGCGGGAGGCCCAGCTCGGGCGCGGACAGGCCGACCCGGAAACCACCGGCTCCATCGCCGGTCCCGCGAGCCGCACCATCCTCGATCCCTGCACTGCCGGATTTAAGCTGCGCTAGGGCAGATGGCCGTTGGGCATCCCGCTTCCGGGGCCCCAATATGGCACCTCCGCGAGAAGACTTCGCACGATGCGCGCCCGATGAACCAAGACGTCAGGCGGCGACCGCCGGATCGGTGAGGCCGCCAAAGCGGCGGTTGCGGCGTGAGAAAGCGGTGAGGGCCGCATCGAGATCGCCGGCGCCAAAATCCGGCCAGTGTGCTGGCGTGACGTGGAACTCGGCGTAGGCGCTTTCCCAGAGCAGGAAGTCGGAGAGGCGCTGCTCGCCGCTGGTGCGGATGATCAGGTCGACGTCGGGAATGTCGGATCCACCCGTCACCAGGCACGAGAACTCCCGCCGGGACAGGTTTTCGCGCGGCATGTCGCGCGCGGCCGCGACCGCGGCCAGGATCGCGTCGCGGGCGGAATAGTCGACGGCGATGCGCAGGTGCAGCGCGCAGCCCTTGGCGGTGGCGGCCTCGGCCCGGCCGATCGCCTCGGCGATGCCATCCGGCAGGCGGTCGCGCCGGCCGATCACCGTAAGCCGGACGCCGTTGTCGGCCAGATGCGCGGTCTCGTGGCGCAGGTAATGCTGCAGCAACCCCATGAGCGCGACAATCTCGGCCTCGGGCCTGCGCCAGTTGTCGCTGGAGAAGGCGTAGAGCGTGAGCGTCCCGACGCCTGCCCGGGGTGCTGCCTCCACCACCCGCCGAATCGCCTCGACCCCGGCCTTGTGGCCGAGTGCGCGCGGTAACCCGCGTGCCGTGGCCCACCGGCCGTTGCCGTCCATGATGATGCCGACATGAAGGCCGGCGGGACTCGCGATCTCGATCGGACTTTCGCTTTGCACTGTAAAGTTCCTCGACGAGACGAAACGCGGTTTCGGCCTCATCCGCGATCGGGATGCGGCGTTCGGTGATGATCAGGCGGGACGCAGGTCCATGGGGTCGCCGACGGCCTCCGCCGCGTCGCGGACCACGCGTTCCAGCACGGCGAGATAATCGAGGAAGCGGCGGCGTCCGGCCGTGGTCAGACCACAGGTGGTCTGCGGCCGGTTGCCGTCGTAACCCTTGCGGATGTCGACGAGGCCGGCCTCCTGCAGCACCTGCAGGTGTCGGCTGAGGTTGCCGTCGGTGAGGCCGCACAGCTGTTTCAGGTCGCCGAAGGCGAGGCCTTTGGGATGGGCGATGAGCGAGGCCATCAGGCCGAGGCGCGCTTTCTCATGGATCACCCGGTCGAGCCCGTCATAGGAGAACGGGGCGGCGCTCGGTTCACGCGTCATCGCCGTCTCCCGAAGCGCGGTGCAGCACGATGGCCATCAGGGTCTGGCCGATTGCGAAGGGCAGGCCCATCGCCCAGGGCGAGAGGGCATGGAACGTGCTCGCATAAGTCAGTGCCCCGAGGCCCGCCACGAGGTACCAGGCCCCTGCGAGCGCTACCCCACGCGGCAGAGAGCGTGCGGATGCGAAGAGGCCGAGGCTGACGAGGATCTGCCACAAGCCGGGCAGCAACCACAGGCTTTCGGGCGCCACGTGCAGGAGTACCAGGGCGAGCAGGCCGCCGGCGGCGCCGGCCGGCAGGAACTGCTCGACGGCGTTGTGGATCATCGCATCGGCGAGGCCCGAATGGTGCCGGCGGGCGCGCGCAAGCATCTCGGCCCCGATGAGCCCGACCGCGCAGATCGCCGTGGCGATCCAACCGGCGAGGAAGGCGAGCGGCTGCGCCGTCGGATCGTCGAGCCACAGGGTCTGGGCCGTGGCGGTCACCAGCGCGAGACCACCCGTGGTGACCAGCGCCGCCGGGCCGTAGCCGCGAAAGGCCGTGCCCCGCGCCATCTGCGTGCGGATCGCGACGATGTCGGCGAGGGCCTTGTCGAGCTCCGACATCGTCCGGTCCCTGCCTTCCTCAATCACTTTGCAAAGCAAAGTAAGCACGGACGCAAAGGTGGTGCAAGCGGATTTTGGCAAGCGGATTTTTGGAGGCGGAGTTCAGGCCCCGGCGAGGCGGGCTGCGAGTGTGGGGCTGAGGCCGATGCTGTCGAGGCGCGGCGCCTGTCTCTCCGACGGCCCTGCGGCCGCGGCCAACAGAACCGCCTGCGTGCCCGCCTCCACCGAGCACAGGACCGGCACCGTGACCATGGGCTGGATACGGACGGCCAGACCCGCCAACGCGGCGCCCCCCAGGATGACGATATCGGCGTCGTCGTCGCGGGCGCACGCGGTGCAGGCGGCTGCGAGCTGGCTCAAGGCCGCATCGGGATCGCGCGCGATGTCGCCGCCGGTGGGGGCGATGGTGCGCACGCACGCCAGCCGGTCGGACAGGCCGATGGCGGCGACGAACTCCTCCAGCATCGGACCCCAGAGCGCCCCGCCGGTGACGATGGAGAAGCGCCCTCCGGCGGCGCAGGCCGCGCGACAGGCCGCGTCGGCCATGCCTACCACGGGCACCGGCGAGACCTCGCGCAGGGCGGCGAGGCCCGGATCGCCGAAGCAGGCCAGATAGACCGCATCGCATCCCGCCACATGCTCGGCCAGGGCGTCGAGGGCGGCATGGCCGGCAATGGCCACCGCGGCCCGGCTGGCGATGTAGCGGGCGCCGAAACGCCCGGTGACGGGGACGAACGTCGCCCCCTCCCCGGCGATGCGCCTGACATGACCGGCCACGAGGTCGGTGACGACGGGCGTGGTGTTGGGGTTGATCAGCAGGATGCGCACGCGTCTCGGGTTCCCCGGTTCGGGTGGCACCGTGCAGCGCCCGTGCCATCGGCCGGCACTCCGGCGGTGCTACTCCACCGCGTGCCTTGCGGATAACCGCGATTGCCGTCCCTCGCGTCGATTGACAAGGCCGGCCAGGGCTCTAAGTGTCCTCGCAACGCGTGTGCGCGGCGGGACGTGGTATCGAAATCGCCCTTCCAAGCCGTCCCCGTGTCGATGTCCCCCGCGCCGGTCGGTTCGTTTCCCGCGCGCAATGGTTCTCATAGAATATGTCTTTTGCCGACCTCGGATTGAGCGACAAGGTCCTCCAGGCCGTCACGGCGGCCGGCTACTCCGAGCCGACTCCGATCCAGGCCCAGGCCATTCCGCACGTTTTGGCACGGCGCGACGTTCTGGGCATCGCCCAGACCGGCACCGGCAAGACGGCGGCGTTCACCCTGCCGATGCTGACGATGCTGGAGAACGGCCGGGCCCGCGCCCGCATGCCCCGCACGCTGATCCTCGAGCCGACGCGCGAACTCGCGGCCCAGGTGGTCGAGAACTTCGACCGCTACGGCATCAACCACAAGCTCAACGTGGCGCTCATCATCGGCGGCGTGTCGTTCGCCGAGCAGGATGCCAAGCTCATGCGCGGCACCGACGTGCTGATCGCGACACCCGGCCGGCTCCTCGACCATTTCGAGCGCGGCAAGCTGCTGCTCACCGGCGTCGAGCTCCTGGTCATCGACGAGGCCGACCGGATGCTCGACATGGGGTTCATCCCCGACATCGAGCGTATCGTGAAGATGGTGCCCTTCACCCGCCAGACCCTGTTCTTCTCCGCGACCATGCCGCCGGAGATCGAGCGGCTGGCGGAGGTGTTCCTGCACAACCCGCAGCGGATCGAGGTGGCTCGTCCTGCCTCGACGGCGGCGACCATCGTACAGAAGCTCGTCGCCACCGGTTCCGAGGGACATGAGAAGCGCGACCTGCTTCGCCGGCTCATCCGCGGCGAGGCCGAACTCAACAACGGCCTCATCTTCTGCAACCGCAAGCGCGACGTGGCGCTGCTGCAGAAGTCGCTGGCGAGCCACGGCTTCAACGTCGCCGCCTTGCACGGGGACATGGACCAGCGCGCCCGCACCATCGCCCTCGACGGTTTCCGTTCGGGTGAGGTTCCGCTGCTGGTGGCGAGCGACGTCGCCGCCCGCGGCCTCGACATCCCGGCGGTGAGCCACGTCTTCAACTTCGACGTCCCGCATCATCCGGAAGACTACGTACACCGGATCGGCCGCACCGGCCGTGCCGGCCGGGCCGGCCACGCCTTCACCCTGGTGAGCCGGGCCGACGAGCGCTCGGTCCACGCCATCGAGAGCCTGATCGGCCAGCCGATCCCCTGGGCCGAGGGTGACCTCGCGACGCTTCCGGAGGCTTCCCCGGCCAGCGGCGGCGAAGACGAGCAGACCCGGACCCGCCACCGCGGCAAGGCCGGTACCGGCCGTCGCGCCCGCGGCGGCGACACGGACAGGGTGGACGGCCCCAAGCGCGAGGCGGGTCGGTCGAGTTCGTCCAGATCCCATTCGTCCAGAGCCGAACCTTCGAGAGGCGAGTCTTCTAAGCCCGAGTCTTCCAAGCTTGAGTCTTCCAAGCCCGAGTCGATCAAGCCTGAGTCTCCCAAGCCCGAAGCGGCGCGCTCTGAGGCGCGCTCATCCAGGTCCGGCTCGCGGCGGTCCTCGCCCGAGCGTGTGCCCGAGGCCGAGCGTGAGGCCGCGCCGGTATCGCGCGGCCGGCCAGCGGCGCAGGACCGGCCGGTCGAGCGTGCGCGCGAGGAGCGTCGACCCGCGCCGCGCCGTCGCGGCGATGAAGATGACGGCGATACACCGGTGGGTCTTGGCTCGCACGTGCCGGCCTTTCTGCTCCGTCCGGCGGTGGTGAAGGCGCCCAAATAGGTTTTGCGCTTAACCGCATCTGCACCAAATCGCCGATAGACTGGGCATCTTAGGTTCGTTCCGCCCGGCTAGGACGGACTAAGAGCCTGTTTGATTGGTTGGGCGGATGATGGACGGCACTGGCGCAGACAAGGACCGGAGCTTCGCGCTGGCCGAACGCGCCAACGCCATGATGCGCGATTATGGCCCGTCGGCGACGCCGCGCGCCTACACCGTCTGGTACACCTACGTCGCCGGCACTAAGCCGCTGATGAACGACGCGATCAAGCGCCTCACCGCCGGCAATCCGGCGCTGACGGACGGTGACATCGATACGCTCTACGAGACCTATATCGACGCGAACCGCGTCGCCACCGGAGCCGAGCGGACGAGCACCAGCGTGCTGTCGGAGATCGAGAGCATCATGGAGGTGCTCAACCTCTCGCTCGGCTCGACCACACAATACGGCGAATCGCTGACCGCCATGTCCCGTGCCCTCGACGGCTCGACGCTGAGCCCAACGCGCCTGCACGAAATCGCGGCTGTCCTCGTTGCCGCGACGCGCGAAGTGATCGCCAACAGCCGCACCCTCGAAGCCCGTATGCGTGAGAGCCGCAGCGAGATCGAGAGTCTGCGCGAGACCCTGGAGGCCACTCGGATCGAAAGCCTCACCGATCCGCTCACCGGCCTTTTCAACCGCAAGCACTTCGAAGACAGCCTGCACAAGATGGTGGAGGCGAGCACGGCGGCGTGCGAGTCCGCCAGCCTGATCGTGATCGACGTGGATTCGTTCAAGCGCTTCAACGACGTTTTCGGCCACATCACCGGCGATCAGGTGCTGCGGCTCGTGGCCATCGTGATGCGCGAGCATATCAAGGCTGAGGCGACCCTCGCCCGCTTCGGCGGTGAGGAATTCGGCATCCTGCTGCCGGGGACCGGCCGGGCCGCCGCCTTCGCGCTGGCCGAGAAGGTCCGCACCAGTGTGATGGGTCGCGAACTCGTCAAGCGGTCCACCGGCGAATCGCTCGGCAAGGTGACGATCTCGCTCGGCATCGCCGTGACCCGGCCTGGCGACACCGCGGTCTCGCTGCTGGAGCGGGCCGACCAGTGCATGTTCAAGGCCAAGCGCGATGGCCGGAATCGCACGATGGACGATTCCGCGGACGGGTCCGCCCTGACCAACGTCGCCTGACCCGGCCGCGCGAGCGACCGCGCGCGGCGGATCGACAAGATCCGCCGCTTTGCGATCAGGCCGACATCACGATCACGCCGAGACGCGCAGGGCCTCGGGATTAGCCGGGGTGATCGCCACGGATTCACCGCAGCCACAGGCTGAAGTCTGGTTCGGGTTATTGAACACGAACTGCGAGGCGAGCTTGTTGGTGGTAAAGTCCATCTGCGTGCCGAGCAGGAATAGCAGCGCCTTCGGATCGACGAAGACGCGCACGCCCCGATCCTCGACCATGTCTTCGCCGGGCTTGCGATCTTCGGCATATTCCATGGTGTAGGACATACCGGCGCAGCCGCCGTTCTTCACGCCGACGCGCAGCCCCGCGATCGGCCGGTCGGCATCGGCGATGATCGCCTTGATGCGCGTCGCCGCAGCATCGGTGAGCGAGAGGACTTTGAAGTTCGAAGCCATTGGTTTCTCTCCGACGGCCGGGTTCAAGGCCCGGGCGCGTGAGGGTGATCGTGCAAGGTTAAGATAAGGACGCCGGAGGCTGCGGTCCACTGTCGTCCTGAGGCGCCACCCAATGGCGAGACCGATCGCCCGATCGGCCTCACCACATGTCGAGGGCGACGCGGGCCTCGTCCGACATCCGGCTCTGGTCCCACGGCGGATCGAACACCATGGTCACCGCGCAGGCCTGGACGCCCGGCACCGCCGCCACGGCGTTCTCGACCCAGCCCGGCATCTCGCCGGCCACCGGGCAGCCCGGTGCGGTGAGCGTCATGTCGATGGCGACCTTGCGGTCGTCGGCGATGTCGACCTTGTAGATCAGGCCGAGCTCGTAGATATCGGCCGGAATTTCGGGGTCGTAGACGCTTTTCAAGGCCGCGACGATGTCATCGGTCAGGCGGTCGAGTTCCTCGGGCGGGATCGCCGAGGCGCTGGCGATGGCGGGGGTGTTGGCCCCGCCGGTGATGGCTGAATCGCTCATGATCTGATCCCTCAGGCGAACATCATCTCGGCCTTGGCGAGCGCCGCGGCGAGAGCATCGACTTCTTCCGTGGTGTTATACAGGCCGAATGAGGCGCGACAGGTGGAGGTCGCGCCAAATCGCGTCAGCAGCGGCATGGCGCAGTGCGTGCCCGCGCGCACGGCGACGCCGTAGCGGTCGATGACGGTGGCGATGTCATGGGCATGCGCGCCCTTCATCTCGAAGGCGATGACACCGCCCTTGCCGCGCGCGGTGCCGATGAGGCGCACCGAATTCATCGCGCCGAGACGCTCCTGCGCATAGGCGGTCAAACGCGCCTCGTGGGCCGCGATCTTGTCTCGGCCGACCCCCATCATGAATTCGAGGGCCGCGCCGAGGCCCACCGCCTCGATGATCGCCGGCGTCCCCGCCTCGAAGCGGTGCGGCGGATCGTTGTAGGTGATCGCATCCTGCGACACGGTCCGGATCATCTCGCCGCCACCCTGGTAGGGCGGCAGGCGATCGAGCCATTCCTTCTTGCCGTAGAGCACGCCGATGCCGGTTGGCCCATAGACCTTGTGGCCGGTGAAGACGAAGAAGTCGCAATCCAGCGCCTTCACGTCGATCGGCTGGTGGACCGCGCTCTGTGCCCCGTCGAGCAACACCGGGACGGCGTGGGCATGGGCGATGCGCACGATCTCGGCCGCCGGCGTCACCGTGCCGAGCACGTTCGACATGTGGGTGATCGCCACCATCTTCGTGCGCGGCGTGAAGAGCTTTTCGTATTCCTCGATGAGGAAGTTGCCCGCGTCGTCCACCGGCGCCCACTTGATCACCGCGCCGCGCCGCTCGCGCAAGAAGTGCCAGGGCACGATGTTGGAATGGTGCTCCATGATCGAGAGGATGATCTCGTCCCCCTCCCCGATCTGGCCCATCAACCCCATGGACGAAGCGACGAGGTTGTAGGCTTCCGTCGCGTTGCGGGTGAAGATGATCTCGTCGGTGGACTCGGCGTTGAGGAACTGGCGCGTGGTTTCGCGCGCGCCCTCGAACCCTTCGGTGGCGGCATTCGCCATGAAGTGCAGGCCGCGATGGACGTTGGCGTAGCCGGTCTCCATGCAGTTCACCATGGCGTCGATCACCGCCCGCGGCTTCTGCGACGAGGCCGCATTGTCGAGATAGACCAGTGGTTTGCCGTAGACCGTCTGGGAGAGGATCGGGAACTGGGCCCGGATCGCCTCGACGTCGTAGGGGGCGGATGCGAGAGGTGCGTTCATATCTCGACTTTCCAGCGTAGGGGCAAAGGCCGGACCCTTTCACCACCTCATCCTGAGGTGCTGCGAAGCAGCCTCGAAGGAGGGCTCCAGGGCCCGCCACGCGAACGGAAGTCCTCCTTCGAGGCCTCCGCTACGCTCCGGCACCTCAGGATGAGGTTGCGGATTGGACAGGACCTAAGAGCCGGCCTCGTGTCGAGGCCGGCTCTTTGTTGTCGTTCAGCCGCGCGCCTTGAGCCAAGCCTCGACGCTGCCGATCAGCGCCTCGCGCGCGCCTTCGTGGCTGACCGCCTCAATAGCCGCGCCAAGGAAGGCCTGAACCAGCAGGCTCTCGGCTTCCGCTTTCGGCAGGCCGCGTTGCATCAGGTAGAACAGGAGGTCGTCGTCGAGGGCGCCGCAGGTGGCGCCGTGGCCGCAGGCGACGTCGTCGGCGAAGATCTCCAGTTCGGGCTTGTTCATCATCTGGCCCTCGTCGGACAGGATGAGGCAGGCCGACATCATCTTACCGTCGGTCTGCTGGGCCGCCTGCTGGACGATGATCTTGCCCTGGAACACGCCGGTGGCAGCGCCGTCGACCACAGTCTTGAATAGCTCGCGGCTCACTCCGCCGGTGGCGGCATGGTCGGCCAGGAACGTGGTGTCGGCGAGCTGCTTGCCGTTCAGCATGGCTGCGCCATTGACCACCGCATTGGCGTCGGCGCCGGCGAAATTCAGGTAGACCTGATGCCGCGACAGAACCGCGCCAACGACCACGTTGACGGTCTCGATGGCCGATTTCGCGCCGAGGCGGGCCGAGAGCGTCGACAGGGCCACGGCCTCGCGGCCTTCCGCGTTGAGGCGGGCGTGGCGGAAGGTGGCGTGATCGCCGATCACCACGTCGAGCGCGTCGTTGGGCTGGTAGGCGACGCCGTCCGGCCCCTCATGGGTTTCCAGGATGGTCGCCTCGGCGCCCTCCTCCAGCACGACCAGGACCCGCGTGGCGGTGGAGAACGCCTCGGTGCCGGCGCCGACGAAGCGCAGGTGGATCGGGGTCTCGACCTTGGCGCCCGCCGCCACGGTGATCACCGCGCCGTCCGCCAGGAAGGCGGTGTTGAGCTGGTAGATCGGGTTCTCGGCAGCCTGCCGCACCGGCGTCAGGTGGGCGAGGAGCGGGCTGGCCTTGGTCATCGCTTCGTTCAGCGGCGTCACGGTGATGCCGGCCGGGATGCGGCCGAGGTCGGACGCCTCGGTGATCAAGTGACCGTTGACGAAGTTGAGGCGCACTGCCTCGATCTCCGAAAAGCCCTTGGCGGCCGCAAGGGCCGCCGTGGCGATCTCCGACGACGGCATCTCGGCGGGGTGGGCCGCATCCCGGAACGCCGTGCGCAGATCGGTGTACTTGAACGCCTCGACGCGGCGGGTCGGCAGGCCGACCGCCTCGAAATAGCGGAACGCCTCCTCGCGGGCGATGGACACGCCCGTGGGGTATTTCATCTTCGTGGCTTCGAAGAGCTTGGTCAGGCCGGTCTCGGCCGCCGTACGGAGCGGGGTGATCTCGGCCATGATCAGGCGGCCTCGCCCGTGCGGTACTCGGCGTAGCCCGAGGCCTCGAGCGCCTTGGCGAGGTCCTTGTCGCCGGACTTCACGATCCGACCCTGCGACATCACGTGGACCACGTCCGGCACGATGTAGTCGAGCAGGCGCTGATAGTGGGTGATGACGAGGAACGAGCGGCCTTTCGCGCGCAGCGCGTTCACGCCCTCGGAGACAATGCGCAGGGCATCGATGTCGAGGCCGGAATCGGTCTCGTCGAGGACACAGAACTTGGGCTCCAGCAGGGCCATCTGCAGGATCTCCATGCGCTTCTTCTCACCGCCGGAGAACCCGACATTGAGGGCGCGCCGGAGCATCTCCTTGTTGATTTCGAGCTTCTCGGCCGCGCCGTTCACCTTGCGGATGAAGTCGGGGGTCGAGAGCTCGCCCTCGCCGCGGGCCCGGCGCTGGGCGTTCAGGGTCGCCTTGAGGAACGTCATGGTGCCGACGCCCGGGATCTCCAGCGGATACTGGAACGCCAGGAACACGCCGCTCGCGGCGCGCTCGTCCGGGCTCATCTCGAGGATGTCGACGCCGTCGAGCAGGATTTCACCGTCGAGGACCTCGTAATCCGCCTTGCCGGCGATGACGTAGGACAGGGTCGACTTGCCCGAGCCGTTCGGACCCATGATGGCGGCGACTTCGCCGTCGTTCACGGTGAGGTTGAGGCCGTTGAGGATCTGCTTGTCCTCGATGGCGACCGTGAGATTCTTGATTTCGATCATTGCAGTGTCGTCCGTTCTTCAAAATTTGAAACGCGAAGCCACCCTCCGCCCTGTGCGGCGGAGGGAGCCTGCGGAGTAGGCGAGAGGGGATAGCGGCCTCTTCGGGCCCGGCGCTCCCCTCTCCCGACCCGCATTCGCGGGCCACCCTCTCCCGCAGCGGGGAGAGGGGCTATGTCGGCTGTCGATCTCGCCCTACCCCACCGAGCCTTCGAGGCTGATCGAGATCAGCTTCTGGGCTTCCACCGCGAACTCCATCGGCAGTTGCTGCAGCACGTCGCGGACGAAGCCGTTGACGATGAGCGCGGTGGCCTCCTCGTTGGAGAGGCCGCGCTGTTGGCAGTAGAACATCTGATCTTCGGAGATCTTCGAGGTCGTCGCTTCGTGCTCGAACTGGGCGCTGGCGTTCTTCGATTCGATGTACGGCACGGTGTGAGCGCCGCACTGGTCGCCGATGAGCAGCGAATCGCAGTTGGTGAAGTTACGCGCACCGGTGGCCTTGCGGTGGGCCGAGACGAGGCCGCGATAGGTGTTCTGCGAACGCCCGGCCGAGATGCCCTTCGAGATGATCCGGCTCGTCGTATTCTTGCCGAGATGGATCATCTTGGTGCCGGAATCGACCTGCTGCATGCCGTTCGACACCGCGATGGAGTAGAACTCCCCACGTGAATTGTCGCCGCGCAGGATGCAGGACGGGTACTTCCAGGTGATCGCCGAGCCGGTCTCGACCTGGGTCCACGAGATCTTCGAGTTGTTGCCGCGGCAATCGCCGCGCTTCGTCACGAAGTTGTAGATGCCGCCCTTGCCCTCGTTGTCGCCGGGGTACCAGTTCTGCACCGTCGAGTACTTGATCTCGGCGTCGTCGAGGGCGACGAGCTCGACCACGGCGGCATGGAGCTGGTTGTCGTCGCGCTTCGGGGCGGTGCAGCCCTCAAGATACGAGACGTAACTGCCCTTGTCGGCGATGATCAAAGTCCGCTCGAACTGCCCCGTATCGCGCTCGTTGATACGAAAGTAGGTCGAGAGCTCCATCGGGCAGCGCACGCCCGGCGGGATGTAGACGAACGAGCCGTCCGAGAAGACCGCCGAGTTCAAGGTCGCGAAGAAGTTGTCGGTCACGGGTACGACCGAGCCGAGATACTTCCTCACGAGGTCGGGGTATTCGCGGATGGCCTCCGAGATCGGCATGAAGATCACGCCGGCCTTGGACAGTTCCGCCTTGAAGGTGGTGGCCACCGAGACCGAATCGAACACCGCATCCACGGCGACGCGGCGCTCGGGGGCGATGCCCTCCAGCACCTCGACCTCGCGCAGCGGAATGCCGAGCTTCTCGTAGGTCTTCAGGATCTCCGGATCGATCTCGTCGAGGGACATCGCCGCCGGGCGCTTGGGCGCCGCGTAGTAGTAGATGTTCTTGTAATCGACCTTGTCGTACTCGACACGGGCCCAGTCGGGCTCCTTCATGGTCTGCCAGCGCTTGTAGGCTTCGAGACGCCAAGCCAGCATCCATTCGGGCTCGCCCTTCTTGGCCGAGATGAAGCGCACGACGTCCTCGGAGATGCCCTTCTCGGACTTCTCCATCTCGATGGTGGTCTCGAAACCGTACTTGTACTGGTCGAGGTCGATCGAGCGGACCCGGTCGATGGTTTCCTGCACTGCAGGCATTGAACGTCTCCTGGCCATCCCGGCGTCAAGGGCCGGGGGTTTTCGCGAGAAAATGGATTGGGCGGGCAGCCGTCAGGCCGCCTGCCCTCGTCGTTGATATAGGGTCACCACGAGGCGTTCGCAGGCGGCGAAGAGGCGCGCGCCATCGCTTTCCACGCTGTTCCACCCGAAGCTGACGCGCAGCGCCCCTGCGGCCACAGCAGGGCTGACGCCCATGGCCGCGAGGACGGGGGACCGCGCGACCTTGCCGGAGGCACAGGCCGAACCGGACGAGACCGCGATGCCGGCAAGATCCAACGCCATGACGGCGGTGGGGGCATCGAGCCCCGGGATCGCGAAGCTGAGCGTATTCGGCAGGCGCGGAGCGCCGTCGCCGAATACCACCAGGTCGGGGGCGAGACTGCGAAGCCGCGCTTCGATCGCATCGCGCTGGCGCGCATCCACCGCGGGCAGATGCGCCAGGGCGATCTCCGCCGCGACGCCCATGCCGACGAGGCCGGGCAGGTTTTCGGTGCCGCAGCGCAGCCGTCCCTCCTGACCGCCCCCGCGGACGAAGGCCGTACCGAGACTGACGCCCTCGGCGAGCACCAGCGCGCCGACGCCCTTCGGCGCGGCGAACTTGTGCCCCGAGAGGGTCAGCGCATCGAGGCCGAGGCCGGCGAAATCGAGCGGTACCTTGCCCACCGCCTGGACCGCATCGCTGTGGACCAGCGCGCGGCCATGCGCATGCGCCAGACCGACGATCTCGGCCAGAGGCTGAATCACCCCGGTCTCGTTGTTGGCGGCATGGACCGAGATCAGCACGCCCGCATCCGCGTGCCGGTCGAGGAGGTGTCGCAGGGCTTCCAGATCGATCAGGCCGGCCGCATCCACCGGGATCACGTCCACGGCATCCGCGGCGAAGCGGTGACCGGCCGACACGCAGGGATGCTCGGTCGCGCCGATCAGGAGCCGGGTCACCGGCGGCATTCCGGTTTTCGTGAGGGCGCCGGATAGCACCGCGTTGGCGGCCTCGGTGCCACCGCTGGTGAAGATCACCCGGCCGGCCCCGATCCCGACGAGGCGCCCGATCCGATCGCGTGCGGTCTCCAGCGCCGACCGTGCCGCACGCCCCTCGGCATGGACCGAAGACGGGTTGCCCGGCAGCAGCAACGCGCACGCCACGGCCTCCACGACCTCGGGACGAACCGGGGAGGTGGCGTTGTGGTCGAGATAGGCGCGGGGCGAAGTCATGCGTGAAAAACCACTTGGCGCGTCAAGGTCGAAGTCGACAATTCCTTGCTTTTGCCCCCCACGATCATGCTAAGGCGCGGGCACGATACGTGTTCCGACAGCCCGTCGTGCAGGGAATCGCCGATCCGAAGTCTGCTCGAACCGCGGTAGCTTAGAACGATTCTAGTCAACTAGAATTGTTCTAAGAGCGCTTTTAGGTTCGTTGCCGGGCGAGTCAAGGCGCAGGGGCGGCCTTGTTCGGGTTCGGTTCGCCCCGCGCGACGCCCAGGAGTTTCGAAAGACACCATGCCCGAAGTCATCTTCACCGGCCCGGCCGGCCGTCTCGAGGGACGCTATCAGGCCCCCAAGAAGAAGGGCGCACCGATCGCGATCGTGCTCCACCCGCACCCCCAGTTCGGCGGCACGATGAACAATCAGATCGTGTACAATCTTTTCTACACCTTCGCCAACCGGGGCTTCGCCGCGTTGCGCTTCAACTTCCGCGGCGTCGGCCGCAGCCAGGGGGCGTTCGACCACGGAACCGGCGAGCTTTCGGACGCCGCATCGGCCCTCGACTGGGTCCAGTCGGTCAATCCCGAGGCGCGGGCCTGCTGGATCGCCGGCGTCTCGTTCGGCTCGTGGATCGGGATGCAGCTTCTGATGCGGCGCCCCGAGATCGAAGGTTTCATCTCCATCGCGGCGATGGCCAACCGCTACGACTTCACCTTCCTGGCCCCCTGCCCGTCCTCCGGCCTGTTCGTGCACGGCTCCGAGGATCGTGTCGCCCCGGCCCGCGAGGTGATGCCGGTGATCGAGAAGGTGAAGACTCAGAAGGGCGTCATCATCGAGCACCAGATGGTCGAGGGCGCCAACCACTTCTTCGACGGCAAGGTCCCCGAACTGACCCAGACGGTGGACACCTACCTCGACAAGCGACTCGGCACGAAGGAACAGACGAACGGCTGAGGCATCGTCCGCGGTGCAGGGATAAGAGGAAGGTCGGTCGCCGCTGAACGTGCGACCGGCCTTTTTAATTGGGGCAGTGTGCCTGTCGGCTCAGGCGACCGCTTTTTTCGCCGCGTGGACCACCGGCACCGCCGGCGCGCCCTCCCATTCCGAATGCGGCGGGATCGACTCGCCCTTCATCACGATGGTGAGCGGCCGCAGGCGGGCATAGTCGCCGACCTTGGTGTCGTACAGCACCGTCGAGAACGCGCCCACCGAGACGCCCTTGCCCACCGTGACCCGGCCGACCTTCATGATCCGGTCCTCGTAGAGGTGGGTCTGCAGCGCCGAGGTGCGGTTGATGGTCGAAAAGTCGCCGATGGTGACGCAGTCGAATTCGGTGATGTCGGTGGTGAGCATGCACACGCCCTGGCCGATCTTCACCCCGAGCAGCCGCAGCATCCACGGCAGGAACGGCGTCCCGACGAGGTGCTCGAGCAGGACCTTGCCGGCGAGACCCCAATACAGCACCGCCACGGCTTCCGTCCGCATGGCCCACCACGACCACATCGGCTGCATGCCGGGCTTGTAGACGCCCATCAGCAGCCATTTCACCGCGATCACCGTGAAGGACTGGATGAAGGCGATGCCGACGCTGACCGCGACGAAGCTGATCGCCAGCCCGGTCCAGTCCTCCGCCAGGATGGCGGGGTAGAAGTAGAAGTCGATGGCGGTGATCGCCAGGGTGATGAACAGCATCGGCGAGAACGAGGTCGAGAACGCCTCGAAGATGCCGCGCCGGAGCTTGGGGCCGATGCCCGGCTCGTAGGTCTGGGCGTTGGAGCCGAGATCGACTTTCTGCCGCGAGGGCAGCTTGATCGGCGGCGAGCCGAACCAGGTGTCGCCCGGTGCCATCAAGGCGTTGGCGGGAGGCTTCGACTTGATGCCGATCAGCACGTCGTCGGGGATCACCGCGCCCGGCGGCACCACCGCGTCGTTGCCGACGAAGACGCGGGCGCCGGTGCGGACCTCGTGCATCTCCATCCAGCCGCGGCGGATTTCCTCCTCGCCGAACACCACCTCGTCGGCGATGAAGTTGCGCGCGCCGATATCGGCCAGATCGTAGCGACCGCCGAGGTTGGTGGAAATCTCGGCGCCCTGCCCCATCCGAGCGCCCATCAGCCGGTACCACGCCCGCATGTAGACGGTGGCGAACAGCGAGGAGAGCGTCTCCAGCGTCACCTCGGCCGCCAGCGCCACCGCCCATTTGCGCAGGTAGAAGCCGCTGTGGATCGAGTGCGTGCCAGAGGAGACCCGCGGTAGCACCGCCCAGCGGATGCCGGCGATGAGCATCACCGTGCCCGCCGTCATCAGCATGGCGGTGGGCCAGGTCAGCATCGGCAGGTACCAATGGTAGTCGATGTCGGTGAGGTCGCCGAGCGAATCGCTGAGCTGGTCGAAGATGTAGAAGGCCGGGAAGATCGGCAGCAGGCCGATGGCCGGGATCGCCGCGAGCAGGAAGGCGTACATCGTCGCGAATGCCAGGCGGCGGCGCGGCGAGACCGGCGCGGGCGCCGGCAGGTCGGCGGGGTCGACATCGCCGACCTTGCGTCCGGGCGAGCCGTCCCAGGCTTCCGCCCGCCCCACCACCGTGCCGGTGGGGATCGTGGTCAGGTCGGCGATCTCCGCGTGGTCGCCGATCACCGTATCCGGCCCGATGACGCAGGACGCGCCGATGGCGACATCCGCGCCGATGGAGACGGTGCCGATGATGAGCTCATCGCCCACCACCTCGGCATTGGCGATGACGAGGCGGCCGCCGAGCGAGGCTCCCGCTCCCACGCTGAGGAGGTCGGGAGCCCCCACCTCCACGTCCGAGATCAGTGCGTCGTCGCCGATCTTGGCGCCGAGCAGGCGAAGGTAGAACACGATCGCGGGCGAGCCCTGGAGCCACTTGATGTGGACCAGGGGGGTGAGGCGCTGCGCCAGCCACCAGCGGTAATAATAGACGCCCCAGAGCGGATAGCGTCCGGGCTTGGTCCGGCCGAGGATCAGCCACTTGGCCGCCACCGCGATGGCCGCCGTGACCGCGTTGATGCCGATATAGACCAGCAGCAGGACCGCGAGTTCTCCGAAGAAGCCGAGGCCGCCGCCGGTGAGCAGCAGGTAGGTGACGAAGATGCCGAGCCATTGCGCGGTGGCGAGCGCGATGACGAAGGGCAGCACCGCGGCCTGCGCCAATCCGCACAGGAACCGGCGCTGGAGCGACGGGGCGGTGAAGCTGAGGTCGCGTACCGCCATCTGCGTGCCAGCCCCGCCGGTGCGTTCGATGAGGGCCTCGGCCATCGCCCGCAGGGTGCGGCGGCCGTAGACGTCCTGCAGGGTGATGGCGGCGAGGGCCGGCGCCTCGCGCACGGCCCCGACGAAGCGGGCGGCGAGCAGCGAATGACCGCCGAGATCGGTGAAGAAGTCGGCCTCGAACGGGATCGCCTGGGCGCCGAACACCTGGTTCGCGGCCGCGAGGAGCGCGGCCTCGGTCTCGTTGGCCGGCGGCTCCTGCTCGCCCGTCGTGTCGGCCACCGTGAGGGTGGCGGCGCGCAGGGCCTTGCGGTCGACCTTGCCCGAGGTTAGGCGCGGCAGCACCTCGGCGATCTCGAAATGACCCGGCACCATGTAGGGCGGCATCTGTTCGGCCAGGGTGTGGCGGAGGCCGGCCTTGTCGATGGTGGTGCCGCGCTCCGGCACCAGGAAGGCGACGAGGCGGTCGACGCCGTCGTCCTGGCGCAGCACCACCGCCGCCTGGTTGATGCCAGGCAGGATCTGGATGCGGGATTCGATCTCGCCGAGTTCCACCCGGAAGCCGCGGATCTTGACCTGATCGTCGATGCGGCCGTGGAACAGGATGTTGCCGGCCTCATCGAGCAACACCGCGTCGCCCGAGCGGTAGAGGATCGGGTCGCTGCCATCCGATTCATACGGGTTGGCGATGAACTTTTCCGCCGTCAGGTCCGGGCGCTGGAGGTAGCCCTTGGCGATTCCGGGACCACCGATGAGCAACTCGCCCTGCTGGCCTGGGCCGAGCAAGGCGAGGGTCTCGCCGGCGACATAGACCGAATAGTTCGGGATCGGGCCACCGATGGTGACGGGGGTGCCGGCCCGCATCTCGGCGGCGGTGGCCACAACCGTGGCCTCGGTGGGGCCGTAGGTGTTGAACAGCTGTCGCGATGCGGTCGCCCAGCGGGCCACCAGGGGTTCGGGCAGGGCTTCGCCGCCGAGCAGCACGAGGCGGACCGTGGGCAGGTCCTGCGAGATCATCGCCAGCAGCGTCGGCACCGTATCGAGCACCGTGACGCGGGCCTTGGTGAGAAGACCCGGCAGGGCTTCGACGTCGCCCATCATCGCCGGCGATGCGACGAACAGCGTCGCGCCCACGAGGTAGGGAACCCAGATCTCCTCCATCGAGAGATCGAAGGCGACCGACGCCCCCTGGAACACCACGTCGTCCGGGGCCATGCCGTAGAGCGCATTTCCCGAGCGCAGGAAGTGGCAGATGTTGGCATGGCTGATGACGATGCCCTTGGGCACGCCGGTGGAGCCGGAGGTGTAGATCAGGTAGGCGGGGTGCTGCGGCGTCAGGCCGGCTCGACGCGGGTCGGGTACGGGGGCGTCGGCGGGCGTGGCGGCGACGAGGGATTCCGCGGTCAGTGCCGCGGTGCCGGCCGGAGCCTGGGGCGCGAGCGCCGCCGAGACCACGAGCGCCTTGGCCTGCGCATCGGTGAGGCAGACCGCGACGCGGTCGGCCGGAGCTTCGGCGTCGAAGGGCAGCCAGGCGGCGCCCGACAGGGTGATGCCGATCTGCGCGATCAGCAGGTCGGGTCCGCGTGCCATCCACAGACCGACCACATCGCCGGGCCCGATCCCGCGATGGGCAAGGCCCTTGGCGATGGCCCCGGCCCGATCGAGGACCTCCGCATAGGTGAAGGCCGGATGGCTGCCGTCCGGGTTGGTCCGGGCGCCGTCGATGAGGGCGGGGTGGCTCGGCCGCGCGGCGGCGCTGGCGGAGAAGATCTCGCCCAGCACCTCGTCGCGAATCAGGTCGGGACGGACCGCGCCGCGCAGGACCGCCTTTCGTCCGAGCGCGTCTGCCCGCGGCCGGGTCGTCTCGGCGACACTGCTCATCCACTGCTCCGCTGCCGATCCCGCAAGGGCTGGGGATCGTCCTGACCGTCCGGGGTAAGGCACCCGGAACGCGCCGAAATCGCGGCGCGTCCGATATCTCCTGGGCCTCTAGCACGTTTGCGGACGTGGCTTGAACCGGCGTTGAACGAAGACGCGGTTCGCAAAAATCGCGGGGGCGTGCCCAGTCCGCGATCAGGCCCAGCGCCAGCCTGCATCGTCGAGGACGAGGACGCCGCCCTGGCGGATGCCCATGCGCGGGGCCTCGCGGATGCCGAGATGGCCGCGGATCACCAGGATGGCGCGGGCGACGCCGCCATGGGCGACGATCACCGTCGGTCCGGTAAGGTCGGCGAGGGCGGGCGCCACGCGCTCGGCCAGCATGGCGTAGCTTTCGCCGCCCTCCCCCGGCGACTGATACTCCCAGCGGCTGCGATCACGCGCCGCCGCGCGGGCGGCATCGCGTCGACGGATTTCGGCCCAGGTCGCGCCTTCCCACGCCCCGAAGCTGATCTCCTTGAGGCGCGGGTCGAGGCGGTAGCCGTCTTCGGGGAAACCGAGACGGCTGCGCATCACCTCCATGGTCCGCCGGGTGCGCAGGAGCGGGCTCGCCGCGAAATCGAGGGTGGCCAGATCGGCCCCTGCGACCGCCGCCAACCGGGCCGCCGCCTCCGCGGCTTGGCGCAGCCCCTCGGCGTTGAGAGGAATATCGCGCTGGCCCTGCAGGCGGCCCTCGGCGTTCCAGTCGGTCTGGCCGTGCCGGACGAAGTAGAGCCTTTTCACGCGCCCTGTCTCGCCCTGCCGCCGGTCCCGTGGCCGGAACGGCCCAGCTTGGGAATCGTTGTCGCACTCGAATCCATTGTCCGCGGTCCCGCATTCCCAGGGGCGCCCCCCCATTCTCAGTCAGCGAGTCCCGTCATGTCATACAAGCACGGCAAGCCGGGGCGGAGCCGGACCACGCTGAAATCCCCAGAAACAGCGTCGCAGGGGCAGCTGTCCGACACCAAGGACACCCTCGGCAAGAAGTTCACGCTCGGCAAGACGTTCACGCTCGGCAAGAATTCGGTTCTCGGCAAGAAGCCCAGAGGCAAGAAGCCGGCCGGCGATCGTCCGCCCTCGTCGGCGCTGTGGGCGAGCGAGGCGGCGCAGATCGCCGATGCCGCGCCGGGCCTCGTCGGGGTCGCGGCGCGCGCGCCGGCGGCCTCCGGCATCGTCACCGTGCGGCCGGGCTGGACCTGCGACCTCTCGGCCATCGATCCCAATGCCGATGGTGGCCTCGACAAGGAAAAGGCCAAGGAGGCGCTGATCGCCGAGCGCGCGCGCATCAAGGCCCTGCAGGAGCGGCTCTATGCCGAGCATCAGCGCAGCCTCCTCGTGGTGTTCCAGGCCATCGATACCGGCGGCAAGGACGGCACCATCCGCAACGTCTTCGAGGGGGTGAACCCGCAAGGCTGCCGGGTGTGGTCGTTCAAGGTGCCGAGCTCGGAGGAGCGCGACCACGATTTCCTGTGGCGCTACCACGCCAAGGCTCCGGCCCGCGGCATGATCGGCGTGTTCAACCGCAGCCATTACGAAGACGTGCTGGTGGTGCGGGTGAAGGACCTCGTCCCCGATACCGTCTGGCGGGCGCGCTACGGACTGATCAACGATTTCGAGCGGATGCTCACCGTGTCGGGCACCACGGTGCTGAAGTTCTTCCTCCACATCTCGAAGGACGAGCAGAAGGAGCGCCTGGAGGCGCGCATCGCCGAGCCGGAAAAACACTGGAAGTTCGATGCGGCCGATCTCGTCGAGCGCAAGTCCTGGGACGCCTACCAGGCCGCCTTCACGGACGCCCTGACCCATTGCTCGACGCCCGAGGCCCCCTGGCACGTGGTTCCGGCCAACCGGAAGTGGTTCCGCAACCTCGTCATCGCCCGCACCATCGCCGACACCCTGGAGGCGATGGACCCGCGCTTCCCGGAGGCGCAGCCGGGCGTGTCCGAGATGAAGGTGCCGGATTGAATCGCGGCCTGCGCCTTTCCTAGGGGTTGTGTCCGGCGGTCGCATCGGCTTGTCCTGGGGTCGAACCCGCCGTGGGAGCTAAAGGCATGCTGACCGTTCGCGAGGTCTCGTCGTCCGGGTACCGGTCGCTGAAATCGATCTCCTTCCCGGTCGATAGCCTGTCGGTCTTCATCGGTGCCAACGGGGTCGGCAAGACCAATCTCTATCGCGCTCTGGAGCTGCTGCAATCGGCGGCGGCCGGAACCCTGACGCGGGACCTCGCGGCGGAAGGCGGAATGGAATCCGCCTTGTGGGCCGGAAAGCGCAAGGTCGGCGAGAAGGCACGGATCACGCTGTCGGTCGACCTGTTCGATCCGGCGACCGCATCGCGTCCGCTGCGCTATGAAGTCGTTCTCGGGCTCGTCCCGCAACCGAACGGTCTTCCGCACGGCGCCGCCTTCCCGCTCGAGCCACAGATCAAGACCGAAACCCTATCCCAACTGACCGGTCGCCGCCCGGTGACGCTGCTCGAACGCGAGGGGCCGAGGGGTTTCGCGCGCGACGCGGAGGATCGCAGGCAGCCTCTCGGCACGACGTTGCTCGCCACGGAGACGGCACTCGCCGCCCTGCAGGATGCGACGGCCTTTCCCGAACTCGATCTGGCGCGCCGCAGCCTGCTCGAATGGCGCTTCTACCACAGCTTCCGCACCGACGTGGGCTCCCCCCTGCGCCGACCCGCCCTGGCCGTGACGACGCCGACCCTGTCCTCGGATGGTGCCGACCTCGCCGCCGTCTTCGCGACGCTGGCGCATCTCCGCCAGGATACGATGGATCTCGACGCGGCGGTCGACGACGCCTTTCCGGGCGGGCGCCTCACCGTGCCGTTGCCGGGTCGTCACGCGACCTTCGGCCTCGTGTTCCCCGACTATCCGCTGCGGATGTTCGAGCCCTAGGAAATGTCGGACGGGACCCTGCGCTACCTCGCTCTGGCCGGCGCGCTGCTGGCCTACCGGCTGCCGCCGTTCATCGCCCTCAACGAGCCGGAGACCAGCCTTCACCCGGATCTGCTCGACCCCCTTGCCCGCATGATCGTGAAAGCGGCCGAGCGGACGCAGATCTGGCTCGTCACGCATTCGGAGCGCCTAGCCGCGGCCATCGCGACCTATGGCGGCGCCAGACCCCACCGGGTCGTCAAGCAGGACGGCGCCACCTGGATCGACGGGCTGAAGCGGTCGGGGTCGTTCCGCGAGGACGATTGAGCGGGATCGCGCCCCCCGCTTCATCGCCCAGCCATGGAGGCGATGGAGCCGCGATTCCCGGAGGGGCCGCCGGGGATTGCGAGACGACGATCCCGGAGTGACGCGAGCCCACCAAAGTTGCAACCAGCGATCAGTTCATATAGTTAGCATCCTAATCATAGGAGTGGATATCATGCCGGAACCGCTGACGCTCTTTGCTCGTATCACGCCGAAATCCGAGCATCTGGCCGCCGCCCGTCACGCGGTGCTGGACATTCTGTCGGTCACCCGCGCCGAACCGGGCTGCCGCGTATTCACGCTGCATGACGATCCTGGCGGTGGCGGATGCCTGTATCTCTACGAGGTCTGGGACGATGAGGCTGCGCTCGAAGCGCATCATGCGCAGCCCTATACGCAAGCGGTGTTTGACCATTACCGCTTGTGGTTGTCCGAGCCGGTCGCCATTACGCGGCTGCGCCAGATCGGCGAGGTGAGCGCGTGTTCTTCCTGAAAGAACTCCCCACGCGGCAGATGCTCGAGACCTACAGTGAGCGCTACCCGGGCATGAACGCCGAGGCCGTCGCAGAGGCCCTTCGGCTCTTGAGGCGCGGAAGCCTGCTGATGCGCGAGCTCGACGCCTATTTCACCGGTCATACGCTTTCGCAGACCCGCTTCCTCGTCATGATCGTGATCGATCGGGAGCTGGAGCGGAAGAGTCTTCTGGCGAGCGAGATCGCTGATCGGCTCGACATCTCGCGGCCCGTGGTGACGGAGACGGTCAAGGCCTTGTCGCAGGCCGGCCTGCTCAGCAGCATTCCGGATCCCGAGGATGGCCGGGCCAAGCGCATCACGCTGACACCGAACGGGCAGGCCGTGCTGGCCAGCCTCCTGCCCGGCTACTTCGCGATCATCGCCGATTTCATGGCCCGTCCGGCGGATCGGACGGGGTGATGGACGAACGCCCGTGTTGGACTCTGAGGCGTCGCCCGACCCGGCCGATATTCGCCCGACGTAAGCCCCTGCATTCGAGCGGATCGCGCCTCTCGCTCAGTCCCTGTCGAGGCTGAGATCCGGCGCGTCCGGGTTCTTCATGCCGACGACATGGTAGCCGGCATCCACGTGGAGGATTTCGCCGGTCATGCCGCGCGACATGTCCGAGACCAGGTAGGTGGCGGTCTCGCCGACCTCCTCGATGGTCACGGTCCGGCGCAGGGGCGCGTTGTACTCGTTCCACTTGAGGATGTAGCGGAAGTCGCCGATGCCGGAGGCGGCGAGCGTCTTGATCGGGCCGGCCGAGATCGCGTTGACGCGGATCTTCGAGGGGCCGAGATCGGCGGCGAGATAGCGCACGGAGGCTTCGAGCGCGGCCTTGGCGACGCCCATGACGTTGTAATGCGGCATCCACTTCTCGGCGCCGTAATAGGTCAGCGTCAGCAGCGAGCCACCGTTGGGCATCAGCTTCTCGGCGCGCTGCGCGATAGCGGTGAACGAGTAGCAGGAGATGAGGAGCGACTTGGTGAAGTTTGCCTCCGAGGTCTCGAGGTAGCGCCCGGTCAACTCGTCCTTGTCGGAGAAGGCGATGCAATGGACGACGAAGTCGATGCCCTCGGGAAAGATCTCGGCGGTGGCCGCGAACACCGCGTCGATGGAGGCCGGGTCGGTGACGTCGCAATGGCCGACGACATGGGCGTCGAGTTCGCGGGCGAGCGGCTCGACCCGCTTCTTCAGGGCGTCGCCCTGGTAGGTGAAGGCGAGCTTGGCCCCATGCGCTGCGGCACTGCGGGCGATGCCCCAGGCGATCGAGCGGTTGTTGGCGACACCGAGCACCAGTCCGCGCTTGCCGGCGAGAAGGCCGCCGATGGAGTCGTGAGCCGGTTTCGTGTCCGCCATGGAGTCACCTGAACGAGAAGCCGCGGCGCCAGCCACCACGGGCCGGACGACCGGCGGGGCAAGCGCCGCGCATCCTTAGCGAGGTTGTGCGAGGGACGAAAGTCCAGGAATTCCAGGGAATGGCCGGCCGGACGGCGTCAGCCGACCCGCGCGGCGCGCTTGGCCTTGGCATAATCCGTCAGGGCGGAATCGTCCGTAGTCGGCAGGGCGACCGCCGTGGTGGCGAAAAGATCGCCGCGGGTGCCGTCCTTCTTGGGCAGGCCCTTGCCCTTGAGCCGGAAGGTGCGGCCGGAGCTCGTCATGGCGGGAATCCGCATCTCCACCGCCCCCGTCAGGGTTGGCACGCGGATGGGGCCGCCGAGCACCGCGTCCTCCAGCGGCACCTCCACGGAGGCGCGCAGGTCCGCACCGTCCACGGTAAAGCGGGGATGGGCCTGGATGCGGATGGTAAGGAGCGCGTCGCCGGGCGCGGAGCGCGGGCCGCCGGCATGGCCGAGGCCGCGCAGGCGGATCGTCTGCCCGTCCTCGACGCCCTTGGGAATCATCACGTCGACGTCGCGGCCGCTCGGCAGCGACAGGCGCAGCTTCTCCTCGCTGCCGACCTGCTCCAGCGTCACGCTCAATTCGGCCGCCACGTCCTCGCCCTTGGCCGGACCGCGCGCGGCGCCCGGAGCCGGCCCGGCCCCGCCGGCGCGAAACGCCTCACCGAACAGATGCGAGAAGATGTCCTCGCCGATGCCGCCGCCGCCGGCGGGCCCGCGTCCGCGGGTGGCGCTCTCGAAATCGAACCCGCCGCCGCCCGCGCCGCGGGGCTGGCCGCCGAACCCGCCGAATCCGTCGAAGCTCGGGGCGCGCGGCTTGCCGTCGCCATCGATCTCGCCACGGTCGAATTGCCCGCGCTTGCCCGCATCGCCGAGGATCTCGTAGGCCGAGTTCGCCTCCGAGAAGCGATCCTTGGCCTTGGCGTCGTCCTTGTTGCGGTCGGGATGGTAGGCCTTGGCGAGCTTGCGATAGGCCTTCTTGATATCGGCCTCGGTCGCGCCCTTCGGGACACCCAGAACGTCGTAGGGATTTCGCATCGGTCTTAGCTGTCTCGGTGCCGCAGGCAGGCCGGCGCCTGCCGGGCCCCATCGGGATCACCGCTAGATGTGGAAGTTTTACCGTCGCTTCGCAACGACGCCTTCGGCAGAATCCGTCGCCGGACCCCGCACGTCAACGTTCGGCCTCGCAGAAAAGTCCGCCGTCAGGCCGGAGTCTTCCGGGTGGCCGCCCGAACCCGCTTCAGTTCCCAGGTGCCGCCCGCCGGCTTGCAGCCGGTCCCGCGCAGGAAGCGGCTGCGGTCGGGCGCGATCACCGAGGCGAGGAAGTCGCGGCAGACCTCGTCCTCGGACACGTAGGGCAATCCGGTCGGGTTCACCGATCCGCGCAGAGAACTCTCGGGGTTGTCCCATTTCACCGGGCGCCCATTGCCCTGCGGATCGAGGGCGACCGAGAGCGCCGCCTGGGCCCGGCGCCAATCCTCGGCGCCGAGGTCGGCCCCGAAGGTGATCGGCCGTTTCGTGATGCTGCCGGTGCTCGTCGGGTCGGCGTCGGCCTTCGCGGCCTCGCCTGCGGTGTCGGTCTGGAACGTGATGAGCGGCTGGCCGCAGCCTCCGAGCGCCTGAGCGACGCCGAGGGCCAGGACCAAGCCCCTCGCCCACACCAGGCTCTTTCCCAGCGCCAGACTCTTGCCTAGAGCCAAGCCGTCACTCAGTACCCAGCCCTTCGCCGACACTGAAATTTCAGCTACGGCTTCCGTTCGCGCTTCGCCTCGACGCATGACACCCCTGAACTCACGACGTGGAAGTGACCGATGGCGATCGTGTCCCAACGTCGGTGCCCCCGACCCGGATCTCACGCAGACAGGAGTACGCCTTGGATCGGTTAAGGATCGATGAGTCGGCTGCGGCTGCGGCAATCGATGGCGACTTCACCCGCGCCACCGATCCGTGGGCGCTGTTTGCCGCCTGGATGGCAGAGGCCGAGGTCTCAGAGCCCGAGGATGCCAACGCCATGGCGCTGGCCACGGCCGGTACGGATGGCCTGCCCGACGTGCGCATGGTACTCTTGAAAGGGGTCGATGCTCGCGGATTCGTGTTCTACACCAACGTCGATTCCGCCAAGGGCGAAGAACTGGCGCAGAACCCCCAGGCCGCCGTGGTGCTGCATTGGAAGAGCCTGCGCCGACAGGTGCGCGCCCGCGGCCCGGTGACCGCCGTCTCCGTGGAGGAGGCCGACGCCTATTTCCAGAGCCGGGCGCGCAACAGCCGTATCGGCGCCCATGCCAGCCGCCAGTCGCGACCGCTCACCGACCGCGCGACGCTGGAGGCCGAGGTCGAGGCCCTCGCCGCCCGCTACGAGGACGGTCCGGTGCCGCGTCCGGAAAACTGGACGGGTTTTCGCATCGTGCCCTCATCCATCGAGTTCTGGCAGAACGGCGCGTTCCGCCTGCACGACCGGGTGCGCTTCACCCCCGACGGCGCGGGCTGGCACGGTGCTCGCCTCTACCCATGATGGGCAGGGCGCGCGGCCTTGCTGCGACGCGGCACGGACGCTGGATTTCCCCGGCGGCCGGGCTTAGACCTTGGCTCTGGTGGTCATGCGGGTGCGATCGTTCGATCGTCGCCGCGTCCTGCGCCGCCCGATCTCGAATGTGCCGATCCTGCGCGTCCCGAGCCTGAAGGAACGGACTTGGCTTCATCCAACGAACGTCGGCGCGTGATGCTGCTCACCGGCGCCAGCCGGGGCATCGGCCATGCCACGGTCAAGCGGTTCTCCGCGGCCGGCTGGCGGGTCATCACCTGCTCGCGCCATGCCTTCCCCGAGAACTGCCCGTGGGAGATGGGTCCAGAAGACCATCTCCAGGTCGATCTGGCCGATCCCGAGGATACCATGCGGGGGATCAAGGAGGTGGCCGGACGGCTCGCCGACGAAGGCGGCCTGCTCCATGCGCTGGTCAACAATGCCGGCATCTCGCCGAAAGGCGCCAATGGCGACCGCCTCGGCGCCATCGCCACCGAGTTCGGCGATTGGCGCAAGGTGTTCCAGGTCAACGTGTTCGCGCCGCTGCTGCTGGCGCGCGGCCTCTGCGACGAACTGACCCGCGCCAAGGGCTCCATCGTCAACGTCACGTCGATCGCCGGCTCGCGGGTCCACCCGTTCGCGGGCGCCGCCTACGGGACCTCGAAGGCTGCTCTGGCCGGGCTCACCCGCGAGCTGGCCAGCGATTTCGGACCGCTCGGCGTGCGCGTCAACGCGATCTCGCCCGGCGAAATCGACACCGCGATCCTGTCCCCCGGCACCGACAAGATCGTCGCCGGCATCCCGCAGCGCCGCCTCGGCACCCCGGACGAGGTGGCCAAGGCGATCTACTTCCTGTGCACCGAGGCCTCGTCCTACGTGAACGGCGCCGAGCTGCACATCAACGGCGGCCAGCATGTCTGAACGGGGTGCGCTGGCTGCGCTCCTGTTCATCACCGCGAACCTCACGATCCCGGCGGCCGCCGAGCCATCCGTCACGATCCTCGATCTGCCGTTCCGCGCCCGCGCCCTGCGCGGCCCCGGTAGCGAGGTGTCGGTGGCCGTGGCGACCTCCGGCGTCCTGCTGATCGCTCGGCCGAAGGGGATCGGCAGCACCACGCCAGAGCCCGGCACGGCGATCGCCGTGGTCTGGGGCGATGGCGGCGGCGCGGTGCTGGGCCTCTCGGATGGCAAAGTGACCACGACCCTGCTCGGCGCCGAGACCGTGGAGGGACTGGCCGCTGCCGAGACCCCGCGTGGCGCCCTGCCCGGCTCGCGCCGTGCCGTCCGCGATGGGCTCAGCGCGCATCTCGCCAACCCGATCCCCGCCCTCGCCGGTGGCCCCGGACAGGCCCGCGACCTCGTGGTGCGCGAGCGCCAACCCGTGGCGATGGGCGGCGATCCCAAGCCTGTGCCGATCGCCACCAGCATCGTGCCGGCCGCACACGACGCCGCCTTCGCCGTGCGTCGGCCCCATATCGTGCGGATCGACGGGCAACCCGTCATCGTCGCCGTGACGGTCACGCCTGCGGGCGGCGCCTCCCTGGTGCTGATCGGCAGACCCGAAGGCAAGCCCGACGCAAAGCCGGTGGCGGATACGGCCTGGACCGTCCGCGCGCGCGGGGCGGCACAGGCCGCGGGACCCGGCGGGCAGCCGCTCAAGCCGGCGGCGATCGCGGATTTTTCAGGGACCGGCCGGCCGCAGATCGCGGCGGTGGCGGCGCCCGACGGGGCCGGGCTCCTCCAGCTCTGGACCTCTGAGGCTGGCGCCCTGCGCCTCGCCTACGAGGCTCCGGGCTACACCAACGTCTCCCCCGGCGAGGGCGAGGCCGATCTCGCCGCCCTGATCGAGCCGGAGAAGGACGGGCCGCCCGATCTCGCGCTTCCCATCCTGGATCGCAGCGCCGTGGCGATCCTGTCGCTCAAGGACGGTATCCGCGAGCGCATGCGTCTGGCCCTGCCCGCGCCCGCCGCCTTCGGCCTCGCCACCCTCGGGCGTGGCGAGGCTGCGCGCCTCCTCGTCGGCCTCGCCGACGGGCGCATCGCGGTGGTGACCCGGTGAGCGAGAGTGCCATGGACGCGCAAGGGGACGCGCAGGCAGGGGACGCGCAGGCTGGTGAGGCGGAGGCACGCCTGTTCCCGACGCGGCCCTTCGTCGGGGCCTCGATCGCGGTGTTGCGGGACGATCGCGTGCTGCTGGCCGCGCGGGCCAACGAGCCGATGCGCGGGGTCTGGACCCTCCCCGGTGGCCTCGTCGAGGCCGGAGAGACCCTGGCTGCGGCGGCCGTGCGCGAATTGCAGGAGGAGGTCGGTCTCAGCGCGCGGGTCGTCGGCGTGCTCAGCCCCACCGAGATCATCCTGCGCGATGCGGACGGGCGCGTGCGCCACCACTACGTGGTCCATCCGCACGCGGCCCTGTGGTGCGGCGGCGAGCCTGTGGCCGGTCCCGAAGCGCTCGGTGTCCGCTGGGCGACGCGCGCCGAACTCGACACGCTGGCCACCACCCCCGGCCTCGCCGGTACGGTGGCGGAGGCCTTCGCCACGGTGGCGACGTCTACGGAGTCTCTGGCGTGACGCCCGATCCGCGCGACGCACAAGCTCCGGCCGTCCAGAATAGGGAATTCATCTCCCTCGCACCGAGCAGGGGTCCGTTCTCCTTCCAGGAGAGGGGACTTGCGCATGCCACCGCGTCCGCAAGCTTGCCGGATGCGGCGGCATTGAAGTTGCCGGTTCGCCTTGCGGCTCCCTCTTTGCGCCCGGGCACGCCAAGTGGATCGGGCAAGCGCCCTGGAATCCTGCCGCTCGCCGCCGCTGTGATCGGCCTGCTCTGCGCCGGTGCCCTCGCCCCGGCTCTCGCCCAGCAAGCGCGCGGCGGCGCGGCGCGCGTCGCTCCCAAGCCCGCCGAGAAGGAGAAAGAGAAGGAGCCGGTGCCCGCCCCCGAGCCGCCGCCGGCCCCCTACGACCGCGACCTGATGCGGCTCTCCGAGATCATCGGCGCCCTCGCTTTCCTGCGCGAGCTGTGCGTCACCCCGGACGCCGTCGAGTGGCCGGCCCGGATGAAGGCGCTGATGGAGGCCGAGGGCGTCACTCCCGGCCGGCGCGATCGGTTGGCCGGCGCCTACAATCGCGGCTACCGCGGTTATGCGCTGACCTACCGGATATGCACGCCGTCCGCCCACGAAGCCGCCGGCCGCTTCGTCGCCGAGGGCGAGCGCCTGTCCCACGCCCTGGCGAGTCGGTTCGGCGGATGATGCGGAACGGCAACACGCCAGTGCTGGCGCACGAATTCCGACAATTCGAGCGCCGGCGTTAACCGCTTCGCAATTCCTGGCTTTGCGCAGACCGGACCTCGCCCTATCATCGTTCTGTCTTGCCGAGCCTTCTTGTCGGCGCAAACGATGTCGTGGCCCATGCACAGTGAAGCAGTATCCGCGCCCTTCGAGGCGGATCTCGACGACAAGCGCGCCGCGCTCGGCTACGTCTCCGAGGCGTTCGCTGAGGGCTGTCTCGACGGCCTCGACGGCGATTGCATGGCCCAGGCCGCCCTGTTCGCGGCGTTCCAAGAGCTGGTGATGACCTACGGCGAGGAAGCCACCGCCCGCTATGCCGAAGGCTTTCCGGACCGCATCCGCGGCGGCGCCTTCACCACCACTCCGCAGCATTGAAGCCACGCTGATCCGTCGGAGACCGGCAGGCATTCGCCGGTTCCTGCCTTAAAACGAAGGTCGTCAAACCTTCCGCACGCAGCCATGATCCCCTCTCCCGTTAGGAGAGGGAGCTACCGTGAAGCGATCGTCGGGAAACTGGATCAGTCCAAATCCTGCAGGTGGCGCGCGGCGATCACCGATGCGGCGGTGCGGTTTTCGACGCCGAGCTTTTCGTAGATGCCTTCAAGGTGCTTCGTCACCGTGCGCGGGCTGAGGCCTAGAATTTCACCGATGTCGCGGCTCGACTTGCCGCGCGAGAGCCACAGCAACACCTCCGCCTCGCGGACGGTGACGCGCAGGCGTTGGCGCAGGCGTTCCAGCCCCGTCGCGGTGCCGTCGCGGGCGAGCCGCAACAGGATCTCGTCGCCGGTGCCGCCGATGAAGCTCAAGGCATACGGTGCCCCGGCCCGGTCGGTGAGCGCCAGCGGCGCCGCGCTCGACCCCGCCACGCAGGCCCGCAGCCACGACCGGCCTTGCGGCGGCAGGCTCAGGGGCGCGCCGGGCTCGGGGCTGAGGCCGGCCAGGAGCTGTGCCGCCTGGGGCGTGCACCACAGCACGGCGCCGTCCCGGTCCACCGCGAACAGGGTGCGGCCGGTGGTGTCCAGGGCCGCGCGCGCGCTCTGTGCCGCCCGCGCGCTCGCCAGATGCACCCGAATTCGGGCCAGGATCTCGTCCGGCGCGATCGGCTTCGTCACGTAGTCGACGCCGCCCGCCTCCAGCCCCTTCACGATGTGCTCGGTTTCCGACAGGCCGGTCATGAAGATCACCGGCACGTGGGCGAGATGGCCCTTCGCCTTCAGGCGGCGGCAGGTCTCGAACCCGTCCATACCCGGCATCATCGCGTCGAGCAGGATCACGTCGGGGGTGATCTCGTCCACGAGCGCCAAGGCGAGGTCCCCCGCCACCGCCACCAGAACGGTGGCGCCGGAGCGCTCGATGGCGTCGGTGAGGAAGCTCAGGGTCTCGGGAGAATCGTCGACGACCAGGACGATGTCGCGGTGGGCCTCATGCATCGGGCATGGCCTCCTCGCGCAAGGTTTCGTCGTGCAAGGTCCCTTCGGACAACAGGATGTCCAGTATGCTCATCACCTGTCGCAGGTCGTAGGCGGCCACGAGCCCGCGCATCTGACCGACGAAGGCCATCGGCACCGGTGGCTCCGTCTCCATCTCGGCGAGCTTGGCCTCGAGCCCGCGGACATGCCCGATCCGGGCGAGGCGCAGCAGGTCCGCGACCTGTTCGCGCCGGGGCGCCACGGTCGCGCCCGGCTCCGGAACGATGAGGGGGGCGCTCTCCGGCGCGGTCCAGTCGAGGCCGAGCAGGCCAGTGACCCGCTCCAAAAAATCGCGCAGGTCGAACGGCTTGGCGATGATCGCGTCGTGGGGTGCGTCGTGCCCCCGCACCGGGCTGATCTCGTGGACGTTGGCCGACATCATGGCGATCCGGGCGGTGTGGCCGGCCTCGCGCAGGGATTTGGCCAGAACCCAGCCGCTCATCCCCGGCATGGCGATGTCGAGCAGGAACAGGTCGGGGCGCTGGGTCGCGGCGAGGGCGAGGCAGGCCGGACCGTCCGGCGCCTCCAGCACCACGAGGCCGAGGGGCTCCAGGATGTCGCGCATCAGCCCGCGATGGGCCGCGTCGTCATCGGCCACCAGGATGGTCCGGCGGGCGCCGGAATAGGAGCGGGCCGGGGCGTTCGCGATGACGCGGACGGGCTTGGGCCGCGCCACCGAGGCCAGCATCAGCCGCACCCGAAAGCAGGTGCCCCGCCCGACCTCGCTCTCCACCGTGATCTCGCCGCCCATCACCTGGGCGAGCAGATGCGCGATGGTCAGGCCGAGCCCGGTTCCCGGGGTTGAGCGTGCGGCGGCCATCGAGCCGCGCTCGAACGGCTCGAAGATCCGCTCAAGGTCGTCGGCCGGAATACCGAGACCGGTGTCGCGGATCGAGAAGACCGCGATCTGGTTGCGGTAGGTCAGCTCCAGGGCGACGTGGCCCGCGGGAGTGAACTTGATCGCGTTCGACAGGAGGTTGAGCAGGATCTGGCGCAGGCGCTTCTCGTCGGTGGCCACCACCGCCGGCAGGGTGTCAGGCTTGCGGAAACGGAATTCGAGGGCGGCGGCCTCCGCCTGAAGCCGGATCATGTCGACGATCTGGTCGAGGAAGTCGGCGAGCCGGACCTCGTCGCGATGGATCTGTAGGCGACCGGCCTCCATGCGCGAAATGTCGAGGAGGCCGTCGATCAACCCGGACAGGTGCTGGGCGCTGCGCCGGATCACCCGGATCCCGTTCTGGCGCGGCGCCGGGATGCTCGGATCGCCTTCCAGCAATTGGGCGTAGCCCAGCACGGCGTTGAGCGGCGTGCGCAACTCGTGGCTGATGCCGACCACGTAGCGGCTCTTGGCGAGGTTGGCGGCCTCGGCCGTCTCCTTGGCCTGCTGCAGCTTGGCGTCGGTGATCTTGTGGGCCTCGATTTCGGCCTGATACAGCCCGGTCTGCCGGGCGGTCTCCTCCAGGGCGACGTGGCGGCTCTCCTGCGCCAGCACGAACAGCCACGCGACGATGCCCAGGATGACGATGAGGATCAGGAACACGCTGGTGAGCGCCGCCGACAGCATCTCGCGGTGTTCGGGATGCTCGGCGGTGGCCCCCGCATGGACGATGCTGAGGATCAGGCCGATGGCCGCCATCAGGGTCAGCATCAGGGCGAGGTAGCGCCCGAGCGGCGCGCCGATCCAGGCCGCGGTCCGGGCCGGCACGATCCGCGCCAGCACGCTCTGCGCCTGTGCCTCCAGGCGCCCATGCGGCTTGCACAGGTCGCCGCAGCGGGCGTCGAGGGAGCAGCACAGCGAGCAGATCGGCCCGGCATAGGCCGGGCAATGCGCCATGTCCTCGGGCTCGAACGGGTGCTCGCAGACCCGGCAGGTGATCGCCGCCGCGCCGTGCCAATCGGTCCGCGGGGTGCGGGCGAGGTAGTAGCGTCCCCGGGTGGCGTAGGCGATGGCGGGAGCCGCCGCGAAGGCGACGCCGAGCGCCAGCAGCGGCCCGAAGGCGGTCAGGCCGGCCCCGAGCCATCCGGCATGGGCGACGAACCCGGAGATCATCGAGAGCACCATCGCCCCGGTGCCCACCGGGTTGATGGCGTACAGATGGGCACGCTTGAACTCGATACCGGGCGGCGACAGCCCGAGCGGCTTGTTGATGGCGAGGTCCGCCGCCAGGGCGCCGACCCAGGCCGAGACCACCACGGCATAGAGCGAGAGCGTGCTGACGATGGTCTTGTCGATGCCGAGCTCCATCAGCAGCAGCGCGATGGCGACGTTGAAGACCAGCCAGACGACGCGGCCGGGATGGCTGTGGGTCAGGCGGGAAAAGAAGTTCGACCAGGCGATGGAGCCCGCATACGCATTGGTGACGTTGATCTTGAGCTGCGAGACCACGACGAACAGTGTCATCAGGGCGATGGCCGCCGCTCCTGGCGGCAGCACGTAGCCGAACGCCACAGCGTACATCTGCGTCGGCTCGCCCGCCCGCTCCACCGGCACGCCATGCTGGAGGGCGAGCACCGCGAGAAACGAGCCGAGCAGGATCTTGAGCATGCCGGGCACGATCCAGCCGGCCCCGGCGCCCAGCACCGCCGCCCACCAGCGCCGCTCCTTGCCGGCCTCCCGCGCCGGCACGAACCGCAGGAAATCGACCTGCTCGCCGACCTGCGCCAGCAGGGCCAGGAGGATGCCCGAGGCCAGACCGAACTGCGCCAGGTCGAAGCCGCCGAGGCCACCCGCACCCGGATAGCCGAGCCACGCCGCGATCGGCGCCTGACCGCTCCAGGCGATGCAGGCGAGCGGCAGCAGGTTGAGGACGATCCAGATCGGCTGGGTCCAGATCTGGAACCGGCTGATCAGGGTGATGCCGTAGACGACGAGGGGAATGACCGCGAGCGCGCAGACGAGGTAGCCGAGGGAGGGCGGCAGCCCGAAGCAGAGCTGCAGCGCCAGCGCCATGATCGCCGCCTCGATGGCGAAGAACAGGAACGTGAAGCTCGCGTAGATCAGCGACGTCACCGTCGAGCCGATATAGCCGAAGCCGGCACCGCGAGTGAGGAGATCGATGTCGACCCCGTAGCGGGCGGCGTAGACGCTGATCGGCGCGGCGGTGGCGAAGATGATCGCCCCGACGACGAGGAGCGCCGCCAGGGTGTTGGTGAACCCCACCGTCAGGACCAGCGTGCCGCCGATCGCCTCCAGCGCCAGGAAGGAGAGCGAGCCGAGCGCCGTCTGCGCCACGCGAAACCCCGACCAGCGCCGCGCCGACTTGGCGGTGAAGCGCAGGGCGTAATCCTCCAACGTCTCGTCGGCGACGAATCGGTTGTAGTCGCGCCGGATCGGCAGGATGCGCTGGTGTTCGATCATGATGTCCGGCGCGAGGAGTACCATGCGGTGCGCCGGCTGCGAGTCCCCTCGACGGGTCGCACCGGGAATACCGCACTGAAGTCCCCGGCCTGCGGGCGAGCCAAGGCCTAGGCGCCAGCAAAGAGCATGCCCGTTCCGCCCCGACGGGAGCGCGGCACGCAAGAAATCCGGTCGTGAGGAAAAAGTCAGTCACGATGAGCCTGTGGTCTGCCCGGCTCCATACGCAAAACAGCGTATATGCCGCGCCGCACAACGCGGCCTAGCCTCCGCCTCGTCGATCCGCGGCCGTCCGATGCGCCGTGCGACGAGGGACAGGGGTTCAAGGCACGATGGCAGAGGACAAGGGCAACGGCCTGCAATCGGCGCTGCGGCGCAGGCTTCTGATGGGGCTCGCGGGTGTTCCGGCGATCGCGCTGATGCCGCGCATGAGCTTCGCGGCGGCACCCCCGACCTCGGCGGTCAACACCACGGGTCTGGCGGTGACCGACACGGAGGTGACCGTGGGCATCCTCCACTCGGCCACCGGCACCATGGCGATCTCCGAGACCGGCTCGATCCAGGCGGAGAAGCTCGCCATCGCGCAGATCAACGAGGCCGGCGGCGTGCTCGGCCGCAAGATCAAGATCATCCAGGAGGACGGCGCCTCCGACTGGCCGACCTTCGCCGAGAAGGCCAAGAAGCTCCTCGTCAACGACCATTGCGCCGCCGTGATGGGTTGCTGGACCTCGGCATCGCGAAAAGCCGCCTTGCCGGTATTCGAACAGTATAACGGTCTCTTGTACTATCCGACCTTCTACGAGGGCCTGGAGCAGTCCAAGAACGTCATCTATACCGGCCAGGAAGCCACCCAGCAGATTCTCGAATCGCTGAACTGGGTCACCAAGGAAAAGAACGCCAAGACGTTCTTCTTCATCGGCTCGGACTACATCTGGCCGCGCACCTCGAACAAGATCGCCCGCAAGCACATCGAGAACGTGCTCAAGTTGAAGGTCGTGGGCGAGGAATATTTCCCGCTCGGCCACACGCAGTTCAACTCGGTGATCAACAAGCTCAAGCTCACCAAGCCAGACGTGATCTTCACCGACGTGGTCGGCGGATCGAACGTGGCGTTCTACAAGCAGCTCAAGGCCGCCGGCATCGATCTCTCGAAGCAGACCCTGCTGACGATCTCGGTCACCGAGGACGAGATCGACGGCATCGGCGGCGACAACATCGCCGGCGCCTATTCCTGCATGAAGTACTTCCAGTCGCTCAAAAATCCCAACAACGAAAAATTCGTCGCCGCCTTCCACAAGATGTGGGGCGAGAAGACCGTCATCGGCGACGTGACCCAGGCCGCCTATCTCGGGCCGTTCCTGTGGAAGATGGCCTGCGAGAAGGCCGGCTCCTTCGACGTTGACAAGGTGGTCGCCGCCTCCCCGGGCCTCGAGTTCAAGGAGGCGCCGGAAGGCTACGTGAAGGTCCACCCGAACCATCACCTCTGGTCGAAGACCCGCGTCGCCAAGGCCCTGCCGTCGGGCCAGTTCGAGGTGGTCTACGAGAGCCCCGAGCTGATCGAGCCGAACCCCTTCCCCAAGGGCTACCAGTAGGACGGACGTCGGTCCGAAACACGCCCCGCGCCCGCCGGCGACAGTCGAGCGGGCGCGGGGCTCCCCTCTCGGTGCCGCGAGGGGGCCAAAACCCACGGTCATTCCGGGCCGCCGTCGGCGGCTCTGGATCCCGGGCTCCGCGATGCGGCCCTGGGATGACGGGGCGGGGAGCGCGTCCTCAAGGGCCAGTCGCCCCGGCTCTGAACGGCCCGATGCTTGCGAAGCCGACCCGGCATCTTTCGGAGAACGAACCCATGTTCGGTGATTACTCGCTCACGGACCTCAGCTCGATCTTCGTGATGCAGGGCTTTGCCGGGCTGATCCTGTTTTCGGTCTACACGCTGATGGCGCTCGGTCTGGCGATCATCTTCGGCCAGATGGGCGTGATCAACATGGCGCATGGGGAGTTCATGATCCTGGGCGCCTACATGACCTATCTCTGCTCGACGTTCTTCCAGAACCACCTGCCCGCCCTGTTTTCGATCTACTTCTTCGTGGCGATGGCGCTCGCCTTCGTCGCCTCCGGGGCGCTGGGCATGCTGGTGGAATGGGCGCTGATCCGCCACCTCTACAAGCGCCCCCTCGATACCCTGCTGGCGACCTGGGGGCTCTCGCTGATCCTGCAGCAATCCTTCCGGACGATCTTCGGTCCGCGCGAGGTCGGCGTCGAACTGCCGTCCTGGCTGATCGGCTCGGTGCAGGTCACCGACACCATCGAGATTCCGATCAACGGCATGTTCGTGATGGCCGTCACCGCCCTGATCACCGCCGGCGTGGCGGTCCTGATGTATCGCTCGCGCTTCGGCGCCCAGGTCCGCGCCGTGGTGCAGAACCGCGCGATGGCGGGGGCGGTCGGCATCGATACCGAGAAGGTCGACCGTCTGACCTTCGGTCTCGGCTGCGGGATCGCCGGGATCGCCGGCTCGGCCTTCACCATGGTGGGCTCCACCGGGCCGACCTCCGGCCAGCTCTACATCGTCGATACCTTCCTCATTGTGGTCTTCGGCGGCGCGGCCTCGCTCCTCGGCACCATCGCCTCGGCCTTCTCGATCTCGCAGACCCAGTCGACCCTCGAATTCTTCCTGTCGGGCTCCACCGCGAAGGTCATCACGCTGCTGGCGGTGGTCGGCATCCTGATGCTGCGGCCGCAGGGCCTCTTCACCCTCAAGGTCCGGCGCTGAGGAGCCTGAACATCATGACCAGCGCCAAGATCTCGACCGACAAAAAGTCTCCCGTCATCAACGACAACCCGTATATGAAGCCGATGGAGTGGGTCAGTCTCGCCCTGCTCGCCGGCGTGATCTTCCTCGTGCTGCCGATGCTGCTCGATGCGTTCCGGCTCAACCTCGTCGGCAAGTACCTGACCTACTCGTTCGTGGCGCTCGGCCTGGTGATCTGCTGGGGCTTCGGCGGCATCCTCTCTCTCGGCCAGGGGGTGTTCTTCGGGCTCGGCGGCTACTTGATGGCGATGTATCTGAAGCTCGAGGCGTCGAGCGTCGCCAACACTAAGATCCAGTCGACGCCGGGCATCCCCGACTTCATGGACTGGAACCAGATCACCGAGTTGCCGTGGTTCTGGAAGCCGTTCCAGAGCCTGCCCTTCACGATCATCGCGGTGATCGTGGTGCCGGCGTTCTTCGCCTTCGTCATCGGCACGGCGATGTTCAAGCGCCGGGTCGGCGGCACCTACTTCGCCATCATCACCCAGGCCATCGCCGCGATCCTGACGATCCTGATCGTCGGCCAGCAGGGCTATACCGGCGGCATCAACGGCATCACCGACCTGCGCACGCTCCACGGTTGGGACATCCGCACCGACAGCGCGCACAATATCCTCTACTTCCTCAACGGCGCTCTCCTCATCGGCTGCATCCTGTTCGCGCAGGCGGTGAAGAAGTCCAAGCTCGGGCGCATCCTCCTCGCCATGCGCGACAAGGAGGATCGGGTCCGGTTCTCGGGCTATCAGGTCGCCAGCTTCAAGACCTTCGCGTTCTGTCTGGCCGCCGTGTTCGCCGCCATCGGCGGGGCGATGTTCACCCTCCAGGTCGGGTTCATGTCGCCGTCCTTCGTCGGCATCGTGCCCTCGATCGAGATGGTGATCTACGCCGCCGTCGGCGGGCGCCTGTCGCTGTTCGGCGCGGTCTGGGGCACGCTTCTCGTCAACTGGGCCAAGACCAGCTTCTCGGAGAGCTTCCCCGAGCTCTGGCTGTTCGGCCTCGGTGCCTTGTTCATCGCCGTGGTGCTGGCCTTCCCGAACGGACTCGCGGGCATCTACCGCACCTATGTCGAGCCGCGCCTCACCCGCAAGGTGAAGGCCCTGGAGCCCGCCCCCGCCGTCGCCCTTCCCCACGCGGCCGAATAGGATTCGATCCGATGAACGCCGCCATCCTGCCGTCCCACATCATCGGCGCCGATCCGGCCGAGAAGAATTTCCTGCTGGCGGTGGAATCGCTCACCGTCTCCTTCGACGGGTTCAAGGCGGTCAACGACGTCTCGTTCTACGTCGATCCCAACGAGATCCGGGTGATCATCGGCCCCAACGGGGCCGGCAAGACCACCGTGCTCGACCTGATCTGCGGGCGCACCAAGGCCAGCGCGGGCTCGATCAAGTACAAGGGCCAGGAGCTGACGAAGCTCTCCGAGAGCGCCATCGTGCAGGCCGGCGTCGGGCGCAAGTTCCAGACGCCGTCGATCTACGACGACCTGACGGTGTTCGAGAACCTGGAAATCTCGTTCCCGCGCGGCCGCTCGGTGTTCGGCGCTCTCACCTTCAAGCGCGACGCGCAGGTCCGCGACCGGATCGAGGAGGTCGCCAGCATGATCTTTCTGAAGGATCAGCTGCAGGAGCGGGCCGAGTTTCTCAGCCATGGCCAGAAGCAATGGCTGGAGATCGGCATGCTGCTGATCCAGGACCCCGAACTGCTGATGCTCGACGAGCCGGTGGCCGGCATGAGCGTCGGCGAACGCATCAAGACCGCCGAACTCCTCAACCAGATCATCGTCGGCCGCTCGGTGCTGGTGATCGAGCACGACATGAAGTTCGTCGAGGACATCGCCCACCGGGTCACCGTGCTGCACCAGGGCAAGGTGCTGTCGGAAGGGTCGATGGAGCGGGTCAAGAACGACCCCAAGGTCATCGAAGTCTATCTCGGCCACTGACAGGGACAGACGCCATGCTGCAGACCTCCGCGACGGCCGCTGCGCCGCCCGTCATCCCCTCGGTCATCGGTGCCGTCGCGCCCATGCTGGCGATCCGCGACCTGCATTCGGCCTACGGCCAGAGCGAGGTGCTGCACGGCCTCGACATCGCGGTCGCGCCCGGCGAGATCGTCGCCGTGATGGGCCGCAACGGCATGGGCAAGACCACGCTGATGAAGACCCTGATGGGGATCGTGCCGATCAAGTCCGGCTCGATCAACGTCGATGGCGAGGAGGTATCGACCCTCAAGAGCCATAGCCGCGTGGCCAAGGGCCTCGCCTACGTGCCACAGGGGCGGATGATTTTCTCGTCGATGACGGTGCAGGAGAACATCGAGACCGGGTTGACCGTCACCAACGAGCGCAAGGTACCGCAGGAACTCTACACGATGTTCCCGGTGCTGCTCGAGATGAAGGGCCGGCGCGGCGGCAACCTCTCGGGTGGTCAGCAGCAGCAGCTCGCCATCGCCCGCGCGCTGGCGAGCCGGCCGAAGGTGCTGCTCCTCGACGAGCCGACCGAAGGCATCCAGCCTTCGATCATCCGCGAGATGGGCCGCACGCTCAAGAAGATCCGCGACGCGCGCGGTCTCTCCATCGTCGTCTCCGAGCAGGTGCTCAGCTTCGCCCTCGACGTCGCCGACCGGGTGCTGGTCATCGAGAATGGCAATATCGTCCACGAATCCCTGCGCGCGGATATCGACGAAGCGCAGGTCGCCCGCTTCCTGTCGGTCTGAAGGGACAAGCCTTGTGAGCGATTACGAGATCTTCGAGCTCGGCGATGTCGTCCTCCAGTGCGGCCGAACGCTGCACGACGCAAAGCTCGCCTTCAAGACCTTCGGCACGCTGAATGCGGCCAAGGACAACGTCATCGTCTATCCGACCTGGTATTCCGCCAGCCACGCCGACAACGAATGGCTGATCGGCGAGGGCATGGCCCTCGATCCGGCCCAATACTTCATCATCATCCCGAACATGCTCGGCAATGGCGTCTCGTCATCGCCGAGCAACACCTCCGAACCCTATGATCGTGCGCGCTTCCCGCCGGTGACGATCTACGATCAGGTCCGCCTGCAGCATCGACTCGTCACCGAAAAGTTCGGCATCGAACGGATCGCGCTCGTCACCGGCTGGTCGATGGGGGCGGCCCAGTCGTTCCAGTGGGGCGCGTCGTATCCCGACATGGTCGAGCGCATCCTGCCGTTCATGGGCGCGGCGCGCTGCTCGCGGCACAATTTCGTGTTCCTCGAAGGGGTGAAGGCGGCTTTGACCGCGGACGCCGAGTTCAAGGACGGCTGGTACGAAGCGCCGCCGCGCCGGGGCCTGCGCGCGATGGCGCGGGTCTATGCGGGCTGGGGCTTCTCGCAGACGTTCTACCGCAAGGAACTCGAGCTGAAGCAGCCGGTCCGGCCGTTCGGCGGGCGGGCGCCCGACGTCCCGTGGAACTACGCGTCGCTCGAGGATTTCCTCGTGTACTTCTGGGAGGGATTCTTCCTGCCCAAGGACGCGAACGATCTCCTGGCGTTGCTGTGGACATGGCAGCATGCCGATATTTCGGGCGATCCGGCCTATGGCGGAGACTTCGACGCGGCGCTCGCCGGCATCAAGGCCAAGGCGATCGTCATGCCGGGCTCGACCGACCTCTACTTCCCGCAGGAAGACAGCGCCTACGAGGTCGCGCGCATGCCGAATGCCGAATTGCGCGTCTGCCACAGCGACTGGGGTCATTTCGCCGGCGACCCGCGCGGCACCAGCCCCGACATCGCCTTCGTCGATGCGGCTCTCAAGGAGCTGCTCGCACGCTGATGCGGACGTCCGGCCGCGCGGCCGGGCCAATCCGCCGACACGTCACACGCGGGTGGGTTCCACCGCCCGCGCGAACGGGGACGCATGTCCTCACCCAGGGAAGGGAGCACGGACACCATGGCAGAGACCCTGATCAAGGTCGATCTGACCCAGTCGGCCTACGACAACGACATGGTCCACAATCGCTGGCACCCGGACATTCCGATGGTGGCCATGGTCAAGCCCGGCGACGACTTCATCGTCGAGACCTATGATTGGACCGGCGGTTTCATCAAGAACAACGATTCCGCCGACGACGTGCGCGACATCGACCTGTCCATCGTCCACTTCCTGTCCGGCCCGATCGGCGTCGAGGGCGCCGAGCCCGGTGATCTCCTCGTGGTCGACCTGCTCGACATCGGTGCCAAGCCCGAGAGCCAGTGGGGCTTCAACGGGTTCTTCTCCAAGAAGAACGGCGGCGGCTTCCTCGACGAGCACTTCCCCCAGGCCCAGAAGTCGATCTGGGATTTCGAGGGCATGTTCACCAAGTCGCGCCACATCCCCGGCGTGCGCTTCCCCGGCCTAATCCATCCCGGCCTGATCGGCTGCCTGCCCGATCCGAAGATGCTCGAGACCTGGAACATCCGCGAGAAGGGGCTCTACGACACCAATCCGGGCCGGGTGCCGGCGCTCGCCACCCTCCCGTTCGGGCCCACCGCCCATATGGGCCGGCTCAAGGGCGAAGGCCGCGACAAGGCGGCGGCGGAGGGCGCCCGCACGGTGCCGCCGCGCGAGCACGGCGGCAATTGCGACATCAAGGATCTGTCGCGCGGCTCGAAGATCTACTTCCCGGTCTACGTGCCGGGCGCGGGCCTCTCCATGGGCGACCTGCATTTCAGCCAGGGCGACGGCGAGATCACCTTCTGCGGCGCCATCGAGATGGCCGGCTGGGTCCACCTCAAGGTCAGCCTGATCAAGGATGGCATGGCCAAGTACGGGATCAAGAACCCGATCTTCAGGCCGTCGCCGATCACGCCGAAATTCGACGACCATCTCATCTTCGAGGGGATCTCCGTCGACGAGCACGGCGGCCAGCATTACCTCGACGTCCACATCGCCTACCGGCAGGCCTGTCTGAATGCGATCGAATACTTGAAGAAATTCGGATATTCGGGGGCGCAGGCCTACTCGATCCTCGGGACCGCGCCGGTACAGGGCCATATCTCGGGCGTCGTCGACATCCCGAATGCCTGCGCGACCTTGTGGATTCCCACCAAGATCTTCGAGTTCGACATCAACCCCGACGCGAACGGGCCGATCAAGCATATCGACGGCTCGATCCAGATGCCGCTCTCGCCGGATCTTTGAGATGCCGGTCTACGATTACGCCTGCGAGGCCTGCGGGCCGTTCACCGTGCTGCGCCCGATGGCGCAGTTCAAGGACCCGCACGACTGCCCCGATTGCGGTTCGGCCTGCGGGCGCGCCTTCCTCACCGCGCCGAACCTCGCCTCGATGGATGCGGGCAAGCGCAGGGCGCATGCGACGAACGAGCGGAGCGCGCACGCGCCCCGCAAGTCATCGGGACACGGGGCCGGCTGCGGCTGCTGCAGCGGCGCGAAGCCGAAGTCCAATCCCACGGCCGCGAAAGGTTTCCCGAGCGCGCGCCCGTGGATGATCAGCCACTGACTTGACCGCGACGCCCCCTCTCCCCTCTGCGGGAGAGGGGGCGTCGCGGAGCGACCGGGAGAGGGGCGGCGCCGACCGGTCCGAATGGGGCAGCGCTCCCCTCTCCCGCCTGCTCCGCAGGCACCCTCCCCCGCACTGGGGGGAGGGCTCGTCCCAATCGAGGAGCAACATCGCCATGATGCACGGAGACATCTCGTCCAGCAGCGACAGCGTCGGCGTCGCGGTGGTCAACTACAAGATGCCCCGCCTCCACACGCAGGCGGAGGTTCTGGAGAATTCCCGAAAGATCGCCGACATGGTGATCGGCATGAAGTCGGGCCTGCCCGGCATGGACTTGGTGATCTTCCCCGAATACTCGACCCACGGGATCATGTACGACGCGGCCGAGATGTACGCGACGGCCACCACCGTGCCGGGGCCCGAGACCGACATCTTCGCCGCCGCCTGCCGCAAGGCCAAGGTTTGGGGCGTGTTCTCGCTCACCGGCGAGCGCCACGAGGAGCACCCCCACAAGGCGCCCTACAACACGCTCATCCTGATGAACGACCAGGGCGAGATCGTGCAGAAGTATCGCAAGATCATGCCCTGGACGCCGATCGAGGGCTGGTATCCGGGCGACCGGACCTATGTGTCCGACGGTCCCAAAGGCCTGAAGATCAGCCTGATCATCTGCGACGACGGCAATTATCCCGAGATCTGGCGCGACTGCGCCATGCGCGGGGCCGAACTCATCATCCGCTGCCAGGGCTACATGTATCCCGCCAAGGAGCAGCAGATCCTGATGTCGAAGGCGATGGCGTTCGCCAACAATACCTACGTGGCGGTGGCCAACGCGGCGGGTTTCGACGGTGTCTACACCTATTTCGGTCACTCGGCGATCGTCGGCTTCGACGGCCGGACCTTGGGCGAATGCGGCGAGGAGGAGATGGGCATCCAGTATGCAGCCCTATCGAAGTTCCTGATCCGCGATTCCCGCGCCCACGGCCAATCCGAGAACCACCTCTTCAAGCTGCTGCACCGCGGCTATACCGGCATGATCAACTCGGGCGACAACCGGCACGGCCTGTCGGACTGCCCGTACGATTTCTATCGCCGCTGGATCGAAGACCCCGAGGGCACCCGCGATGCGGTGCGGGCCATCACCCGCCAGAGCGTCGGCACCGAGGAATGCCCGATCGAGGGCATCCCCTTCGTCGGCAAGGGCGAAGGGCCTCCCGACCCGCAGTGATGGGCGATCGCGCGCGTGCAGGATGAAGCGCCGCTGGGCGTGCCTGTCCCGCGTTGCGGTCGCGGCCGGTTGCGGCACAACGCAAACGAGCATGGGATACCCTGTTCCCGCGGCGACTTGGCCTGCGACTGGACGCGTTTGTCGCCGTTATCATCGCGTCAACGTTGGAACGGTTGTCGCGCATGCTCACGGATCATCGCCATCAGGAAATCCTGTCGCGCCTGCACGCGGCGGGACGGGTCGGCGTCTCGGATGTCGCCGCGTTCCTGAAGGTGTCGGAAGAAACCATCCGGCGCGATCTCAGGGTGCTGGAAGAGCGCGGCCTGGTGCGGCGTATCCACGGTGGCGCCGTGCCGCCCCGTCTCGATCAGGAGCGGCCGTTGCTGGAGCGTGGCAAGGTCAACACCCGCGAGAAGGCACGCGTCGCCGTCCTCGGCGAGGGGCTGGTGCGTGACGGCATGTCGCTCTTCCTCGATACCGGCACGACGACCCTGGCTCTGGCGCGCCGACTCACCGGCCGCAATCTCACCATCACCACGAACTCGGTGGACATCGCCCTGCTGCTCGGCGGCGGCCCGGCGCGGATCAACCTGACCCCCGGCACCTTGCGCTCCGTCGACAACGCGCTGGTGGGCTACGAGACCGTGGCCTATGCCCGGCGCTACGTCTTCGACATCGCGTTCATGGGCATCGCCGCCTGCGATCTCGACCATGGCTGGATGGACCACGAAGAGCATGAATCCGTGCTCCGCCGCGTCCTGAAGGACCAATCCCGCCGCGCCGTCCTGCTGGCCGATTCGCGCAAGTTCGGGCGCCAGGCCAATCTCTGCACCTTCGGCCTCGGCGACGCGCTCAGCGTCGTCACCGACCGACCGCCTCCGCGGCTGTTCCAGGACGCGTTCGACCGGCACGCCATCGATCTCATCAGTTCCTGACCACGGCCTCCATCCCCCCTGTGGGGTGGTGTAGGATGGGCCGGCCCTGCCCGATCAGCCCCGGTGACCATGCCGCACGATGAACCCACCCCGCGTCGCCTGACGATCCGGCCGATCGATCCCGTCGCCTTCGCGCCGTTCGGGACGCTCCTGGACGCTCCGGCCGTTCCGCCGCGCCAGGATCGGGCGACCGCCCTGGAGAACGGGCGGCCCGGAGCCGCGGCCAACCTCGCCCTCATCCACAGCGAGCCCTGGGCCGGCCTGATGCCGCTCGGGCGCCTCGAGCGCCATCCCCATTCGAGCCAGGCCTTCCTGCCGCTCGCGGTGGACGCCTACGTGGTGGTGGTGGCCCCCGACCGGGACGGGCGCCCGGACGAGACGGCCCTGTACGCCTTCCGGGTGCCCGGCCATGTCGGCATCAACTACCGCACCAATGCCTGGCACGCCCACATGATGACGTGGGCGCACCCGGGCACCTTCGCGATGCTGGCCCATGAGGATGGCAGCGCGGGCGATTGCGTGTTCGCCGCCATCGCCCCGGTTCAGCTCGACCCGGAGGTCTGATCACGCCGTGGTCGCGGGCGCGTTGGCCAGGGTCAGCAGGGTTTGGAGCAGCACGTCGGCGCCGGCCGTACAGTCTGCCTGCGTGGCCGATTCCGCCTCGTTGTGGCTGATGCCGTCGCGGCACGGCACGAAGATCATCGCGGTGGGCACCTTCCCGGCGAGGTTGCAGGCGTCGTGGCCGGCGCCCGAGACCATCCGGCGGTGCGACAGCCCGAGCGCCTCGGCCCCCGATTCCACCAGCCCGACGATGGCGGCATCGAACGGCACCGGCTCCTTGCGCCAGATCCGGTCGAGGTCGATCGTCAGCCGGCGGCGGCCGGCGATCTCCGCGAGGGCGGCCCGCAACTCCGTCTCGACGGCGTCGAGGGTGGCGCTTTCCGGATCGCGCACGTCGAGGGTGAACTGCACCCGGCCGGGGATGACGTTGCGGGACGGTGCGGCGATCACCGCCTCGCCCATCGTCGCCACCGCGCTCGGGCCGTGGGCCAGCGCGATGCGCTCCACCGCGAGGGCGACTTCGGCCAAGCCGTTGAAGGCGTCGCGCCGGCGCGTCATCGGCGTGGTGCCGGCATGGCTCTCGAACCCGGTGACCGCCCCGTCGAACCAGGCGATGCCCTGCCCGCCCGCCACCACCCCGATGGTCTTGCCCTCGGCCTCCAGGATCGGCCCCTGCTCGATGTGGAGCTCGACGAAGGCTCCGATGGTGCGCGCGCCGAGGGGCTCCGTGGCGACGTTGCCGATGGATTCGAGCGCCTGTGCCACGCTGATCCCGGCGGCATCCTGGCGCGAGAGGATGTCTTCCACGGTGAATTCGCCGACATAGGCCGCCGAGGCCATCATCGCCGGGGCGTAGCGCGAGCCTTCCTCGTTGGTCCAGTTGACCACGAGAAGCGGGATTTCGGTCTCGATCCCGGCATCGTTGAGGGAGCGCATCACCTCGAGCCCGGCGAGCGTGCCGAGAATGCCGTCGAAGCGCCCCCCGGTGGGCTGGGTGTCGAGGTGCGAGCCGCAGGCGATGGGCGCCCGCGTCATGTCGCGGCCCGGCCGCAGGGCGAACTGGGTGCCGAGTTCGTCCACCCCGACCTCCAGCCCCGCCGCCTCGCACGCCGCACGGAACCAGTCGCGCACCTGTCCGTCCTCGGGCGACAGGGTCAACCGGTTGACGCCCCCGGCCGGGGTCGCACCGAAGGCCGCCGTCTCGACGATCGTCGACCACAGTCGCGCTCCGTCGACCCGAAGATTGTGCCGTGTCCCACCCATACCGGGTTCCTCGCTGCGTGATGGCGTCCCGATGCCGGCGGCAAGATGCATACCGTCGCATCGGCGTCGGCGCCTGTCCGTCCGCCAAATTTTGTTATTCTCTCCGGCCGGCGTCTTGAGGAGCGCGGCCCGTCCCGCCGGAACCGGTTCTGTCGCGATGCAGGACCGATATCTGGCCCGCCCCTTGCTCGCTCTCCGGTGGGGAGAACCGCATGGACGTCGAACTCATCCGCCTGACCAAGCTTTACGGCAACACGAAAGCCGTCGACGGCATCGACCTGAAGGTGCGCTCGGGCGCCTATTGCTGCCTCCTCGGTCCCTCCGGTTGCGGCAAGACCACGACCCTGCGGATGATCGGCGGCCACGAGACCGTGTCGAGCGGCGACGTGGTGATCGGCCCGCGGGCGGTCGGCGATGCCACCCCGTCCGAGCGCGGCACGGCGATGATGTTCCAGAGCTATGCCCTGTTCCCGCACCTCAATTGCCGCGACAATGTCGGTTTCAGCCTGAAGATGCGTGGGATCGGCAAGGCCGAGCGGCGTGCCAAGGCGCTCGCCATGCTCGATCTCGTGCAGATGGCGCATCTGGCCGAGCGCCTGCCGGCCCAGCTCTCGGGCGGCCAGCAGCAGCGTGTGGCCCTCGCCCGGGCCCTGGTCACCGGTCCAAAGGTCCTGCTCCTCGACGAGCCGCTCTCGGCCCTCGACCCGTTCCTGCGGGTGCGGATGCGGACCGAGCTGAAGCGCCTGCAGAAGGATCTCGGCCTCACCTTCATCCACGTCACTCACAGTCAGGAGGAGGCGATGGCGCTCTCCGACCTGGTGGTGGTGATGAATGGCGGCCGGATCGAGCAGGCGGCCGACCCGCGCACGATCTTCGAGCGCCCGGCCACCGCCTTCGTCGCCCGCTTCATCGGCGGCCACAACGTGATCCGCCTCGGCGACGAACGCATCGCCGTGCGGGCCGACCGGATGCGCCTCGGGGCCGAGGCCGGGGCCGACGCGGTGTCCGCCCGGATCGTCTCGGTGGAGTACCAGGGCACCAGCGTCCATGTCGGCCTGGAGGCCGAAGGCCAGGCCACCGCGGACGGTGCGTTGACCGCCATCCTCAGCGACGAAGCCTATGCCGCCCGTCCGCTGGCGCTCGGGCAGAGCATCCCGTTCGGCTGGGATGCGGCGGCCGCCCACCGCCTGAGCGCGTGACAGTTTTCCCCTGCGTAGAGGATCGAGCATGACCACCACGATCAAGCTGAGCCGCCGCACCCTGCTGCAGGGCGCGGGCGCCACCGGCCTCGCCCTCGGAGCCGGGCCGATCACCGGATTTCCCAACGTGATCGCCGCCGAGCCGGTGACGTTGCGCTACCTCGGCACCGCCGTGAACCAATCCGGCGACATCGCCCGCAAGGTCAAGGAAGATCTCGGGATCACCATCGAGTATATCCCCGTGGTCACCGACGAGGTGACCAAGCGGGTGATCACCCAGCCGAACTCGTTCGACATCGTCGATACCGAGTTCTTCAGCCTCAAGAAGCTGATCCCCTCGGGCAACATCCAGGGCATGGATGCCCGCCGCATCAAGCAGGCCGACAACATCACGCCGGTCTTCACCAAGGGCGAGGTCGGCGGCAGGAAGATAGGCGACCAGGGCACGGCGCCCAAGAAGGTATTCTACCTCGAAGGCCAGACCGGCAAGACCTTCGCCGGTTCGGCCACCGAGTGGATCACCCTGATCCCGACCACCTACAACGCCGACACGCTCGGCATCCGCCCCGACCTGATCAAGCGCCCGATCACCAGCTGGAAGGAGCTGTTGAACCCCGAGTTCAAGGGCAAGGCCGCGATCCTCAACATTCCGTCCATCGGCATCATGGATGCCGCCATGGTGATCGAGGCCACCGGCGACTACACCTATCCCGACAAGGGCAACATGACGAAGGCCGAGATCGACCGCACCATCAAGCTGCTGATCGAGGCCAAGCGCGCGGGCCAGTTCCGCGCCTTCTGGCAGGATTTCAACGAATCCGTGAACCTGATGGCGTCGGGCGAGACGGTGATCCAGTCGATGTGGTCGCCCGCGGTCACCAAGGTCCGCTCGCAGGGCGTGGCCTGCACCTACCAGCCGCTCAAGGAAGGCTACCGCGCCTGGGCCACCGGGTTCGGCCTTCCCAAGACCCTCACCGGCAGGAAGCTCGACGCGGCCTACGACTTCATCAACTGGTTCCTGTCGGGCTGGGCCGGGGCCTATCTCAACCGCCAGGGCTATTACTCGGCGGTGCTGGACACCGCCAAGACCCAGATGGAGCCCTACGAATGGGCCTACTGGATGGAGGGCAAGCCCGCCGCGCAGGACATCAAGGGCCCCGATGGCGGCGTGCTGGAAAAGGCCGGCGCCATTCGCGACGGCGGCTCGTTCGAGACCCGCATGGGCGGCGTCGCCTGCTGGAACGCGGTGATGGACGAGAACACCTACATGGTCCGCAAGTGGAACGAATTCATCGCCGCGTGAGGCACGCCGCGCCGATCCAGAGCGCTCTCTCCTGCCCGAAGGCACTCGCCATGATCCTGAACGCACGTGGATCGAGCGTTGGTCCCCTCTTCTGGAAGGAGAGGGACAGGGCGAGGTGTGTGGACTCTTCGGAGATGTCACACACCTCACCCCAACCCTCTCCTTCCAGGAGAGGGAGCCTGTCGCGACGCTTCGCACCAAAGGGGCCGATCGGAAAACACAGACTCGCCGCGACGTCCATTGCGGTGCGGGAACTGGGGGCGGAAACGCTGCCGGCGGCTCACGCATGACCGACGCCGTGCTCGCCACCCACGCGGAATCCCCGCCCGCCGCGGCCCACCAGAGCCTCACCGCGAAAACCCGGCGCCGGCGCGTGCTGGCCTATCTCCAGGCGGCGCCGATGGCGTTCGTCTTCCTGGTGTTCTTCGTGGTGCCGCTGGCCCTCACCCTGATGGTGAGCTTCTGGGAGTACAACGAGTACGAGATCATCCCGGCCTTCACCCTGCAGAACTACGTCGACGTGTTCGAGGGCTGCACGGCCACCACCGACCTATGCACCACCGTTCGCACCTACCTGTCGACGCTGAAATTCTGCGCGCTGACCTGGGCGTTCACCCTCGTGATCGGCTTCACGGTGGCGTATTTCGTCGCCTTCCACGTCCGCTCGAAGACGATGCAGATGGTGTTGTTCCTGGTCTGCACGATCCCGTTCTGGACCTCGAACGTGATCCGCATGATCTCGTGGATTCCGCTGCTCGGCCGCAATGGGCTCGTCAACGACACGCTCCAGGGCATGGGGCTCATCAGCCGGCCGATCGAGGGCCTGCTCTATTCCGATTTCTCGGTGGTGCTCGCCTTCGTCCATCTCAACACGGTCTTCATGATCGTGCCGATCTTCAATTCGATGGCCCGCATCGATCGCGCCTTGATCGAGGCCGCCTACGATGCCGGCGCCACGGGCTGGCAGACCCTGTGGAACGTGGTGGTGCCGTTGGCCAAGCCCGGCATCGCCATCGGGTCGATCTTCGTGGTCACGCTGGTGATGGGCGACTTCGTCACCGTGGGCGTCATGGGCGGCCAGCAGATCGCCTCGGTGGGCAAGGTGATCCAGGTACAGATGTCGGCGCTGCAACTGCCGGCGGCGGCGGCCAACGCCATCGTGCTGCTCGGCGCGGTGATGCTGATGATCGTCGCGATGACCCGGCTCATCGACCTGCGCAAGGAACTCTGAGGATGCGAGCCTCTCACCCATGAGCGACCGGCCCCGCTCCCTCGCCTTCTACGTCCTGGCCGCGTTCTTCTGCCTATTCGTTGTCTTCCTGTACGGGCCGACGCTGACGATCCTGGTGCTGAGCTTCCAGGGTCCGCAGGGCGGCCTCACCTTCCCGATGAACGGGGTCTCGACCCATTGGTTCGGCAAGCTCTGGGCCGGCCTCGGCATCGTCGATATCTGGGGGGCCTTGTGGCGCTCGCTGCGCCTCGGCCTCGTGGTGATGGCGCTTACCGTGATCATCGCGTTCTTCGCCGGTCTCGCCTTCCGCAAGCGGTTCGCCGGCGAGGGCGTGCTGTTCACGCTGGCGGTGGCGAGTCTGATCGTGCCCTCCATCGTGGTCTCGCTCGGCATCGGCCTCGAATTCAGGCTCCTCGACGAGGCGGTGAAATGGGCCGCCACGGCGACCGGCTGGGACTGGCTGCAGGAGCACGGCACCCTGATGGGGCTCTACACCTCGGCGCTCGGCGCGCACCTGACCTGGACGCTGCCGTTCGGCCTGCTGATCATGTTCGCGGTCTTCAACCGTTTCGATCCGGCCTACGAAGAGGCAGCGCGCGATCTCGGCGCCACCGGTCCGCAGACCCTGCGCCACGTGGTGGTGCCGATCCTCGGGCCGTCGCTGGTCGGCGTCGCCCTGTTCGGCTTCACCCTGTCCTTCGACGAACTTGCCCGCACCAGCCAGGCCATCGGCGGCCGCAACACCCTGCCGCTGGAACTCCAGGGGCTCACCACCACGGTGACCACGCCGGAGATTTACGCGCTCGGCACGCTCACCACGGGGATGTCGCTCGCAGTGATCGCCACGGCGCTGGGGGCGAGCCTGTATCTGCAGCGGCGCAAGGCGAAGGCCGGATTACGGATGGGCTGAACGCCGTCCGATTTCTTTTGGACAGCGGCGCACGCGCCGCGTCGGCGCGATGCCCCCACCTGAAGCGCGGTCACCCAAAAGCTTTGTGATCCGATTGCCCGCAGCGGCAGGACCGCCCAAACCGCTAAACCGCCGCCTCCAGCACCCGCGCCTTGTCGCCCGCGAAGGCCGCATGCGCCGCGTCGGTGCGCCAGCAGGCCGCCCGGTGGCCGGGTTCCACGGCGACATAGGCCGGCGCATCCACCCGGCAGCGATCCTCGGCGAGGAAGCAGCGCGGGGCGAACGGGCAGCCGGGCGGGCGGTTGGCGAGGTCGGGCGGGCTGCCCGGAATCGTCTTGAGGCGCGTGCCCTTGGAGAGCGCCCCGTCGGCGCGGCTGCGCATCAGGCCGATGGTGTAGGGGTGGTGCGGGTTCAGCACCACGTCGCGGGCCGAGCCCTCCTCGACGATGCGGCCGGCATACATCACCGCGATCCGGTCGGCGACTTCCACCGCCGCGCCGAGATCGTGGGTCACGAAGATCGTCGAGAGGCCGAGCTCCGCCTGCAATTCGCGCAGAAGCAGCAGGATCTGGATCTGCACCGTGGCGTCGAGCGCCGTGGTCGGCTCGTCGGCGAGCAGCACCTGCGGCCGGCAGGCGAGTGCGAGCGCGATCATCGCGCGCTGGCGCATGCCGCCCGACATCTCGTGCGGATAGGCGTCGAGGCGCCGCTCCGGGCTCGGAATGCGCACCCGCTCGAACAGCTGCAGCGCCCGCTTGCGCGCGTCCGCCGCACTGATCTTTTCGTGCTGGCGGATCGCTTCGGTGATCTGGCTGCCCACCGTGTAGACCGGGTCGAGCGCCAGCAGCGGCTCCTGGAAGATCATCGCCACCGCCCGGCCGCGCAGGGCCCGCAGGCCCTTGGCCGAGAGCGCCATCACGTCCTGGCCGGCCACCAGGATCTGGCCACCGATCTTCGTCTTGCGCTCGGGGTTGAGCCGCATGATCGCCCGCAGGGTCACGCTCTTGCCCGAGCCCGATTCGCCGATCAGCGCCACGGCCTGGCCGCGCTCGAGGGTGAGGTCGACGCCGTCCACCGCCTCGACCACGCCGCCGAAGACGACCTTCAGGCCGCGGATCGCGACGGCGGCTTCGTTCACGGATGTGGTCATGCCGCCACCGTCATCATGGGTGCCAGCGAATGGCCCGAGCCCGGCTGGCGGGCGAGGCAGGCGACTCGGTGGAGGGGATCCACCGGATCGAGCGGCGGCACCACGCTGCGGCAGACCTCCTCCACCAGGGTGCAGCGTGGATGGAAGCGGCAGCCCGGCGGCGGGTCGATGGGGTTGGGCGGATCGCCGGCCAGTGGCGCCACCTGCGTGCGTGCATCGGGGTCCATCGACGGCATCGAGGACAGCAGCGCTGCGGTGTAGGGATGGGCCGGGTTGGCCAGCACGGTGTCGGCCGGGCCGATCTCCACCACCTGGCCGAGATACATCACCGCCACCCGGTCGCAGATGAAGCGCACCACGTTGAGGTCGTGGCTGATGAACAGGTAGGTGAGGTTGAATTCCTGCTTGAGGTCCATCAGCAGGTTCAGCACCTGCGCCTCCACCGACTTGTCGAGGGCCGAGACCGCCTCGTCGAGGACCACGAGGCGCGGTTCCAGGGCGAGTGCGCGGGCGATGTTCACGCGTTGGCGCTGGCCGCCGGACAACTCGTGCGGATACCGGGCCGCGAAGCGCGCCGGCTCCAGGCCGACGCGGGCGAGCAGGCTGCGCGCCCGCTCGATGGCCTGGCGCTTGGGCACGCCGTGGACCTGCGGCCCGAAGGCGATGGAGCCCTCGATGGTCATGCGCGGGTTCAGCGACGAGTAGCTGTCCTGGAACACCATCTGGGTCTGGGCCCGGAACTCGCGCAGCGGCAGGGCACGGCTGCCGATCCGCTCGCCGTCGAACAGGAGGTCGCCCTTGTCATGGGCGATGAGGCCCATGATCAGGCGCGCGGTGGTGGACTTGCCGCAGCCGGATTCGCCGACGATCCCCAGGGTCTCGCCCTTGAGGATGCCGAAATCGACGCCGTCCACGGCGCGGACCACCGCCTTCTTGCCGCCCAGGCCCTTCTTGACCGGGAAGTGCTTGACGAGGCCTTCGACGGTGAGGAGCGGCTGGCCGGGGCCACCGCGATCGCGGTCGGTGGGAACGGCGCCGGTGAGCGTGCTCATGCCTTCACTTCCATCGCCGACCGCAGGCCGTCCGAGAACAGGTTGAACGAGATCGAGACGATGAAGATCGCCAGCCCCGGCAGCGCCGCGACCAGGGGGTTCACGTAGATCGCCGTGCGCAGGGTGTTGAGCATCAGGCCCCATTCCGGCTCGGGCGGCTTCACCCCGAGGCCGAGGAAGGACAGGCCGGACGCCAGGATCATCGACACGCTGATGAGGCTGGTGGCGTAGACGAAGATCGGTCCGAGCACGTTGCCGAGCACCTGCACCCTCAGGATCGTGAAGGTCGAGGCGCCCGAGAGCCGGGCCGCGTCGACATAGTCGCGCGAGCGGATCTGGGTGGTCACGCTCTCGGCCACACGGGCGATCTGGGGCACGAACACGCAGGTCAGCGAGACGATGGAGTTGAAAATGCCCGCCCCCAAGGCGCCCGAGAGCGCGATGGCCAGCAGCACCGACGGGAAGGCGAAGAACACGTCGACGGTGCGCATCAGCACGGTGTTCAGCCAGCCGCCGACATAGCCGGCGAGAATGCCGATGCCGGAGCCGATGACGAAGGCGAGGATCACCGGCGTGACGCCGATGAACAGCGACAGGCGCCCGCCCAACATCAGGCGGCTCAGCATGTCGCGCCCGAGCTCGTCCGAGCCGAGGAGGTAGGTGGAATCGCCGATCGGCCGCAGGCGACGCAGCATCGACCCGCGATACGGGTCCATCGGCGTGATCCATGGCGAAAACACCGCGACGAGCACGATGGTGAGGATGACGCAGGCCGCGATCATCGCCACGGGATCGCGCAGGAGCTTGCTCCCGACCTGCCCCCAGAACCCGCGCGAGGGCACGAAGGCGTCGGGGGTGGCCAGGGCCGGGGTAGCCCCGCCGGCAATGTCGAGGACCGGGGGGGCGGTGGGGGAAGCGAGCGACATCAGCCCCTCTCGATGCGCGGGTCGAGCGCCGTCTGGACGACGTCGACGATGAGGTTGAGAGCGACGAAGAACATCGCCAGCACGAGGATCGAGCCCTGGAGCAGGGGCAGGTCGCGCTGGAAGATCGCCGCGTTGAGGAGGAAGCCGGTGCCCGGCCAGGCGAACACCGTCTCGATCAGGATCGAGCCGCCGAGGAGGTAGCCGAGCTGCAGGCCCATGATGGCGAGCGCCGTGGGCGCGGCGTTCTTCACCACGTGCTTGAACACGCCGAACTCGCTCATGCCCTTGGCGCGCAGGGCGCCGACGAAGTCCTGGGCGAGGATGTCGCCGACGAGCGCCCGGATGGTGCGGGCGATGACGCCCATCGGGATCACCGACATCGTGACCGCCGGCAGGATGATGTAGCGCAGGTGGTCGAGGTCCGGTCGCCAGTTGCCCGAGCCGTCCGGTCCGGCGCCCGTGGGCGGCAGCCAGCCGAGCTGGGCCGAGAACACGATGACCAGCACCATGCCGAGCCAGTAATGCGGCACGCTCACGCCGAACACCGAGATCGCCGAGGCGGCCCGGTCGAGCACCGAATTGCGGAAATAGCCGGCGACGAAGCCGAAGAAGGTGCCGAAGGTGAAGCCGATGAGCGTCGCCACGAAGGCGAGGATCAGGCTGTTGACCACCGCGCGGCCGACTTCCTGAACCACCGGGCGCCCGGTGGCGATGGAGATGCCGAGATCGCCGTGCAGCACGTGCCAGAGCCAGAGGACATATTGCACCGGCAGCGGCTTGTCGTAGCCGTAGGCGGTGCGCATGGCGTCGATGGTCTCCTGCGTGGCGTCCACCGGCAGGATCGCGCTGAGCGGATCGCCGGGGGCGAGGTGCACCAGGAGGAAGCACACGATGCTCACGCCGATCGCGACCGGCGTGACGGTGAGCAGGCGTTGGAGAATGAAACTCAGCATGGTGCGGGGCCCTTGAACCCCTCCCCTCTGTGCGGGGGAGGGTGCCTGCGAAGCAGGCGGGAGAGGGGTCGGCTCAGGTCTGTTCGGAGACGGTGGCGCTCCCCTCTCCCGACCCACTGCGTGGGTCACCCTCCCCCGCGACGGGGGGAGGGTTCATGCGCAAACGCCGCCGATTACTTGCCCATCGCGAATTACTTGCCCATCGCGGATCATTTGCCCATCGAGATCGGCGAAAAGTCCTGGAACCAGTTCTGCGCCTGGACGAAGCCCTTCACCTTGGGGCTCAGGGCGCGCGGGTTTGTGTCGTGCGCCACCATCAGGAACAGGGCCTCGTTGACGTATTTCTCGTGGACCTTCTCCAGCACTTTGGTCTGCTCCACCGGATCGAAGGTGGTGCGGACCTGATCGAACAGCTTGTCCATCTCGGGGTCGCAGTAATTGCCCCAGTTGGTGCCGTTGGGCGCGGCGAGGTTGCATTGCAGGTGACGGATGAAGCCGGTGAAGGGGTCCTGGATGAAGTAGGAGAAGTTCATCCCCGTGGCCTTGCGCGACATGTCGGACTTCGCGCCCGCCCGCCACAAGTTGATCAGGGTGTTCCACTCCACCACCTCGAACTCGACCTTGATGCCGACATCCGCGAGGTTCTGCTGGATGAACTCGTTCATCGGCAGCGGCTGCATTTGGCCCGAGCCCGACGGCGCGATCAGGATCTTGGTGACGATCGGCTTGTTGGGGCCATAGCCCGCTTCCGCCAGGAGCTTCTTGGCGCCCTCCGGATCGTAGGTCGGCTTGAAGGTCGGGTGGCCGAACCAGGCCGAGCCCGGCGGCATGAAGCCCTGTGCCGGGATCATCAGACCGTTGAGCAGCTCCTTCATGCCCTCGCGGTCGACGGCGAGGTTGGCGGCCTTGCGCACGCGGATGTCGTTCCACGGCGAGCCCTCGACGCGCGACAGGTGCCAAGTCCAGTTGTGCGGATAGGAATTGGTGACGATGCCAAAACCGGCGGCCTTCAGCGAGGCGACGGCGTCCGGCGGCGGCGCCTCGATCCAGTCGACCTGACCGGAGCGGAGGGCGGCCACGCGGGCATTGGCTTCGGGCAGCGGCACCAGCACGAGCTTGTCGAGCTTCGGCACGCGGGCCTTGTCCCAGTATTCCTTGTTGGGCGCCATCTCGGCGCGCTCGCGCGGGGCGAACAGGGTCAGCTTCCACGGGCCCGTCCCCGACGGGGTCTTGGCGAAGGCGTCCCAGCTCTTGCCGAGCTTCTCCCACTGGGTGGGGGACGACATCATGATCCAGGCGATCTGGTAGGGTAGCGTCGCGTCGGGCGCCTTGGTGACGATCTCCACCGTGGTCGGGTCGATCACCTTGTAGCTGGCCACCGCCGGGATGCGCGAGCGCCCCTGGGCCGACTGGCGCGGATCGAACTGCGGCGCGTCGTTCTTGAGGAGCTTGTCGAGGTTCCACACCACCGACTCGGCGGTGAACGGGGAGCCATCGTGGAAGGTCACGCCGTCGCGCAGCTTGAACGTCCATTTGGTGTTGTCGGCCGGGTCCACCGTCCAGCTCGTGGCCAAGCCCGGCACCAGCACGGAGGGCTTGGTGGCCGAGGACAGGTCCCAGTTGATGAGCCCGTCATAGACCGTATAGCCCATGAACCGCATGCCCTCGCCGCCATTGTCGGCCTGACCGGTGGTCAGCGGGATGTCGGAAGCGGTCATCCCGATCTTGAGGACGCCCTGCGCAAAGGCGCCGGGCATCATCACGCCGCTCAGCAGGGAGGCAGCGAGGAGGCGGGTGGTCGACCAACGCTTAAACGAGACGATCATGCTGGCTCAGGTTCCCTCGACGGCGCTCGCGGATGGCGCGTCCGGACATCGCATCACGTATGCAAGAGCGGTGTATGCAAGCGCGCGGCCAACGCCGGCGGTGACCCGGAAGCCGGCGTGGAAAGCCGGTCGCCCCTCGGGGGCGGTTGGCGCGCGAATCGGCCGGACCCAGCGCCGGCGAGCGGCCGCTTTCGGCGCCTGCAGAGTGAGCGAACGCGGCTTTGCGGCGCAAGCGGCGCCCACAAAGTTTAAAAAATAGGCATTTCGGCGAAGGCGTCGCGATCGATGGCCGCCTGTCTGGTCAGTGCATGGGCAGTGCCCCGCCAGTTCCGGGCGGCCTGCAATCCCTCAGAACGACAGCTTCATCCCGCCGACGATGTTGCGCGGTGCGCCGGCGAAGACTGACCCCGTGGTACTCGACAGGAGAGCGGCGCCATTCTGCAGGCCCGTCGTGCCGCTGATCGTGTTGGCGAGGTTCTGGGCCGAGGCCACATAGGTCGCGTCGAAGACGTTGCGGACTTCGAGATAGAGGTTGAGGCGCTTGGCGTAACCTCCTGTCAGTTCTGTGGAATAGTGCACATTGGCGTTGGCGATGGCATATCCCGGCGCCTTCAACTGGTTGGCGTTGTCGATGAAGAATCCGTCCTGGAACACGGTCTCCACATAGGCGCCGAGTCCCGCGAGCGGGCCGGTCGTGTGCTCGTAGCCGATCCGGGCGAGGAGCTGATGCGCCGGAACGCCGGGGAGGCGGTTTCCGGCCCGGTCGAAGGGCACGCTGAAGCGTCCCGCGCTCAGCTGCTCGACGTAGCGCGTGTAGATCTGGTCGTCGAAGGTGTAGGCGAGCGTCCCCTGCCATCCCGGTGAGAACGCATAGGCGGCGGCGACCTCGATGCCGCGGTGTTCGGAGGCCGGGGCGTTGAAGGTGAAGCTCTGCAGGCCGGCGCCCGGCGATTGCGACACGAGTTCGTTGCGGAAGAACTCGTAGAAGCCGGTGACGCTGAGGCGCAGGGACTCGATCGGGGTCCAGTCGGCCCCGAGGTCGAACCCGAGGTTTTCCTGGGTCTGGAGCTGGGTGTTGTTGCCGGGCACGCCGGCCGACGTGATGAACAGGTTGCTTGCCGCCGGGGTGGTGTATCCGGTGGCGACCCGGCCGCGCAGGGCCCAGGCGTCGTTCGGGCGGTAGACCAGCGCCAGCTCCGGCGCGACGTTGAGGAAGCTGCGGTCGGCGGTGGCCTGCGTCGCGGTGCGCCCCGCCGCCGAATACGCGTAGGCGAGGCTTCTGCCCGTGATGGTGGTGTTTTCCGCGCTGATGCCGAGCACCCCGGTCCACCTGTACGAGAGCGCGATCTCCGTACGGACGCGGCCGCCCAGGTTCGACTGCACCGCCTCCTGGTTGCCGATGAGCGCGCCGAGAGTCGGGCCGCCATAGGGCGCGCGGTTGTAGGTGGTGATGTGGTTGTCGATGGTGTTGTAGGCGAGCGCGACGTAGCCCACCGCCGGCAATCCGAGGAGGTCGTAGCGCCGGGTCAGGTCGGTGAGGAAGTTCCAGGACGGATAGGAGCCCCGCGACGAGGTTGTATAGAAGGGCTGGTTGAAGTTGCGCTCATCGAAGCCGAGCTGCGTGCGCCACGTGGTCTGCGCGTCGAGGTCGTGCTCCCAGCGGGCGGCCACGATGGTGCGGCGGTCGTTGCGCCCGAAGGCGCCCTCGGTGGCGGTCACCGGCACCGTCGCGCCGAAGGCACCGTTGCGCAGCAGGTTGAACGTCGTGCAGCCCGCGGCTGCCGTGGCAGCGGCGGCGCAGCCGCGCTGGTACGGGTTGATGGCGAACTGATCGAGGGAAGAGCGCGCCGCCAGATCGGCCTGGAGCGTGTTGTTGATCACCTTGAAGGTGAAGCGGTTGTCGGGGGTCGGCGTGTAGCTCGCCGTCAGGTTGACGGTCTGGGTGTCGTAGCTGGAATGGTCCTGGTAGCCGTTGGCGCGGACATCGCTGGCGAACAGGCTGATCTCCACCGGGCCGCTGACGCCGCCGACGGTGAAGTAATTGCTGAGATACCCGAAGGCGCCCGCATCGGTGCCGATCTCGTAGCCGTCGATCTCGCGCCCGGTGCGGGTGCGGAAGGCGAGCGCGCCGCCGGTGGCGTAATTGCCGAACAGGGCCGATTGCGGCCCGCGGAACACGTCGATCCGGCTATAGGCGCGCGGATCGACGAGATCGAAGCGCGACGCGCCATCGGGCTGGGTCAGGATGAAGCCGTCCTCGAGGACGACCGTGTTCTTGGTGACGCCGGTGGAGCGGGCATTGTTGCCGCGGATCGAGATCACCACGTCGCGGGCGCCGTTGCCCTGCCGGACCGTGACGCCCGGGCTGTCGAGCAGCACCGAGCCGATGCTGGTGGCGGACCGGTCGGCGATGGCGCCGGCGCGCCCGACGCTGGTCACGACCTGACCGACCGGCCGTTCGATGACGACCGGGGCCGAGCCCATCGGCGCGGCGACGCCGAACGGGATGCCGCCGCCATCTCCGACCACGGAGACTTCCGCGAGGGTGACGCTGTCGGGCGCAGGCTGCGCCGCGGCTTCGCAGACCGCAAGCGGGGCGGCGGCGAGGATCACGGCGTAGAGGCGCCGGCCGTCAGGGGGACAGAAAAACATCGGAGTCACTCGTCTTATCGTGGGGTGGGCGTGTGGCGCACGCGGCGCTCGGGTGGCGGGGATCAGGACGGGATTGGCGGCCCGCGCGGTTGGCCGCTGTGACAGGGTTCGGTTCGCCCCCGTCCTGGCGGGGGAATCGACCAGGCGATGATCGTCGGGTGCGGCGCGTAGAACGCCTGCGGCGGCGAGGGGATTTTCGGCGCCGTCAGAGCTCCCATGCAGAGCGGGCAAGCCCCATGCCCGAGAGCGGGCGCCGGGGCGTCCGACGCGGCGGTCTCCGCACCGTGTCCGCAGATGACGGCACCGCGCAGCGGATCGGCGAGCATCCGCACCGTGGCGGCCGGCACCAGCGCCTGCAGCCACAGGCTCAGCGCCACCAGGGCGAAGCCGAGGAGCCGGTGCGAGCTGGTCGCCGAAGCGGACTTCTGGAACACGGGCGCTGCGCCCGTTCGCCGGTGTCTCAGGCCGCCCTTCGCCGCGCGACGCCCTGGCCGGCCAGATCGAGCAGGATCATCGCCAGGATCGCCGCGCCGGTGAGCGGGAACAGCGCGCCGAGGCCGAGCACCATCAGGGTCACGCTGGTGGCGACCCGGCGGTCGCGCGGCCAGGGCGGGATGCCGAGGCCGCCGGAGGGCCGGCGCTTCCACCACATCACCGCGGCACTTACGCTGAGCAGGATCGTGGCGAGGCAGAAGGCCAGCATCGCGAACTGGTTCACCCGGCCGAGATACTCGCCCTTGTGCAGGCCGATGCCGAATTGGATCGCCTTGCCCACGCCGCCGAGTTCGGAGAACGGCACGTCGACGACCGGCCGGCCGCTATATTGGTCGAGGGAGATCAGGCGCTGACGGGTGACGTCGCTTGGGTATGCGGCCGCCGCATAGACCCCGGTCTCGCCCACCGGCAGCGCCAATTCGTACCCGCGCGGCATGCCGAGGTCGCTCAGGATCGCCGCCGCCCGGTCGAGGCCGATCGGGGTGGCGGTGGCGGGGCCCGACAATGGAACCGGCGCGTCCTGCAGCGTCCAGCCGGTGGTGGCGAGGACCGTGCGCATCGGCAGCGTGGAGACGGCCTTGTCGGCCCACAGCGCCTGCGGCTGGCCGAGCCCGGCCCGGTTCGACCAGCTGCGCAGCTGCTGCCCCCAGACGATCGACCACGGCAGCCCCGTCAGCGCGAGGAAGAGAATGCCGGCGCCGGCGATAAGGCCGGTCGCCGCATGGAGGTCGCGCCACCACACCCGCCGCCGCGGAGTCGCGCGCAGGCTGACGATTCCGCCAGGTTGCCCACCGGGTTGCCCGCGCGGCCACCACAGGACGACGCCGGTGGCGATGAGGATGACGCAGAATCCCGCCACCACCTCGATCAGGCCGTTCGCCACCGGACCGAAATACGACAGGCTGTGCAGACGGCGGATCACCGCCATGACGTCCTGCCCGGTCGCCACGCGGTCGACCACGTCACCGGTATACGGGTCGAGTGGACTTGCCTCGGAAAAGTGGAGAGCTCTTTTTGTGAAGGAGGAGGTCTCCGAT
>NZ_JAAHTB010000029.1 GCF_010692745.1 Methylobacterium sp. BTF04
TTTACGCTACGCTCGCCACCCCAAATCCACCGCCCTCATGAATAAGACGGGCTAGTGACTCGTCCGTCTTGAAGGGGATCGGCTCCCAGCGTCCGTCGCGCAATTGGTGCGACTGCGAGCGGTAAACCCACACGCCGTTGTAGCGCATGATGTTCTCGCGACGCATGAAGACAAGGAGTCCAAGACGGCGGCCGGTGAGCTGACCTAAAGCTGGAAGAAGAGCGTCGGACAGTATGCCAGACGCTATACCCTTCTCGACGATTCGTCCAAACTCATCCTGATCGGGCGCGAACCGTGACTTCGAGGGTGCCGCGCGCTTCGGGATCACGATCCTGCCCTCGAAGGCAATCGGCACTTTTGCGTCAGCGCAGGTCTCCCGCAGTATCGTTTTGATCCTGCTGAGATAGGTCTCACGAATGGTTTTTGCGGCTAAACCTTGTCCTTCCTGCGATTTATTCGCTGCTATGTAATCATGCACGCGCTCAACGTCGTAGTCCTCCAGTTTAGAGACATTTGGCGGAAGCCAAGCGATTTCGTTGACGAATTCCTGGAGATCGGAGCGCGTGTAGCTGTCGATCGGTTTATCACCGGTAATCGCCAGAAAGATCGCTCTACGGTGTTCGAGGTAGCCGATCTCGGGGTGATGAGGATCGCCGTAGGTCTTCTTGCGGCCTTCGATAAAGCGCTTGGATGCGGTGCTGAACGGTGGGCCTTTCGGACCATCCTTCGTGCCCAGCATGGCTCTGATGGCGGCGAGTTCGGCCATGACGGGATCAGGGCGCGCAGCGATGGCGACCGAGCTCATGCCGAGCATGCCGCGGGCGGTATTCTCGTCTTGGAGGGCTGAAACGATCGGCACCTCCAAAAAGGGTCCGCGTGCTGATGACTCCGGTTTCATTGCACGGGTGCAGCCGATGTGGCTCAGCGCATCGAAGACGGCATCAACAGCGGGCACGCGAATGTCGTCAGGCAACGCACAGCGGTCGAGGACGGCGAGACCAAGCAATGCCGGCAGGGCAACCGTAAGCTGTTGCTCGATGCGCCTGCGGCTGGCTGCAGGGTCGACAGCGTCCAATGGGCTGCTCCGGATACGCTCGAATTCGTAGCGTGCTATTCCCGCGAGGATGTCGGCAATCCGGCGCGCCCGCGAATTCGGCACTTGTCCGATCGTCACCCGAATCGGCGCTAAGCGCAAATCTGGGTCGAGGGCCTTCGGCAAGCGGATCTGAAAGACAGGGGTCCTACCATTGCGGGTGAGATGACGGCTCGGCACGCGTGTACAATCCCGTGTACATGGCGGGCGGAGGAGCTTTGTGAGAGCGGCTCAGCCTATGCGAGAAAATGTGGCGGAGAGGGGGGGACTGTACCCCGGATCGCGCTTTCCCTAGGGGAAACAGGACTTTCATTGTCCGCTTTCAATTGCCGTGTGTACCACCGAAGTGTGTCTCCGGCCAAGCCGTAATCCAGTCGATGCAGCGCCGAATGGCGACGGACGTCGTCCTTTTCGGGGGGCGCGACCGATGCAGGAAGGTGGCATCCGTCACTGGCTCGCGTAGACCGTCATGGCGATGCCGAACGTCTCCTTCAGGTACGCCTCGGTCCCTGCCAGCAGTTCCAGCTGAGACGTGATCGCCTTTGCGCGCGAGAGACCCGGCTGCACGACGAAGATGCGGAATTCCGGAACGAGATGCGGCAGCTTCCGCAGGATTGCCTGCACGGTATTCGCGTCGCCGCGCTCGAACCGCGTGACGTAGGCAGTCCCGGCTTTCGCGGCCGCCTTGCGACGCAACTCGTCCCGATGGCGCAGGTGCCGGAGCAAGGCCTCGACGTCTCCTCGCCAATGAATGCTGCGCTGGGCCTGCCCGCAGACGGCGTAGAGGTCGTCCACCCGGGCGCCCGCCGTCGCATCCTTCGAGAACTTGCAATGGTAGAGGTGCACGAGGACGCGGTTGCCCACGACCCGCACGCAGACGATGTCCGCGGCCTCGCCCGCGCCGTCGTCGTCGAACACGATCTCGAAATGGGGATCGTATGCGGGCGCGAGGACCGTCTCGATGACCCGCCGTTGAATGGAATCGGGGTGTTTCGCGGTGGTCTGGGATTCCTTGCGAAGGTTGATCCCCGACCAGTCGAGCGTCTCGATCCTGTCGCGGTCGAACGGTCGGCGGTCCGGGGTCGGCGGCAGTTCGTAGAGCTCGTTGTGCTCCAGGGACGCCCCGTTGGCGAAACGGATCACCGGCGTCTCGCGCCGGAACCATTCGGTCAGGCTTCGGCGCCGTCGGTTGGTGAGCACGAAGGCCTCGAAGCCGCGCTCGCGCTCGAACTCGACGCTCTCGCCACGGAAGCGGACTTGGTAGTCGGCGAGCTTGGCGCCGGCGGTGACCCGAAAACGGATCGGTCCGTCGTCGGTGAAGTCGAGGATGTCGAGGCTGGCCTCGTAGAGCGGTACGGCCTCCCCGTCGATCTCAATGCGGATCACGTCCTCGCTTCGCAGGAGGAACTCCTCGGGCCACTCGATGACCACCGGGACAAGCTTAGGCCGCTCAGTCAGGGGACGAGGCAGGATCACACCGCTAAAGACCTGCTCCGTCGAGATGGTCTCGTCGACCAGCTTTGCTCCGACCCGGTGGCACCACTCGATCCACTCGGCGAGGTCGTAGGCAATCCGATAGGACCAGATGCGGCCCTTCTGCGAGCAGCCGGTGGTCACGCGACCGCCGTTTTCGTAGCCGTTGCCGAACAGGTTCGACTTTTTCTTGTTCTGCCGGATCGCCTCCGGCAACGCGTCTGAGATGTCCGTCCCGACGTGCATGCTGAAACGCGTGTTCTGGTTGATGACGTGGCTCAGGCCGAGGTTCGTCAGGACGAGGCGGGTGACCCCGTGCAGGCAGCGGAAGATCCGCTCGCCCTTGATTAGGTTGGCACCCTAGCCCGCGACGGCCTTCGCCAGGGCCTCGTGGTCCGAGCCGTTGTTCGAGCTGTTGATGTAGAGGAGACCGCGATCCTGGTCCCAGTGCACGACGTAGAGGTGCCATTCCCTGTTGCGGAGCTGCCTGACGTCCCCCCAGGGCACCTCCTCGTGCTCCTCGGTGATGAAGAGCATGAGCTTGGCGCCCTCGTTGACCACCGGCCCCCAATGGACGCCCGCCGGACCGACGCCCTCCTCGAACCGGTCCGGCCGCCATGCCGCGCAATCGGTGCGGTAGACCACGGCGCTCATTTTCGGGAAGATGTTGCGTAGCGAGACCTCCTGGGGCACCTCGCCGAAGCCTTCGAGCAATTCGGAGCGTCGGGCCTGCCGACCCGTGGCACCCTCGCTTAGGTCCCTGAGGATGACGTTCCAGTCGGCGTCCTCGGCATAGAGTTCCTGGAGGGCGTCCTCGACGCGGGGGTCGGCGACGTTCGCGATCATCGTCGCGTCCCCAAGGTCGGCCCGGAAACGCGTGAAGCGCCCGGTGAACTGCAGGGTGATGGCGAGGCTCTTGTGCGGGTCGTGAATGGCAGCGATCTTCAGTTCGGGCAGGTCGAAGCCCTCGCCCAGCATGTCCACGCATACGACGATGCGGCTTTCCCCCGCCCGCAGGCGCCGCAACGCCTCCTTTTGCTCGCGTCGCTTCAGGCCGCTGTGGAGCAGCACCGGCGCATGGTGCGGAGCGAGCCCGGCGTAGATGCCCAGGACCGCCTCTGACCGCGCCTTGTCGTCCGCGCGGGCCATGACGAGGTGTCCGAAGCCGCGCCCGAGGTCGGCTTCGAGGCGATCGATCGCAGCGCAGGCGATCGCGAGGTCGGCCTCCTCCCGGTCGAATTCGTCGACCGCCAGGAATCCGATGGGCTTGAAGTATCCCTCCGACTGCGCCTTCCGCAGCGGGTAGTTGAACAGGACGCGTCCGTCGACGAGCTTTCCGTCCCGGCGGAACGGCGTCGCCGTGAACTGGACGACGGGCTTGCCCGCGAAGTGCGTCCGGAAACCATCCCAGGAACGCGCCGGGACGTGATGGGCCTCGTCGATGAAGAGATGGCTGCAGACTTCCGCCATGCGGCCTTTCACGGCTTCGGCGCATCGCCCGGCGATGCTCATCGTCGTGACGACCACGTTGCAGCGGAGGAAGATCTCGTCGACCTCCGCCGCCGTTCGCGGCATGTGTTCGAGCATGCCGACGACGGGGTGACCGGCTCGCCCGTCGAGCACGCCGAGCTGGCGCAGCAGCCCCATCGTCAGGAACTTGTCCCCGACCTGCTTGCGCAGGGCGTCGCCGGGCACGACGACGAGCAAGCGCGGAAGGCGCTCCCAGGCGAGGACCGCCAGCATTGTCTCGGTCTTGCCGGTGCCCGTCGGCATGACGACCGTGGCGGGCGTGTTCGAGATCGTCCAGTGCGCGAGTATGGCGTAGAGGGCTCCCGTCTGGGGCGGACGCAGGCCGACCTCAACGACGCGCTCCCCTTCGCGACGCTCCTCTCGGAAGACGAACGCGCCGCGAAAGCTTTCCAGGGCATGCGTGCATCGGGCAGCGAGCGCCTCGACGTCGAAGTCGCCCGGATCGTCTGCCGCTGGCTTGATCCAGGCGCCGTCCACCCTGCCGCGGGCGAGCTGCGCCGGATGCGCCACCCGCAGCAGGTCCGCGACGTCGCCGCCATCCACCACGCGCCTACCCACGACCATGCAGGCCAGCGTCCCATCAGGCCGCGTCAGGCTACGCGCGAGAACGGACCCTACGCGTGCCTCGTCGACCCGATAGGTCTCCCGGGCGAAGGTTCGGGCGACTTGCCGGATGAGATTTCCGAGGACCCTGCCATCCAGGGCCAGCTGCACCGGTAGGTCGAGTTCGAGGGAAGGTGGCATGGATACGTTCGTCGAGCGGAATGCCTCGGGTCGGGCGGGGATGGTACACCCTAGATTGCGGAGCGCGAGCCCGCCATGTCGTGCGATGCCCCGGAAACGATATCCGGTGGATGGATGTGGCATGTCCCGCTAGCAGGTGCCGATCCGCTGGATCGGTCCGGGCCGATCTGGATCGAGGCCGCCTGGGCAACAGCTTGCACCAGGGTTCATCGTTGGTCCGCAAGCGGGACGCCTCAACTTGATTTGAGAATGCTTTTGTGACCCGGGATGCGCGACAAAGAAGCATTTTGAAGAGCCGACAATATCCTGAATACAGCCGGCCCTTAAATAGAAAGCAGTCCTGGGAGCGAACCGGTCACAGTCTTCGACGACAGCACCTCTTTCGGTTCGGACCAGATTCAAGTTTGCATATTAGGAGGGAGCATCTAGCATGCAAAATGAATTGCGACCTAACAACCTATACGTTAGTTTCGCATGATGCACAAACCTACCTTGGACCAGATATCAGTTTTGTTAAATTCCGATCTGCTGGCCACCACCCCTGATCTTTGATGAACATCATTCCGTTTTTCGAGAGGTGAGACGCAAGCTGCACACTAACGTTGCACCAGGATTGCTTGAATCCTCGCTCCTCCATAAGCTTGAGAATTTCGTATTTATCGATTGGCTTTAACATTTCGTCGCAGACAGATTGAAGTATTGTTGGCGAGTTAATGATTCTACCTTCAAAAACGTTCGAGTACCTCGATTTGATAGAAGGGTTTTTCAACCAATAGACATTTGTTGTTGAGCTGCAAAAAATCTTTGCATTGCGAATTGTCAGGGGTCGGACCCCATAAATTGGATGACTAAAGTGCTCATAAGTTTTAGAAAGAGAAAGCATAAAAGATATATCAGCAAAGTTTAGCGGCTTGTCTGCAAATGAAAGAACATCAACGATATACTGAACAGCACCACTCTCTTTGTGTAATTTCTTTCGGTGCTGATCGAGGGACTGTAGGGGCTTGTCATAGCTATTAGGCGTTGAGGGGTCATATTTAACGAGCGGGTATGGCCTTTGTCTCAGCCAATACCCAGATCCTTTCAAATTAATGAAATCAATTTGATTTTTTACAATGTATTTTAGACTTGTGAAGCCAGGTTTTGCGGAAACATCAAAACCTTTATTTTGCAAAAGGGGGATGATTTCTGAAGTAAGCATTGGGTACGACGATTCTGCAAGGATTTCCATTAGCGCCTTACGCGCTGGCTCCAGATCGAGTTTATCATTTTCCTCAATGGCAAGGGAGGAAAGTTCGTCACTCGATAAGGGGGGGAGCTCAACGACCAAATTTGCCCTCGCCCATTCTTGCAGAGCAACGACACTTTCCATCTGGAATGTGTCGTTGCTCTGCAAGTTTTTGCCGGCGTCGACAGCTACGAGGTCACCCACACGGCTAAAAATCTCCGCCCGGAAACCCTGTTTGTGTTTTGGAGAGGAATAAAGAACGACCCTCTCAATCAATGCTCGGAAGCGAGCAGAAACCCCGTCGTCCAAAGCTTCGGATCCATCGGCCCTGTTTAATCGATCGGCTAGCGATGATAAAGCCCTTCTATAACTATCGATAGAAGCCTTATCAATCTTGAATGAAAACTTTGCACTTAATTCATTACGATGAAGCGCCGTGAAATCTGCTTTCTGCTTTTTCAAATCAGAAATCTTCGGATTGAGTGTTTCGTAATCACCACCGTTCGCGAGCGCATTGACCAGATTGTCAATCTGGACTGATATCCGCTCAACATCGGCCTTGTAACTATTTGCTCTTCTCGCATTTTTTGATGTCTCAGCTGCCCTTGCTGCATTGTGGGCATTTAGATAATCCTTAAATGACTCCTGATTATGGCTGAGGTAGGTTGTTACGGCTAGCACTACAGCGTGGTCAACGACATCCGCGTAATGCGACTTAGTGTTGGTGCATAGAAACTCCTGGTCTTTGAATATAGAGCTTCGACAACGAATTCTTTGGCGCCCCGCTTCGCCCATACTCGACCTAATCATAGTACCGTTGCACACGGAGCAGAAAATCTTTCCCGTAAGTAAAGCCTTTCTTCCTCCAGCAGAGCGTTTTTGCTTAATTGTAATCGCCCCTCGTACCGCCTGGACCCGATCGAATAAGTCTTCTAATATGATTTTCTTATGCAGCCCCGCTTCTTTGATCCACTCACTTTCAGGCCGGATTTCGATGCGATGAGCTTCTGTTTCGGCATCAGCTTCTCGATGTATGCGATTAGCGAGATTTTTTCCGTAGTAGACTGGGTTATGCAGAATGCCACTTCGCAGCATGCTGGAACCATCAGTAGATCTAACGACCCGAGATAATATTCTGGCTTTCCAAGTCGCACTTCGGGGGGCAGGAACTTTCTCGGAATTCAAAATGACACAAATATCAACAAGGCTCATTCCTGTCGCTGCCCATTTGAAAATGCGAACGACTTGGCGAGCTTGGTCTTTATTCACATCGAGATGGCCTTTTTCACCGTTAACTATTGCAGCCCTGTAACCATACGGCACAGATGAAGATCTAAGTCCGCGGTAAAGCTTGGCTTTAAGTGCTCTTATGACCTGCTCGCTACCAGTCTCCAGCTGGAGTTCGGCAGCGATGGCAAGCGCCATCAGTAATATATTATTAAGCTCACCCTTATTAATGGTTATTATTGTGACTCTGTGTTGTTTGCATAAATCATTAAACATTAGAATATGTCTAAATTTACGGCTTAGGCGAGTAAGTTCGTCAATTAGTACAATATCGAACTCATTATTTTTGATTCTGCGCTTCAGCTCTTGGAAACCAACACGGCTGCTTGCATAGCGGCCAGATTTAACATCTCCGATTTCGGCCATAATCCGCCAATTTAAGCTTTTAGCAGCGTATCGCCGCGTCGCACCCTGCTGATCAGGTACGCTAAGCTCTTGTTTGTTGGTGGAGGCGCGTGCGTAGGTTGCGACCCTCATAGCCTTGACGCCCTCTTCGAAAGCTCAGGTCTCTCTCTTACGTCGCGAGACATGCACGCCCCTTACGACACAAATGTTTGCCGCAAGATTGATATCGCCGTCCTGATGGACGGCGATATCTTCCGAGGTTAATTTTTTGCGCTGTTGTGGTTCTTTGCGAAGTCGGCCTCGGGAGTGGTCTTGGCACTCTCCATCAATACGACCGACAGGCGCTCATGCAACTCACGTCGTACGTCGACTTGAGCGATCACGACCATGAAATCACGTACAGCGGCATCGAGTGCGTATTTAGGCAGTGTAGGTCGCGCTTGTCGCAATCGCACTCTTATTTCTGTCTGGAAGCGCAAACGACACTCCTTTTGATTGCCGTAGTCAGCCGAGGCCGGGTTGTTCGACAGGATCGATGTCAGTCCCGTTCTCTATTCCGCAGCGGCATCGCGATTGTCAGCTGAGCCCTTCGGTGCCGCGCTGGCCTTGGAGCGTGCGCGGCGACCGTTAGACCGTGGCTTACCCTTCTTCGCTGAGGCCACCTCAGTCTGATCGTCAGCTTCAGCCGTTGTGGTGTTAGACCCAGTTCCTTCTACCGGGTCCACGGGCGGGAGCCCTGGGGATGCCACTCGGGGCATCCTCTGGACTTCATCCCGACCAGGGATGACGACCATGGCTGGCTTAACCTCTCCTACGCTTGCCTCCGCCTTCGACTTGTCATGCGCCGCCACGGGGAAACCCGGGAGAATGGCGGCGGAGGGCGGCCCCGGATGGACCATGCCTCTCGCCGCCTCCGGTGATCTCACCTTGGCCTGGACGGGCGATCGAACGGGCGGGGGATTATCCCATCCGAAGAAACGGGCGATGGCGTTGAGCATGGTTGAACCTCCGTTGCGTGAGGTTCGAGTGTCCGCATCCGATACGGTCACGCCAAATCCGGCCTGGACCCCGTGTCCCGACTGGCCATGGATGTCATCCCAGATTTGCCAGCCGCACCGAGAATTGGCGCTTATCCGACGCGAATCGGGGCAGCATCGCGATCCTCGCCATCCCGGATCCGGTCCGGGCTTCGGACCACGATGAGGGTGGATCCCAAAATTATTGTTGGCATCCCACTTGGAACAAATCGTGAACGTGCTCTCATAACGGCTAAGCCGGGATTCGTCCGGCCGATCATGGAGCATCTCGATGTCCCGTCCGTCCGAAAGGCTCCCCGATGTTGGACATCCGCGGCCGAGTCCGGGACCCCGTCTCGGTGCCACAGAGGCCACGCCGTCATTAGGAGGGGCAACCGCCCGGTCGACGCGCATGCTCTCGCTGGCGACGGCAACGCGCGATTATGCCCGCTTCGTCGAGGGCGGAACGTTCGACCGACTGCCCTCATCGAACCTCAGGTGCCTGTTTGAGGCGATGGGTCCCGACCTATGGGCCTGGCAGTATGCGCTGCGGCTGACGCAGCAAACCGCCTGGCGGTGCCGGCCCGAGATCGACGAGGAGATCGAGAGGACCCTGGCCATGCGCGCGATGACCAACGGCATCGAGACGTGGGTTCGGGCCCTGGCGGCGCTCGATACGCGGATCGAGCGGGCCCGTATCCATGGGGAGCCGATGCCGCAGGCGCTGGCGGTCCCGGCCGATGTCCTTGCCGTCCTCGAAGCCCGCAAGGCGGCAGCCCTGGAGCGGATCGCCCGTAGGCGGGGACGCGCCGGCGAGGGCGATACGGACCCGGCGGCGATCCCGGACGCGGCCGTGCATCAACCGCCTCTCCCAGGCCGCCCGGCTTGATGTCCCAGCTTCGGGACGATCGCACCACGACGGACGACGAGACGATGACCATTGCCAGGCATTTCCCTTCCCAGCGACCCGTCCCGCCCTCCGAAGACCGGTCTCCGACGACCGTACCCGGGACGCCCGGCGGCTCAACGCGCTCGGTGAGGCGCCCCCCGGGCTTGCCGGTCCGTTTCGTGACGCGCATGAGCCGTGCGCTTGACGCCGCCGTCGCCGACTGCGCGCGTCGCGAGGGTATTACCGCCGGGGCGTGGGTGCGGCGCAGGCTCCTGGAGAGGGTCGAGCTGCAGTCCGCGGCCGATGCCCGAAGCGGTCGGCCCGTGCGCCGGCCGGACGAGGACGCCGCGGCGATCTCAGCCGCAATCCGAGAGCTCGCCGCCGTGAACGCCGCCATTTCAATGAAGGACCTCCCCGCGGCTCGGCTGAGCCTGACGACCGTACGCGAGCTTTTGATTCCCCTCGTTATCAGGCGAGCGGCGCGATGATCTCGGGGGCGACGCGCGGGCGAGGCCTCGGCAGTGCCCTCGCCCGGCACCTGATGAAGGCTGAGAACGATGTCACGGTCATCCCGGCCCGCGGGCTCGGAAGCGTGACCCTGGCCGAGCAGATCCGCGAGCTCGTGGCCGGCTCGCTCGGTGGCCGCACCGATCGGGTGGTCTACCACGTCCACATCGATCCGGGTCCGGGGATTTCCGACAACACCGCGGCCCGCGTGCGGTGGTGGGCACTGTTCGAGGACGAGTTCGATTTGACCGGGCAGGCGTACTGCGGCGTCGTGCACGTCAAGGCCGGCCGGCCTCACGAGCACCGCGTGTATTCCCTCGTTCGGCCGTCCGGGGCAGTCGTCAATCTCTCCTGGGACTATGCCCGTCGGGAAAAATGCGGCCGTATCGTCGAACGCGAATTCGGAATGGCACCGGTCGCCTCGAAGCACGCCCGATCCGTCGTTCGGACGTTGAAGGCCGAGGGACGCACCGACGTGGCGTCCTGGCTGGAGGCTTCCGGAACGACGGAATCGACGAGGCCGATCGCGCCGCTGACCCCGCAGGAACGCCTGATCCAAGATCGAACGGGTATAACCCTGGACGACCTTCGCCGGGCGGCCCTGGCGGCTTGGCGGGCAAGCGACGACACCGTGACGTTCGTGGCTGCCTTAGCTGCCCGTGGGCTCGTTTTGAGGGATGGACGGGTCGGTGCCGTCATCGTCGACGCGAGCGGGACGGCACACCTCGCCACACGGCTGATCGGCGCGGCGGCACGACGCTTCGAAGGAACGCGTATCCCGGCGGCGGACGTCCACGCACGCTTGGCAGGTTTCGAACCGGAGGAGACGAGACATGGATTACGAGATCGCGCAGCGGCTGGACAGGCAGGACCGGGTGTTGGCGGCAATCCTGGCCGCGTTGGCGCCACCGGAGACCGAGACGGAGGAAGGGTCGGGCTTCGACGATCTGGTGGAAATCCTGGGGGACCTGACCGTGGCGGTCTCGGACGTGACGGCCGCGATCCAAGCACTGCGCTCGGAAGGCTCCGAGCGCTCCCTGCCGGTCGAGCGCTGATCCTGCACCGGCGCCTGACGGGCCTTGACATCACCCTCGACCGGTACGGTGCAGATGTCGGGCGCGCCCGATCGGCAACGGATCGAATGGAGGCCGAACGCGACTACGAGAACCGCCGAGCGTGGTTGCTCTGGGGCAAGCGAAACATCTGGGGATTGCCGCTGACCTGAGACCGTATCCAGCAGGGGATCGTTCAGCCGATCACCATGCGCGTGTCGATGGTCGTGTCCGGTGCGAACCCGTAGACCCGGATCGATCCGGTCGCGAGTTCAAGGGATTCGATCTCGTCCGGCCCCAATCCTTCGAGGGCCATCACCAGGGCCCGCAACGAGTTGCCGTGGGCGACGACCAGCGTCGGACCTCGCATCGCCGCCGGCTGGATATACCTCAGGTGAAAGGGCACGACCCGGGCGACGGTATCCCGAAGGCTTTCGCCGTTCGGCGGCTGTCCCTTGTAGGAGCGCCGCCAGCCCTCGATCCGCTCCGCCCCGAAACGTCCGTAGGCGGTCTCCTTGCCGAGACCGCTGAGGTCGCCGTAGTCGCGCTCGTCCAGGGCGGCATCCCGTCGGGGCACCAGATCGGCTTGACCCAGGGCATCGAGCGCCAGCCGCGAGGTCACGATGGCCCGCGCGAGGGTCGAGGTAAAGGCCGCAGCGAAGCGAAAACCTTCATCCTGCAAGCGCATCCCGGCCGTGCAGGCTTCCCGTCGGCCCTGCTCGGTGAGAGGTGAATCGAGCATTCCCGTGAAGAGGCCGTCGGCGTTCGCCTGGCTCTGGCCATGGCGGACCAGGACGAGGCATCGTCTCGGTGTGGGTTCGGAGGAGGCGAGCACGCGGGCTCCTGGCGACGGGTGATGCAGAAAAGGGAATGCCGGCGCGGAGGACCCGCGCCGGCACCCGATTGCTTACCGTACCGTCCGGCCGATTAGTTCGGCAGGGCGAAGACGGTGAGCTGACCACCGAGGTTGGTGTAGCTCGACAGGGCGGCGTAACCACCCACCGCGCCGAGGCCGGCGTTCGGGTCGGTCAGGCCGGCCGCGAGGCCGATGCCGGCCCAGCCACCGACACCCGACAGGATGCCGACGTACTGCTTGCCCTTGTGGGTGTAGGTCATCACGTTGCCGATGATGCCCGACGGGGTCTTGAACTTGTACAGTTCCTTACCTGTCTTGGAGTCGACAGCCTTCAGGTAGCCTTCGAGCGTGCCGTAGAACACCACGTCGCCGGCAGTGGCGAGCGCCCCCGACCACACCGAGAACTGCTCGGGGTTGGACCAGGCGATCTTACCCTTCACGCCATCCCAGGCGATGAAGTTGCCCATGCCACCATGGCTGTTCGGTGCGGGGTACATCGACAGGGTCGCACCGACGTAGGGCTGGCCCGGGGTGTAGGAAACCCGGAACGGCTCGTAGTCCATGCAGACGTGGTTGGTGGGCACGTAGAACAAGTTGGTCTTGGGCGAGTAGGCCGCAGGCTGCTGATCCTTCGAACCCAGCGCCGCGGGGCAGATACCCTTGGAGTTGGTGTCCTCGCCGTTCTGCTCGGTGGAGTACTTGGCCTGGACGAGCGGGCGACCGTAGGTCTTGGAGCCCTTGTCCATGTCGACCTTGGAGGCCCAGTTGACGACCGGGTCGAACTTCTCGGCGACGAGGAGCTCGCCGGTGGCGCGGTCCAGGGTGTAGCCGAAGCCATTGCGGTCGAAGTGGGTCAGGAGCGGCCGCTCCTTGCCGTCGACCTTCTGGTCGGTGAGGATCATCTCGTTGATGCCGTCGTAGTCCCACTCATCGTGGGGCGTCATCTGGTAGACCCACTTGGCCTGCCCGGTGTCCGGATTACGCGCCCAGATGGTCATCGACCACTTGTTGTCGCCCGGACGCTGCTTCGGGTTCCAGGTCGAGGGGTTGCCCGAGCCGTAATACATCAGGTCGAGCTTGGGGTCGTAGGAATACCAGCCCCAGGTGCAACCGCCGCCGGTCTTCCACTGGTCGCCTTCCCAGGTCTTCAGCGAGCTATCCTTGCCCACCGGCTTGCCGAGGTAGGTGGTCTTCTCCGGGTCGACGAGCATTTCGTCGTCCGGGCCGACCGAATAGGCGCGCCACGCCTGCTTGCCGGTTTTGAGGTCGTAGGCGGTCACGTGACAGCGTACGCCGAACTCGCCGCCCGAGATGCCGACGATGACCTTGTCCTTCACCGGCAGCACGGTGGCGGTGTTGGTCTCGCCCTTCTTCGGGTCGCCGTTCTGGACCGACCAGTTGACCTTGCCGGACTTGGCATCGAGCGACACGACGGTGGTGTCGGCCTGATGCAGGATGATGGCGCCGTCAGCATAGGCCAAGCCACGGTTGACCGTGTCACAGCACATCACCGGGATGACGTTCGGATCCTGCTTGGGCTCGTACTTCCAGACGATCACGCCGTCCTTGTCGAGGTCTAGCGCGTAGACGATGTTCGGGAAGGGGGTGTGGACGTACATCATGTTGCCGATGACGAGCGGTGCGCCCTCGTGGCCGCGCAGCACGCCGGTCGAGAAGGTCCAGGCGACCTGGAGGTTCTTGACGTTGTCCTTATTGATTTGGTCGAGCTTCGAGTAGCGCTGGTTGGTGTAATCCCCTGCCGGGAACGCCCACTGGTTGGGGTCCTGCATCATCTTCATCAGGTTTTCGTTGGCGGTCGCCGGCATGGCAGCCGGCAGGAGCGTCGCGGCATAGGCGACGGACGCCGCGAGGGCGATCTTCCTCATTGGTGTTCCTCCAAATGAACGTTCGGACCCGGACGTTCTGACCGCCGGGCGCTTCGCGACGACATTCGTGCCCATCGTCGCCGATTTGAGAGGCTTTTCACGATGGAAAAGCCGGACCCTGGACCGGGGTCCGTCCGATCTTGGATCTCGCCGGCCTAGAGTCGCGGAACCCAAGAAGAACGCCGCTAGGAATATCGAATTATAAGACGTGCGCAATAAGAAATTCGTAAGTGCGACAGATTTATCCATAACTTATACTTCCAATAATGATTTAGCCAGAGCGCCGTCGCCCGAAAAAGCCGTAGCTTTATCAGGATCGCATGTAGTGCAGTTTTTTTAAATAAAGATGCCAGATTTTTTACTCGGAATCTCAGGGTTCGACCCGTTGACTCCGAGTATCTCTTAGCTATCCTTATTCCTGCGACAGACTAGATCGAGCTGCTTCTTGCAATGAACCGCTCGGAAGCGGACTGGATCACGGCGGGGTCTTATGACCCCGCCTTTTTTTCGTGCGCGGAACACGGAAAGGCCCAGGCCGAGCGCCGGAGCGCATCGGAGGGCATCAGGACGGTCGGAGGTGGGATGCGGTCATCGGTCGGCTCATGCGGGGACCCCTTGCGGTGGTCCGGTTGCGATCATGAGCGCGCCGGTGCGGGTAAACACATAGCTCTACCCGCGCCGAAGCGCTCGGTAGAAGCTATCGTCCGACCCATAGGGGGCCGGCAGTTATCGGGGAGCTTCATCCCCATCCCACGTTGGGGAACGTGGATTAATCCATGGGCCGCGTCAATCCCTTCCCGATCCGCTCACGCTTGCGTGATAGCAAGGGACAGGAAGTAGGCGCCGTAGCTCAGGACCATGAAGGCCGCGATCCCATCGAGAACGTATGGCGGCACCTTCCGGAAGGCCCCTGTCCCTCCCAGGGCGAGACCCAATCCCGCGACGATGACCAGGCCCATGCCGACACCCAGCGTCGCGGTCCCTGCGCCCTCGCGGAGCGCAACCCCGAGCCACACCACCAGGATCTCCAGGCCCTCGGCGACGATGGCCCAGGCCGCGACGCCCAGCCCGGCGGCATTCAGCGACCGGTTCCAGTTTCCGTCCACGGTGGCGGAGGGCTTGCCGGCATCCCGTTTCGCGATCCCGTCGATGAATTCGTACACGAGGTAGAGCCCGAACCCGATCAGCAGGACCGCGGAGATCCAGTCGACGACGTCGAGGGCCAGGAGGTAGGCCGCCGACCTGAGGGCGATCCCGAGGGCCGCAACGACGAGCGCCCCGGCGATGGAGCCGGCCAGGACGCTGAGCCAGCCGAACCGGTATGCGGCGGTCATCATTACCGTGGCGGCGATGAACAGTTCGGTGAAGGTCACCTGGAAAGTGATGACGGCTCCGAGCCCCGCGACGGCCATGTGCACTTCCTTTGATCAATGCTTGGCTTGGCTCCAAGCACAGGCGACAGAGGCCGAAACATCGCATCTTGACGGGAGGGCCGAACGGCCGCATCTCCGACTGACGGCAATGGAATCTGCCGGGCCTTACGGCCGAACCGCCCCTTGGGCTAATGACTCCTACCTTTTGCGGCGCCGCAACAAGGGGGACTCATGCGCGCGACCTTTCAAAACCTGTCTCGAAGCCTGAACCTCGCGGCGTTCTTCAGGACGCGTCGGGCACATGCCATCTCTGTGGCGCGCTGGTCCGCCATCCTGGTGCCGATGGCCGTCGTCGTGGGCACGCTCTGCGCCGCCTTCCTCTGGAGCCTCGACGCGGCCACCGAGGCACGCTTCGAACATCCCTGGCTGCTGTTCCTGCTTCCCGTTGGGGGCTTCGCCGTCGCCCTACTGTACCATCTGTTCGGGAAGAGCGTCGAAGGCGGCAACAACCTCATCGTCGAGGAGATCCACGAGCCGGATGGCGGCGTGCCCCTGCGGATGGCGCCCCTGATCTTCCTCGGGACCATCGTCACGCACCTGTTCGGCGGATCGGCCGGCCGTGAGGGCACCGCGGTCCAGATGGGCGGCAGCCTAGCCAGCGCCTTCGGCAAGATGTTCGGGGTCGATGCCTCCGGGGTGCGGGTCCTCCTGATGGCGGGCATCGCCGCCGGCTTCGGCGCCGTCTTCGGAACGCCCATCGCCGGGGCCGTCTTCGCGTTGGAGGTCCTCGCCCTTGGACGGGTCGAGTACGCCGCCCTGGTACCCTGCCTCCTAGCGGCGGTGGTCGGTGACTGGACCTGCCAGGCCTGGGGCATCCACCACGGACTTTATCACGTCGGCTTCCTCGCCGGCACCGCCAAGGCCTTGACCGTGGAGCCGCTGCTTCTCGCCAAGGTTGCCCTCGCCGGCATCGCGTTCGGCGTCGTCGGCCTCGTGTTCGCAGAAGCCAACCACGTCCTCGGGGGATGGCTCAAGCGTCTGGTCCCGTACGGACCGCTCCGGCCGGTGATCGGCGGCCTTGCCGTCATCGGCCTCGTCTACGCTTTCGGCACGCGGGACTACCTCGGGCTCGGCGTCTCGGCGGCGGACACCGGCGGGCTGACCATCACCAGCTTCTTTGGACCGGACATCCATCCCTGGAGCTGGGCCCTCAAGATCCTCTTCACGGTCGTGACCCTGAGCGCCGGGTTCAAGGGCGGCGAGGTCACGCCGTTGTTCTTCATCGGGGCCGCGCTCGGGAACGCACTGGCCGGACCGCTGGGTGTGCCGGTGGACCTGTTCGCCGCGCTCGGGTTCGTCGCGGTGTTCGCCGGTGCCGCGAACACGCCGCTTGCCTGCACGCTGATGGGCATCGAGCTCTTCGGAGCGACGCATGGGGTCTACCTCGCGGTGGCCTGCTTCCTCGCCTATCTCTGCTCGGGTCACAACGGCATCTACCTGTCCCAGCGCATCGCGGTGCCGAAGGCGTCGACGGGCCTCGCCGGCGGCGCGACCCTCCGCGAGGCTCGGACGGGCCGCGCGCCAGCCGTTCAGCCCCAACCTGCCTCCCAGCATTCCGGCCACTGAAGGAGCCGTCATGATCCCGTCGCATCGCGTCGTCGCCACCGAGACCGGCATGATCCGGATCTACCTGAAGCCCCGGGACAAGGCCGGCACCGGGCGGACCGGATGGTTCTCGGGCGGCAAGCCGCTCTATCGGGAACTCGTTGCCCAAGCCAAGGCGGAAGGGCTCATCAACGCAGTCGCGCACCATGCCCACCACGGCTACAGCAACCACGGCCCCGTCCTCGACGACGGTGCCGAGGCCGCCAATCCCGAACTGACGATGTGCGTCGAGCTGATCGGCAGCCGCGACCAGCTCGAACGGTTCTGCTCCCGGCACGGGGCCCAGCTCGCGAGCAAGGTCATCGTCTACAAGCATCTTGAGCATTGGACCGTCGGCCCTCCGACACCCGGGTCCCGCACCGAAGCCCCCTGATGCCGGTTCCACAGGCCGATCCCGGAACGGGATCAGGAGGCGTCAGCCCGCCAGAACGAGAATGCCCGCGATGAGGTCCCGGGTGGCGGCCCCTGACATCCTTCACAAGCCGATGGCGGTGCCTGCTGCTGCCGCCAGGAGGGCGAAGGGAGCTAGAAGGGCCGTGTCGGGTGCCGGGACCTGTCCGACCAGCACGGTACCCACACGGGCCACGATCGAGCTCGCGAGGATGAACGGCGCGGACATGCCCACGGCATGCCTCGGGGCGCCCCATCCGAGGCCGATCAGCATCGGGGCCAGGAACACGCCGCCACCAGTGCCGGTCAGGCCGGACATGAAGCCAGTGACCGCACCGACCGAGGCCGCCTCGATCGGCCTCACCGTCGCTCCATCATCGATCATCCATCGCTCCCTGCAATGCCCGCACGCCGTCCCGGACGTTTCTGTGCGTCCGGAAGGGGGTCGTCCAACGGACACCGGAGATCCGCCTCCCGGGACCCGGCCCGTCCGAGGGAAGCGATCGTCTCACAAGCCCCGTACGCTGATCCATTCAATGGTGGGGGGCAAAAAGTCCACTTCCCGTCAAGACCGACGATCTTGTTCTGCTACGCCCGCTGATCGACTGACAGGTGGGACCTCACGGCCCAACCTGCTGCATTGAAAGGGCCTGGGGTACGCCGCACCGACTGCACCCTGAGCTCGTCGATGCTATGCGGCAACGGCTTCGTGGACGGTCGGGCGGTCGGCGTATCGAGGAAACAACTTCATCTCATTGGCCATTACGTCCGCTGGGAATTCCCCGTACTTCCCGCCCTCGGTCTGCGGCACGTGCCCCTGGATCGCATCGAGGACCGAATCCCGCATCCCGCCCCTTCGGCCGCGTGTCTTGAAGGCGTGGCGCCAGCCGTGGTTCGGGTCGACGCCGACGTCGGTGATACCGAGCTTCCGCACCCAGGCCGCGAGCCGCTCCCCGACCTTCTTCGAGATCGGGTTGGCATCGGATCCGCCTCGGCCCCGTGCCGGGTCGTAGAACAACGGTCCCGGTCGCGTGCTGACGTAGTCCAGGAAGCCCATCTCGATCAGGTGCGGGTGGATCGGCACGTACCGGAACCGTTTCGTCTTCACCGTGCCCGCCTCGGGCGTGATGTGGAGGATCGGCACGCCGTTCTCGTGGCGTATGTCCTTGCGGCGCAGTTGGGTGATCTCGCCGACCCGCGCTCCGGAGTAGGCGCACAGCCATGGGACCCATCGGCGGGCCGCCGAGTGTTCGAGGCTGAGACGCCCCTTCTGGGGCGAAAGGGCCGCTGCGAGGATGATGGACGCCTCCGCATCCGTGAAGGAGCGGTCACGTAGCACGGGTCCCTCGACCACCTTCACCCGCAAGCCCTCGCAGGGATTGGCAGCCACCTTCCGGGTGCCTTTCAGCCAGCCGAACAATGCCTTGGCCGAGGCGAGGTAGACATCGCGGATGGTCTTGGCGCGGCGTCCTCCGCGGGCGAGGTCGTCGACCCAGTCCGCGACGTTGTCCGGCGTCACGCGGGCGAGGTCGTCGTGGCCGATGTAGGTGGCCAGCGTGGCCAGTGCCGGCAGCCACCGCTTCTGGGTGGAGGGCGCGAGCTCCGAGGCCTTCGCGTACGCCGCGAACCATTCCTCCAGCGGCAGCACCACCGTCTTCGGTTTGTCCTGGATCTTCGGGAACCGCCCCGCCATCGGATCGGGCGAGTAGTCCCCGTCGAGATATTTCATGCTCTGCTCGACGGCCTGGAGGATCGCCTTGGCGATCGCGTATTCCAGCGAGCCTCTCGTATCGGGGTCCACGACCAACCCCTTACGCGCGAGATGGGCGTCTATCTCCTTCCCGTGGAAACGAAGGAACTGCGTACGGTTCCCCGGACTGGGGTCCTTGACGAACCCATCGATCATCGCGGCCGAGATCACGTTGGAGACCGGCGAGAACCCGCCCGCCTGGAACTCGGGTACGAGGTTCTCGTAGAACTCCCCAGCAATGGCGTTGATCTCAAGCATGTTCAGGCGCCGCACGCCGGCTCGCAGGTTTTCCCAGCGCTGATCGACGAGGATTGCGTGCGCGGCGTGGCGCCGCTTGGCCTCGCCGACCTCCTTCGTCCCGAGGCTGGCCTTCTCCTCGCGCTTGCCGACAAGCGCCAGGAGGTCCTTCGGGATCCGCTTACGGAACCAGAAGACGCCGGTCTTCGGATGGGGCCAAGGGCGTGACATCGCAAGAACCACGTGTGTACCACCCGTGTGTACCACCGGACGGCCACGAAGTCGCTGTTTCCCTTGGGAGCGTCTGAAAATAAAGGCTTTTCAGGTGTTTTGGCGGAGAGGGGGGGATTCGAACCCCCGATGCCCTTGCAGGCATGCCGCATTTCGAGTGCGGTGCATTCAACCGCTCTGCCACCTCTCCGCAAGGCGCCTCGATGAGACGAGTGGTGCGTAGCACGAGTGATTGCCGTCTCACAAGCGGGAGGGGGGCACAAAGCAGGGCAACCCGTGACGGCGATCAGATGGTCGGGGTGATGATGGCGCCGAGGTCTTTGCGGCCCGATTCTGCCGCTGGGTTTCTTCAGTCTCGCTTAACCAAGTCGATGCAACCGTCGGGCCTGCGAGACACACGTGCCAGCAGGTCCGATGACCGGTGATGGTGGGACTGGTGGGACGGGGATCGGGACGCATGGCGACGGAAGCCGGAGACAGTCTCATCGCCATCGTCGCCGCGGCGACTCCGCTCCACCTCGTGTCCGCGCTGCAACCGCTCGACTGTGCGATCCGGCTGTTCGATCGCGTTCAGGCCGCGCTCGGCGCGTTGGGTGACCAGCCCGTCGACGTGATCCTGATCGACGATGACGATTGCGCCGATCCGGGCGCGACCCGCCTGATCGCGGCCCTGCGGGCCCAGGGCGAGCATGCCCGCACCCCGATCGTGCTGATCGCCGCCGGCGATGCCGGTGCGGTGCGGCGTGCTGCCGTCGGGGCGGGCGCGTCCGACGTCATGGGGCAGCCGCTCGACCCCCTCGATCTGCGCACGCGCCTGCACACCCTGATCGAGTTGAGCACTGTCCGCCGGTTCGCCGAGAGGCAGGCCCAGCTCGTGGCCCTGTCCGTCGAGCGGGCCATGGTCGAGTCCGCCGCGCGCGAACGCGAGATCATCCGCCGCCTGATGCTGGCCGCGCAGTTTCGCGACGATCAGGCCGGAGACCACCTGACCCGCGTCGCGGGCTGTGCCATCGCCATCGCCGAGGGGCTCGGCTTGTCGAAGGACGAGGCCAACGACATCGCGCTCGCCTCGACGATGCACGACATCGGCAAGATCAGCATTCCCGACACCATTCTGAGGAAGCCCGGAGCGCTGAGCGCCGAAGAACGCCAGGAGATGCAGGAGCACGCCCTGCGCGGGTACCACATGCTCAACGACAGCCCGTCGCACCTGCTGCAGCTCGCCTCCGACATCGCGCTCACGCATCACGAGCGCTGGGACGGGAACGGCTATCCGCAGGGTCTCAAGGGGACGGAAATTCCGTTGTCGGGCCGCATCATCGCGGTGGCCGACGTATTCGACGCGTTGATCTCGGAGCGGGTCTATAAGACCGCTTGGCCTCCGGAGAAGGCCCGCGCCTATCTCGAGGACAATGTCGGAAGCCATTTCGACCCGGATTGCGTCGCCGCGTTCCTGTCCCGCTGGAGCGACATCGTCCTCCTGGTGCGCGAGCATCGGCCCAAGACCAAAGCTGCGTAGACCGGATACTGAGCGCGAGGTTCTAGCCCGGCTCTCCGATGACACCGGCCTCGTCCTGCGCCTGAAGCACGTCCGGACGCGGCATCGAGATGATGTTGTAGCCGGAATCGACGAAGTGGACTTCGCCGGTGACGCCGCCGGACAGGTCGGAGAGCAGGTAGACCGCCGAACCGCCGACCTCTTCCAGAGTCACCGTGCGCCGGAGCGGAGCATGGGCGCGCTGGTGGTTGAACATCAGGCGCGCGTCGGCGATGCCGGCTCCTGCCAATGTCCGCATCGGCCCCGCCGAGAGGGCGTTGACCCGGATGCCATCGGGGCCGAGGTCGCCGGCGAGATAGCGCACGGACGCCTCCAGGGCGGCCTTGGCCACACCCATCACGTTGTAATTGGGCATGACCCGCGTCGAGCCGCCATAGGTCAGGGTGAGGAGCGACCCGCCGTTGCGCATGCGCTTGGCCGCGCGCTGGGCGATCTCGGTAAACGAGAAGCACGAAATCGCCATCGTGCGCGAAAAGTTCTCGCGGGTGGTGACGTCGACGTAGCGGCCCTTGAGCTGCGCCTTGTCGGAGAAGCCGATGGCGTGGACGACGAAGTCGAACCCGTCGGCGAAGTGGGTGTCGAGGGCGGCGAACACGGCATCGACGCTGGCGATATCTTCGACATCGCACGGAATGACGATCTCGGAACCCAGCGAGGCGGCGAGCGGAGCCACACGGCGACCCAGCGCATCGCCTTGATACGTGAAGGCGAGTTGCGCGCCATGGTGGTGCAAGGCCTTGGCGATGCCCCACGCGATCGAGTGATCGTTGGCGACTCCCATGATGAGGCCGCGTTTGCCCGTCATCAAACCTGTCATGCGTTTCCCCGCGGACGCTTCCTGTGGGATCTCAAGGGTCCCGTTCCCGTTGCGATGACGCTTAGCGCGCGCATCGTGGACATGTCCAATCCCAGTCGGCCGAGCAACGCTCCGGAAACGACAAATCCCGCGCCGGTCGAACGCGGGATTTTCAGGACGTGTGTCGGACAGTCTTCGTACAATCGCGGCGTTCTAGAAATACCCGTCGGTATCGGCCTTTGCCCGATCGATGATCACCTGCTTGATATAGACAGCGGTGGTTCCCGCGATGGCGAGGCCGCCAAATGTCCCAAGTGTGAGCCAGACCATGGTCGCGCGATCCCAAAGACTGCGCAACGCCCGAAGACTGCGCACTGGAAACAGATTGCACAATGGAAACGCCAGGATTGCAGTGGCGGTTCCTTGAGATCAGGCCAGCGTTCGGTCAGGCGTCGACGTTCTTCAGCACCAGGGTGGCATTCGTCCCGCCAAAGCCGAATGAATTCGACAGGACATGTCCGAGCTTCACCCCATCGCGACGGGCACGCAGGATCGGCATGTCGGCGAAAGCCGGATCGATCTCATCGATATGCGCACTCTCGCAGATGAAATCGTTGTTCATCATCAGAAGCGCGTAGATCGCCTCCTGCACGCCGGTGGCACCGAGGGAATGCCCGGTCAGCGACTTGGTGCCGGAGATGGGCGGGCACGAATCCCCGCGCCCAAAGACCTCGCGGATCGCCTCGATCTCCTTCTCGTCGCCCACCGGCGTCGAGGTGGCATGCGGGTTGATGTAGTCGATCGGGGCACCCTTCAGCCCGCCGATCGCCTGCCGCATGCAGCGGATGGCGCCCTCGCCGGACGGCGCCACCATGTCGTAGCCGTCCGACGTGGCACCGTAGCCGGCGATCTCGCCGTAGATCTTGGCGCCGCGGGCCTTGGCGTGCTCGTATTCCTCGAGCACCAGCACGCCCGCGCCGCCGGCGATCACGAAGCCGTCGCGGTTGGCATCGTAGGCGCGGGAGGCCCGTGCGGGGGTCTCGTTATACTTCGACGACATGGCACCCATCGCATCGAACAGCACCGACAAGGTCCAGTCGAGATCCTCGCAGCCGCCGGCGAAGATGATGTCCTGGCGCCCGCCCTGGATGATCTCGGCGGCGTTGCCGATACAATGGTTCGAGGTCGCGCAGGCCGAGGCGATGGAATAGTTCACGCCCTTGATCTTGAACCATGTCGCCAGGGTCGCCGAGGCGGTGGAGGACATGGCCTTGGGCACGGCAAACGGCCCGACGCGCTTGGGGCCCTTCTCGATGGCGATGGCGGCCGATTCCACGATCACCTTCGTGGACGGACCGCCAGATCCCATGATGATGCCGGTGCGGTCGTTCGAGATGTCGCTCTGCTCGAGGCCCGAATCGCGGATCGCCTGATCCATGGCGACGTGATTCCAGGCGGTGCCGCCGCCGTGGAAGCGCATGGCGCGCCGGTCGACGATCCCCTCGGGATCGAGGCTCGGGCGCCCCTCGACCTGACTACGAAAGCCGTGCTCGGCATAGGACGCGGAGCGGGCGATGCCGGATTTGGCCGCGCGCAGGGACGCGAGGACTTCCTCGGTGTTGTTGCCGATGGACGAGACGATGCCCATCCCGGTGATCACGACACGCCGCATGGACACGCTTCTTCTCCACCGCCGGTGCTTCGGACGGCACCTCATACGCATCAGGTAGGACGCCCGCGCCCCGATCTCAACTGTACCGGGCTTTAAGCCCCTGCCGATCCTTGCGCCTGGAACAGGGCGACACGCAGATCCTTGGCCTCGTAGATGCGCTGGCCGTCGGCCTCGAGCCAGCCGTCGGCGATGCCGAGCACCAGCTTGCCGAGGCGCACCCGCCTGACGTCGATGCCGTAGACCACCTTGGTCACGGTGGGGAGCACCTGATCGGTGAACTTCACTTCGCCGACACCGAGCGCGCGTCCGCGCCCGGGGGCGCCGAGCCAGCCGAGGTGGAAGCCCACGAGCTGCCAGAGGGCGTCGAGCCCGAGGCATCCGGGCATCACCGGGTCGTTCTTGAAGTGGCAGCCGAAGAACCAGAGGTCGGGCCGGATGTCGAACTCGGCCAGGACATGGCCCTTGCCGTAAGCGCCGCCTTCCGCGCCGATCGACACGATGCGGTCGAACATCAGCATCGGCGGCAGGGGCAGTTGCGCGTTGCCGGCACCGAACAGCTCGCCGCGCCCGCAGGCGAGAAGCTCCTCATAGGAATAGTGCGTCGCCCGTGCGGAGACCGGATTCGACGCCAGGGCGCCCGTCGGAGCATGCGGTTCGGAATCGGAAGACATGATGAGCGGATCGGTCCTCGAATTGGTCTTGACGTGCGACCGAGTCCTGCGGTTGGTCGGAGATGCCGCAGAGCCGGTTCGAAAGCGGCGCTTCGTTAACACAGCGCCGGTGCGCCTCAAAGCTTCGCCCTGCGGTGCTCGTTCTCTCCCCCGATATCATGCCGCTGGCGGTCGGGTCGGCGCGTCTGTCCCGGCGGCCCGCGCGGGCAAGTCCTGCGTCGCGCTCGGGTTGCAGCATCGCACCGGTTTCCGTATAGCTTGATGCCGAGATCAACGTTGCGTGAGATGTTAGATAGCCTGATGTCCAACCTGCTGCCTCTGCAGGCCGTGCTCAATGCGCGGGCCTCCGTTCCCGCTACAGAAGCCGGGCGTCGCGGTTGTCCGCTATCGGACCTGCGCGATCGTCTGCGCCGGGCTGGCCTGCGTCCCACGCGCCAGCGGCTTTCGCTCGGCTGGCTGCTGTTCGGGCGTGGTGACCGTCACCTCACCGCGGAAATGCTGTACGACGAGGCGATGCGGGCGAAGGTGCCGGTGTCTCTCGCCACCGTCTACAACACGCTGCACCAGTTCACGGAAGCCGGGTTGCTGCGCCAACTCGCCCTCGACGGGTCGAAGGCTTATTTCGACACCAACCCGAGCGAGCATCACCACTTCTTCCTCGAGGACGAGGGTCAGGTGCTGGACATGCCGGATTGCGGTATCACCGTGGATTCGCTCCCCGATGCCCCCGAGGGCATGGAGATCGCCGGTGTCGAGGTCATCGTGCGCCTGCGCCGCCGCGCTGCCGGGATCCGCAAGGCCTGAGCGTTTCAGATCCTGACGTGACGAAAACAGGCCCGGATATCCGGGCCTTTTTCATGCCCGTAATCGGGGTTTTCCCCTCGGGCCGCCCGTCCGTGCCGTCACTCGACCCGTTCGTTCGGGTAGACGCCCCACAGACGATCCTGATGGATGTAACCGTCGAGGTCGCCGCCCTTTTGCGGCAATGAGACGATCACCCGGCACCAGGTGCCGGTGCAGGTCTTGACGCTGCCGATGACACCGGCCTGCAGTCGCGCCTCCTCGTCCGCCTTGTCGTCGGCGCGCGCGAAGAGCGGGATTGCGGCCTTGTCGCCGTTCTTGTCCTTGGTCTTTCCGGCGGTGACGATGGATGTGCGCCGCCCCGACAGGAGCGAATGCAGCACCCATCCCTCGGTCCCTTCCGAGTCGCGGATGCGGCGCCAAGTCTCGAATTCCGCGACGATCTCGATGGGCAGGCCGGCGCGCTGGAACACCCAAAGGGTGCGGTGGTCCTTGGAGGGACCCTCGCGCAGGTTGACCCGGTCGGTCTTCAGGCTGGCGTAGCGCGGAAGCGGAAGCTTCGTGACCGGCCCGATGCCGACCTCGGGGCCGGCGCTCGGTGCCACCGGAGCGGCCTGCACCGCGCGATGCGGTGCCAGGGCGACCAGCGCCGCAAGGGTCGTCGCGGCGCAGGCCAGGAGCAGTGAAGGGGCGCGCATCGTCCGGTTTCCTCACTCGCGAAGGGGCCGGATCCGCCCAGTCGGCGCCCCCGGCATGCATTGTGTTCCACCGTCTCTCTCGGTAGAGAGGCCGGTACGGTGTGGGGCCGTGGGCATTGGCCCTGAAGGCTCCTGTCTTGACCGATGCGTGGTTAACGCACGGTGTGCTGCCGCATCGTCCATCGCGCAAAGACGATGGATCCGGAATCTGCCGTGTGAAGGCGAGCGGAATTGATGACCGTTCGCGGGGAGGGTGCATGTCGTCGTTGAAGCGCAAGCCGCTCGTGGTGGTCACGCGGCGCCTGCCCGAGGCCGTGGAGACGCGCATGCGCGAGCTCTTCGATATCCGCCTCAACACCGATGATGCGGCCATGTCGCCCGAGGCGTTGGTGAACGCGATCCGCGAGGCGGACGTGCTCGTGCCGACGGTGACGGACGAGATCGATTCGGGCCTCCTGGCGCAGGCCGGCCCGAACCTGCGGCTCATCGCGAATTTCGGTAACGGCGTCGATCATATCGACGTGGCCGCTGCCTTGGAGCGCGGCATCACGGTCACCAACACGCCGGGCGTGCTGACCGAGGATACCGCCGACATGACCATGGCGCTGATCCTCGCCGTCGCCCGCCGGGTGACCGAGGGCGCGCGCATCATCCCCGACGACAACTGGGACAGCGGCTGGTCGCCGACCTGGATGCTCGGGCGCCGGATCACCGGCAAGCGGCTCGGCATCGTCGGCATGGGCCGGATCGGCCAGGCCCTCGCCCGCCGCGCCAAGGCCTTCGGCTTGTCGATCCACTATCACAACCGCCGCCGGGTTCCGGGTCAGATCGAGCGTGACCTCGACGCGACCTACTGGGAATCCCTCGACCAGATGCTGGCCCGCGTCGACATCATCTCGGTGAATTGCCCGCATACCCCCGCCACCTATCATCTCCTCTCGGCCCGCCGGCTCAAGCTGCTCAAGCCGGAGGCGATCGTCGTGAACACGGCGCGCGGCGAGGTCATCGACGAGACGGCGCTCGCCCGCCTGATCGAGGCGGGCGACATCTCGGCGGCCGGCCTCGACGTGTTCGAGCAGGAGCCGGCTGTCAGCCCGCGCCTGATCAAGCTCGCGCGTGCGGGAAAGGTCGTGCTGCTGCCCCATATGGGTTCGGCCACTCACGAGAGCCGCATCGACATGGGCGAGAAGGTCATCATCAACATCAAGACCTTCATGGACGGCCATCGGCCGCCGGACCGCATCCTCCCGAGCATGCTCTAGACCGACCGTCGCGGAGCGAGCCCACGGGCTCCCTCCGCGGGCGTTTTCATTCGGGATAGTGCGCCCGCGGACCGTGTGCCTTCACACTCGCGCGCGACGCGGAACGGCCCCCGATCCGGCACGTTGACCGGCGCTGGCATGCGCGGAGCCAGTCCCTAGTTCACGAGTAGATCGGGAGTATCATGGCCGCGGACACGCCGTCGACCGAGGTGGCATCGGACAATGGAGTGGGATGTGACGAGTTTCGTCGCTTTGCGGATTTCATGCCCCTGATGATGTGGCGCGCCGATGATGACGGTGCGCGCGTCCATCACAATGAATCCTGGCTCGCTTTCACGGGTCGCTCGGCGGAAGCCGAGATCGGCGAAGGCTGGCGGCGCGGATTGCATCCCGACGATTTCGACGTCCACGCCGCGCTCGTCTCCAATGCGATGGCCGAGCGTCGTCCGTTCACCGCCGAGTTTCGCCTGCGGCGCCACGACGGCTCCTATCGCTGGCTCCTCGACACCGGGAAGCCGCTGGTCGATGGCGAGGTGTTCCAGGGCTATATCGGGACCTGCTTCGATATCACCGACCGGAAGCACGCGGAGGAGCATTCCGAGCAGGTTTTGGTGGAGAAGGAAGCGCTTCTCGCCGAGGTCTATCACCGGGTCCGCAACAACTTGCAGGTGATGGTCAGCCTCATCGGGCTCTACGGCCGGGCGGCGCCGCCACCGTGCCGTGGGAGCTTCGAGGCCCTCGGCCAGCGTGTGAGGGCGATCGCCCTGGTGCAGCAGCACCTGCACGAGGCGCCCCATATCGCGTCGATTGATCTGCGCGATTACTTGCACCGCCTTGCCTCGGGGCTCGGGCAGCTACGGCGGGCTGGACGCATCGGCGTCACCGTCGGCGGCGTCGGCACCAGCCTCGTCGAACCGCGCACCGCTAACGCCCTCGGCATGATCGTAGCCGAGATCGTGTCCGAATGCCTCGACACCACTGCCGAGAGCGTGGCGTGCGGCATCACGATCACCATCGACGCGGTCGCCGGTGGGCCGGTGCGCCTGTCGATCTTCTCGACCACCGGCCATGCGGCGCCCCCCGGAAAGGTCGAAGTGCCCAATCTCGGCCCGCGCCTGATCGCAGCCTATGCCGCTCAGGCCGAGATCGCGGTGCGCGGTCTCGGGACGGACGGGGATCCGCTGGAGCTTCAGCTTCCCGAAGTGCTGGTCCGGCCGCCTGAATAGGCGGTCGCCCGGCAGGCAGGGTCGTTTCCCCGTGGAAATCGCCTATATCCAGGCACCGCCCCACCCACGAGACGATCCGCCCATCATGCTTCCGCCGATTGCGACCATCATCGAGAATTTCGAGATCCTGGACGATGGCCCGGACCGCTACGAATATCTGATCGAGCTCGGGCGTGCCCTGCCGGACTTCCCTTCAGAGCTTCTGACGGAAGAGAACCGCGTCCACGGCTGCGAAAGTCAGGTCTGGGTCAAGTCCCATCTCGACCAGTCCCACGAACCGCCGCGGCTGAACCTGCGGGGAACCAGCGACTCGGTGATCACCAAGGGGCTGATCGCCCTGGTGATGACGCTTCACGACGGGAAGACCCCCCAGGAGATCGCCGCCGTCGACGTCTTCGCGGTGTTCAAGCAGATCGGGCTCGGCGCTCATCTCACGTCGAAGCGCGCCAACGGCGTGCGCGCCATGGCGGACCGCATCCACAAGGATGCGGCTCGCTTCATCGCGGCCTGAGGCGCCCGTCGGTCAGGCGTGGTCGCGCCACAGGCGCATACGGGCACGCTCCGGCCCCACCGCCTCGCGCTCCAGCCCGTAATGCTCCGCGAGCCGCGCCAGGGCGATCCGCGCAACGACCTTGGCCGAGCGTGCCGGCCAACGCCGTTCCGCCTCGATCCGCTCCAATCCCTTCAGGAAGCCGCATAGGTCGATCAGCAGCCCGGACAGGTCGTTGCCGACCGCTCCGAGGGCCGAGCGGACGCGCTGGCGGGCGGCCAGCATGGCATCCGATCCGGCCGCCGGATCACGCGGGCCGCCGCCATCGACCTTCACCCCACTCCAATCCGCGCCCATGCGAGGCATCAGGGCCGCCTTGGTGAGATCGCGCCGGAGCCGTTCGCCGGCCTCGTAGCAGGCCGCATCGATGAGGGGCGTGCCGTCCCGGTCGCGTCGGCGGGCCATCCAGGCGAGCGGGCTTTCCGAGGCGTCCCGGATTCGACGCTCTGACGGCGCGCTCGCGTCGCTCACCAGGTCGAGATGCTGGGCGAGGTAGGGCGGCTGGGCGCCGGCCCGCTCGCGCCGCAGGCGGGCCCGTCCCGCCGGGCTGATCGTGAGCCGAGCCCGGCGCCCCACCGCTCGCTCGGCAAGATCGGCGGCGATGAGTGTCGCCCCGGCCGTCAAGGCGAACCGGCCGCATCCCACCGATATGCCGCTGCCGCCGCTGCGCACGATCAGGTCGTCTTCGGCAGTGGGGTCGGGCAGGGCATAGGCGCCATCCTCTGCGAGCGCTGCCAGCAGGCGCCCGGCTTCCCGCCCGAGGGAGGCGGCGGCCGTGTCGGGCCTGCGCGCCATACGCTTTGCGGGGGCGCGCGGAAGAATGTTCATGATATGTTCCATTACGCACAGGTACATCACCGGCGCTGTTCGACCCATGGTAAAGGAAAAATATCCTAGATCAAGCCTTGACGACCCAAATGGGCCGAGCCCGTCAGCTCGGTTCGTGGAACCAGTTTTCCGCCCTCGGAAACAATTACAGGGTCTGGCCGATCAGGATGTTTCGACGTTATCGGATCCACCCGACCCGATAACGTCGCACCATCACGCCACGCAGGAGTTCAGGCGGCTTCGTCGTAGTTACCGTTGCGCGTCTGACCGAGACCGATCGCCTTGGCGAGGTCGGAGCGGGCCTTGGCGTAGTTCGGAGCGACCATCGGATAGTCGGGCGGCAGGCCCCACTTGGCGCGATACTGCTCGGGGCTCATGTCGTACTTGGCGCGCAGGTGGCGCTTCAGCGACTTGAAGGTCCGGCCATCTTCGAGACAGACGATGTGATCGGCGGTCACCGACTTCTTGATCGAGATTGCCGGCTGCGGCGGCGCGGCGGACACCTTCGCCTCGACCTGCCCGGTTCCGATCTGCGTAATCGCGCTGTGAATGCGGGAGATCAACTGAGCCAGCTCGGTCGGTGGGACCGGATTATTGCTGACATAGGCCGAGACGATGTCCACCGTCAGCTCTACGTAATCCGTCGAGTTTTCCATGTCGCTCATAATCGGAACTGTTCCTTCAATGCGAAGCGGGGAGACGGGTTTCCAAACTCCCCAACCGTTTTCGCATCCTGATTGTTTCACCGCATGGGCAGCAACGTTGCGTCATCCGCGCGCCCTCTACGATGGTCGAAACCTTAGCACATTGCGTTGGCTGTTCAAGATATTCACGACGACGAGACAAGACAAGATGCGGATCGATCGGTCCCCACCAACAACTTACCTGAAGGATAATTCGGTTCCGACCGTTCTACCGGCCCTGTCGAGGTGCCTGTTCTGGATTGTGAATCTCTTATGGTGTGCCATCTCTGGATAGCTTGGCGCCGTAATCCCCTCGGGGCCGCGCGAAGGGCCGTCATGCCCCAATGCCACGGGATCGTGATCTTGCTTGCCGGCCCTGCACGCGGCACATGTCCACGGGCAAGCGGGGATGCCGTCGGACCTGTAGGTCCGATCGGCGCCCCGGTCTTTCAATCCGAGGATTTGCGCGATGGCGTCCGATCGCATTCCCATCACAGTTTCGTCAGACGCGCCCTCGGCGGAGGTCCGGCCGCACAGCTTTGCGGTCCATGGCCGGGCGGTGACCGACGATTATGCGTGGCTGAAGGCCGAGAACTGGCGCGAGGTGCTCAAGGACCCCGCGGCCTTGCCCGCCGACATCCGGGCGCATCTGGAGGCGGAGAACGCGTATGCGGACGCAGCCCTCGGGCAGGTCGAACCGCTCCGCAAGACGCTGGTGGCCGAAATGCGCGGGCGCATCCGCGAGGATGACAGCGGCGTGCCCGAGCCCGACGGGCCGTACGCCTACTACATCCGCCATCGCGACGGCGGCCAGCACCCGTTGATCTGCCGGCGCCCGCGTACCGTGGTGGTGCTTCCGGGGCAGGGGGCCGAGACCGCGGCCGATGGCGGACCCGAGCAGGGCGAGGTCATCCTTCTCGACGGCGACCGGGAAGGCGCCGACCGCGCCTTCTTCGAGATCGCCGCGGCGGTCCATTCCGACGATCACCGCCTTCTCGCCTGGAGCGCGGACACCAAGGGCTCGGAACTCCACACCATCCGGGTGCGCGACGTCGAGACCGGCGCGGACGCATCCGACCGGATCGAGGCCACCACCGGCGAAGTGGTGTGGACCGCCGACTCGCAGGCCTTCTTCTATGTGGCGGTCGACGACAATCACCGTCCGGCCCGGGTTCTGCGCCACAGGCTCGGGACCGCGCAGGCCGACGACGTCCTGCTCTATGAGGAGCGCGACGCAGGCTTCTTCGTCCATATCGAGGAGACCCAGTCGGGCGACTATCTCGCGATCACGGCGAGCGACCACGAGAGTTCGGAGGTACATCTCCTCGACCGCACGGCGCCGGACGCCACGTTGCAGGTTGTGCAGCCACGGCAGCCGTTGCTGATCTACTCGGTGGAGAACTGGGCGAGCCACCTCTTCATCCTCACCAACGCCGACGGCGCCGAGGACTTCAAGATCGTCACCACCAAGGTCGACGCCCCCGGCCGCGAGAACTGGAGCGACGTCATCCCGCATCGGGCCGGGGTGATGATCCGCCACCAGCACGTCATCGCCGACCACCTCGTGCGGCTCGAAATCGAGAATGCGCGCCCGCGCATCATCGTGCGCGACACCAAGGGCAGCGAGCACACGGTGGCCTTCGCCGAGGAGGCCTATTCCCTGGGGCTCCAGCCGGGTCACGAATTCGAGACCGCGGTGATCCGCTTCACTTACTCGTCTATGACGACGCCAGCCGAGACCTACGATTACGATTGCGTCACCCGCGCCCGGCAATTGCGCAAGCGCCAGATGGTGCCGAGCGGCCACAAGCCGGAGGATTACGTCACCCGCCGTCTGTTCGCTACGGCCTCCGATGGCGAGACCGTGCCGATCTCGTTGCTGCATCGGCGCGACCTGCCTCTCGACGGCACGGCCCCGCTGCTCCTCTACGGCTACGGCTCCTACGGCACGCTGATGCCGGCCGCCTTCCGCACCAACCTCCTGTCGCTGGTGGATCGCGGCCTCGTCTACGCCATCGCCCATGTGCGCGGCGGGACCGAGAAGGGCTGGCGCTGGTACCTCGACGGCAAGCGCGAGAAGAAGCCCAACACCTTCTCGGATTTCGTCGCCTGTGCCCACGCGCTGATCGACGCGAAATACACCGCATCCGGCCGGATCGTGGCGCATGGCGGCTCGGCCGGCGGCATGCTGATGGGCGCCGTCGCCAACCTCGCCCCGGACGTGTTCGCCGGGATCGTGGCCGACGTGCCGTTCGTCGACGTGCTCAATACGATGCTCGACGGCGACCTGCCGCTCACGCCGCCCGAATGGCCCGAATGGGGCAATCCCGGCGAGAGTTTGGCGGATTTCGAGACCATCCTGTCGTACTCGCCCTACGACAACGTCTCGGCGAAGGCCTATCCGGCGATCCTGGCGCTCGGCGGCCTCACCGATCCGCGGGTGACCTATTGGGAGCCGGCCAAATGGGTCGCGCGCCTGCGCGCCACCATGACCGGTGCCGGCCCGATCCTCCTGCGGATCAACATGGAGGCGGGCCATGGCGGCGCCGCAGGGCGTTTCGACCGCCTCGAGGAGGTCGGCCTGATCCAGGCCTTCGCACTCCTGGCGGTGGGCAAGGCCGAAAACTGAGGCGGCGCCGGCCGGCGATGGACCCCGTCGCCGGCCGATCCGAGCGAACTCCGCAAGGATTGGTTTACCATTCCGGCACAGGATCGCGCCCGTGCCGGCTCGACGCTGCCGGCGGCTGTCGGCTGCTCCCGCGAGCGCCGTGAGGCTCGAGGGGAAACGCAATTCATGATGTCCCGCGCCGAACGCACGCCTCTCACCGACTGGTGGTGGACCGTCGATCGCGGCCTGCTCGCGGGCCTCGGCGCCTTGATGGTGGCCGGTCTGGTCTTCCTCATGGGCGGCGGACCGCCGGTGGCCGAGCGCATCGGCCTGCCGACCTTCTACTTCCTCAACCGGCAGGCGCTGTATCTCGCTCCGACCCTTGTCATCATCGTCGCGGTCTCGTTCCTGTCCCTGCGCCATATCCGGCGCGTAGCGCTCGGAACCTGGCTCCTCGGCGTCACCCTGTGCATCCTGGCCGGCAAGTTCGGCCCCGAGATCAAGGGCGCGCATCGCTGGATCCAATTCGGCTCCTTCGGCTTGCAGCCGTCCGAATTCGTGAAGCCCGCCTTCGTGGTGGTGGCCGCCTGGGCCTTCTCTGAGGGCGCGCAGCGTCGCGACATGCCCGGCGGATTCATGGCGATCCTGCTCCTGCCCATCACTATCGTGCCGCTGATCCTCCAGCCGGATTTCGGCCAGACCATGCTGATCACCATCGTCTGGTGCTCGCTGTTCTTCGTCGCCGGGCTGCATTGGTTCTGGGTGGCCGGCCTCGGCGCCGGCGGGCTTCTCGGAGTCGCGGTCGCCTACCAGTTCCTGCACCACGTGCGCGAGCGTATCACCCGCTTCCTCGACAAGGATTCCGGCGACAGCTTCCAGGAGTTCTGGGCGCGCGAATCGTTCAATTCCGGCGGCTGGCTCGGTACCGGCCCGGGGGAGGGCGTCGCCAAGCGCCACCTGCCCGACGCGCATACCGACTTCATCTTCTCGGTCACGGGTGAGGAGTTCGGCGTCGTCGTCTGCCTCGGCCTCGTATGCCTGTTCGCCTACATCGTCATGCGCGGCCTGAAACTGGCGCGCCGCACCGACGACACGTTCTCGCGGCTCGCGATCACCGGGCTCACGACCCTGTTCGGCCTGCAGGCCTGCATCAACATGGCGGTGAACGTCCGCCTGATGCCGGCCAAGGGCATGACGCTGCCCTTCGTCTCCTACGGCGGCTCGTCGCTGATCTCGCTGGCGCTCGGCATGGGATTCCTCGTCGCCTTGACCCGCAAGCGCCCACGCACCACCACCCTGAGCCAGAAGCCGCCGGGCACAGCGCCCGCGACCGTCGCCGGAGTGATGCGTTGACCGTTGCCACCGCCACCGTTCTGCTGTGCGCCGGAGGCACCGGCGGGCATCTGTTTCCCGCCGAAAGCCTCGCTTACGCCCTGCGGGCGCGCGGGATTCGCGTGGCCCTGGCCACCGATGCCCGCGTCGATTCCATCGCCGCCGGTTTCCCGGCCTCCGAGATCGTCACCATCGCGTCGGCCACGCCGTCGGGCCGCTCGCCGATCAAGCGCGGTCTGGCGCTTCTCACGCTCGGACGTGGATTCGGCGTTGCCGCCAAGGAGATCCGCCGCATGAATCCGGCGGCGATCGTCGGTTTCGGCGGCTATCCCACCGTGCCGCCGATGCTCGCCGGGCAGATCCTGCGCATCCCCACCATCCTGCACGAGCAGAACGCGGTGATGGGTCGGGCCAATGCCTTCCTGGCGCGCGGGGCGCGTGCCATCGCCACCGGCTTCAAGAACGTGCGCGGCGTGCCCTTGAAGGCCACCGCCCCCCGCACCCATACCGGCAACCCGTTGCGCCCGGCGGTGATCGAGGCGGCGAAGGTCGCTTATCCGGCGATCGGCACCGGAGAGCCTCTCCATCTTCTCGTCTTCGGCGGCAGCCAAGGCGCGCGCGTCATGGGCGACGTCGTCCCCAAGGCCATCGGCGCGCTGCCGGCTGACCTGCGTGCGCGGCTTCACCTTGTTCAGCAGGTGCGCTCCGAGGATCTGACTGCGGTGCAGAATCTCTATCTCGGCATGGGACTCGGTGGCCTCGAGGCCGCGCCGTTCTTCAAGGACCTGCCGGCGCGCATGGCCGCCGCTCATCTGGTCATCGGTCGCTCGGGCGCCTCCACCGTCTCGGAACTCGCCGCCATCGGCCGGCCGTCGATCCTCGTGCCGCTTCCCGGAGCCCTCGATCAGGACCAGGCCGCCAATGCCGCCACGCTCGGTGCCATCGGTGCGGCCTTGCCGATCGCCCAGAGCGCGTTCACGCCGGACCGCCTCACGGCGGAACTCGTGGACCTCTTCTCCAATCCCGAAAAATTGACCGCGGCAGCGGCAAGCGCCAAAAGCGCCGGCATCCACGACGCCGCCGAACGCCTCGCCGACATCGTCGTCGCCACGGCCGCCCGCACCTGATTCTCCAACTCAGCCCGCGACTGCGCGCTCCCGACCTGGACTGGTTCATCCCATGAAGCTGCCCGACAAGCTCGGACCCATCCACTTCATCGGCATCGGCGGTATCGGCATGTCCGGCATCGCCGAGGTAATGCACAACCTCGGCTATACGGTGCAGGGGTCGGACGCCAACGACAACGCCAACGTCCGGCGCCTCGCCGAGAAGGGCATGAAGACCTTCGTCGGCCACGCGGCCGGCAACGTCGCCGATGCCGCCCTCGTCGTCGTCTCCACCGCGATCCAGCGCGACAATCCGGAGCTGATCGAGGCGCGCGAGCGCCGCCTGCCGGTGGTGCGCCGGGCCGAGATGCTGGCTGAACTGATGCGTTTCAAGTCGTGCGTCGCCATCGCGGGTACCCACGGTAAGACCACGACGACGTCCCTGGTGGCGACCCTGCTCGACGCCGGCAACATGGACCCCACCGTGATCAACGGCGGGATCATCAACGCCTACGGCACCAATGCCCGCATGGGCGAGGGCGAGTGGATGGTGGTGGAGGCCGACGAATCCGACGGCACCTTCCTGAAGCTCCCGGCCGACGTCGCCATCGTCACCAACATCGACCCCGAGCATCTCGACCATTTCGGCTCGTTCGATGCGGTCAAGGAGGCCTTCCGGCGCTTCATCGACAATATCCCGTTCTATGGCTTCGCGGTGATGTGCATCGACCATCCGGTGGTGCAGGACCTCGTCGGGCATATCGAGGACCGCCGCATCATCACCTACGGCGAGAACCCCCAGGCGGACGTGCGCCTGATCGATGTCGACCTGCGCGGCGGCCAGAGCCGGTTTCGCGTGATGATCCGCGATCGGCGTCCCGGTTTCCGGCTGGAGATGGAGGATCTGGTCCTGCCGATGCCGGGCAAGCACAATGCGCTGAACGCCACCGCTGCGCTCGCCGTGGCGCATGAACTCGGCGTCGAGCCCGAAACGATCCGCAAGGCACTCGCGAGCTTCGGCGGCGTCAAGCGCCGCTTCACCAAGACCGGCGAATGGAACGGTGCGCTGATCTTCGACGATTACGGCCACCATCCGGTGGAGATCAAGGCAGTGCTCAAGGCCGCCCGCGCCTCCACCGACGGGAACGTCATCGCCATCGTCCAGCCGCACCGTTACACCCGGCTGGCCTCGCTGTTCGACGATTTCTGCACCTGCTTCAACGATGCCGACACGGTCATCGTCGCCCCGGTCTACGCGGCAGGCGAGGCGCCCATCGAGGGCATGGACCGCGACGGTCTCGTCTCCGGCCTCAAATCCCGCGGCCACCGCGACGCGCTCGCCCTGGAGCGCACCGAGGACCTCTCCGGCCTGGTCGCCAGCCGCGCCAAGCCGGGCGACTACGTCGTGTGCCTCGGCGCCGGCAACATCACCCAATGGGCCTACGCGCTGCCGGGGGAATTGGCGGCGATGGACGGGGTGAAGGCGTGAGGTCGGTTCACGCAGCTTCGGCGTTTGGAACGACGTCGTCCATGTCGACGCCGAGCGCCTCGGCCAACGCCCGATAGGCCCCAATGTCGCCCCCGCGCTCGCCACGCTCCATTCCCGCCAGGACGGTGTCCGAGATCCCGCTGGACTCGGCCAGTTCCATCACGGTCAGGCCACGCCGCTCCCGCCAGAAGGCAAGCGGAGTCGGCGCCTTGCGCAGATCGTCGAGATCGTCTTCGCTCAGCAACTCGTCGGTCCCGTTGCCGAGGCGGTCCTGCGACGCGGTGAGAGCTCGGGAATCCGCCGCGTCTTCGGCCAGGGCCAGCAATTGCTCGAACTCGGCTTCGGGCAGGATCACGATGGCTTCGCCGGATGGGGTCTTCGTGCGCACGATGGTCATGGTGCCGATCCTATCCGTAGATCGAGCCACGGGGCCCGACCTCATGCACAATGATCCGATCCGGTGCGATCGTGAAGATCACCCGCCAATCGCCCACCCGCAGACGATGACCATCGATTCCCTTCAGGGTTTTGACGTTGTTGGCCAAGGTTGCCGGATCGTCAGCCAACTGACGCAGCTTGTCGCGGATCAGGGCTTCGGTGTTGGACGGCATCCGGCTGAGGGCTCGCGCTGCCGCGCGTGTGAAGACGACCATCCTGGCCATGACGCCGACTTACCCATGACGCAACCTGATTGGTTTCCATGCAACCCGTAATCGATGATTCTGGAAGGTGCTAGAACGCATGACCGCCTTTCCCGACATCATTCCCGCCATCCGCGCTGCGGCGCCGTCCCTGCGCGGGCGGTTGATCGCGAACCAGCCGCTGTCCGATCTCACCTGGTTTCGGGTCGGCGGCCCGGCGCAGGTGCTGTTCACGCCGGCGGATGACGAAGACCTTTCGGTGCTGCTCGCGGCCCTCGATCCTGAGACCCCAGTGACGGTGATCGGCCTCGGCTCGAACCTCATCGTGCGCGACGGCGGAGTGCCGGGCGTGGTGGTGCGGCTCGGGGGCAAGGCCTTCGGCTCGGTCGCCATCGACGGTGAGCACCTGCGCGCCGGCACGGCTTTACCCGACATGCGGCTCGCCAAGGCGGCGGCGGAAGCCGGGCTCGATGGCCTCGCGTTCTTTCGCGGCATCCCCGGGTCCGTCGGTGGTGCGCTGCGGATGAATGCCGGGGCGCATGGCGGCGAGACCACCGACGTGCTCGTCGAGGCGCGCGGTATCGACCGGCGCGGCACCCTGCGGACCTTCAGCCACGCCGAGATGGGATTCGCCTATCGCCACAGCGGCGCACCCGGCGACGTCATCTTCACCCAGGCGGTCTTTCGGGGTCGTCCCGGCAACCGCGCCGCCATCGAGGCGGAGATGGAGCGCGTCACCGCCGCGCGGGAGGCGGCCCAGCCGATCCGAGAGCGCACCGGAGGCTCGACCTTCCAGAATCCGCCCGGTGGCAAGGCTTGGGCCCTCGTCGATGCGGCCGGCTGCCGGGGACTGACGGTGGGCGGCGCCCAGGTATCCGAGATGCACTGCAACTTCCTGATCAACCGCGACGGCGCCACGGCGGCCGACATCGAAGGGCTCGGCGAGGAAGTGCGCCGGCGGGTCCGCGAGACGTCGGGGGTCGAGCTGCACTGGGAGATCAAGCGCATCGGTCTCCCGACGCCGGAATCCGCGACGGTGTCCGCTCCGTGATCACGCCCGACAGCAGCGAACCGAGCCGCAACGCGAAGAGGATCGGTCCGTGACGGCCGACCGGATGTAAGACCGGGCATCTGTCCGCGCCCCTCTCTTTCTGGAGTCTCCCATGTCCAAGCACGTCGCCGTCCTGATGGGCGGCTGGTCCTCAGAGCGGCCGGTCTCGCTGAATTCGGGCCATGCCTGCGCCGACGCCCTCGAGAGCCAGGGCTTCCGGGTCACCCGCGTCGACGTCCAGCCCGACATCGCCACGGTGCTCACCGAGCTCAAGCCCGACGTGGCGTTCAACGCTCTGCACGGACCGGCCGGCGAGGACGGCACGATTCAGGGTCTCCTGGAGATCCTGCGGATTCCCTACACCCATTCCGGCGTGCTCGCCTCGGCGCTCGCCATGCATAAGGAACGTGCCAAAACGATCATGCGCGCGGCCGGCGTGAGCGTTCCGGAGGGTCGCGTCGTTAACCGTCATGAGGCCGCAAAGTCACACGTGCTGACGCCGCCCTACGTGCTGAAGCCGGTGGCCGAGGGTTCCTCCATGGGCGTCATCATCGTGCGCGACGGCCGCGCGCATCCGCCCCAGGAAGTGGGCCGTGCGGATTGGACCTATGGCGATGAAATCCTTGCGGAAACCTACGTCGCGGGGCGCGAGCTGACCTGCGCTGTGATGGGGGATAAAGCCCTCGGCGTCATCGAGATCAAGCCGGCTTCCGGGGAGTGGTACGACTTCGATGCGAAGTACGCCGAGGGGGGGTCGATCCACGTCCTGCCGGCAGAAATTAAACCAATTATTTACCAGCGTGTCCAAGAGTTGTCGTTAACGGCGCATCAAGCACTCGGGTGCCGGGGCATCAGCCGTGCGGACCTTCGATACGACGACACGCCGGGAGGAACCGGTGCCCTCGTCGTGCTGGAGGTCAACACGCAACCCGGCATGACGAAGACGAGCTTGGTCCCGGAGATCGCAGCCCACGCGGGCTTTAGTTTCGGTGAGCTCGTCCAATGGATGGTGGAGGACGCAACGTTGGGCCGGTAGGGGCCGCCGATCAGGCTGGCGCCGACGGGCTCCTCGGCCCGGTCGCCGGCACGGTCCGGTCGGTCCGTGCGGCTTTTGCCGTACGCCTGACCCGGCAGATGCGCCGGGTCGCGCCCGGCCGCCGTTCGCGCATGGCGATCCCGATCGAGCGTCGGGTTCCGCGCCATCTCGGCACCGCCGGCCTCTTCCTCGCCTCCGCCACCCTGGCCCTCGGCGCCTTCGTCGCCAGCGGCAGCTATGACCGCTTCGTCGCCGAGAACGGCCGCCCCCTCGATATCCTGGCGCGCCTCGCCGGCTTCGGGGTCGAGCGCGTCACCATCTCGGGCATCGCCCGTCTCTACGAGCGCGAGGTGCTGCAGGCCGCCGGCATCGACGGCCACTCCTCCGTGGTGTTCCTCGACGTGGCCGAGGTCCGCGAGCGGCTGCTCCGGGTGCCGCTGATCGCCAGCGCCTCCGTGCGCAAGGTCTATCCCAACGAGATCGTCATCACCCAGGTCGAGCGCGAGCCGGCGGCCCTGTGGCAGCGCAACGGCGAGATCGCGGTGATCGCCGCCGACGGCACCGTGATCGACCAGATGCGCGACGATCGCTACGCCGCGCTTCCCCTGGTGGTCGGCGACGGCGCCAACGAGCGCCTGAAAGAGTATCTCGGCCTGATCGAGGCCGCCGGCGCCCTCGCCGAGCGCGTCAAGGCCGGCACCTACGTCTCGGGCCGGCGCTGGACGCTGAAGCTCGACGGCGTCGACATCCGCCTCCCCGAGACCGGGGCGACCGAAGCCCTGGCCCGGCTGGTCAAGTTCGAGCGCGACAACCGCATCCTCGAGAAGGACATCATCGCGGTGGACCTGCGCATGCCCGACCGGGTGGTGGTGCGGCTCACCGAGGAGGCCGCCGCGTCCCGCCTCGAATCCCAGAAGAAGAAGCCGAAGGGCAAGGGGACCGAGACATGAGCCGAACGATCCCGTCCGGCGCCGTCCGCGTCTCTCCGCCTCGCCCCCGCAATCCCGGCTCGGTATCATGATGCACGACCAGCATGGCCTCACGCCGCGCCTGAAACCGCTTTCCGCACGGCGCAGCACCACCCTGTCGGTGCTCGATATCGGCACCAGCAAGGTCGTCTGCCTCATCGCCGAGCTGCAGCCGGCCGAGGCGCTCTCGACCTTGCGCGGACGCACCCATTTCGCCCGCATCATCGGCATCGGGCATCAGCGCTCGCAGGGGATGAAGGGCGGCGCCATCGTCGATCTGGAAGCCGCCGAGGGCGCGATCCGCCAGGCGGTCCATGCCGCCGAGCGGATGGCGAAGGTCGAGGTGCAGTCGGTCATCGTCAACATGTCCGGCGGCCGCATCGGTTCGCAGCATTTCGAGGCCCGCGTCGGCACCCGCACCGGGACCGTCACCGGGTCGGACGTGGAGCGCGTGCTCGAGACGGCCTCGGCCCACGGCGTCAGCCCCGGCCGGGCCGTGCTGCACGCCCTGCCCACCGGCTATGCCATCGACGGCCAGGGCGCGGTCATCGACCCGTCGGGCATGATGGGCAACGCCCTCGGCGTCGACCTGCATGTGGTCACCGGCGAGGCGGCCGCGGCGCGCAACCTGATGCTGGCGGTGGAGCATTGCCACCTCGGCGTCGAGGCGGTGATCGCCACGCCCTACGCGGCGGGCCTGTCGGCTCTGGTCGACGACGAGGCCGAGATGGGCGTCTGCGTCGTCGATATGGGCGGCGGCACCACCACGGTGGGCGTGTTCTCGGCCGGACATCTCGTCCATGTCGACGCCATCGCGGTGGGCGGTCACCACGTCACCATGGATATCGCCCGCGGCCTCTCGACCCGGGTCGCGGCGGCCGAGCGGCTCAAGACTCTGTACGGCTCGGCGCTGCCCACCGCGTCGGACGAGCGCGACATGATCGCCGTCCACGGGGTCGGCGAGGACGAAGACGATGCGCCGACCCACGTGCCGCGCTCGCAGCTCGTGCGGATCATCCGCCCGCGCGTCGAGGAGGTGCTGGAACTGGTGCGCGATCGCCTGCGCAACGCCGGTTTCTCGGCTCAGGCCGGGCGTCGTGTGGTTCTGACGGGCGGCGCGAGCCAGCTCGTCGGTCTTCCGGAAGTCGCCCGCCGGGTGATGGAGGGCCAGGTCCGGATCGGCCGGCCCCTCGGCATCCGCGGCCTGCCGGAAGCCGCCAAGGGCCCCGCCTTCTCTGCGGCGGTCGGCCTCCTCGTCTACCCGCAGGTGGCTCATGCGGAGCATTTCGAGCCACGGGGGCACGGTGCCTTCGCCGGCACCGGGACGGACGGCTACCTCTCGCGCGTCGGACGCTGGATCCGCGAGAGTTTTTGAGACGACCGCCGTCGCGCCCCAAACCCCCGCTACGGGGTGGGCGCGAATGGCCAGACCAAATCGGCGCATCTCTTCCACCGATGCGTCAAACGAAACGTGAAAGGCACGAAAGGCTCGACACCCATGGCCATCAGTCTGCAGGCGCCGGATATCCGTGAACTGAAGCCCCGCATCACCGTCTTCGGTGTCGGCGGAGCCGGCGGCAACGCCGTCAACAACATGATCGAATCGGGCCTACTCGGTTGCGAGTTCGTCGTTGCGAACACCGATGCTCAGGCGCTCACCTCCTCCAAGGCCGAGCGCGTGATCCAGATGGGTCTCGGCGTCACGCAGGGGCTCGGCGCCGGTTCGCACCCGGAAGTCGGTTCGGCCGCGGCCGACGAGGTCATCGACGAGATTCGTGACCAGCTCTCCGGGGCACACATGTGCTTCATCACCGCCGGCATGGGCGGCGGCACCGGCACCGGTGCGGCCCCCGTCATCGCCCGCGCCGCCCGCGACATGGGCATCCTCACTGTCGGCGTCGTGACCAAGCCGTTCCAGTTCGAGGGTGTGCGCCGGATGCGCACCGCCGAGGCCGGCATCCAGGAGCTCCAGGCCGCCGTCGACACCCTCATCGTGATCCCGAACCAGAACCTGTTCCGGGTTGCCAACGAGAAGACCACCTTCGCCGACGCCTTCGCGATGGCCGATCAGGTGCTGTACTCGGGCGTTGCCTGCATCACCGACCTGATGGTCAAGGAAGGCCTCATCAATCTCGACTTCGCCGACGTCCGCGCGATCATGCGCGGCATGGGCAAGGCGATGATGGGCACCGGCGAAGCCTCCGGCGAAAACCGCGCCAACCGCGCGGCCGAAGCCGCCATCGCCAACCCGCTCCTCGACGACGTGTCGATGAAGGGCGCGCGCGGCCTGTTGATCTCGATCACCGGCGGTAACGACCTCACCCTGTACGAGCTCGACGAGGCCGCCACCCGCATCCGCGAAGAGGTGGATTCGGATGCCAACATCATCCTCGGCGCGACCTTCGACGAGAGCCTCGACGGCATCATCCGCGTCTCTGTGGTCGCCACCGGCATCGAGCCGGCGCTGATCTCGGCCAATTCGCAGAACAACCCCGACATCGTCCAGACCGAGCAGCGCATCGCCGAGGTCGCCGAGCGTCTTCGTGCGGAAGCGAGGGCGCGGGCGGCACAGCCCGCGCCGACCTTTCGCCCCGTCGGACAAGAGCACCCCGTAACCGCCGTGCCTGCTCCGGTGCAGGCTCAGCCCCAGGCTCCGGTTCAGCCGCTGCGCGCACTCGAGCCGATCGCCTCCGCTCCCGAGCCGATGCGGCTGGAACTGCCGGCCGCTCCGGTGATGCGCGACGAGGTTCTGCTGACCCAGACCCAGCCGCGTGCGGCGATGGCCTACGAGCCCGCCCCGCTGCAGGCTCCCGAGCCCGCCCCGGTCCAGGCCGCCGGCCCGTTCGTGCCGCCCCGCCCGGCGGTCGCCGTGGCGCGTGCCCCGCGCATGCCGCAGATCCAGGACCTGCCCATGCCGGGCCAGGCCCAGATCCGCGCCCAGCGCGGTGAGGAGCCGGTGGAGCCCGCTCCGGACTCGAAGCGCATGACCCTGCTGCGCCGCCTCGCCACCGTCGGCTTCGGCGGACGTCGCGAGGAGGCCGAGGCCGCACCGCTGCCGCAGCTGCGGGCGCCGGTCGCGCCTGCACCGCAAGCTCCGGCACCTGTGGATTACGCCAAGCGTGCGCCGGTTCAGGCTCCGCCGGCGTACCGCCCCGCCCAGGGCAACCTCGACCCGCAGGGCCGGGTGACCCCGCAGCCGCGCATGATGGACGACGATCAGCTCGAGATCCCGGCCTTCCTGCGTCGCCAGGCGAACTGATCGCACGCCCCGCGAGGTCTTAAACACGCCCCGCGAGGCGCCTCGAAACGCCCCGCGAGGCACCCTCCAAACCCCCGCGGAGTGCCTTCGGGACGCCCGCGGGATTGCTGAGGGTCCCGTTCCGAGGCATTTGAGCAACAGACCCGGAGCCGAAAGGCTCCGGGTTAAACCTGTTGTTAAAGTATTGAGATAAAATGGCTTTTCGAAACCGGTCCGGTAAGCTCGTCTGTAACAGAGCGTAAGAATCCGTGATTTGGTCTCGCTTTGGGGCGGGGCTATACGCATTTTGGAACGAAAAGGCGCGGCGGTTTTACCGTTAGCGCCGGCAGGGGCTTCAAGCAGCGGACGGATCGCAAGGGGCGGCCGGCTCTCCTCATCATCGAGGACGAGTGGCGCTCGATCACGGCCGAGGGCATGGAATGCGAACGAACCAACAGACCACCCTCAAGACCGCCGCCACCCTGCGCGGCATCGGCGTCCATTCCGGGAACCCGGTGGAAATCACGCTGCATCCGGCGCCCGCCAATCACGGGATTGCCTTCCTCCGCACCGGAATGGCTACCGGCAACGACCGCCTCATCAAGGCCCACCACGCCTGCGTTTCCGCCACCGAGTTGTGCACTGTCATCGGTGACGTTGAGACCGGCGCCGTCGCCACCATCGAGCACCTGATGTCGGCCCTTTACGGCCTAGGCCTCGACAACGTCCTCGTCGAGATCGACGGGCCCGAGATGCCGATCCTCGATGGCAGCGCCCGCCCATTCGTACAGGCCATCGACGCGGTCGGCATCGCGTCCTGCAGCGCCCACCGTCGCTGGATCAAGGTACTCCGTCCCGTCCGTATCGAGGTCGGCCGCGCTTTCGCCGAACTCTGCCCGATCGACCGGGGCTTCCGCCTCGACGTGGAGATCGACTTCGAAAATCCGGTGATCGGCCGCAGCCGCAAGGCGATGGACCTGACCCCCTCGGCCTATCGCCGCGAGATCGCCAGCGCCCGCACCTTCGGCATGATGCGGGACGTGGAGCGCTACTGGAAGGCCGGCTTCGCCCTCGGCGCCTCGCTGGAGAACACGGTGGCGGTGGGTGACACCGCAGTGGTGAACCCGGAAGGCCTGCGCTACGCGGACGAGTTCGTCCGCCACAAGTTCCTCGACGCGGTGGGTGATCTCGCCCTGGCCGGCCTGCCGCTCCAGGGGGCCTATCGCTCCTATTGCGGCGGTCATCGCATGAATGTCGGTGTGCTCACCGCCCTGTTCTCGGACCGCGCCAATTACGCCATCGTCGAAGGTCCCGGCATCCGCCGCGAGACCACGCTCACCGAATTCGGTGCCAGCCTCGGCATCGCCGCTTTCGCAGGCGACCTGTAGCGCTTCCGCAACACGGTCGGTTATCCTGTCCGGCGTGCCTATCCCGCCGCTTTCATGCCCAAATCGAACGCCACGGTGAATCGTCCGTGAAACGGAGCGAGGTCCGCTGTGCAACGCGCACGGACCGTGGCATCACGCCGTCAGCCACGCGACCGATATCTGTGATGGCTTGACGACGCGGGGTCCATGTACGGGCCCGCCTGTTGGGGAAAGACCGGAATGCGCCTCACTCATCCCAACCGCGGTGCGATGGCGGCCGTGCTCCTCACCGTCTGCAGCCTCGGGCTCGGCGGCTGCGACGCGCTCGACTCGATCAATCCCTTCGCCGAAAAGTACAAGCCCGAAGTCATCCCGGATGTTCCCGCCGACAAGCTCTACAGCGAGGGCTTGGCGAAGATGGAAGACAAGGACTACGAAGGCGCTTCGAAGAAGTTCGGCGAGCTCGACAAGGCCTACAGCTATTCCGACTGGTCGCGTAAAGCCCTCCTGATGACGGCCTACGCGAACTACGAGGGCCAGAAGTACGACGACGCGATCAACGCCTCGAAGCGCTACCTTCAGCGCCATCCGGCGAGCAAGGACGCGGCCTACGCCCAGTACCTGATGGCGATGTCGCATTATAAGCAGATCCCCGACGTGACCCGCGATCAGGACCGGTCCGAGAAGGCCCTCGCCGGCCTGCAGGAGCTCGTCCAGAAGTATCCGACCTCGGAATACGCCGCCGACGCCAAGGCCAAGATCCAGATCACCCGCGACCAGCTCGCCGGCAAGGAGATGGAGGTCGGCCGCTTCTATCTCGAGCGTCGCAACTTCCCCGCCGCGATCAACCGGTTTCGCGATGTGGTGAGCAAGTACCAGACGACCCGCCACGCGGAAGAGGCGCTGGAGCGCCTGACCGAGGCCTACATGGCACTCGGCCTGACGCAGGAGGCCCAGACCGCTGCCGCCGTTCTCGGTCACAACTTCCCTGACAGCCCCTGGTACAAGGATGCCTTCGCGCTCCTCCAGAACGGTGGCCTCGAGCCGCGCGAGGAGAAGACCTCCTGGCTCAGCAAGATCTATCGCGGCGTCATCGGCCGCACGGCGGACGCGCAGTAGAGCGCCCGATCGCCGCTTCCGCACGGGAGCGGCATCTTTTCGGGTGAAGCGAACCGCACTTCGCCGTAAGGACACGGCCAGCGTTCACAACGGGGCCTCATACGCGGCATGCTGATCCAGCTTGCGATCCGCGACATCGTACTCATCGACAAGCTGGCCCTGAACTTTCGCGAGGGCCTCAGCGTCCTCACGGGAGAGACCGGCGCCGGCAAGTCGATCCTGCTCGATGCCTTCGCGCTGGCGCTCGGCGGGCGCGGCGACGGCCGGCTCGTGCGCCACGGCGAGAGCCAGGGCGCGGTCACCGCCGCCTTCGACGTGCCCCTCGATCATCCCGCTCGCCAACTCGCCGCCCAGGCGGAGATCGACACCGAGGGCGACCTGATCCTGCGCCGCGTCCAGATGGCCGACGGACGGACCCGCGCTTTCGTCAACGATCAGGCCGTCGGCGTTCAGGTCTTGCGCGCCATCGGCACGGCGCTGGTGGAAATCCACGGCCAGCACGACGACCGGGCCCTGGCCGATCCCGGCACCCATCGCGCCATCCTCGACGCCTTCGGCGGCCTGCAGGCGCCGCTCGCCCAGGTGGCCGAGGCGGCCAAGCGCGTGAAGGCCGCGCGCAATGCCCTCTCCGAGCACCGCGCCAGGGTCGAGGCGGCCCGCAAGGAGGCCGATTTTCTTCGCCATGCCGTAGGCGAACTCGAGACCCTCGATCCGCAAGCCGGCGAAGAGACCGATCTCGCCGAGCGCCGCACGGTGATGCAGCAGAGCGAGAAGGTCGCCCGCGAGCTCAACGAGGGCATCGAGGCGTCCGGCGGCGGGATCGTCTCCCACCTGTCCTCGGCGCTGCGCAAGCTCGAACGGCGCGCGAGCCAGCTGCCCGCTCTGGTCGAGCCCTGTGTCGCGGCCCTCGACGCCGCGCTCACCGCCCTCGACGAAGCGCATTCGGTGCTGGATGCCGCCCTGCGCGAGGCCGAGTTCGATCCGCGCGAGTTGGAGCGGGTGGAAGAGCGTCTGTTCGCCCTGCGGGCCGCCTCGCGAAAATACGACGTGGCGGTTGACGCCCTCGCCGCCCTGCGCGAGCGCTACGTGGCGGATGTCGCCGCCATCGATGCCGGGGAGGAGGCCCTGGCCGGCCTCGACGCGACGCTGGCCCAGGCCGAGGCCGCCTATGCCAAGGCCGCGCTCAAGCTCACCGAGGGGCGCAAGCGCGCCGCCAAGGCCCTCGACGCGGCGGTGAAGACCGAGCTGCCCCCGCTCAAGCTCGAGCGCGCCCGCTTCATCACCGAGATCGCCACCGATCCGGATTCGCGCGATCCGGCCGGCTACGACCGGGTCGAGTTCTGGGCCCAGACCAATCCCGGCACCCGGCCCGGCCCGATGATGAAAGTCGCCTCGGGCGGCGAGCTCTCGCGTTTCATGCTGGCGTTGAAGGTCGTGCTCGCCGACAAGGGCTCGGCTCCCACCCTGATCTTCGACGAAATCGATACCGGCGTCGGCGGTGCAGTGGCCGACGCCATCGGTGCCCGGCTCGGGCGCCTCGCCACCCGCGTGCAGGTGGTGGCGGTGACCCATGCCCCTCAGGTGGCGGCCCGCGCCGAGACGCATTTCCTCATCGCCAAGGATCCGGTGAAGGGCAGCGACCGCGTCGCCACCCGCGTGGCCTCGCTGGAGGCACCGGCACGACGCGAGGAGATCGCCCGGATGCTGGCCGGTGCCACGGTCACGGACGAAGCGCGTGCCGCTGCCGCGAGCCTGCTTCAGGCCGCCGACGCGTGAGATCGCTACGATTTAACGGTTCATTAACCATGGTCCGCAACACTCGGTAAACGGCGAGTGCGATCCGATTCGGCGCCGACGTGGAACAATCGCTCGAACGAGGGACTGAGACGTTGGACCAGAGAGGCGCCGATCACGATCTGCGGGCAGAGGCCGAGACCGAATTCCAGCCGATCCTCACCGACGATACCCGTTATCGCCTGGGGACTGCGTTGCGGTCGCTCTACGAGGAAACCTGCGACACCCAGCCGATACCCGACAGCCAGATCGACCTGCTGCTGCGCCTGCGCCACAAGGAGCGGGACCGCCTTCGCGCCGGCTGAACCGGGGTCGAGCGAATCCCACGCCGCTACCTACCAGCGGCGCGCGCCAGGCTGGCGCTGATATTCGGCGGCCCTGATCATGGTGAGAACCCGGTCGAGAGTCAGCAATAGCGTCCGTTCGTCGGTGCCGGCCTGACTGATCTCGCCGGCATCCGTGCCGTATTGCTGGCGCTGCTGTGCCAAAGCGAGCTGCCGCTCGATGTCTTCACGCTGGGCATGCAGATCGAGGAACGAGTCCTCGGCCGCGCCCGGAAGAGTTGACTGGTCCTTCACGGTGACACCTTCCCGCGCGGGCCATCAGGCCTGCGACCGATGGTAACGTGTGAAGATGCGAAACCGTGCCATCGGCCGGCTTCGAACACGATATCGCCGACGTAGAAACCGGACATCGATCGGGTCTCGCACTGCCGGCGCCTGTGACCGCATCCCCGTTTCCGGAGTGGCGGGTCACTTTCCCGGGACGATGCTCTAGCGAAACCCTCCGACCCGACGGTCGCGCTTGCGCTCCGCAGCCGGTTGATAGGCGATCTGGGCGTGATGCGTGCAATAGGGCAGGCCGGTGATGGCCCGGTCGCCGCAATAGTGGAAATCCGGCGAGGTCGGGTCGCCGAGCGGCCAGCGGCACATCGATTCGCGCAGATCCATGATCGTCACGCGGCGGGAGACGGCGATCGGCGTCGCCTCGGTCGCGACCGGCACAGCCCGCTCGGGTGGGGCCGGTGGCGTCACCTCCACCGTGACCACAACCTCCGCGACGGTTGAGATCTGGAGCTCGACATCCGCTTCGATCTCGCGCGCTGCCTTGCGCTGTGTCGCGGACGCGGCATCGGAGGATTTCACGCGGCCCGAAAGCCCGAGGCGGTGAACCTTGCCGATGACCGCATTGCGCGTGACGCCGCCGAGCTGCGTGGCGATCTGGCTGGCGCTCAGCCCATCTTCCCACAGGCGGCGTAACAGGTCGACGCGCTCTTCCGACCAACTCGGGACCGTTTCTGCCATCGTGCCCTCCGAAATCGTCCTCGATCACCCGGCCATCGCTATCGCGATCACGCCGAGACGCGTGCATGGCGAAGGATCTGGAGACCGTCGGGTGATGATCGCCTTCACGTGTTGGGCGACGAGGCGAACCGTACAGGACGCCGCGACGCCGATGCAAGGGCGGCTTCGAGAGCGGCCGTAGCCGCGCCGGGACTGTCCACCGGCAAAGCTCGCGCCCGGTTCTCTCTTGGCCACCTGCCTGTCGCCGCTCGCATTGCCGCTGCGGAGGGGAGGGCCTATCTCATCGGCTCTGCGTGCCCCCGATCAGGAAACCTCATGCGTCGCCACAGCGTCACCGCCTGTCTTTTCCTGTTCGCCACCGGAGCGAGCGCCGCGACGCCGATCCGGCTCGCCAATCACCGGGCGGTCTACGACCTGTCGCTGGCCGAGAGCGGCGGAACGCGGGCGGTGGAGAGTGCGCGCGGTCGCATCGTCATCGAGTTCACCGGCGATGCCTGCAAGGGTTACACGATGCAGACCCGGCAGGTGACGGTGCTGGAGAGCGGGGAGACCGGCAGCCGGACGTCGGATCTCCGCAACACCACATTCGAGAGCGGCGACGGGAAAAGCTACCGGTTCAAGACCAGTACGACCCTCAACGGCACCGCCAGCCCATCCGTGGACGGCACGGCCGAATCCGCCTCCGATACCCTCAAGGTACGGTTGAAGGAGCCCAAGCGCGACCAGTTCCAATCGTCCCATGAAGTGCTGTTCCCGACCTTTCACATGCGTCGCCTGATCCAGGCCGCGCGAGACGGACAGACCACCCTGTCGGTCAAGGTGTTCGATGGCTCGGACGATGGCCGCAAGGTCTACGACACCCTCGCGGTGATCGGACGGCAGGCCCAGGCCCCTGCTCCCGCGCTCCAGCCGACGACGGCCCCCGAGCGCGACCGGCCGCTCAAGGACGGTGCCATGGCGGCGATGCCGCATTGGCCGGTGACGCTGAGCTACTTCACCCAGGGCGAGGGCGAGCGCACGCCGATCTACACCCTGACCTTCGATCTCTATGAAAACGGCGTCAGCGGCGCGCTGCGGCTGGATTACGGTGAGTTTGCGGTGATCGGCAACATGAGCCGCCTCGACACGCTCCCGTCAGGCTCGGAATGCGCCCCGTAGGCGCGCCTCTCACGAAAAACCGTCGTCGAAGTCCGGTGGTCCGAGCCGGCGCCAGGCCGTGGCGATGCGCTCCGGCTTGACGTCGAGCGCCTGGGCGCAGGCGAGGAGCGTGGCCTCGTCGCCCATCACGTAGTCGAGGATGCCGGCGAGGAAGCCGGGATCCCCGGCACTCGCCCGCAGGGTGTCGGGCGTCACACCGGTGGCATTCAGGAAGGGATAGAGACGTTCGTCGTCCGTCGCCATCCAGGCGAGGGCGTCGAGCGCGAGACGCTCGGCGGCGTCATGGCCATCATCCGGTTTGCGTTTCGTCAACATGTATCCGCTAGGTCTGTGGCGAGGGCCATCGATCGATCGACAATGCGCCGTGCGCGCGCCGGGAACAACGGGCCATGAAGAAGACCGTGCTCATCGTCGAGGACAATGAGCTGAACATGAAGCTCTTCAACGACCTGTTGGAAGGTCATGGTTACGCGACGCTGAAGACGGCCAACGGGATCGAGGCGATCGAGCTCGCGCGCATGCACCATCCCGACCTGATCCTGATGGACATCCAGCTTCCGGAGGTGTCCGGCCTCGAAGTCACCAAGTGGCTGAAGGAAGACGACGACCTCAAGAGCATCCCGGTGATCGCCATCACCGCCTTCGCCATGAAGGGCGACGAGGAACGCATCCGCGAGGGCGGCTGCGAAGCCTACCTGTCGAAGCCCATCTCCATCGCCAAGTTCCTGGCCACCGTCCGCCACTATCTCGGCGACAGCCGGCCCGCCTGATCCGCCACGTTCCACCCCAACCTGACCGCACGAGGAACGATGTCGGCCCGTATCCTGATCGTCGATGATCTCTTCCCGAACGTGAAGCTCCTTGAGACCAAGCTCTCGCTGGAGTACTTCGACGTTCTGGCGGCCATGAACGGGCCCGACGCCATCGCGATCTGCGAGAAGGGTCTGTGCGACCTCGTCCTCCTCGACGTGATGATGCCGGGCATGGACGGGTTCGAGGTCTGTCGCCGCCTCAAGAACAGCCCGACCACCGCACATCTGCCGGTGGTGATGGTGACCGCCCTCGACCAGCCGTCCGACCGCCTGCGCGGACTCGATGCCGGCGCCGACGATTTCCTCACCAAGCCCATCGACGACGTCGCGTTGTTCGCCCGTGTGCGCAGCCTCGTGCGCCTCAAGGCGGTCACCGACGAGTTGCGCAGCCGCGCCATGGCCTCGCGCGATTTCGGCATGGGCGACCCGTTCGCGCTCGCCGCCGCCGAGACCGGGCAGAATGCCGCGATCCTCCTCGTCGAAGACCGGCCGAGTTCGGCCGACCGCCTGTCGGCGGCGCTGAGCCAGCATCACACCGTCACCATCGAGGCCGATCCGCATGCCGCCCTGGTGCGGGCGACGGAAGGGACGTTCGACCTCGCCCTGGTCAGCCTCAGTCTCGAGGGCTTCGATGGCCTGCGTCTGTGCAGCCAATTGCGCTCCCTCGACCGGACCCGCGCGATGCCGGTGATGATGATCGCCGACGAGCATGACCGCGCCCGCGTGATCCGCGGCCTCGATTTCGGCGTGCACGACTACCTCATGCGCCCCGTCGACCGGAACGAACTGGTCGCCCGCGTGCGCACTCAGGTGCGCCGCCGCCGCTTCTCCGACACCCTCCGCGGTGCCGTTCAGGCCTCGATGGAACTCGCGATCACCGACGGCCTCACCGGCCTGCACAACCGTCGCTACCTCGACAGCCATCTGGGTGCCCTGTTCGACGAGGCGGCCCTGCGGAATCGCCCGGTGGCGGCGCTGATGCTCGATATCGACCGGTTCAAGACGATCAACGACACCTACGGCCACGAGGCCGGCGACGAGGTGCTGCGCGCCTTCGCCGAGCGCATCCGCACCCATACCCGCGGCATCGACATCGTGGCGCGCTACGGCGGCGAGGAGATCGTCATCATCCTGCCCGACGCCGAGGCCGACGGCGCCTACACCATCGCGGAGCGCATCCGCGAGCGGATCGAGGCGACGCCGTTCTCGATCCAGCGCGACACCCGCACCGTGACCGTCACCGTCTCGATCGGCGTGGCGTGGCGGCGCGCGGAGGATGCCGGTGCCGCCGACATGCTGAAGCGTGCCGATCTCGCCCTCTACCGGGCCAAGAGCAGCGGCCGCAACCGCGTCGAAGCCGCCGCCGCCTGATCCCGTCAGGCCGAGGCGTCGACCTCGCGCAACCAGGCGATCGCCGCACCGAGGCCGGCGACCCACCATCCCTGCCACGCCCCGTGCTCGACGAAGGCCACCGCCGCTGCCGCCGCGACAAGTCCGAGAGCGGTCGTCATCTGTGGCCTCGCCAAGAGCGCGAGACGTTGCAGCATCAGCAGCAGGGCAGCGCCGGCCAAAGCCGCACCGATGAATCCGAGCTCGGCCCAGACCTGCAGGAAGCTGTTATGCGGATGGCCCACCGCCAGTAGCGTGCGGAATTCCGGCTCGATCCGGGCGGCGACGGGCGTCTGCGCGAACTTGGCCGAAATTCCGTAGCCCGCCCCCCGCCAGGGATCGGCGGCCACGGCCGCGCCGAAGCTGCGCGCGATGGCGACGCGGGCGCGCGAACTGCTTTGCACCAGGCGGTCGTGGACCGCCTCGGGCATGAGCCTGTCGAGGAGGTCGCCTTCCACCGGCGCCAGTACGAGCGCCAGCATGAGCCCCGTACCCGCCAGCCCGAGGCCGAAGCGGCGGGGCAGGAGGCGGACGATGGCGGCCATCGCCGCGCCGGCCATGAGCCCCATGGCGGCGGCTCCGCTGATCGACCGAAGGATCGCGACGGCGCCGAGGGCGAGCACCGCCAGTCCTGCGACCCGCTTGCCGCGTTGGTACAGCACCGCGGCGAGGGGCCCCGCCACCAGCAGGATAGTCAGCAAGGGGCGGTTGAAGATGAAATAGGCGACCCGCGCGCCCAGCGCCTTCTGCACCGGAAGGTCGGCGGCGAGATCGACGACGATATAGAGGCAGGCCGCCCCCAGCAGACCCCCGGCGAGCGCCGGTGCCCAGGCCGGCATCCGACCGGGAGCGAGTCTCGCGAGGCAATAGGCGCTGATCAGCGCCGGCAGGAACTCGGCCGCGGTACGCAGGGAGAGCGCCGGAAACGGGCTCCAGACGAACGAGAGCCCACACCATGCCAGAAAGGCGAGGGCTGCGAGCCCGAGCGGTGTTCTCAGCGGAGCCAGGAGGGCGATTCGCGTCGCCCGCGCATCCTCGATCAATCCGGCCGACAGGAACAGCAGGGCGGCGAGTCCGACCACCAGGGGGCTCGACCGGTTCGCCGCCGCCATCGCGAGCGGAACGGCGGCAAGCGCCACCGCGCCGGTGGCGCGCAGGGTGTCGGGTAGGCGCGAGGTCCCGGCCCGGATGACCGCGGCGGCGACGGGCGGCACGGCCGCGGGTGTCCGGCGATTACTGGAGCTGGTGACCGCGCTTGTTCATCTCGGCGCGCACCCGCACCATCAGGTATTCGGAGACTTCCTGGGTCCAGTTCTGCATGGCCTGGACCATGCCGTCGAGGACCTGCGGCTGGGTCTCGACATAGCGCTTGCCGGCGGGCGAGCGGAAGAATGTGGCGATCTCGTTGAGTTCGCTTTCGCTCAGGCGCTGCGCGTAGATGCGCGCGGCGGTGTCGATCATGGTCTGCTTCTGCATCTCCATCTCCGGCGCGAGCGTACCCAGCACCTCGTCGAGGTCCTTGGCCAGCTCGGGCCGCGTGACCGCGTTCTGTCGGATCTGCTCGCTGAAGGCGGGAATGATCGAGTCGAACGAGCGGGCGATGCCGGAGCTGAGCATCACCTCGCGCGCCAGGGCCATGTGATTGGGCGTGAAGGCCGGATTCTGGGCCGCAGGGGTCGGCGCGGCCGGGGTTGCCGCGGGCTTGGCGGCGGCTTTGGGCGCTACGGCCGGCTTCGGCTGTGCCTGCTGCGCGAAGGCGGCGGACGGAGCGGCGACGAGGAGGGCGCCTGAGACGACGAGGGCGAGGGTGCGGCGGGACATGGCGGGCGCTCCGGGCTTTCAGTGCTGTTTCGAATAGGGGGATGGGCGGCGCTGGGTCAGACCCCGCCGAGGCGGGTCACCACGGCCTCGCCGTCGCGGGCCTCGGCGAGGATCGCGCCGGTGGCGATACCGAGGAACAGGCCATGCTCGACCACGCCCGGCACTGCCCACAAGGCGGACGAGAGCGCCTCCGGATCGGGGATCCGGCCGAGATGCGCATCGAGGATGTAATGTCCGCCATCCGTGGTCAGCGGCGCGCCATCCGGGCCGGTCCGCAGGGTCAGGGCGCCGGCGCAACCCGCGGCAGCGATGGCGGCGGCGACCGCGATCCGGGTGGAGGACAGGCCGAACGCATTGACCTCCACCGGCAGCGGGAAGGCTCCCAGCATCGCCACGGACTTGGCGGCATCGGCGATCACCACCATGCGGGTGCTGGCGCAGGCCACGATCTTCTCGCGCAGGAGCGCGGCGCCCCCGCCCTTGATCAGACGCATCTGCCCGTCGATTTCGTCGGCACCATCGATGGTGAGGTCGAGCTGCGGCATCTCTTCGAGGGTCGCCAGGAGAATTCCGGCGCGTGTCGCGGCGATCCGGGTGGCCTCCGAGGTCGGTACGCCGACGATGTCGAGACCGCCGCGGACACGCTCACCGAGCAACTCCACGAAGGCATTGGCGGTGGAACCGGTGCCGATCCCGAGCCGCATGCCGGGTTCGACCAGGGTGAGGGCGACCGCGGCGGCGGCGCGCCGGAGATCCGGCCCGCTCATGCCGCGACTCGGCCGGCAGGGGAGGGTGGGGCAAGGCGCATGGGGAAACTCGGGATGGACACAAGTGGGCGCGATGGGTCGGCTGCCCCTAGCACGCCGTGCCGGCCCGTCCAACGCCGTCGCGTGTCATCCGAGACCGTGCGGACGCTTCATGGGCGAGCGCCCTGCGGTGGCGTGGCGCTCGGGCCGGCCCGACCCGGCGACGGGCCGGTGGCCGCCTCGTCGGCGCCGATGGCGGCGGGGTTCGCCTGCGCGGTGCAGACCACCGCCTCCTTCTGGAGCTGGACGTAGCAGATGCTCATCTCGCCGGTGCGGTAATTGACCCGGAACACGCCTGCCTCGCGGGTGTGGCGGGAGGCGACGAGGCCGTATTCGGAGGCGACCTGCGCGCTCGCGCCCTCACCGGCGCCGTAGCACACGGTGAGCCCAACGCTCCCGACGGCGCCTTCGCGCAGGCCGTACTGGCAGGAGGTGACTTCGCCGGTGACCCTGTCGACGCGATAGACGCGGTTCAGGTCGATCTGCGGGGCCGGCACGAACTCGTAGGAACCCGCCACCGCAGGGCCTGCCAGCGCGGCGCAGAGGCCGCCGGCGCAGAGGGCGGTACGGAAGCCGGAACGCAGTGTCGTCAAACGCATGGTCGCCTCGTTGCGGGATGTCGCGGGGCGGTATCAGCGCCTTGCGGCGCAACCATGACCCGCGAGACCGGCTCTTGCCGGTACCGGGAGGCGCCGCTAGAGCCGTTTCGGTGCGGGAGAGATCGGCTCTCAGTGTCCGAGTGGTCGCATCGTCTTCACCCGAGCCGTGTCCACCCGCCCCGAAAACGCTCTGGCCGGACCGGCCGCGTTCCCTTTCACGTTGCGAGACGCCATGTCGACCCTGCCGCCCATCGCCGTGTTCGACCTCGACGGCACCTTGGCCGAGACGGCCGGCGACCTCGTCGGAACCCTCAACGTCATCCTCGAGCGCGAGGGCCTGAAGGCTCTGCCGCTGGAGGAGGCCCGCGACATGATCGGAGCCGGGGCCAAGGCGCTGATCCAGCGCGGCTTTACCGCGACCGGCGAGCCCTTGAGCCAGGAGCGGCTGGAACGCCTGTTCGCGGAATTCCTCGACCATTACGGTTCGCATCTGTGTGAGCACTCCCACCTGTTCCCCGGCGTGGTGGAGGCCCTCGACACCCTGACGAAACGCGGATTTCTGCTCGCGGTCTGCACCAACAAGGTCGAGAGCCACGCTCTGACCCTGCTCGAACTGCTGGGCGTGTCCGGGCGTTTCGCGGCGATCTGCGGCCGGGACACCTTCCCGCATTTCAAGCCCGACCCGCGCCACATCACGCTGACGATCGAGCGGGCGGGGGGAGACCGGTCCCGTGCCGTGATGGTGGGCGATTCCCGCGCCGACATCGACGCGGCCAAGGCCGCCGGTATCCCGGTGATCGCGGTGCCGTTCGGCTATACCGATCTACCGGTCGAGGCGTTCGGGCCCGACGTGGTGATCACGCATTTCGATGAGCTGGTCGCGGCCGTGGCGATTCTCGTGCCGGCGGCCTGAACGGCACTCGTGGGCGGTGGCGCGCATCAGCCTGACGCGAAGACATCGGCTACGGAGATACAATGTCGGAAGCGTGCAACGCGTTGCACGCTTCCGGTCTTTCCATCTGGTCTGAGCCGCGGGCGTGTGACCTGCTCCGCGCGCCACTCGACATTCCGGATCTGGGAGGATCCGGGGCCGACGGCGCGCGGTGCCACGCGCGTCACATGAAGATCAGCTCGTTGATCTGACCCACCAGGGCACTGTCGTGCGACCAGTTGGATTTGCCGATCAGGTCGCTGGTACGGAAGACGTCGAGGGGAACCGCCCCATGACCCTCGGCGACCAGCGTGCTGTTCTTGAGCAGGCGCATGGTGCCGCTGTCGTCCACGCTGGCTTGCCACTTCGCCATCTCGCCCTCCACGATCGAGTCGGCGGCGGTGATCCGGTGCTTGGTCGAGCCGGTGAGGATCTCGAACACCATGTCGTCGCCGTTTTCGAACTGACCGAGCCAGATGTTGTTGCTCTCCGGACCGTTGCCGGTATCGAAGATGCGCTGGAAGCTGCCGCTGTCGAGATCGTCGAAGCGAGCCTCGGCGAACACCTTGAAGGCGCCGTGGATCTCCGGGATGGCCTTGTGCGCCACGATCTCCAGGCCGCTCACCTTGCCGACGAGTGGGGTATCGCTGGCCCAGTTCGACTTACCGACGAACTCGTTGGCGCGGTCGACGTCCTTCGGGACGACACCCTGCCCCTCGGCCACCGAGACACCGTCCTTGAACAGGCGCATCCAGCCCGCTTCGTTGACGCTGGTCGTCCAGGTGGCTTCCTGGCCCTCGACGATCGCGTTCTTGGCGACGATGGTCCCGGACTTGTCCCCGTTCACGATGGAGAATTGCATGTCGCTGGACGTGCCGACCTGCCCGAGCAAGACATTGTCGGCATTGGGGCCATTGCCGAGGTCGAAGACGCGCTGCCAACCGCCGGCATCGAGATCGTCGAAGCGGGCGTGCACGTTGGCCGTGAAGGCTCCATTGATGTCGGCGGCAAGGTCCGGCTTGAAGCTCAGGTCATAGATGGTGCCGACGAGGTCCGTGTCGGTCGCCCAGTTGGACTTGCCCACGAGTTCGTTCATGCGCGCGACATCCCGCGGCACGGCGCCCTCGCCCTGGGCGACGAGCACGTCGTTTTTGTAGAGGCTCATGCGGCCGTTCGGGTCCACCGCGGCCGTGAAGCGTGCCTCGACCCCCTCGACGATCGCGTCTTTGGCGACGATCCGGTGCGGTGTCCCGCCGGTGAGGATCTCGAACGCCATGTCACGGCCGCTGCCGACCTGACCGAGCCACACATTGTCGCCCCAGGCACCGTTGCCGGTGTCGAAGACGCGCTGGTAGTTGCCGCCGGCGAGGTTGTCGAAACGCACGAGGGCGCTCGCGGAAAACGCGCCGTCGATCTCGGGAATATCGGCTACGAAGGGATCGTCGGAGGTCGCTGTCAGCACCATCTGGAAGGTGTTCTTCGAACCGGCCGCGACGGGACCGAACCGGCCCTGGAGGTGATCGAACAGACCCGTCACGCTGAGTTGGACGTCGCCGATGCTCACGGTCTCGATGCCGATGAGCGTGTCGACGGCGCCGGTGGCGAGATGCTTGATCTTGAACGCGCCGGTGGTGCTGGATGCGTCGTAGACGATGGCATAGTCCGAGCTTTTGCCGGAGAAAGACGCCCGGTCCACGCCCGCGCCGCCGTCGAGGATGTCGCTGCCGGCACCGCCGTCGAGGATGTCGTTCCCCACGCCGCCGATGAGCGTGTCGTTCCCGTCGCCACCTGAGAGCGTGTCGTTGCCGGTGCCGCCGTCGATGCGATCGTTGCCCCGGCCGCCGTCAATGACGTCGTCCCCGCCAAACGCAAAGAAATTGTCGTCCACGCTGCCGAGCCCGATCTTGTCGGCCCGCTCGGTCGCGATCGGCATGCCGATGTCCTGCAGGACGGCGAGGTCGAGCGGCGAAATCCATTCCCGGATTCCCGTGCCGAGATTGGGATCCATCACATTCTCGCCGCCCCAGATATGCGATCGCCCGCCATCGAGGCCGATGGGTCCACCGGCGACCTCCCTGACATTGGGGCCATCGAAGATGTTGTTGCCCCGCTGGTCGGTTTGCCAGGATAGGCCGACAAACCCGATGGCATGACCGATTTCGTGCACGAACAGCGAGAAGGCATCCGTTTTGTCGCCGGGAACGGAATGCTCCGCCTTCGGATCGTAGAAGAGCTTCTCCCAGGTTTCGACACCGATCGTGACGCCGCCTTCCGCAATGTCGCCGTTGATGTCGCGGCCGTCACGCGCCTTGGTGATGGCCGTCTTCTCCCACCACGCGCCGTTGAAGGTATAAATCGGACCGCCATTGGCGTGATAGCCCGGTCCTCCGACGTTGCCGATCCCGACCTCGATCACAATGTCCTGGTTGCCCTGGAGGTGCTTGGCCCAGGTGTTCGCTGCCGCCTGGGCGGTGCTGAGAAACAGATCAGCCTTGTCTCCCGCTGTCGACTGCGACCCGTCGCCTCTCCACTTCACTGTGATTGTCGTCATTTATAATTCCTCTTGCCTAGTGCTAGAGTGCGTAGCACAGGCATGAATTAACGGCCAGAGATGCTGTTGAAGTTTCGGCGATCGATAAGATTGCGTGTGTCTCGTTAGATTGGAGAAGAATTTTCCCGCACGTACCGGTTGACGAGGCCTCCGAGCGCAAGAATCGCCATGACGGCAATCGGCGCAGTCACTCTATTGTCGGCGTAGTCCCCCGGTGACGGCCGCGTCGGGGTGCTCCGTGGCGCTAGAGCGTTTTCGGTTTAATCTGGTTCATATCCTGCGGCGGCGAAGAAGTTGGCG
>NZ_JAAHTB010000030.1 GCF_010692745.1 Methylobacterium sp. BTF04
TCATCGGCGATAAAAGCAGCCTCGAACACGCCATCATGGTCGGCGGGTCGACAGCCCCAGTAGGTGTTCGCTGTTTTGTACGCAAATGGCGCGCCTACGGGGAGTCGAACCCCGCTCTGATCCTTGAAAGGGACCTGTCCTAACCGATAGACGATAGGCGCTTTGTCTCACCAACGCCAGTTTTCTACGTTCGCACAGTCGGGTAGTCAAGCGCCTGCCCCGGCCCGAGAGCATCCTTCGTTGGCAGGCGTTGGTATGCCTACCATCCTTAACCCCTGGAACCTACACACTTGGTATGATGGTAGGGGTATAAAAATATCCTGGACCGCTAGACGAAGGGCGCTCGCTGCAGCGAGGGTTCTATATGCGGCTTCCTTGGCGGGGGCAACCGGGGTCGAGGCGCTAGTTTGCCGCTTGACGAACGCGGCGGTGGCCGGTTTGTCGCTGGGAGCCATCGGTGCGCCCGCCCTTCCGCGGGCGACCGGGACAACGGATCTCCTGTCATGACGACGCGACGCGACGGCCCATCGGGCCCCAGACCCAAGCCCGGCGGCGTGCAGGACCGGTTTCGGCGCGGCCCATCCTCCGGCCCGCGCGGGGCCACCGGCGACCATGTGGTGCTCTATGGCTGGCATCCCGTGGCGCAGGCCCTAGCCAACGAGGGGCGCCAGCTTCACCGTCTGCTCGCCACCGAGAACGCCATCACGCGCCTCGCCGAGGAGATCGGCCCCCTGCGGATCGACCCCGAGCTGGTGCGGCCGAGCGCGATCAACGCCTTGCTCGGGCCCGACGCCGTGCACCAGGGCCTCTATCTCGAAGCCGACCCTCTGCCGGGCCCGGACCTCGACGACCTGCCGGACGACGTGCTGCTGCTGGCGCTCGATCAGATCACCGATCCGCACAATGTCGGCGCCATCGTGCGCACCGCCGCGGCCTTCGGGGTCGCCGGCATCATCACCACGGCGCGGCATTCGCCCACCGCCACCGGCGTGCTCGCCAAATCCGCCTCCGGCGGTCTGGAGCACGTACCGCTCGTCATCGTGCGCAACCTCTCCGACGCGCTGGTGGACCTCGGCAAGCGCGGCTTCACCCGGATCGGCCTCGATTCCGATGCCGAGGTCACGCTCGATTCCATCAAGCCGACGCGTCCGGCGGTGATCGTGCTCGGCGCCGAGGGCAAGGGCCTGCGCCAGCGCACGCGCGACAATTGCGACGTGCTCGCCCGCATCCCGTTCCAGGGCGAAATCCGCAGCATCAACGTCTCGAACGCCGCCGCGATCACGCTCTACGCCCTCAGCCCGCGCGGCTGAGGACGACTTTCCGGCCGATCGCCACGATGACGGACGTCGCCGCGCTCAGCGCCAGAACGGCTTGACCTCGAGCAGGTCTTCATGGGCCCTGGCCGCTGCCTTGAGCAGCGACTTGGTGTCGGCCTCGCCGTCGCCGGCGGCGAGGCCGGCCGCGAACACGGTCTCGCCGGGCACGGGTGCACCATCGCCTCCCGTGACGAGGCCGGCGAGCACCGTGTGAGCGGTGGCCATGTCGTTCAGGGCGCCGAGGTGATCCTGCAGGTCGGACAGGGCCGAGACGAAGGTCTTGTGGAGCTTGTGGGCCTTCTTCTCCGCGTAGAGGCTCGCGAAGAATTCCGAGCCGTAGCGCAGTTTCTTCGACGCGATGCGGACCTCGTGGCGGGCCTCCGCGTCGAGCCGGTCGAGATGGCGGCCGCTCTTGCGGATGCGCCGCCGGAAGCGGTCGAGGACGTCGGCGGCGAAGTCCCGGGCCGACCCGTCGCGCAGAGGCGCATCCGCGCCGGTGCGCCACGGCCCGGTCTCGAGCCAGGTCGCCAGATCGAGGATCAGGCCGCGCCAGGATTGCGATTCGAGGGTGGCGATGACGGTGTCGTGGGCGCGATCCCGCTCGGCTTCGAGGCGGGTCCGCAGGTCGAGGAGGCCGGGCTCCTCGGGCCGCCTGACGATCTCCGCCGGCAGGGTGGTCTCGAGGAAGACGTCGAGGTTGCGCGCCTGACCGAACGGCTCGGTGACCCGCTTGATCTCCTCGCGCAGGTGGTTCGCGGCGGGATCCGCGGCGAGCATCGGCTTGAACAGGCTGAAGGCCGAGCGCAGCCGGCGCAGGGCGACCCGGATCTGGTGCAGGCCCTCCGGAGCGCGCGTGTGAAGAAAGACGTCTTCGTTGAGGCGCAGATGGCGCAGGCACGCCAGCGCGATGGCGCGGAAGGCCTCTCCGGCGGTGGCTTCTTCGTCGAGGCGGATGGCGGTGGCCTTGCTCGGGCGACTGAGGCTCCCGTCGATGAGGCTGAAGCCCCGCGCACTCTTGCTCAGGGAGCCGAGTCGCAGCGGCACGGTCTCGGCCAGGGCCTGGGTCAAGGCGAAGAGGTCGCCGGGTGTGCCGTCTTCCAGTTCGAGTTCCAGCTCAGACAGGGGCACATCGCCGTCCGGCGTCTCGATCCGGCCGTGGTCCAGGGCCGCCGACAGACGCGAGGCGCCGTAGCGCACGGCGCGGGTGCTGCGCTCGACCACCGTGGAGAACATGGCGATGACGTCGGGGGCCTCGGCATCGGCCAGGATCGCCGGCACCGGCGTGTCGGCGAGCAACGTGAGATCGGGCTCGGCGCCGGAGATGTCGGTTTCCCATTCGGGACGATCGAACAGCCCGGCACCGGCGCCGTCCGCCTTCACCGTCTGGATATGGCGATCCCCGTCGATGCGCACCCGCAGGGTGAGGCCCGCCGCGCGCAGGTCGTGGCCGGCGGTGTCGAAATAGGTGGAGATGAGAACGCGCGGCTCCACCGCCTCGCCCGACTGCAGGAGGGGATGACGGCCGAGTTCGGCGAGGTCATCCCCCTCGCATTGCAGCTTCAGCTCGATCTCGCGCGGCGCGCCCATGATCCGTCCTGTTCCCGTCATCGGTGTTTCATACGTGGTGTGTCGGCATCTGGTTGTCGGCGTCGATCCGGAGACCAGGCGTCGATACAACCACAAAGCGGTGGCCGCCCGCTCCGTTCCCATCGGGAAACGGGCCGGATTCTCCGCCCATCTATGGGACATCACAGGGTGTGGACGCGACCGGAAACTTGAGATTTCCGTTCGCGCACCGAACTTTGTGGTGTAGCGGGTGGGCCGACGGCGCATGGCGCGCACACCCAAACCCTTGAGTTCATGAGATGACGCGGGACCGGCTCAGGGCCGACCAACTCCTGGTCGAGCGCGGCCATTTCGAGAGCCGGGCGCGGGCGCAGGCGGCCATCGCCGCCGGTCTGGTCCGGGCCGACGGCCGCGTGGTGCTGCGCGCCTCCGACCGCATCGCTCCGGGCGCGCGGATCGAGGCCAGGGCGCCACATCCCTTCGTGTCGCGCGGCGGCCTGAAACTGCAGGCCGGTCTCGACGCCTTCGGATTCGATCCGGCCGGGTGCGTATGCCTCGATGTCGGCGCCTCCACCGGCGGCTTCACCGACCTGCTGCTCAGGCGCGGCGCCGCCCAGGTCTACGCCGTCGATGTCGGGCGCGAGCAGTTGCACGCCACGCTGCGCGGCGACCCGCGGGTGGTCAGCCTGGAAGGCACCGATGCGCGCGCCCTCGACGGCACCCTGATCCCGCGGGCTCCGGATCTCTGCGCCATCGACGTGAGCTTCATCGCCCTGCGCCTCGTCCTGCCGGCGGTGATCCCGCTGCTGGCCGACGGGGCGGCGCTCGCCGCGCTGATCAAGCCGCAATTCGAGGCCGGGCGTGAGCGGATCGGACGCGGCGGGATCGTGCGGGACGCGGCCGTCCACGCCGCGGTCTGCGCCGAGGTCGTGGATTGCGTCAAAGACCTCGGCCTCTCCGTCCTCGGCGTGATCCCATCCCCCGTCGCGGGCGGCGACGGCAATCGCGAGTTCCTGATCGGGGCACGCCTCTCGCAGGCCCGTGCCGCCATGAAAGCAGTGTTATGACCGACTTCCAGACCGAAACCGTCGCGATCCGCAGGCTCGGCGCCCGCGGCGACGGCATGGCGGAGGACGGGACCGCCGTGGCTCTGGCGCTGCCGGGCGAGCGCGTCGCCATCCGCCGCGACGGTGCGCGCGGTCAGCTCGTCTCCGTCGAGACGGCCTCGCCCGATCGGATCGATCCGTTCTGCCAGTATTTCGGCACCTGCGGCGGGTGCGCGGTCCAGCATCTGGCGCCCGAGCCCTATGCCGCGTGGAAGCGCGGGCTCCTCGTCCAAGCTCTGTCGCAGGCCGGCCTCGCCTGCGAGCCCGAACCGCTGCAGGACGCCCACGGCGAGGGACGGCGGCGCTTGACGCTCCACGTCCGCGCCGTGGACGGCCGCGCGCGCGCCGGCTTGATGGCGGCCCGCAGCCACGACCTCGTGGCCATCGACCATTGCCCGATCACCGTGCCCGCCCTGCACCGCGCTCCCGCCGTGGCGGAGGCGCTGAGCGCGCCGCTCGGGCACGGCCGCAAACCCCTCGACGTGGCGATCACCGCGACGCAAGCCGGGCTCGACGTGGATTTGCGCGGCCACGGCCCGGTGGCCGATGGCGTCCGCGCGGTCCTGGTGCGGCTCGCGGGCGAACTCGACCTCGCCCGCCTGTCCCTGCACGGGGAGGTGGTGGTGGAGCGCCGCGCGCCGGTGGTGCCGACGGGCGGCACCGGCCTCGTGCCGCCACCGGGCGGCTTCCTCCAGGCCACGGCAGCGGGGGAGGCGGCGCTCACGACGGCGATGCTCGGCGCGCTCGACAAGAAGACCAAGCGCGTCGTCGACCTGTTCTCGGGCAGCGGCCCGTTCAGCCTCGCGCTCGCCCGCACCTGCGACGTCCACGCGGTGGAGGGCGATGCCGGCTCGCTGGCGAGCCTCGACCGGGCAGTGCGGGCGACGCCGTCCTTGCGCCGGGTGACCACGGAGCGCCGCGATCTGTTCCGGCGCCCGCTGCTCCCCATCGAGCTCGATACCTACGACGCGGTGGTGTTCGATCCGCCCCGCGCCGGTGCCGGGGCGCAGGCGACGCGCATCGCCGAATCTAAGGTCCCCCTGGTGGTCGGCGTGGCCTGCGATGCCGGCACCTTCGCGCGCGATGCCGCGACCCTGGTCGCCGGCGGCTACAGCCTGGAGCGGGTGACGCCCGTCGATCAATTCAAGTATTCCGCCCATGTGGAGGTGGTCGGGGTGTTCCGCCGGGCCCCGGTGCGGCGCAAGCGCTGAGGCCGACCGCGCGACGACCCGGCCGCGACACCGTCGTTTTTCGAGAGCGCGTTTTCTTCGCGGGCGCCGAGTCCACCTTGGTCGAGACCGCCCTAGATCGGTGGCATGCGCACCGTCCTGCTTGCCCTCGGCCTCCTTCCCATCCTCGTCCTGCCGGCGACAGCCGATGGGTGCGGCGATCTCATCGGCAAGGTCGTGGCCGGCACGCAGGCGACGCTGGTCAAGCGCACCCTCGACTTCGCCGAGCTGTCGGCCGCCGACGGGATCGGCATGACGCTGGCCTGCGGCGACCTCTCGGCGGTGGGGCTGCAATTCAAGGGATCGCCGCTGCCGGAGAGCTATTTCCCGCTCTTCGGGCGGGCCGGTCAGGCCACCACCGGCATCGCCGCCGACATCATCGAGGCCGCAGCCCGCAAGGCCCGCGAGAGCGCCCTGACCACGCGCCACAGCAACGTCGATGCCGGGGATGCGCTCGTCACCTGCTCGCTCTCGACGCCCGCCGGTGGCCCCATCACCGCCTGCGCGGTGATCGACAAGGACGACAAGCACTGACGGCCGGCCCGGGCAGATGGCCGAGGTGTTGCATCCTCACGGACGCATGGCGATGAGCATATAGCCGGAATAGGCCAGCGCCGCGGCCATCATGAAATACACGTTGGTGTCCATCGGCGCGTTGGTAGTGGGGCGGCGGCGGAGCGGTCGAGCGGGCGATGCGTCGCTGCGGCAATCCTGCCACGGCGGGAGCCCTTAAGGTCCGGTTAACCATGAGGCGTCGATCCTGGCGCGTGGTTGTCGGCGTCCCGACGCCCTCACCGAGGAACCGATGCGCCGTCCGATCCTCGCCTTCCTCGCCGGTGTCACGGCCGGTTTTGGAGTTGCCATCCCGGCTTCGAAGGCGCAGGAGCCGCTCTTCCTGCGCATCAGGCCGGCCGGGGAGGCGCCCGCTTCCCTCGGCGACGCAGGCGTCTCGGACGAGAGGGTCGCCCGGGACGCTCGGGCGCGCGCCCAAGCGGTGTGGGACCGCGCCGACCGGCGTGCCCGCATCGCCATCGCTTCGATCTGCACCGGCTGCCTGGCGCCGGAGCGGGCACCATCCGCCGCATCGCCGGTCCGGCCCGAGACGGTGGAATACACCGTTCCCGCCGCCGCCCCGCCTTCCTCCTTCGCACAGACAGGTGCCCCATGACGCAGTCCCACCCCACCAGCGGCGCCGAGCCGGATCCGGCCTGCCCGGTCTCCCTCGACGTTCTCGGCCAGGTCTACCGCGCCGATGAGGACGATCTGCCCGAGATCCTGGCGGCGATGCCCGCCACCACCCGCGCGAAGCTCGCGGTCTACCTCTACGGCAAGAGCCACATGCACCAGCTCGGCCTGCGCGTGGCGCGGGCCTGCGAGCGCGACGATCTCGTGCGGGTCGCCGGCGAGATCGGGTCCGTGGTCCACGGCCAGTCGCAGATGAAGCCGCCGCGCCCGGCAGTGCCGACCCCGGCGGCCCCTGCACCCGCCAAGAAGATCAGTCTCGGCGGCTCCGCGGCCAAGGGTCGTTCGTTCGACTGATGCCAAGGCGTGAAGACGCCAGGGCCAGGCATGGCGCCGCCAGCCGGGGTCCGAGGAGTGTGAGCATGTTCGGTTCTTGGTGGAAACTCGGCATGGACGCGACGTTGCTCGCCCTGGAATCGCAGCAGGTGATCGGCCTGCGGATGGCGAAGCTCTCGCTCGGTGGGGCCGCGGCGCAGGCTGAAGCGCAGCGCATGGTGTCGGAAAAGATCGCGGCCGCCAACGAAGCGGCTGTGCTGATGGCGACCGGCGGCTCGACCCAAACCATCGTCGCCGGCTATCGCCGCAAGGTGCGGGCGAACGTCCGCCGCCTGTCCAAGGGCTGAGCCGCAGCTCCTGCGGCTCCCCGTTAACCGGCGCTTAACCATCCGCTTTCATCGTCCGAAGGAACGGACGAGGAGAGTGAGATGAATCCCTTCGAGCATCAGGTACGCGAACGCGCCTATTTCATCTGGGAAGGCGAGGGCCGTGTGATCGGCAACGCCGAGGCGCATTGGCTGCGGGCCGAGAACGAATTGCACCGGGCCGCCGGCCCGTTGGTGGTCCAGGCGTCCACCGCGGACATCACCGCGGCGCCGAGCCCCGCCGTGACCCTCGACAAGACCCTGAAGGCCAAGGCGAGCCGCACCCGCAGCGCCACCGCCAAGGCCGACGAGAAGGCCAAGGCTCCCGCCAAATCCGTGAAGGCGCTGGCCAAGTCGGCCGCCGTCAAGTCCGCCACCGCCAAGTCCGCCACGAAAGCCCCCACCGCCAAGGCGCCGGTCGCCAAAGTCGCGACCACCAAGCCGGTGGCCCGTGCGAAGGCCCCCCGGTCCAGCGCCGGTTCGAGCGCCAGCATTCACTGATCGCCGGTCGCGGCGACGGTCCATCCCGAGAGCCCGCTGCCCCACAGGGGTGAGCGGGCTCTCTGTCGTTCCGGCCCAGCGCGTCTCGCGAGTCGCGGTCCCAGGCTGGAGAGCGGGACAGCATCGGGAACGGGTGCCGGGCGCGACGTGTTGTACGGCCAAGCATCCGCCGCGCGCTGCGGCTCCCCATCCAGTCCTGCGAGGACCGTCATGAGAATCGTTCTGTCCGCACTCGTCGCCATCGGAACGATCGCCGGTCCGATCGCTGCCACGGCATCCCCCGGCTTCACCCGCCAGGGCCCGGCGATCGTCGATGTCGAGAGCACCTCCGGCATCGGCGGTGTCGGTGGGCGAGCACCCTGGAATCGCGCTTGGGAGTACGATTCGGGCAGCGGCAACGATCGTCGGCCGGAATTGCCATATTATCAGCAAGGCCGCGGCCAGCAGACCGGTGGCCCCGACCGCAACCTCCTCCCCGACGACGGCCTGCGCATCTTCCCGAACTGATCCGGAACGGCTCCGTCGCTAAACCGTTCGCCCGGCAGGATGGCCGGGCGAGACCACGCCTGTGCCGAGACAGGCGCGAGACCACCACAGCCATGGCGAAGACCATCAAGGCGATCATCTTCGACGTCGACGGCACGTTGCTCGACAGCGTCGACTTGCACGCCCAGGCCTGGGTCGAAGCCTTCGGCCATTTCGGCGTCACCGTCTCCCACGCGGCGGCGCGAAGCCAGATCGGCAAGGGCGGCGATCAGCTGATGCCGGTCTTCCTCGATCGCGACCGCGTCGCGCGTGACGGCAAAGCCATCGAGAGCTACCGCTCCGATCTGTTCAAGCGGAAATTCCGGTCCGAGGTCCGACCGTTCCCCGGTGTCCGCCCGCTGTTCGAGCGCCTGCGCGGCGAGGGCCTGACCCTTGCGCTCGCCTCGTCGGGCAAGGCCGAGGAGGTCGAGCACTACCAGCAGGTCCTCGACATCGCCGATCTGGTGGACGTGGTGACGACCTCCGACGACGCCGAGCGCTCGAAGCCCTATCCCGACATCTTCGAGGCCGCGTTGGCCAAGCTGGCTCCGATCGGGGCGGCCGAGTCGCTCGTCATCGGCGACACGCCCTACGATGCCGAAGCCGCGAAGAAGGCCGGTCTGACGACGATCGGTGTGCGGTGCGGCGGTTTTCCCGAAGCCGATCTGCGCGCCGCCGGATGCATCGCGCTCTATCGCGATCCGCAGGACATCCTCGATGGCTATGCGGCTTCGCCCCTCGCGGGGTGAGCGCGACACCGTGGCCGCCATTCATCCACACATTCCCGCCTTCATACCCGATGTCGGGGCAGGAATGCGTGCCGGCTATGGATAGGCGGCAAATTTGGGGTGGCGCAGGGCGCCTGCATGGCGTAGCGAGCCGCGCGGGATCATTCCCGGACCACAGCGACGGATTCGCGGACCATGCGCCAAGCGGCCCCATCGAACCTGACGATCGAACTGCATTGCGAGCACGCGCCGCCATTGCAGGATCAGATCGACGCAGCGGTCCAGGACCGTACGACGCCGATCAGCCGGTTGCTGCGGCTGATGTCCGCCCTCGATTCCGACAAGTCCGCCAACGAGAACCTGCGCCTGCAGTTGCGGGCGCGCATCGGCGCACCGCTCAGCGTCTGAAAGCCGGCGCTTTCGGCCCTCGCCCCTGTCAGCGGGCCGTCGACCGCATGCGGGCACGGTGGATCGGCGATCCCTTGGTGCGCTGCATGCAGCCCATGTAGATCTGCCGTCCGACCGCGTAGAGACCGAGCCCCTTGGGGTCGGGCGTGGTGAAGACGCGGGCACGCGCCTCGTTGCGGCAGGCCGCATCCTGCGGGCTCTGGATCGGGGTCGACTGGCCTTGCGCAAGCGCCTGCGACGCGCAGGCGACGATCAAGACAGTGCCGAAAGCGGCGTTGCGGACGCTGCGGTTCATCCGCGATGTGGGCGTGCCCATGATGATTGTCCCCCCGTTTTTAACCGTTGCGGGAGCCATATAGGCGCGCTGCAACAGGTTTCAGGGCATGTCCCGTCATCCTGGTCCGGGACGCAACCCTCGCTTAGGGCAGAACCCAGGCGCACTTGCCTTCATCCTTGATCGTCAGGCATTCGAACGGCGAACCGCCGACCATCGCCCGGCTTTCCGCTGCGCCGACCCGATCGCGGGTCACCGTCCGGCAGCCGGGATAGCTCGCCAGCCGCGCCATGGCCGCATCCCGGTCGCCATTCGCCATCAGCAGCCGCAGGCCGACGAGGGTGTCACAGGCGATAACCGGCCCCTCCGCGGCCTGCGCCGATGGCAGGGCGGCCGATAGGAGGAGTGCCGCAGCGGCCAAAATCTGTCGCATCAGGTGTTTCCCGGCTTTGGGCTCGCCTTCGCCTTGTCGGAGGAAGGCTTGTCGACCGTCGACTTGCGACCGGCCCGGGCCGGCTCGGCCGGCGCCACGGTTCCGGCCACCGTCCAGTGGCAGACGCTGGTGGTCCGCAGCGTCACGCAGTCATAGGCACGCCCGTTGAGGGCGACATGCTCGGCCAGGGCCGTCACGGCATCGCGGGCAAGGACGACGCAGCCGAGGTGATCGGCCTTGTCGTTGCCCAGAACCGCCGCCGCCGCAGTCGCGTCGCCTCCGGACTGCTTCATCAGAAGCCGCAGGTTGGCCAGGGACGCACAGCCGATCGCCGGTCCCGCCGCCCGCGCCGGAAGGGCCGAGACGACGACGACGAGATTCGCGAGGAGCAGGGCCGGCACCAGGACACGCATGATAGGCTCGTAGCATGCCTGTGGCGACGGGCGGAACGTGTCGGGCCGCCGCGTCGTGTGTCAGTCTAAAATTTTACAGGATCGATACGGCCTCGGAGTGATCGGGCATGCATGGCATGTTAGTAATATGACCGCCTCAAAAAACCCTACGCCCCAGTCCGCATTTCTCATCATAGCCCTTTATGGGGCGGATAGCAGCGAAGGCTACCCAGTAAGCTAAGGCGGCTTCGAGGCTAGAAATGACACCGAGACTGAGGCCAAATTGAAACTACTTATTCGAGGCAAGCGTCAGCGGCTTTATCTCGACGCAAGAGTCGATTTCCTCCGACCGGGCGGAGAGCCGTATCAAATTTATCATCCACCCGTATAAGAATACGTACCATCGCGGGCCCAATTGAAATACCCACAAATAAACCGATATTTTGGATGATCCAGGCAACGCTCTATACTAACAGGCTTACTAAGATTATTGTGGATATCACGAGCGGCGGAAACAAGAATGACGAAGAAATTGGTTTGACGAAACGAGCGCGGGCGGGCAAAAAGGTAGCTTAGTCTGGGCCAAAGCGCTGAAGCCTGCCGAACGATCCGAGATGGCGAGCGTTGCTGCTCGTACTCGCTGGAAAAAGTCCAGCGAGTACTCTTTGCCCTCTTCCATTAGATGAGACGCCTGCGTCACTCTAGATCCGGACGGAAGTCGAGCGCAATTTAAATTTATTCCAAATTCGCATGCTGAGAATTTCAGCTGTCGACGGCAATAAGCGGCCGTTAATAAGATGGAACAGCCAAACGCTCTAAGTAGATTGTAATATTAATTAAAGGCAGCGGCGCTCTTATTTCAAGCGGCCCTTGTGCTTCTCTTTGCTGTTCGGCTAGCCAAAACATTAAATTCTGCAGCAAGTTTTGCTCTTAATTCTTTAGGATCTACCTGCACAAAATCACTAGTATAAACACTACCCGGGCTGTGTTCGGTAAATCCCCCATATATGAATGTAGAATCAGTTTGAGTATCCTCAGATGCAAATATTTGGTTTGATTTATACCAATGATCAATGAACTTTAATGTCGTTTTACGATTTATATTTGTCCCAGACATCCCCTTGCTGGAACTCTCCAATCTATTAATCGTCACAACATAATCGTTGTCCACTGGTCCTTTATAAGTAACCATATCCCTCCTTGTCAGTGCACAATATTCACACAGTTTTAGACACGCTTTCCAGGCGTCTGTCTCTTTGGAAATCTCTTGCAAAACCTTATAAGCCTCAACACCTCCTGCAACTACAAGACCCGCAACTATTCCAATTACGATAGGATTCATAAATATAACTCCATTCATCGATTTTATAAATCAAATATACATAAATTATTCCAGTGGTCAATCCTATCTTTCATACGCTCTGATTTATAGATATAATCCCCGAATCCTCGAATCCCCAAAACTTCTGGTAACTGCTCAGGTCTCTGGGCGGAGTGCGCGGGTCTGGAATAATTGCCCACCCCTGTGATCGCTGTGTTCAGACGCCAACGGTCTTGAGGATGGCGCCGAAGGGCCTGCTGCCTGTGAGGCGTAGCGTATTGACGACAGTTCGGATGTCGGCATCGCCTACGGCGGCCCACATGGCACGTTAGCCGTTGGTCACCTTCCTCTGGATGACGGATGCACGCAGGAGCCGTGCCGAGCCGTTGTTCGTGGCGTCGACAGCGCTGGGATGGTGGAGGAAGACGAGGAGGTGATGGCGGGCCCGGCGAATCTTGGCTTAGAGATCGCGAGTGAGGTGTTAACCGCTCGGCGTAGCGAGGATCGCCCGCAGTTGGCGGTTCAAGGTCAAGCGCTTGGCGGCTAGGGGCGAGTTCACGAAGTCGGTGACGTGCTCGACCAGGGCAAAGACGGATCGCAGCGATAGCTATAGGTGCCAGGGGACCGGATCATCGCTGGTCTCGACGGCGTCGGCGACGTCATGGGCGAAGCAGGTCTGGTGCGCGACCGCGTGATCCTGTTGGACAGTGTCGCGGTCCGAGACCTACACCGCAGGCCGATGCCCGTCCATCATCTCCCGCACCACGATGGCGCCCCGCGTTGGGTAGGCCGTGTGCACCACGGCTTGGGACGAACGGAAAACCCAGTGAAACGCATTCGAACCTTCGATGCGAACACCGGTATCGTCCGAAGCGACTACCTCAGCCCGACGTAGCGATTCGGCCTCCTCGCGGACAGGACGGAAGCGCGCTTGCGCCTGGCGGAGCCGGTTCATCAGGCAGCCCTGGCTGAGGGTGAGTCCGAATCGATCTGACAACGCCGCCCGCGCCGGCAGGGGCGAGACGACGACGACGAGATTTGCGAGGAGCAGGGCCGGCACGAGGACACGCATGACAGGCTCGTAGCATGCCTGTGGCGACGGGCGGAACGCGTCGGGCCGCCGCGTCGTGTTCAGGATGCGGCGCGTTGCAGCTTGCCGAAGCGTTTCACCGCCCGCTCCCGCCGCAGCCGCGACAGCCGGTCGATCCAGAAGATGCCGTCGAGCTGATCGATCTCGTGCTGGAGACAGGCGGCGCGAAAGCCTTCGGCCTCCTCCTCATGCGCGGCGCCGTCGAGATCGCGGTACTGCACACGCACCGAGACCGCGCGCTCGACGACGTCGCTGACCCCCGGCATCGAGACGCTGCCCTCGGTCTGAGGCGCGCATTCGGGCGAGGCCCAGACGATCTCCGGATTGACATAGGTGGTGGCGGGCTCGCCCGGCTCCATCCGCAGCACCACGATGCGCTGCAGACCGCCGATATGCGGCAGGGCCAGACCGATGGCCGAGACCGACACGAGAACGTCGAGGAGGTCCTGTGCCGCGTCCTTCAGGGCCGCGTCGAAGGCGAGGACGGGCTCGGCACGCAGGCGCAGGCGCGGGTCGGGATAGATCAGCAGGGGTCGGGCGGGCACCAGGGAACTCCGGACGGCGTCACTCCGCCCCGACGCCATGCGTCCGGGGCAGGGCCTTCCCATAGAGTTGGCCTGCGGTTTGCGGAACCCACTTCACCGACATCATGGGGATTCCGAATGGCCGACGACCGTCGCGCCACGCGTACCGCTTCCGAGACAGGCCCGTCCGAGATCGCCCCGCGCAGACGCGCAAAGGATTTCGGCGAGGTGATCCTGCTCGGCCTGACGACCCTCCTCGGCGTGCTCTGGTCGATCGTGCTGGTCACCCACTTTCACGGTCCCCTGAGCGGCTTCGGCCAATCGCTGTGGCTGATGCGATAACGCCCTTCAGTACTCCCACTCGGCGCCGACGCCGACGGCGGTGCGGCCATCGCTGCCGGCCTCGCCCTGGATCTTGATCCGCCGGGTCACGTCGTAATCCACCGTGGCGGCGGTATCGGCCGGCTTGGCGCCGGCCTTCACGCCGACACTGAGCCGGTCGCTGAGATAGCGCGAGGCGCCCAGCGCCGGACCACCGCTCGCCCCCGTCGAGACATCGAGGCTGTCGAGTCCGAGGCCCTTGCGCGCCTGTTCGAACACATCGACCCCACCGCCCCCACCGGAGAATTGCGCCACCGCCTGCGCGAGCTGCAGCGCCTGGAAGGGTGACAGCCCGCCCGACGCCTTCTTGAAAAGCAGGCGCGACAGCACCTCGTCCTGGGGCAGGCTCGGGTCGGAGGTCAGCACGAAGTTCGGCTGGTTGGCCGGTCCGTTCACGGCGATGCGGGCGGTGACCTCGGCGGCTTTGGTCTCGGCGATGAAGTCGAGGTCCGGCGCGGTGAGTTCGCCCGCGAAGGTCAGGCGCCCGCGGGTGAAATCGAGGCGCTGGCCGACGACGCTGAGGCGCCCGCGCCGCATGTCGAAGGCGCCGGTCGCCACCGGATCCCGCGACGACCCGGTGAGCCGCAGGTCGCCGCCGAGTTCGGCATCGATACCGCGCCCGCGCACGAAGATGTGTCCCGGCGCGCTCACCGTCACGTCGAGGGTGGCGTCGAACGGCGGGGGTGTCTTGCCCCGACGCCCGATGGCCGCGACCTTGGCCTTGCGATCGGCCCGCGCATTGAGGCGGGCGCGCACCTCCGGCGGCGTGTTGACGTGGCGGATGCCCGGTAGCGGCTGCACCGTGGCGGGCAGACGATCGGGAACGGAGACATCGACGGATACGAGATCCACTCGCCCCGAGATCTTCGGCGTGCGCGCCAGGGGTCCGCTGAGCGCGAGATTGAGGCTGGCGGTGGCGGTCATCAGCGGGCTCGACACCAGCTCGGCCCGTTCGGCCACGAGCTTCAGCGAACCGGGAAAGCCCGAGGCCGGCTGGAGCGCGACCCGCCCGTCGGCGCGCAGGGTTCCGCCGTTGCGGGTCGACGCGGTGAGGCGCTCGACCACGAGGGTGTCGCCGCGTCCGGTGACGCGGCCCTCGATGTTGGTGAGGCGGATGCCCTGCAGCGGATCGGTGAAGGACCCGCCAGTGAGCACCGCCGCCCCTTCGGCGCGGGGCGCCGCCAGGGTGCCCGCTACGCCGGCATCGATGGCGACCCGGCCGGCGACCCGCTGGCCGCCGACGCTGAGCAGGCTGTTGGCGAGGGCCGCGTCGAGGGTGCCGCGGAGTTTCAGGGCGATGTTTCCGCCGGCGGCAACCGGCACCGAGCCGTTGACGGTCATCTCGGCGCCGCGCCCGGCCGAGACGCGGCCGTCGATCCCGGCACGGCCGTCGCTGAGGGTACCGCTCGCCTTGGCGTCGATGGGCGGCAGACCCGCCTTCCGGGTTTCCGGCGTGACGAGGCGGGCCAGGGACAGCGCGTAATGCCCTTCCGGGCGCTCGGAGGTTCCGTGCAGGTCGGCCTCGCCGTCGAGGGTCCCGGTGAGTGCGAGAGACGGGGAGGCGATGCGGGCGAGCGCCAGCGGCAGGGCGCGGATGCCGAGCTTCAAATCGAGGCGCGATCCGGCCCGACCCGAGAGGCTCACCCGTCCGGAGCCGGCCGCCACCACCAGATTGTCGATGACCGCGGTACCGCCATCGAGGGTCACCGTGGCCGGGCCGGCCAAGGCCAGCCGATCGCCCCCGCGCGCCGCGGAAAAACGCGACAGTTCGATGCGGGTCTTGTCCGCCGGCACGAGGCGGGCCGCCCCGTCGAGGTCGAAGCCGCGCGCCTTGGCGGTCAGGGTGATGTCGCTGGCACTCGGCGTGCCGATGGCGGCCAGCCGCACCGTGTCGAGACTCTGCCCGGCCGCGACGACCCGGTCGGCGTTGAGCCGGCCGTCGATCACCGGACGCCCGGTGAGGTCGCGCCCGGTGAGGTCGGCGTCGAGGCGCGCAAGACCGAACTCGCCCGAGCGCAGCGATGCGCCCTTGGCCCGGATCGCGGCATCCTGGCGTCCGCCGTCGCGCGACAGCGTCACCGCAGCGTCGAGGTTTCCGGCGAGCGGGGTCAAGGCCAGGGGCGAGAGGTCGTCGAGATTGGCGGCCGCCACGGTGAGCGCGCCCTCGGCCAGGAATGTCCGGGCATCGACCACCGCATGACCGTCGATGGCCACCGAGCCGAGCGTGACGGCGAGACGGTCGAGGGACCAGTCCTGGGCGATCCGAGCGAGATGGGCGCCTCCGCGCAGGGTCTTGCCGCCGAAGTCGCCGGAAAGTTGCAGGCTACCGTCAAGGGCACCGGTGAGGTCCTTCAACGTCGTCTCGACCCGCAGGTCGCGTACCGGACGCGACAGCGCCCGGGCCTCGACGGCGGTGAGGGTGGCGGTGAGGTCCGGCTTTTCCAGGGTGCCGGTCAGGCGCCCGTCGAGGAGGGCGCGGCCCGCGAGCTTATCGTCGATTGCGGAGAGATTCTTGAGATCCACCAGGAGCTTGGCGTCGGCCATCCGGGCCGTGGCACGGCCCTCCAGGCGCGCGACCATTTCGGCGCCTTCGAGGCGCGCCCCCTCGAATGCGTAGCCGTCATAGACCTGCGACAGGCGACCGGTGAAGCGGGGCGACCGGCCGAGCAGGCCGTCGAGGGCGGGCATCGAGAGCGCGAGCCCTTCGGTGCGCAGATCGACATCGGCGGTCACCGCCTTGCGCGCCGGATCGCCGCTGAGCTTCGCCTGGGCCTTGAGGCTGCCGGCGAGCGGCCGGCCGGCGACGTCGGAAAAGGCGGCGATGTCGGAGAGCACCGCATCGGCGGTGCCGGTGAGCGTATTCTGGCCGACCTTGCCGGCATAGCTGGCGCGGGCGGTCGGCCCCTCGACGTCGAGTTTCGCGACGTCGACGATCCCGTCCGGTTGGAGCGTGCCGCGGAAGGTGAGAGCAGCCTTCGATCCGATCGCTCGGCGCAGGGCCGGATCGGCGAGCTTGAGGCCTTCGACCTTGGCATCCGCACTGAGCGCGAAGCGGGTGGCCGTGGCGTCCGGCCCGGTGGGCGCCATGGCGATGGTGGCCTCGACCCGATCGAGGGCGCTGCCCTCGGCACGCAGTCCGGCCGCCTTCAGCACGCCGTTGACGGTGGGGTGGGCGATGGGCCCCTTCAGGCTGCCGTCGAACACGAGGCTGTCGAGTTCGGCGTCCGCCGCCTTGGTCACCCCACCCTCGGTGGGCACCGCCCGGGCGGCCACGATGAAATCCGCGACCCGGTCGGCGGTGAGGCTGCCATGCGCGTCGAGGCGGGCGGTGCGGGAGACCAGCTCGAGGCGGTCGATCCCGAAGGCGCCGCTGTCGGAAAAGCGCAGGGCGCCGTCGAGCTTCGTCGCGCCCGAGAACACGGCGGCGGCCGGACCGGGCAGCAGACTCTCGATCCGCGAAGCGAGATCGAGGACGAGACGCCGGTCGGTGCCGATCCGCGAGATGCGGGCCGAGCCCTTGGCGCCGAGGTCGGGGCCGGCATCGAAGTCGAGGCGCGCATTCCAGGCGTCGAGGGTGCCGCGCCCGTCGAGATCGAGGTTGATCGCCGGGGTGCCGGGCAGGTTGGCCGCCTTGGAGAGCAGACCGCCCACGGGCTCCACCAAGGTGGTCTTCAGCTCGAGCGTCTCGCCCTTCGGCACGAACAGCAGGCGGGCGGAAAAATCGCCGGCCGCATCGAGACGGCGGACCTTGAGGTCGAGGTCGAGCCCCTCGGAGGGCGCCCCGAGCTTGGCCCGGCCATCGGCGGCGAGCCGCGCAGTCTGGCCGGCCAGGGCTTCGCCGAGCACCAGTTCCGCAAGCTTGAACGCCTTGACCTCGACCTTCACCGGCAGGTCGGGCAGCAGCGAGCCGTCCGGTTCAGGGGTCGCCGACACCGGAGCGGGCAGGGGGCGGCGCAGCACTTCGAGGCGACCGACCTCCAGGCTGTCGATCTCCAGGCGGCCGGACAGAAGCGCGAGGCGGCGCCAGACGAGGCGGGCCTTGTCGAGCTTCAGCCAGACGCCGTTGGCATCGCTGATCGCCACGTCGCGGATGGTGGCATCGGAGGACAGCGCCCCGTCGACGGCGCCGATGGCGACGCGTGAGCCGGGGGTGGACAAGGCCTTGGACAGCAGGCCGCCCAGGACGGTTTTCTCGGCCTCGTCGGCGTGGATCGGAGCCGTCGCTCCAAGGGGAAGAAGGATCGCGGAGGCGACGAGAAACGCGCGCACCTTCGCTCTACCCGCTGCGGGAGAGGATGGCCCGCGCAGCGGGTCGGGTGAGGGGAGCGCGTTGTTCGAAGAGGTCGCTCCCTCTTCCGCCTGCTCCGCAGACACCCTCCCCCGCAGAGGCGGGAGGGTAAAGGTGCGCGACGCCGATGACGACCAGAACCCCATCAGAACGATTGTCCCAGGCTGATGTACAAGGCCACGGGGCGCTCGCGGTTGCCCTTGATGCGGTCCAGGGGGAAGGCGACGTCGACCCGGATCGGGCCGATGCCAGTATAGTAGCGCAGGCCCAGACCCGCCGCGTAGCGGATGCGCTCCTCGAAATCGGGCAGGCTCGACGCGAAGGCGGTACCGGCGTCGAAGAACGGCACCACGCCGATCGTGTCGGTGACCTTGATGCGGGCCTCGAACGAGCCCTCCAGCAAGCTGCGGCCACCGACGGGCAGGTTGAACGGACCGCGCGGGCCGAGGGTCCGGTAGGGGAAGCCGCGCACGGAGCCGCCGCCGCCGGCGAAGAACCGGATGTTGGCCGGAATCTCGTCGAGGTTGGCACCCGAGATCGAGCCGAAGCCGATGCGGCCGGCGAGGATGTAGCGAGCCTCGTCGTCGAGGGCGTAGTAGGTCGACCCCTGCGCCTTGGCCACGAAGATCGACGGGTCCGAGCCGAGGAAGCCCGCATAGGGCGTCGCCGAGGCGATCACCCGGAACCCCTGGGTCGGGTCGAGTAGGTTGTCGGTGGAATCGTAGCTGACCGAGACCGGCACGCCGATCAGCCGGTAATCGACCTTGCCGAGGGCGTCCTGCGAGCGGCCGGCCTGCCCGTCGATACCGACCTGAGCGAAGAAGGTGTCGGAGAAGCGGTGCCTGATCGCCACCGTGCCGCCGGCTGCATCGCTGACGTAGGATTGCTGCGCCTCGCGCCCGACGAACAGGTTGGCGACGAGATCGTTGCGGGTGCCCCACAGGGCCGGCTTGACGAAGGTCGCCCCGAGGCGTCCGCCGAGGCCGTTCGAGTCGATCCCGGCGAGTTTGCGCTGCGTCGCGTAGAGGTCGTTGCCGAGATAGTAGATGTCGGCATCGAGCCGCAGGGTCTCGCCGCCACCGAACAGGTTACGGTTGGCGTAATAGGCGCGGATGCCGGGTCCGTCGACGGTGGAGTAGCGTGCCGAGACGCCGATGAGGTTGCGGTCGCGCTCGGTCACGTCGACGAAGATCGGCAGGTTGCCGCTCGGATCCAGCGCCTCGCCCTCGCGCACCCGGATCGAGCCAAGGGCCTCGACCTTGGCCACCGAGCGGCGAATGTCGGCGACGGCTTTCGGCGAATACGGGTCGCCGGGTTCGGCGTAGATGAACGAGCGCACCACCGCCGGATCGAGGCCGGTGGTGCCGCGCACCGCGACCTCGCCGAGGCCGGCGATCGGGCCGGGATCGATGGTGAAGGTCACGTCCATGACGTGGGCCGCATCGTCCACCACCGGATCGCGCGAGACCGCCTTGGCGAACGGATGGCCGAGGGACCGAAAGCGGTCGACGAGCTTGGCTTCCCGCGCCAGGACCATGGCCGACCGCGCCGGCACGTCGGCTTCGACGCGGGTGAAGCGCGCGGGCAGGACCTCCTCGGGGAAGGGCAGGCCGCGGGGATCGCGCACCGCGATGCTGCGCAGGGTGTAGAGCGGGCCGGCCTCCACCACGATCTTCACCGGAACGAGGGCGCGGGCGCGCGATCCCTCGGCGGCGCGGGCCGCGGCGGCGACGGAACTCTCGCCGCCGAGCGTCACGCCGTCGATGCGGATCGAGACGGTGCCCTGGTAGTAGCCGTATCCGGAAAGAACGTCGGCGAGCCGGCGCTGGTCGGCCTCGGCGCGCCGCACCAGGCCCTCACCGTCGGGAGGCGCGTCCTGACGCAGGCGGTAGAGGGTCGACGTGTCCTGCAACGCGCGCACGACATCGTCGTCGTCGATGCCCTGGAACTTGACCGTGTAGGGCACCGCGGTCGCGCTGGGGGCCGGCGGCTCCTCCTCGGAGCCGAACAGCCCAAACAGATCGAAGGCCGCCGCCGGCCGCGGCATGGCCAGATCGCCGGCCAAGCCCGCCGCGATGGGCAGGGCGGCACGCACGAGCGTCCAGCCGACCGTGGCGCGAAACACGCTTCGCGTCGCCTTGAGACTTACCATGCCCGCGGGATCAATCCCTGCGGCCGCAGCGGCGACATCCATCGCCCCACGCACGCCTTCGACCCCGTCATCCCGCCCCCGCTTCGATGCCGGCACTATACTCGGCGGTACCCGTGTCCACGACGTTAAGGCCTTGCCCTTCAACGCCTCACTGACCTCGAAAACCCTAGCGGCCGCGCCGGATCACGGCAACCTGGGCTCGGCCGATGCACGCGTGGCGAACCGTAACAGGGGGGCGTTTTCATCGGGAAATCGATGACCGTCCCAAGCGCGGCCAAAGGAAACCGACGGCATATCTGGAACCCGACGAAGCCTCGCGCCTTGTCCGTCCGTCGCAGGCTCATCACATTGCACCTTTCGATCTATGGCCGGTTTCACCCGGGTCGCGCGCCCCTCAGTCGTCCAAAACTGTCTGCGGGCGCCGCTTCGATCCAATCCCATTTCGACGCGCCTGCGCCGCGGACCCCACGCCTTTCCGTGTCGGTCTGCCGGGCAAAATCTCCCCAAAACACGACATCAGCGCGGAGGACACACCATGAGCACGGGCACCGTGAAATGGTTCAATGAGACCAAGGGCTACGGCTTCATCCAGCCGGACGACGGCGACAAGGACGTGTTCGTCCACATCTCGGCGGTGGAACGTGCCGGCATGCGCAACCTCATCGAGGGGCAGAAGATCTCCTACGAGATCGAGAGCGATCGCCGCACCGGCAAGCAGTCGGCCGGCAACCTCCAGGCCGCCTGAGGACATCGAGCGAGTCCGTACACTGCGGCATCGTTTCAACACGTCGACGGAAGCCGCTCGAAACGGGCGGCTTCTGTTGCGTCGGACGAGGCGGTCGGGCATGGGCTCCGCGATTAAAATCGGACCCGTTGAAGCCAAGACCCGATTTCACCCGCAGGCCCGCTGCGCCGCACGTCCTGCGACGCCGGCCCGAGCCGCGATCCGCCCTGCGAGAAAGGTCAGATGAGCGCCTTCGACTACAGAAATTTCGACGAGCGCCGTAAGAGCTCCGCCAGTGCGAAACAGGCGCTGCTGGAAAAATTCAAGGCCCGTCCACCGGCGGATGACCCGGACCTGATCGCCAAGTCCGAAGCGCGTGCTGAAGTCGCCCGCGCCCGCGACAAACGAATCCGCGAACGCGACGCCGCCCGGATCGCAGCCGAAAAACAGGCGGCGGCCGAAAAGCAGGCTCGCGAAGAAGCCGAGCTCGCCGCGCAGATCGCGCGCGAGGAAGCCGAGGCCCTGGCTGCCGCGGAGCGCAAGGCGTCCGACCTCGCCGAGAAAAAGGCGACGCGCGATGCCCGCTACGCCGCCCGCAAAGCCAAGGCCCGCCGCTGAGGCGATCCGTATCGGCGCAGTTGGAGGATTACAAAACAAAAGGGCCGACGCTCAGCGTCGGCCCTTTTTCATATCGGTGCCGATCAGGCACCGGTGCCGTGTGCGATCAGGCTTCGGTCTCGTTCTCGGCCGTCTCGTGACCGTTCTCGTTCTCGTTCTCCTGGCCCTCGGTCTGGGCCTCGGTGTGCTCGGCCTTCGGCTCGGTATCGGCCTCGGGACGCGGGCCGGCCTTGAACGAACGCCGCGGCGCGTTCCCACGCTTCATCTGAATCGGCTTCTCGATGGCGCCCAGACGCTCGGAGAGGCGCTTGGCACGCTCGTTGAAATCATCGGTCGTGCGCGATTGGGATGCACCGCTCTTGAACGCGTTCGCCACTGGGGCCTCATGGAGTTGCCCAGGGCACGGAGTCGTGCGGGGTTGCCGCCTTCTAGCACGCTTCGGACTCAGGTTGGGGACTATCTTCCATTCGGTCGGAGTGCGACCGTGCCCGCCCCTCCGAAAGCGGGCATTCCGGCTACGCCAGCAACGGCGTATCCGAGCGCTCGACGCCAGCGTGCGGTTTCAGAACCGGGCCGTCAGGAACAGCCGCAGATTGCGCCCGGCAAGCAGGATTTCGTCCTTCTTGAACGACGCGGAGTTGCGGATCTGGTCGTTGAGCAGGTTGCGGCCCTGCAGGCCCAGCGTCACCTCGCTGGCGCCGTAGAGCATTGGGTCGAGGGCCTTGGTGTAGCTGACCTCGGCGCGCAGATCGTCGAAGCCCGGGGTCACGGTCTCGATCGGCGCCACCTCCGTATGGGCAAAGGCGTGGAGCAGGTTGACCCGGGCGTACCATCCGTCCGCCCGCACGAACACGCCGCCCCCGACCCGGTGCGGCGGAATGCGCGGCACGTAGGTGCCGTCGTCGAACTGCGCCCGGACGAAATCGTATTGCGCATCGATGCCGGCCCAGCCAGTGCCGACGGGCAGCACATCGAGCTGCGCGCCGATCTCGGCGCCGTAGAAGGTGGCGTTGCGCTGGGAGTAGACGATCTGCTGCAATTCGGTGTCGCTGCCGCAGGAAGCGAAGTCGTCGCCGCAGCGCAGACCCGTATCGCGCTTGTAGATGAAGCCGGTATAGCGGGTGTAATAGCCGGTCGCGTCGAGGCGCAGCGGCCCTTCGGCCCGGCGGATGCTCGCCTCGAGGGTGCGGGCGCTCTCCTTCTTCAGATCGGCGCTGCCGATCTCGAAGGTCTCGGTCGCGTCGTGCGGCCCGCGCGAATACAGTTCGAAGGCGGTGGGCGCGCGCTCGACATAGGAGCCGTTCAGGCTCGCGACGAAGCCGTAGGGCAGGTCCTGCAACGCCCCCAGGCTCAGGCTCTTGGGCGCGAACCGGCGGCGGCGGCCGTAAGAGAGCGGGTCTTCGCCCTCCCCGGGAATGTAATCGCCGGGAAACTGGGTTGCGGTGCCGGTGGACCGGTCGCCCTCGATCCGGCCGGCCGCCTGGAAGCGCAGGCCGTTGCCCACCGCCAGTTCCTCGAAGAGATAGACCGCATTGCTGCGGGAATCGGTGGGGGCCAGCAGGCCGCCGGCGGCGCCCCCGGTGCCGAGGGTGCGCCGCCCGGTCTGGAGGCCGAGCGCGCCGGTGAGCGTGCCGAGGCTCGTGAACACCGGCACGTGCTGAAACTCGACGCGGGCTTCCGCCTCGCGGTTCTTGAAAGTGGCCTGGATACCGTCGATGCCGTCGCCGCCGATGCCGATCTCGTCGTGGCGGTAGACCGAGCCGCCGGCCCAGAACCGGATCGCCGCGATGGGGCCGTCGAGGGGGCGGTATTCGCCGCGCGCCAAAACCCGGTCCTGACGCGGATCGAGGCGGGTGCGGCTCTGCGCGGCCTCGCCACCCGGAATTTGATAGAGCGCCTCGTAGTGGCTGTAGGAAATGCCGACGAAGCCGCGATCGCCGATGAAAGACATTCCTACCGCGCCGCCCTGGGATTCGTTGGCGGAGTTGCGCTGGATTCCGAGCGGCGTCGCATAGCTGTCGGAGGCGGTCTTGAACCCGTCCACGTGCACGGCGACGTTGTCGGCCCCGGCATCCACCGTCACCGCGCCGAGGCGTCCATTGTCCACCGACGAGTAGCCCGTGGTGGCCTGCCCCGAAATGCCGCCCGCCGGGATATAGGTCGGCACCCGGTTGTTCTCGGCGCTCACCACGCCGCCAATGGCCTGCGAGCCGAAGCGCAGCGAGGCCGGTCCGCGGATCACCTCGATACGGTTGGCCACCAGGGGGTTGATCGGGACACCGTGATCCTCGCCGAGTTCCGAGACATCCTGGATCCCGACGCCGTTCTCCTGGATCCGGACCCGGCTGTTGTCGAGGCCGCGGATGATCGGCCGGCTCGCCGCACCCGGCGCGTAGGTGGAGGCGGAGATGCCGGGCCGGTCGCCGAGCGCGTCGCCCAGCGTACGCGGCTGATCGCGGGCGATCTGCTCGGCCGTCACGACGGTGACCGGCGAAAAGGTGTTGGTCACCACCGGCAGAACGCCCACCGGATAGGTGCTGGGCGCCGCGACGCCGCGCGCCGGTGCGATCGGGCTCGGAGAAGTGACGCTGAGCTCGGACAGGGTGGCGGATGCCTCCTGAGCCCGCGCAGCCCCCGCGACGAGACCGGCTCCGGCCAGGATGGTTCCCGCCCACAAACCCTTCGACCGAACTACGCGCATCACGCCTCACCGACAAACGTTATACTGTTTCATCGATCATATGTTATATTATAACAAGCGCTTTCTGTAGCTCCAATCGGGTCGGTCGGCGGCTGTGGCGTAACCGCATCACCGTGACCTGCGATCTGAAACCTGCGATCTAAAACCTGCGACCTCGGCTGCGCTTGCGGTTGGCGCGCCGCATCGCAACATCGATGGTCGATGCCACCCCACGAACCCCGCTCCGTCCTCCGCGTGCTGATCCTTCTCGTTCTCGCCCTGTTTCTGCTGCCGCTCGGCACGCACGCCCTGTGGTGGATGGTGCGTGGCGGCGGCGCGCCGGACTGGGCGGTGGCCGACTGGTCGAGTGCCGGGCTGCTGAAGGCGCCGAAGGCCGGAGACCCCGCCTTGGTCCGCGTCTACGCCGCCCGCGTCGGGCGTTGGCGCGGGATCTTCGCCCATCACAGCTGGATCGTAGTCAAGGAGGCGGGCGCGTCGCGCTATACCCGGTACGACGTGGTCGGGTGGGGCATCCCAATGCGGACCGATGGCTGGGCGGCGGACGGACGCTGGTTCGGCAACACGCCGGAGCCGGTCCTGGCCCTCGACGGGGACGAGGCCGCGCGCGCGATCCCGGCGATCCGGGCAGCGGTGGCGGAATACCCCTACCGAGCGCTCGGCTCCTATTCGGTCTGGCCCGGACCGAACTCGAACACCTTCGCGGCGTACGTGCTGGCGCATATTCCGGGCATCGCCACCACCTTGCTTCCGACCGCGCTCGGCAAGGATTGGACACCGGCGGGACAGATCGTCGAGCGGACGCCGAGCGGCACCGGTCTTCGGATCAGCCTCGGCGGCTATGCCGGCATAACGCTCGGTTGGGTCGAGGGCATCGAAGTCAACCTGCTCGGGCTGGTGGCGGGGCTCGACCTGCGCCGACCTGCGCTCAAGCTGCCCGGATGGGGTCGGATCGGCGTCGCGGGAGCCGAGACGTGAGCAACCTGATGATCCGCCCGGCGACGCGCGCCGACGACGACGCGGTCTGGGCGATCCTCGAGCCGACGATCCGGGCCGGCGAGACCTACGCTCTGCCCCGCGACGGCACCCGGGTTCAGATGCTCGCGTACTGGTTCGCCGCCGGCAACCATGTCTTCGTGGCCGAGGTCGGCGGCGACGTCCTCGGAACCTATGCCCTGCGGGCGAACCAGCACGGGGGAGGGGCGCATATCGCCAATGCGGGCTTCATGACCCATCCGGATGCCACCGGGCGCGGCATCGCCCGCGCCATGGGCGTGCATGCCATCGAGACGGCGGCATCCCTCGGCTTCCTGGCGATGCAGTTCAACTTCGTCGTCGCCAGCAACACCCGCGCGGTGTCCCTGTGGAAGGGGCTCGGTTTCAGCGAGGTCGGGCGCCTGCCGGGCGCCTTCCGGCACCCCGTCGACGGTCTCGTCGATGCCCTCGTGATGCATCGCAGGCTGTAATCGGGAACCGCACGTCCTCAGAGTGCTTTCAGCCATCATGCCAGATCACCGATCCGACCAGGCCGGCCTCCAGCCGGAGCCCGCCCCCGCGCGTGCCGCACGGCCGCTCCGGGTGTCCGTCGACCTCAATCGCTGCCAGGCCTATGCCCAGTGCTGCTATGCGGCACCGGACCATTTCGTCTTGCATGGGCGCGAGGCGCTGTACTACGACCCCGCCCCCGACGCCGCCGCGCGACTGGAGATCGAGCGGGCTCGCATCGCCTGTCCGGTCCAGGCCATCCATGTCGAAGATGCCGGATCGCACGGTCGATGACGGTGGCTCAAGAGCGCGCCCTCGTCATTGGCGCATCCCTGGCGGGGCTGCGCGGCGCCGAAAGCCTTCGGCGGGCGGGCTTTACCGGGCCGGTCACCATCGTCGGGGCGGAACCGCATGCGCCCTACGATCGGCCACCCCTGTCGAAGCACGTCCTGACCGGCGAGGTTCCGGCGGACGCGACGACCCTGCCGAACCTCACCGCCCTCGATGCCGATTGGCGCCTCGGCGTGGCGGCGACGACGCTCGACCGCCACAACCGCGTCGTTGGTCTCGCCACCGGCGAAGCCCTCGCCTACGACCGATTGCTCATCGCGACCGGCACGCGCGCGCGTGAATGGCCGGACGCCGCGCAAGGGCGGCTCGCCGGCGTGTTCACCCTGCGCAACCGTGACGATGCGGCAGCCTTGCGCCGGGCGCTCACAGCCGGCCCGAGCCGGGTTCTCGTGGTGGGGGGCGGCTTCATCGGATGCGAGGTCGCCGCGTCCTGCCGGGCGCTCGGCCTGCCCGTCACCCTTGTGGAGACCGGGCCGACGCCGCTGGCGCGGGTGCTTGGCCAAAATCTCGGCGCAGTGGTAGCGGCGATGCACGAGGGTCTCGGCGTCGTGATCCGCAGCGGTACTAAGGTCGAGCGTCTCGAAGATGACGGCAGCGGCCACGTCACCGGCGCGCGCCTCGACGATGGCAGTACCGTCGCCGCATCGGTCGTGGTGGTGGCCCTCGGCGCGGTGCGTAACACCGAATGGCTGGCGGGATCGGGCCTGTCCTTCGATACCGACGGCGTCGATTGCGATGCGAATGGCCATGCCGTCGATGCCGACGGCCGGCCCGATCCGCGCATCGCCGCCGCGGGCGATGTCGCCCGCTTTCCACATCCCCTCTATGACGGCCGCCGGGTCGCCCTCGAACATTGGGGACATGCGGTGGCGCAGGCCGAACATGCCGGGCGCCTGCTCGCCGGAACCAGGCCCGGCGCGGCCTACGCGGAACTCCCGGCATTCTGGTCGTCGCAAGGCGGCATCACCATCAAGTCGGTGGGACTGACGGAAGGAGCCGACGGCCTCGTCATCGCCCAAGGCGACCCGAAGCAGGGCCGCTTCCTCGCGGTCTATGGCCGGGCCGGGCGTTGCATCGCCGCCGTGTCGTTCGATTGCGCGCGCTGGCTCCCGGCCTATGCCGAGCAGATCAGAGCGGGCAGCCCGTTTCCGCCCATCCGGGGAGCGACCGACCAGGGCGCCCTGACGATCCTGTCGCCGGGATTCCCCGAACAGCGCCGCCCCGAGGTTTCCCGATGAGCGACGTCACCCTGTTCGCGCAGGTAAAAGATCCGGAAAACCGGCCAAACCCCTATCCGCTCTACGCAAAGCTGCGCGACACCCCTGTCTCGCATCAGGACGACGGCACGCAGGACGGCATTTGGGTCGCTTCCACCCATGCGGCGATCAGCAGCCTGTTGCACGATCCCCGGATCAGTTCGGAGACGCTACCCGCCGCTGACCGGCCACGCACCGGCAACCCGTTCATCGACTGGGTGGTGAAGCCGATCCGCGATCGGATCACCGATACCCATCGCCCCTTCATCTTCCGCGATCCGCCGGACCACGACACCCTGCGCGCCGCGGTGATGCACGAGTTCACGCGAGAGCGGGTGCGGGGGTTGCGCGGCCGAGCCGATACGTTGGTCGAAGACATCCTGGCAAAGCATTGCAACGCCAGGGACATCGATATCGTCAGCGATCTCGCCTATCCGCTTCCCGTCACGGTGATCTGCGAATTGCTCGGGGTGCCGGCGGACGACGAACCGAAATTCCACGACTGGGCGACGCAGCTCGCCACCGCTCTGGAGCCCGATACGCTCACCGACGACGCTCTGAGGGCGGAGAACAGCCGGACCTTCGACGCGATCTCGGACTACATGAGCGGCCTGATCGCGCAGAAGCGAAAGGCCCCGAAGGACGACATGCTGTCGGGGCTGGCGGCGGGCAAGGCGCCCGGCGTGCCGGCCATGGGCACCTACGATCTCATCGCCACATCGATCCTGATGCTGGTGGCCGGTCACGAGACCACGGTGAACCTGATCACCAACGGCATGCTCGCTTTGCTCCGCAACCCGCACGAATTGCAGCGGCTGCGCGACGACCCGGCCCGCGCCCCGCGTCTGATCGAGGAGTTGCTACGCTACGATCCGCCGGTCCAGTTCCGCAACCGGACGACGCTCGCCGAGATCGGCATCGCCGGTACGACGATCCCGAAAGGTGTGTCCGTGGTCCTGCTCCTCGCCTCCGGCAACCGCGACCCGGCGGCCTTTAGCGACCCCGAGCGTTTCGATCCCGACCGCAGCGACAACCGCCATCTCGGCTTCGGCGGCAGCCTGCATTATTGCGTCGGCGCGCCACTGGCCCGGTTCGAGGCGGAGGCGGCCCTGGTGGCACTGGCCCGGCGCCTGAACAATCCGCGGCTGATCGCCGATCCGCCGCCCTATCGGCCGGGCTCGGCCCTGCGCGGCCCCAAGCACCTGCGCCTCTCCATCGACGGTCTCACCGGCTGAGGCACCCGCGCCACACCAGCCCCGAAAAGTCGGAGTCGCTCCCTCGAATCCCCTGCCGGCTCCGGGACTTGCCTTGCCGCCAGCGCAATTGCCGGTGAGGCAACGGGCACGCGGGGCGTCGAGACCGATGCTCCCGCGACTCGTGTTCGGGAATTGCAATTCATGCCGCGTCCGCTCCTGTCGACAGCCGCCCTCCTTGCGCTCGCCGCCAGCCTCGGCGCCTGCGCCACCCAGCGCTTCGACGGGCCGGTACGCGGACGCGCCGGTCCGGGCCCACAGGCCTCCCTCGAATCCGTCGCACCCATCATGCCGTCCGGCCCGGTGACGTCGTCCCCCCTCGCACCGCCGCCCGGTGCCACCGCCGCTCCGGCGGATCTGCCGCCCGTGGGCGGCACCGTCGCCGTAGCGCCCTCCACCCCCATCATCGCAGAGCCCAGCATCGCGCCCGTGGCGCCGCCACCGCCGCCGGTGGTGTCGAGCGGGCGCTCCTCGGTGGTCGGCAGCTGGAACGCCAAGGATGCCACCGGCGCGAGTTGCAAGGTCTCGCTGTCGAGCGCGCCGGCCCTGGACCTCTACAAGGCGAACGCGTCCGGTTGCCCCAACAAGGATCTGGCGAAGGTCACGGCCTGGGATTATCGCGACGGCGAGGTCTATCTCTACCAGCCCGGCGGCACCGTGACGGCCCGCCTTCGCCAGGGCGGCGGCGCCTTGGACGGGGCGCTCTCGAAGTCCGGCGCCTCCCTGGCGATGGTGCGCTGAGGGGAAGGCGTTGAGCCCACTCCCACGCCAATCGATCGCATATTTTGTATATACAATCTAACTATCGACGTTAGAATGTTGATCGTATGGGATGAACTCAAGCGTGAAACCAACTTGGCCAAGCACGGTCTGGACTTCGCCGATTTCTCGACACGGTTCGATTTCGAGGCAGCGGTCCAGGTCGACGCGAATGCGGTTGCGTCTGGTCCGGCTCGGTTCAAGTTGATCGGTGAGTTCGAGGGCAGGCTCGTCGTCGCCGCCATTCTGGCGCCGCTCGGAACCGAGGCCTTGGCGCTGATCAGCCTCAGGCGTGCGAGCCGGCGCGAGAGGAGTTTCTATGACGAAGCGTGATCCGATCACCGATGCCGAGGAAGCCGAGATCCAGGCCGGCATCGCCTCCGACCCGGATAATCCGGAGTGGACGGAGAGCGATTTCAAGAATGCACGCCCGTTCGTCGAGGCCTTTCCTGCCCTGGCTGCGCAAATCCGTCGGGCACGGGGCCCTCAGAAGGCACCGACCAAACAGCTCGTCAGCCTTCGGCTGGATCAGGATATCGTCGAGCGCTTCAAAGCGAGCGGTCCCGGCTGGCAGTCGCGCATGAACGAAGCGCTGCGGCGGGCCTCCGAAAACCTGTCTCGGGTCTGAGGGAGAGCGCTTTCCGCGATCCTCGGATCACGTAAACACCTCTCCCTCTTTGCGCGGTCGCATTTTCTTCACGCGAGCCGGCATTTACCTCGCTGGAAAATGCTCTACGGATTCACCCGCAGCCCGAGCAGGAACGTGTTCGACTGGAAGCTCGACCCCTGCACCGAACTGTCGATGCGCTGGTAGATGTAGCTGCCGCGCAGCGCGAGCCAGCGGTTGAAGCGGTAGTCGAACCGCGCGGTGGCGGAGAAGCCGCGTTCGGTGATGTTCACGCGGTCGTAGTCGCTCGACAGGTAGCCGATTCCGCCGATCAGCGAGAGGTTGCGCAGGAGGTCGTGCTGGACCTCGAGGGTCGCGGCCTGGGTGAACACGCCGCTCGATCCCACGATCGAGGTCTCGACGATGCCGGTGGTGGCGTTGAGGCGTACCGAAGTCAGCGGGCTCGCCGCCCAGATCACGCTGGCGTTGACCACGGGCGCGGTGAGGTCGCGCAGGGTCGGATCGACGTAGTTGCGGTGCTGAAGACCGAGGGAGACCTCGCCCGAGACGAAGCGGGTCAAGGCGAAGGTCGCGCCGGCGCCGACGGTGATGCCGTCGGAGTCGCGCCGGATACCGGTGGAATCCACCCGCAGGTCGTAGATTCGGGTATCGGCCAGGACGTCGACGAAGGGCGTGATGTCCGGCGTCAGCTCGTAGCCGGCGCGCAGGTTGAGGCCGTACTGGTTGAGATTGCGGTCGCTCTGCCTCAGGATCGTCCCGTTGGTGAGTTGCGCGTCCTCGTATTCCGAACGGTCGAGGAGACCGCGCACCGAGACCTTCAGCCGGTTGAACGACTCGGTGACGCCCACGGTGGTGCCGTAGCTGGCGATGAGCGGCCGGGTGGTCACCGTCGAGGCGAGGTCGGGCGTGCCCGCCCGCTGGGTCTCGAGCAGGAAGCGGCCCTCGACGTCGATGCGGGTGTCGCGGTTGGCGTCGATGCGCAGGCGTGTGGTGCCGGCGCCGTTGGGCCGGCTCGCCCCCTGGTTGTCGGGAAAATCGAGGTAGCCGCCGCGCAATTCACCACTGAGCTCGCTCGCCGACCAGTCGCTGCGGAAGGCGAGTTCGCCCTCCGTACGCAGGGCCACGGAGGGCTTGGCCAGCCGCCGCGTGATCTGGTCGGGATTGGTGTCGTAGCCGATGCTCTGCTGGATCGCCGGCAGGAAGGTGAAGGTCCCGACCTTGATGCCCAGAGGCGCATAGGCGTCGTCCACCGCGAGCGGCGGCCGGAAGATGCTTCCCAGCAGGAAGCCCGGCGTCTGCAGGCCGGCGAGCGGCAGCGTGGTGGCCAGCGGTACGCCGACCACCGGCGTGCGGACCACCGGCGTCAGCCGCAGATCGTATGGCGTCACCTGGGTGATCGCGCGGGTGATCCGGGTCGTGGCCGAGCCGAAGCGGCGCGGCGGGGCGGCGCGCTGGCGCAGGAAGCTCGTCGGATTGCGGTTGTTCGCGCCGCTGGTCGCGCCCGACGCGATGGTGCTGCCGGACCGGGAACTGGGCGTGCGCGTCGCCAAGCCGGTCCCGGAGGCGGCCTCGCCGGTGGTGGCGGCACCACCGCTGTTCGACACGGTGCTGCCGCGCAGGCTCGAACCGGGGAGGGGATTGGAATCGAGGGTGGCGGGCGCATCGGTGCCCAACGGCACGGATTGCCCTGCAGCCGGACCGCCGGGCAGCAGCGCAGCCGCCAGGGCCAAGCCGCCGAGGCTCCGTGTCCGCCACCCTGCGATCGGCCGTACGCGCATCACGGACAGACGTCTTTCGTCGTCCCGCAGCCCCGGAAGGGCGACGGGAGGCGAGGATCCGAGCACCAGCGCCCAGAGCCCCGGGGGAAGGGCGGCCCCGGGCTCTCCCTTCGGAGATCGCCGGCGCCATGGTTAACGGAGGTACAACCGGCAGGGTTAATGCAGCGTCAACGCAGCGCCGGATCGGTCCGAACTCGGCGCTTCGGAGACGGCGTGGAGTCGCCGTCCGACCACATTCGCCGGCCATAGGCTCGGACAGGGTGCCCCTCGGGGCGCATCGATTCCGACGAGGGGGGACGGGCCGGGATGGCTCCAGCAGATACGGCTTCGGCGCAGCGCGGCACGGCACGCTCCCTTCCGCCCGCGCAAGAACCCGCGCCCGTACCGTCACCTTCGCCGGCCGTCGCCTCGGCCCTGCGCACCATCGCCACCGAGCGCGACGGCCTGGCCTGCCTGATGGAATCCATCGGCAACGGTCTCGGCACGGCCTTCACCGCGGCGGTGGAGCGCCTCGTCACCGCGCGCGGCCGGGTGATCCTCACCGGCATGGGCAAATCGGGCCATATCGGTCGTAAGATCGCCGCGACCTTCGCCTCCACCGGCACCCCGGCGCTCTATGTCCACCCGGCCGAGGCGAGCCACGGCGATCTCGGCATGGTCCAGCCCGAGGACGTGGTGGTGGCCCTGTCCTGGTCGGGCGAAACGACGGAGCTTGCCGACATCATCGGCTATGCGCGCCGGTACCGGGTCGGGCTCATCGCGATCACCGCCAATGCCGGCTCGACCCTCGGGCGCGAGGCCGATGTCTGCCTGACGCTGCCGAAGGCCCGCGAGGCCTGCCCGAACGGGCTCGCCCCGACCACGTCCACCGCCATGCAGCTCGCCCTCGGCGACGCCCTCGCCATCGCGCTGCTGGAAGCGCGCGGCTTCTCGGCGCGGGAATTCGGCATCTACCATCCGGGCGGCCGTCTCGGCGCGTCGCTGCGTCAGGTCCGCGAAGTCATGCATGCGGGCGGGCAGATGCCACTGGTGACACGCGGCACGCCGATGCGCGCGGCCATCGCCGAGATCGACGCCAAGGGCTTCGGCGCCGTGGTGGTGGTGGAGGAAGACGGACGCCTCGCCGGCATCGTCACCGACGGCGATCTGCGCCGCAACGTGTTCCGGCGCGATCTCGACAGTCTCGCGGTGGAGGCGCTGATGAGCGGCACGCCCCGCACCGTGAGCCCCGAGACCCTGCTCGCCAAGGCGCTCGAGATCCAGGAATCGATGAAGATCACCTCGTTGATCGTCGTCGAGAACGAGCGTCCGGTCGGCCTCGTGCACTACCACGACCTGCTCCGCTCCGGCGTCGCCTGACGGATCAGGATCGCCGGGACAGCCAGCGGCCGAGACGCGCCACGAGGGGCGTGCGGGCCGCGCTGCGATGCTCGGCCTCCTGCGCCGCGTCGATGGCGTCGAGATCGTCGAAACGCTCGGCGCGCCACACCAGCTCGGCGGCCACGGCCTCTGGGTCGGGCACGCTCCAGCCGAAATGGAAGCCCGCCTCGGGGCCGGATTCGCTACCCGCCGGATGATAGTAGCGCGCCCGCGTGCCGTTGAGATCGTCGAGCAGGGGAAAGTTCGCGTTGAGGTGCGGCGCCCAGTTCAGCCCGACGATCCGCCGGCCGGGCGCCGCGAAGACCGCCGTATGGAAGGCCGAGCCGGTGGTGCCGAGAACGATCCGGCGCACGCTCATCAGCCGGACCAGATCGGGCAGGCTCAAGGCCTCGGGAAAGGCGATGTCGACGCCGCGCCGCGCCAGGGCGTCGCACAGGGCATCCTCGTTGCGCATCCGCGAGATGCCCGCTTTGAGCCGCGATTTCGAGAGGTAGACCGGCCGCGTCACCGTATCGACCTCGTCCGTTTCCCAGAACGGCTGGCCGATGGCGCGCGCCAGATCCCCATGGACCGCATGCGCGAAGGCCTGCTCCTTCAGGCTCGGACCCGGCAGGATGAGATCGGCAATCCGCGTCGGGTGCTCGGGGTCGACGAGATCGTCCATTGAGAGCCCGAAATGCCCCAGGATGACGTCGAGGAAGGGCAGGGGCGGCCGGGACGCTGCCGGTCCGAGACCGGGGCAGAGCAGGCGCGGCTTCGGCCCGTCCCAGGTCAGGAGCGGCCACAGCCGTGCCAGGGTCCCGACGAGGAAATGCCCGTAATGGGTCACCAGCGGACCGATGAAGAGGTGGCGCTCCGCATCCGCGACGACCGGAGCGGCATCCGGCGGGGCCATCGGCGTCCCGCCCGCCTCCAGCACGGCGCCATCGGCCCCACACAAGGCCCATGCGCCGTCCGAAGTCGGCGGCTGGTAATGGGCGTCCACCACCCGATGCAGGGGCGGCAGGGTGGCGATGCGGTCGGTCTCGCCCCACACCACGCGACAGCGCTGGAGAATCGGCTTCACCCTCGCATACGTCCCGTCACGGTGATCGATGCCCTCGTTGTCCCCCGGCGCGGCCGCATCCGGGCAGGGCCGAGCCTTTCGGGACGGCCGCGCGCTCCGTATAGTTTGCCGATCATGCCCACGCCATCCCGCCCGGTCCGCCGCCTCGATCCGATCCTCGTCGACCGTATCGCCGCGGGCGAGGTGGTGGAGCGTCCCGCCTCGGCGGTGAAGGAACTCGTGGAGAACGCCATCGATGCGGGCGCGACCAGCATCGAGGTGACCATCGAGGGCGGCGGGCGCCGGTTGATCCGCGTGGTCGACGACGGTGCCGGCATGGGGCCGGACGACCTCGCCTTGGCGGTGGAGCGCCACGCCACCTCGAAGCTGCCCGGCGGCGATCTCACCCGGATCGATACGCTGGGCTTTCGCGGCGAGGCTTTGCCCTCCATCGGCGCGGTGGCGCGCCTGACGCTGACGAGCCGCACCGCCGCCGGCGAGACCGGCCACAGCCTCACCGTCGATGCCGGGCTGAAGGGCGACGTCCGCCCGGCCCCGAGCGCCCGCGGCACCCGCATTGAGGTCACCGACCTGTTCTCCGCGACCCCGGCGCGGCTCAAGTTCCTGAAATCCGACCGGGCCGAGACCACGGCCATCGCCGACGGCCTGCGCCGGCTCGCCGTGGCGCAGCCCGGTATCCGCCTCGTGCTGCGGCCGGAGACCGGCGCCGCTCTGGTGTTTCCCGCCGAGACCGAGGGCGGTCCGGCCGCGACCTTGCGCCGGCTCGCAGCCGTGCTCGGTGCCGATTTCGGGGCCAACGCCGCGCCCCTCGCCATGGCGCGCGAGGGCTTCGCGCTCACAGGCCATATCGGGCTGCCGAGCTACCATCGCGGCAACGCCAACCAGATCCACTTCACCGTCAACGGCCGTCCGGTGCGGGACCGGCTGCTGCTCGGCGCCGTGCGCGGCGCCTATGCCGATACGATGAGTTCGGACCGCCATCCGGTGCTGGCCCTCGCCATCACGTGCGATCCGGCCCTGGTCGACGTGAACGTCCATCCGGCCAAGACAGAGGTGCGCTTCCGCGAGCCCGGCCTCGTACGCGCCCTCATCGTCAGCGCCATCCACGAGACCCTGCGGCAGGCGGGCGCGCGCACGACCACCACCGCCGCAGCCCGCACCCTGGACGCCTTGCGCCCGATGCAGGTCCATACCGGAGCGTCCGCCCGACCGGCACCGATGAGCTACCTCCCGCGCGGGCTGCCCTCCTTCGGCGCCCCATCCGGCATCAGGGTCGCGGCCCCGGCCTTCGGCGGGTTCGGCGAGGCGCCCCAGGCGGCGTTCGCGCACGATCTCGGCGATGCCCCGGCGCAGTCTTTCGCTCAAGATTTTACGCAGGACTTCGCGCCTCCGGGTGCCGACCTGCGACAGGCCGAACCCGGTTCAGAGCCGGACGACCACCCGCTCGGTGCCGCCCGCGCCCAGCTGCACGAGACCTACATCGTCGCTCAGACCCGGGACGGCCTCGTCCTCGTCGATCAGCATGCCGCCCACGAGCGCCTCGTCTACGAGCGGCTCAAGCGCGAGCGTGCCACCGGCGGCATCGCCCGCCAGGGGTTGCTGATCCCAGACGTTGTGGAGATGGCGCAGGAGGATGCCGAGCGCCTCGTCGCCGCCGCGGCCGATCTCGACCGCCTCGGCCTGACCATCGAGGCGTTCGGCACCGGCGCCGTCCTGGTGCGCGAGGTCCCGGCGCTGCTGGCCAATGCCTCCACCCGCACCCTCGTCACCGACATCCTCGACGCGCTCGGCGAGAGCGGACTGGAAGACGGCAGCCCCGACGGCACCGATGCGGGCGGCGGACCGCTCGGGCGGCGCCTCGATGCGATCCTGTCGCGGATGAGTTGCCACGGCTCGATCCGTGCGGGACGGCGCCTGCGCCCGGAGGAGATGAACGCGCTCCTGCGCGAGATGGAGGCGACGCCGCTCTCGGGCACCTGCAACCATGGCCGCCCGACCTTCGTCGAACTGAAGCTGGTGGATATCGAGCGCCTGTTCGGGCGCCGGTAGATATCGTTACAGGCAAAGAGCGAAGCGTTTACAAATTAACGGCGAAGCGGAAGCTAGGTCGAAGGTATGGGCTCGCTCGCCGAACAGGAACTATCACCGGCGCGTGGCGGCCCCCTCGTCTCACGCCTTCCTTTGGGGTGCTGCATGCTCACCCCAGCCGCGTGACAAGCGTTCAGTAACGTCACGTCGAGCAAGTACGCGTTCACACGACTCCCATGGAGGTCCCGAAGCGTCGACGTCATCGGCATAGCGGAGATCGAAAGCGTTCGCCTTGGCGCGGCGAACCGTGAAGTCACGCAGCGCCTCATCCAACTTTTCGATGTCGTCGATCCACTCGTCGTCGATCCCCAACGGTGCGAGGGCCGCCGTATAGAAGGCTATTGAGCGGCCCAGGTCGCTGACCGATAGAAAGACGTGATCGAGCATTGCATTTTCTCGGTGGCCGAAAGTGCGGATGCCCCGGTGAGACACGCGTCGGTCATTACGATTGGCAAGCGTATTACGGCGTCCCGACGGTGGGCATTCCACCTCCGGCCGCCGTCCCGATCCTCGGTTCCCTTGTCGCTTGGGCGCCTCCACCCTTCCGCGGAACGATCACCTCTATCCGCCCGTCAGGGCACCCTGGTCTTTCCGCCTGGATGTCGGACGGATACGCAGGTGTTCGAGGGCATCGGCGTTCGCACGGCCCCAGGCGTAGAGGAGCTCCACCGGCTCGACGAGGCGGTTACCGAGGACGGTAAGGCGGTACTCGACGGCGGGTGGCACGGTGCCGGCGACGTGCCGAGTGAGGAGACCGCTGCCTTCCATCTCGCGGAGCGTCTGGGTAAGCATCTTCTTGGAGATGCCGGGCAGGCTACGGAGAAGCACACCTGTCCGCGCCCGTCCGTCGTGACCGCCATGGAGCGTGTGCAGGATCATGCTCGTCCACTTGGTCGCGAACAGCTCCAGCACGCGCCGCGGCGCACAGTCCTCGTGCCGTACCTCTTCGGTGGTGTTGGCTCGCATGGTGGCTACCTCTTGGTGCCTATGGCCCTGAACGGTGCCGTCTGGTGGTCGCCCGATGCCGTGGCCAGCTGTGTTCGTACTACTTCGGAAAACACCCAGGAGAGCATCATGGGCGGAACAGCTTTGGTTGCCGGCGTCAGCGGCATCGTCGGCAATAACCTTGCCGAACACCTCGTCTCGACCGGATCAACGGTCCTCGGCCTCGCGCGGCGCCCTACCCGCGGCCTCGCGGGCGTCGAACCGGTCGCCGCCGACCTGCTCGATCCTGACAGCCTGCGGAGAGCGCTCGCCGGATACCGGCCGAGCCAAGTCTATATCACGACGTGGATGCGCAAGGACACGGAGGCGGAGAACATCGAGGTCAACGGCGCGATGGTCCGCAATCTCCTCGATGCGCTGCGACCCGCACGGAGCGTCGAGCACGTGGCCCTGGTAACGGGCCTGAAGCATTACCTCGGGCCATTCGAACTTTGGGGAAAGCAAGGCGCGTTGCCGGCGACGCCCTTCCGCGAGGAGCAGGGCCGCATCGACCTGCCCAACTTCTATTACGCCCAGGAGGACGAGGTCTTCGCCGCCGCCGAGCGCGACGGCTTCGGCTGGAGCGTCCACCGGCCGAACACCGTCATTGGTTATGCACTCGGCAACGCGATGAACATGGGGGTCACGCTGGCCGTCTACGCCGCGTTGTGCCGGGAGACCGGCCGTCCCTTCCGCTTCCCGGGAACGACGATGGGCTGGACCGGGCTCAACGACATGACGGATGCACGCCTTCTCGCCCGGCACATGGCCTGGGCCGCCATGACGCCGGCTGCGCGCAACGGAATGTTCAACGTCGTCAACGGCGACGTCTTCCGCTGGGAATGGCTCTGGGGACGCATCGCCAATTGGTTCGGGATGGAACCTGCCCCGTTCGATGGCACGGTGCAGCCGCTGGAGGCCTGGATGATGGACGACGGGGCCACATGGGCCGCCATCGCCGACAGGCATGGGCTGGTGGAGCCAGACATCAAACGCCTCGCCTCGGCCTGGCACACGGACGGAGACCTTAGCCGGACCATCGAGGTGCAGGCCGATATGGGCAGGAGCCGTCGGCTAGGCTTCCTCGATTACCAGGCCACGGACGAGACATTCTTCGACCTGTTCGACCGGCTGCGCCGCGGCAAGGTCATCCCGTAGGCGTCCGGCGTCCGGAGCGAAACCCGGAGGCCCGCAGCACGCTCGTTGCGGGCTTTCGTAGGGCGCAGACCGGTGTTTCCGATCTGATATGGGCGCCGGACTTGGAACACCGGTTCGGCCTCAGCGAACGGCTTACGTGGGACGGCCCGGTGGTCGACGTGACGCACGTCCAGGTCCAAGATCCGGGCATGACGGACCCGCGACATGTCGTCGTTTCCCGCTGCGCCCATCGAGTCTGGCCGGGCATGCACCGTGGCCACCTCCACCTCTACGGGCATTCCCGTGGCGCCCTTAAGGCGACCCCCGACAGCCTCGACGTCGGGGTGGATTGCTGGAACTGGAGCCCCGCCGCCTTCGACCAGATCCTGGCGAGGCAGTCGCCAACCCCGGCCATGGCCTGATGGCCGGCACGTCGATGTCGCCGAGACAACACCACATGTATCGTAAACGAGCACCTCTGACCTCGGCCGGAATGCGTTTCGCCAACGATGCGGCACATTGCATGGGGGGGGGGCGCCTGACTCACAACCCGTCACCCCGTTCGTACCGGCCCGGGTGGCGGGGCGTTTGTACAGGCGGCACTTCTGAAGGATCAAACCACCGTTGCCGGGTTCGTCTCGAAGATCGTGCTGACTTCTTCAGACAACAGGATCGCCGACCAGTGGGTCCGTAGGTCGGCCTCCTTCGCCCCATCGTCGTAGGCAGGTGAGGAGAGCGGCTTGGCATCGAGAACATCGATCAGGACGATGTGTTCGATGCGGTCCGCAAGCAGCCCCCAACCATCGAAGCGTGGGCGATGCAAACGGTAATCGACGGTGTCCCGGGCATGGATAGTGGCGGAGCCCCTCACACGAAATCCCTTTCGACTGAGGGGATCGACGAAATTGACCTCGACGGTCGGCCGCTGGCAAAGGTTGGTGATCGTCCCCGGAGAGCGGATGTCGCCGAATGCGAGCGTTCGGTCATCCACAACCACGAAGGTCCCCTTCGGCGAGAGGTTCGGCTCTCCCGTTTGCGATACTGTCGCAACGAAGCCGAGCCGCTGCTTGTGCACGGTGTCCTTCATGTCCTGTGTCAGCATCGCCTCGCCCTCCGAGACCTCCGCTAAAGCCGCAATCCGCCGCCGACCTGAAGCGTCTCGCCGGTGATCCAGCCACCGTCTCCTGAGACGGCGAAGGCAACCGCGGCCGCAATGTCGGCAGGCTGGCCGACGCGGCCGAGCGGGGTGCGCGCGACGAACGGGGCCATGCCCTCCTCGCCAAGGCCGCTGGTGCCTTCCGTCGCGACAATGCCCGGAGCGATGCCAACCACGCGGATCCCGCGCGCGCCCAGTTCAAGCGCGAGCGAGCGGGTCAGGCTGTCGACCGCACCCTTGGTGGCGCTATAGACCTGCGCCCCTGCTATGGGCGTGACGCCGGCGCCGGACGAGATGTTGACCACGACGCCGCCGGCCGGGGGAAACACCCTCGCCGCAACCTGGGTCGCTAGGATCAGGCCCTTCACGTTGAGGGCGAACTGCCGGTCTATCGAGTCCGGCGTGATGCTGGCGAGATCACCGAACTCGTAGATGCCGGCGTTATTGACGAGGATGTCGACATGTCCGAACGCCAAGGCCGCCTCGTCGAACAGCATGTCGATCTCCCGGGGCTTCGAGACGTCCGCCTGGACCGCCTTGGCATGTCCGCCTGCATCCCGGATCGTCATGACGAGCCTTTCCGCCGCCTCGACGCTGCGAGCGTAGTTGACGACAACCTTCGCCCCGTCCGCCGCTAGGCGCAGCGCGATGCCCGCCCCGATGCCCTTCGACGCCCCGGTGACGATGGCCACCCGTCCTTCGAGCTTGTGCATGTCGGTCTCCAAGTTCGTTGATCGGTAGGGTTCGCGGGTCACGCGAAACGGGAATTGATCGAACGAGCATGTCGCTTCCTACCCGCGGTCATCCGTGGAACGGGACCGTCCAAGGTTCGACATCGACTCTCAGCATTCCAGACCGGACGGTGGGATCGTTCGCTCCAAGCTTCAACGCTTCCTCCAGGTCCGTCGCCCTGAAGATCGTCACATTGCCAGTCGCAAGGGTGCTCGGGATATGATCGGACGCTTCCCGGAAAGGATTGGCGGGGACGATCCTGCCCCTGTTCCTACATTCGGCGATGTACGCGACGTGTTCGTCGAAGCCGGGCTGCCGGTCGTACGGGGTACCCTGGACCCAAGTCGATCCGGGACTGTGACACGCCCGGAAATAACTAGCCCCTTCGGCATCGACCATCGTGGGCTACCCCGGTTGTTACTGGTATCGCTTAACCGCATCCTTGATCCTATCGGGACCCGAAATACAGTCGTCGTGGCCCGCTATTATGCGCAGTCGATAACCGTAAATGGATCGATCGTCCGTCCCGGCATCCTGCTAGCCTGATTATCCGGGCGATCCATCGGTCGTCGGGCGGATGCGCGGGGACCCTTTGCCCCCACCTCACTCCCGCGCATCGGGCCTTTGGCGGGGTCGAGCGTCATAAGCGTGCGAGAAGCACAAGCGCCTCGATTCCGTAACGCGGAGGACGCCTATGCCTCACCACGTGTGCATCGATCCGAACGACCAGTACGCCCAGGCGGAAGTCACGGTTGAGTTCGAGACGACGACGGGCGTGGTGAGGTTGCTCTCGGTGCATGGCGCCTCGGACGACGACATCCTCCCCGATCTCGACGACGTTCAGCGCCGGGCGCTCGAAAGTGAGATCCTGGAGGATCATTCGCGGGTCGTGCCGGCCCATGACGGTCCCCCGCACACACGTCCGATCATGGACCACAGACGGACAGGAACGACATGATTGACCAGGATAACGGTTCACTGATCCCACACGACCGTCGCGCGGGAAGCTTTCCCGTCGTGAGGAAGTCGGGGTCGGAGGGCACCCGCGACGGAAGCCTGTGGCCGATGCCCAACGGAATGGACGAGGAGGCTCATCGGGCGAGGGAGGCCGCGGAGCGGTTCGGGCGTACGCTCGGTTTTTCCGGGGAGGAAGGCGAACGGCTTTCTCGCCAGTCGACGAAGAACATGGAAGCGGTGAAGCAGTGCCGGGCGGTGCTGACACAGGCCTTCCAGGCATCCTCCGACGACTGGATGGAGTTGGTACAGGGCCAGTGGAAGCGAAACTTTGATGGCATGGAGCGCCTGATGCAGGCTAAATCCGTCCATGAGTTCGGAGAGATCCAAGGCGAGCTCGTCCGGGAAAACCTGGAGCACGTCATCAGGGATATCCGTTCCATCGCGGAGCGTTCGATGCGGGCGGCGGACGAGGCCGGGAAAACGCTTTCCGCGCTGACGGACCACGACGCCGTCGAATTGGTATGAGACGCCTCCGGCCCCGGGATCACCCGCGATCCGGAGCCGGGTCGAGGGCGGAAGCGAAACGCCTACCGATGGGACGGTTCGCGGTCGCGCATTCGATGCTGATCGCTTCTTTCGGCGACAAGCCGTGGCAACGAAGCCTTCCAGCGCTCGCCTTCACCCTCCTGGCGACCGGCATCGGCCTGTCATGCGTCCTGACGAACGCCCTCGCCGGCGACCCAGCCGTCCTCACGCTGCGATAGCGACACCTCGCAGGACCTCGCATGGGAAAATCGACCGACATGGCCGTGCTTGCGGTACATTCCCGATCAGTCCCGAAGGCCCATGCCCCGGGGGACGAGCCTCGGGTCCCGGAGGTGGCCATGGCCGGAGAAGAATTTAAATCCGGGGCAGAGACCGGGGCCGTTGCGCCGTGCGTTCCGACGTACCGGCGAGAAAGCGCCTCGGCATACGGCCTTAGGGTCGCGGGCGAGATCCTCTGCCGTTACCTCGACGAAGAGGATCGCCAGCCCCAAGGTGCTTCGAAACCGGAATCAGCCGGGTCCATCACTCGCGGACGCCAAGAGCGGAACCACCACGTCGCCGACCGGCATCGGGATGCCATGCGCGCGGCCCCGCCGCTGGATGACGCCGTTGCGGACGTCCCATTCGAGCGGCCGGTTGGCTTCTCGGTCGGCGAGGATGGAGGTTCCCATGTCGGCCGGGTGGGCCTTGAAGCCGTCCACGATCTCTTGCGGCACCCCGTCACCCAGGATCGCGCCTTCGGCCCGGGCGACCTCAAGGCCCTCGTGGAGATAGTCCAGGGCTAGCCGGGCGATGTCGTTACGACCGAACATGCCGGATCGGCGTCCGGTGAGCACCATCAATCCGGCGACCGCGTTCTGGAGCAGTTTCCGCCACGCCACGGACGTGAAATCCGAGGCCGGGTCGACCGAGCATCGCGTGCCGCGCAAGGTCTCAAGTGGTCAGCCCCCATTGAAGTGGTCCGCCCTTTGGTATGGCTTTTGAGCCTGGAGGACGGACAAGATGGCAAAACACCCAAAGCCTGAGGAGATTGTTGCCAAGCTACGGCAGGCGGACGTGTTGATCTCACAGGGCCAGAGCGTGGCCGATGCAATACGCGCTCTAGCTGTGAGTTCGGTGACGTACTACCGGTGGCGGCGTGAGTTTGGCGGTCTGAAGTCGGATCAGGTTCGACGGATGAAGAGTCTTGAGACTGAGAATGCTCGGCTTCGAAAGGCAATCGCCGATTTGACGCTGGACAAGCTGATCCTGCAGGAGGCGTCCCGGGGAAACTTCTGAGCCCCGCGCGCCGACGCACTTGTGTCGAGCACATCCTGCTGACGATGAACATCTCCGAGCGCCGCGCCTGCCGGGCGCTCGGTCAGCATCGCTCGACACAGCGCAAGGTGCCGCGGGGCCGCGACGACGAGGAGGCGCTGACAGCCGATCTCGTGGCATTGGCCGAGAAGTATGGACGCTATGGCTACCGCAAGATCAGCGCGTTGCTGAAGGCGGCCGGATGGTTCGTCAACGACAAGCGCGTCGAGCGGATTTGGCGGCGTGAAGGTCTGAAGGTCCCAGCCAATCAGCCCAAGCGAGGGCGGATCTGGGACAACGACGGCTCCTGCGTCCGTCTTCGCCCGGAACACCGCAATCACGTGTGGTCGTATGACTTCGTCGAGGCACGCACGCATGACGGACGCAAGATCCGGATGCTCAACGTGGTCGACGAGTTCACCCATGAATGCCTGGCGATCCGGGTCGCTCGTAAGCTGAAGGCGATCGACGTCATCGACGTACTCTCGGATCTGTTCATCCTACGTGGCGTACCTGGCCATATTCGTTCGGACAACGGGCCGGAGTTCGTTGCGAAGGCCGTCCAAGCTTGGATTACCGGCGTGGGAGCAAAGACGGCCTACATCACGCCAGGCTCACCATGGGAAAATGGCTACGTCGAAAGCTTCAATGCACGGCTTCGCGACGAACTTCTCAACGGCGAGATCTTCTATACACTCAGGGAAGCGCAGGTCGTCATCGAAAGCTGGCGACGTCACTACAACACCGTGCGCCCGCATGCCTCGCTGGGATACCGGCCGCCGGCACCGGAGGTGTTCATGCCAGCCTTCTCCGCTTGGCCGGCTGCGCTCCCCCGACCAGCTCCGCCGGCCAAGCTACCCGTGGCGGAGCGGCCGACCGTGCACTAACTTTACCCTTGGACCACCTCGTGGGGGCCGATCACAAGCACCACGCCGGCCGCCGGTACGTCCGGTACGGTGAGACGGGCCTTGCCGCGCAGCCACACGGCACCGTCGGGCTGGACCTGAGCCGGGAACCACACGACGGAGGGCACGATTGGGCAGCCGGGGACAAAAGGCGCTACGGTCGATTGCTGCTCGACGCCGTTCTGCAGGACGCACACGATGGTGTCCGCACGGCACAATGCCGCCAGCCACGCCGCCGCCGCCTCGACCTGTGTCGACTTGACGGCGAGGAAGACCAGATCGACCGCACCTCCGGCGCGTGCCGGATCGATCAGCACGGGACCCGGCACTACGACCACGCCTCCGGCATCATGCAATTCCAGGCTTTCGCGGGGCGTTCGACCACACAGCATCGGGGTGCGGCCAGCCTCGTGAAGCGCTGCGGCGATGGTGGTGCCAATCGCTCCCGGACCCACGATTGCGACGGTCGGATACGTGGATATCGTCATCGTTGCCCGCCTTATCCCGGATGTTTGATCGGAAGATCGGACTGCTCGTCCGCACCCGGCTCAAGATCTCGTCGGCGCCTGCAGCGCGACATCGAGATGCACGGGGTTGTGCAGGGTGTTGGCCACGGGGGACCACAGCACCGTATGCTCCACGAGGGCGGCGAGGGTCTTGCGCGAGGCATCGGCATCCATCCTGACCGAGACCCGGATGGCCTCGAACCCGATGGCCTTGGGATGGAGGTCACCCGTTCCCCAAGCGGCCGTGGTGTTGATATCGGCCTCGACGTCGAGTTCGAGTGACCGGATCGGGATGCCCTGCGCCAGGGCGTTGGCGTGGATGCCAATCGAGAGACATGAGCCGAAGGCGGCGAGCAAGGCTTCGGATGCGTTCGGCGCCGTGGTCTCCCCGAGCAGGCCGTCGGGTTCGTCCTCCATCACCGGCTGGGGTGGAAGGTCCCGGATGAAGTTGAGTTGGCTCAGGCGTCCCTGCGCGACCGTTCGGCACCGGAGGGTACGAACTGCGGACGGGTCCGACTTCCCCTCGGCGATGACGGCCTGAAGCCGACGTCCGTCGACGGTGTCCGGGAGGGCTACGGGCTTGATCGGTGGCAATGCCATGCTTGTTTTCCTCTATGGCGAATATCTGCCGCCGAATTATTGAGCCATTTATATAATTCCCGTCGGCGGTTGTGATGCGTTGAATATACGCCTTCCGTTCTGGAAGTCGGCCGTCAAAGTCGGTGACGGGCAATGCGAAAACGGATGGCGGTACACGGATGCTGGATTGGGACGACCTGAGATTCTTCCTGGCGCTCTCCAGGCACGGCTCGCTTTCCGCGGCCGCCAAAATGCTCCACGTCTCGCAATCGACCGTCGGGCGACGCCTAAATTCGCTGGAGGCGACCCTGGCGGTGCGGCTCCTCAATCGCACGCCGGACGGTTACGTCCCGACCCTTGCCGGGACCGCGGTGCGGGTGAAGGCCGAACGGCTGGAGGCGGAAGCCCTGTCCCTCGAACGGGAAGTCAGCGGCCGCGACGCCCGCCTAAGGGGCCTGGTCCGGGTCACTTGCGCCGAGACGATGGCCGCACACATCCTCGCCCCGAGTTTCGCCCGTCTCCACACCGTCCATCCGGACGTCATGATCGAACTCATTCCCAACCCGCGGGAACTCAGCCTGTCGATGCGGGAAGCGGACGTCTCGGTCCGCTTGAGGCAACCCGAACAGCACGACCTCATCATCCGGCGCATCGGAGGCATCGCCTTCGGACTTTATGCGACGGCGGAATACCTCGGGGATCACGGCCTCCTGGACTTCGACGACGGCTGCCCGAACCACCGCCTGATCACGCAGATGGAGGACAGCCAGGAAATGACGCAATCGGCCTGGCTGACCGAGATGGCGTCACGCGCGACGGTCGTGCTGCAGACGAGCAGTCATGAGGCCGCCGTGCTCGCGGCGGCCAACGGCGGCGGTCTCGCATGCCTCGCACGGTTCCGCGCGGACGCCGAAACCCGGCTGGTCCGGCTTCCCGTGCCGATTGAGCCGCCGAGCGCCGACATCCTGCTTCTCGTCCATAAGGACAACCGCGACACCCCGCGGATACGCGTCGTGCTCACCCACATTACAGAATGCATCCACGAGCTCGCACCGATGCTGCAACCCGGGGATGGGATGGATTGCGTCACGGCCATTGCCGGTGGGACCTGACGAACCCTCCCTGGCTAACCTTGGCCACCCGACAAGTGGTCGACGTGCGACCGCGGCCCTGGCTGGCGAGAAGAGTTCAACCCCCGATGTTGGCCGACATGTCGTCGACAGGCGCGGGCCTGCCCCGCGTTTCATGTTGCGACGCAGCATGAGGCGAGGCGTACGTTCGAGGGAGCGCTACCCTCGCATCGATGGGTGAGGGACGGCATCGGGTCGAACGCCCGCCGGGCGGAACCGCGACGCTGCCAGATCGCCCAAGGTCATCCCGATGCGCTTGGTCCCCACTCTCGCGACCTTCGTCCTCGTCAGCGGACCGCTCCCCGCGGCTGCGTCCTCCTGCACCGAACAGATCGACACCATCGATCGACGCCTCGACAGCGCCGGCGCCGTACAAGTGACCGGCCTACAGGCGGGACATACCCTCCGGACCGGCTCTCCCCGGGCCATCACGTCGGCCCGTCTCGATGCCCCGAGCGATCCCGCCTCGGTCCCGACAGCCGATCACGTCGCCATCGCCAAGAGCCTCATCGACAGGGCGACCGCCGAGGACCGGCGAGGGGACAAGCGGGCCTGCGAGAACACCATGACCGAGGCCAAGGTCATGATCGGCGCCCTGCCGTGATCGTCCCGCACCCGACCGACGGTCGCGGCCGGCCAGGGAGGCATGATGCGACGACCAATCCCGAACGAAGAAACCGAACGAGGCATGATCCGATGTTCAAGAAATCGACGATTCCCGCTATGGTGGCCCTGTTCCTGATCGGCCCGGCACACGCGCAGACCGGGCTCGACCGGAAGGCACCGACCGTCCTGTTCCATGGGAACTATTGCGGCCCGGGCAACAATGCGCCGGCGGCACCGATCGATGCCCTCGATGCCGCCTGTGCACGTCACGACGGCTGCACCCCGGACAGCGGGCTCGCCACGAAGGCGTGTAACCTCGGCTTGCAAAGGGACGCCGAGGCGGTCTCCCGGGATCCCCGGGAGCCGGAGGAACTTCGGACCCTGGCCGGCTTGGTGTCCGTCGGGGCGTCGATGATGATGTCGGCCCGTTCGCCGGAAGGGACGCATGGTGCGGGTAGGTCGCTCGTCGCGAGCTACCCGCATTGAACGACGGCGGGGCGGCCGCTGGCGGCGCCGCCTCGAACCCGTCGATCCTCATCACGTTGCGGGGGTGTCAGGTCACCGAGTCTTTGATCGCTCCCGCCTCCGGCGGACACCGGGAAGGTATCACTCCGCCGGGACGGGGGCATCCTCCAGGCCCCGGGGCGGGTTCCTGATAGTTCACCGAGGCGTCTCATATGGTCCCGGTCAGGTTAGGTCGATCACGCGGAAGCGGTATCGATTTCGCCGGCGGCGTCGATGAAGGCGCTTGTCATCCTGGATGTCCGACGGTCCTGCAGGCACACGATGTGGGCGTAGTTGAAGATCTCGGCGTCGAGGAACGGCAGCCAGAACGTCCGCGGGTCGCAAACATGCTCGGCCTTCGAGACGACACCGAACCCCACCCCACGCGCGACCACCTCCCGAACCGCCTCTCGGCTACCGATCTCCATGACGATGCGTGGCCGGACGTCGGCCTCCGCCATCGCCACTTCCGTCGCACGGCGGGTGTTCGACTCGGTCTCCCGTACGACCATCGCCTCGCCGTGGAGTTCCGAGATCGAAAGACCGCTGCGCCCCGGTCCGAAGAGCGGGTGATCCTTCCGTGCGAAGGCAACGATCGGATCCTTGCCGTACTGCGATACCCATAGCCGCGGATCGCTCCCGGCATACGCGAGTACCGCCACGTCGGTGCGGAATTCGAGCAGATCCTGCAGGACGGTCTTCGAGTTCCCCACGGATACCGAGATCCCGATGCCGGGATGGCGGTCGTGGAAGGCGACGAGCATCTCGATGGCGTGGAATGGGCCGACGGCTCCCATCCGCAGGTTGCCCGTGCGCAGTTCCTGGCTCTCCGTCAGGAAATGCCGCGCCTCGGCCTTATCCGCGAACATGCGTTGGGCAAGGCCCTGGAGGTGGCGGCCGGCTTCGGTGAGGTGCAGGCGACCTCCCGTGCGGACGAAGAGCTAGACCGCATAGTGCTCCTCCAGGGCGCGGATCTGGCTGGTGAGCGTCGGCTGGCTGACATGCAGCCTCCGCGCCGCGCCGGTCACGCTGCCCACCTCGGCGACGGCATGGAAGGAGCGAAGCTGGGTGTAGCGCATCAATATTTTATATAGGCACGGAACGAACTATCAATTCGACTCTCACGTCGATGAGTCGTTCCCTGAGGTTCCGAGATCGCTGCTGGAACCAGAATGCCGCTAGCCCCGGACCATGCCCCGTCCGTGGAGGCCGATCCCGCCCCCGACGCGGGCCGGACCTTGATCGCGACCGGTCTGAACCACGCCCTGCACGATGGCTACAGCGACTTGATCTACGTGCTGCTCCCGGTATGGCAGGCGGAGTTCGGCCTCGGCTTCGCCGCCCTCGCGTTTTTGCGCAGCCTCTACAACGGGGCGCTGGCCGCCCTGCAGATGCCATCCACCCATCTTGCGCGGCACCTCGGCTCCCGCTTGGTGCTGGTGCTGGGAACGCTTTTGAGCGCCACCGGCTACGCGCTGGCCGGCGCGTCGGGCGGGCTGATAGGCCTCTGCGCCGCCCTCGTTCTCGGCGGTGCCGGGAGTAGCACGCAGCACCCGTTGGCCTCCGCGGCGATCACGCGCGCCTATGGCGCTTCCGCCCACAGGGCTCTCGGCACCTACAACTTCACTGGCGACCTGGGGAAGGCTACCGTGCCGCCCCTCGTGGGACTCCTCCTGACCCTCACGGACTGGCGTTCGGTGCTCTGGCTGATCGCAGGCATGGGGGTCGTCGTGGCGGTCGTCGTCGGATCGCTCCTCCCACGCCCGCCCGCTCCACGAAGGGAGGCGCCCGAGACCGCGCCGCGGCCGCCGGGGCATAATGGGGATGTTCGGGGCGATCCGACCGGCTTCAGGCTACTTGTCGCCATCGGCATCCTCGACAACGCGGCCCGCCCGGCCTTCCTGCTCTACCTGCCGTTCCTGATGCGCGAGAAGGGAGCCGCGCTGACGACCGTGGGTTTAGCGCTTTCGCTGGTCTTCGTCGGCGGCGCGCTGGGCAAGGCGGTCTGCGGTGGGCTCGGGGACCGCTTCGGGGTGACCCGTACGGTGGTCCTCACCGAGACCGGGACCGCGGTGGCGATCCTGGCGGTGATCGCGTTGCCGCTCGTGCCCCTGCTCGCCGTGCTGCCCGTTCTCGGCCTCATGCTGAACGGCACGTCGTCGGTCCTGTACGGCAGCGTCCCCGAACTTGCGCCGGGCGGCCATGTCGAGAAGGCCTTCGCGGTGTTCTACACCTGGACACTCGGGGGCAGCGCACTGGCCGCCCCGTTGATTTACGGTCGCCTCGGTGACGCGGTCGGGCCGAGCTGGGCCGCGGTGGCCGCAGCTCTGACGGCACTCGCAGTCGTGCCCATTATGCTCGTTCTTTCGCCTCGTCTTCGGCGAAAACATAGTGCTTGAAACCGAAGCTTGCGAACCCCTCAAAGTCGTTGAGGCAGACTAAGAAATCTGCGCCGAGCGTAATTCAAATTAATAACCGCGCTGATTTGAGCAATCTTGGTAGTGGGTCGGAATGTCTGTTGTCATCATCTTCATCGTCCTGCTGGCTGCGGTACTGCACGCGAGCTGGAATGCCCTGTTGCGGGCCGGAGGCGACAGGTTGTGGTCGATTACGATCATGTGCATCGCCATCGCGTTGGCCTGCGCGACGCTCGCGCCCTTCGTACCCGTACCGGCGCAGGCAAGTTGGGGCTACGTGGCCTCTCGGCCGCGCTGCATATCGGCTACAATCTCTTCCTCGTCCGGACGTATCGACACGGAGACCTCGGGCAGACCTAACCGATCTCCCGGGGGACGTCGCCGATCCTGGTATCGGTCGGGGCGGTGTAGAGGGCGGTGCAAATCCAGGCCACTAAACCGCCCTCAACGCACCGGCCACAGGCGTGGTCTCTCAGCTGCCGCATCAGCGTAAGTGTTTGCAGGGAAATCGTTTTAAAGATGGGCTCTGCGGGCTTGGTGAAGCTCAAGTGGCCTGGATTTACTCCGCCCCGTGGCCTGATTTTCCTTCGCCCTACAGAGGGCGGCGACATTCGCACATGAGTTGCCCGACGCGGTCGCCCTGACCGGTGTCCTGTTGGTCTCCGCCGGCATCCTATCGCTGGCGTTCCAAGGACGCGGCATCGGACGCGTCAGCCTGTTCTACGCGTTGGGTACGGGGTGCTTCATCGGCGCGTACAGCGTGGTGGACGGGATCGGCGTTCGCCTCTCGGGAACGCCCGTAGGCTACACTGTCTGGATGTGCCTCCTCTGGGGCATCCTGGCGCCGCCTGTCTACGCCGCCCTGCGCGACTGGCGCAGCCTCGTCCGTGGCCCCCGCGAGACGTTGGTCGCCGCGGGCGGCGGCGTCGTCTCCCTCATCGCATATGGGATCATCATCTTCGCCATGTCGCTCGGCCCGATGGGTCCGGTTTCGGCACTGCGGGAGACCAGCGTCGTGTTCGCGGCACTCATCGGCCGGTTTTTCCTCCACGAGCGTCTGACGGTCCATCGCGTCGCAGCCTGCATCGTCGTCGCGCTGGGCGCGATTTGCATCGGACACTCCGGTTGAGCGTCAAGCCGATACCGAACGACCCCCGTGGTCGTGGACCGAATCCTACGCTTTGCATCCTTGCGGTCCGTTGGCCTTCGACGTTTGGATGTGATCCGGTTTGACCGACACCCAATGGTGCGAGGCGGGTCGAAAGCCTCGAACGCGCGGAGGATTACATGTTGTACGAACTGGCTAACCTCTCGTGCCCGCTGCTTGCGCTCGGGCAAGCGTCGGATGGCGTTCATGCCTGGGTGGACGACGGCGAGGCGAAGGGTGAGTTCCTCGGCTGCTGGCGGACGGAGTTGGGCACGCTGGGCCAGATATTCGTGTTGCGCGGGTTCGCGGCGCCGGAGGACATGACGGCCGAGCGTCGGCGCGCGCTGCTGAATGCCAGTCCGTTCAATGCCGGAAGTGTCGTGTCGGCGATTGAGATGGACAGCTACGCCCCATTCCCGTTCCTGCCGACGATCCGGGCCGGAGAACGGGGTGGGGTGTACGAGTTCCGGACCTACCAACTCAAGCCCGGTGGCCTGCCGCCGACGCTGGCGGGTTGGGAAGCCGCCATCGAACCGGCCCGTGACTATACCGACCATCTCGTCGTGAACATGTACGCGTTGGATGGGGCGCCCAGGATCACGCACATCTGGGGCTTCGCCAGTCTTGAGGAACGCTCGGGATTACGAGCCCGTGCCTACGCTGCCGGCGTCTGGCCGCCCAAGGGTGGACCAGAGCAGATCGCAAGGGCGACCTCGACCATCGCGCTGCCGCAGGGGCGCTCTATCGGAAATTCCCATCGAGGCGAGACTTGGCGCCGGAAGCGACATCACCATTCAATATCGCGTCGGTCATTCGCTCGCATCCCGTTCAGGCCGCGGGCCAATCGCCGAGTGTCTTGCGGAGGCCGTTCCGAGAGGATGTCATGGCATCCTCGATCAGCCCGGCGAGGCGGACCGCGTGGGTGAAGCCGGGTGCGTTCGACGTTCCGCCAGCGATATCGTCGCGGAGGTCGGCATACGTCGCGGCGACGTTTAACGCCGCATCCGGCAGGGACGCCAGATCCCCCTCATCCACCATCTGGGGTTCGCCGTTGACATGCAGTCGCAGGCGCCCCGACTGGAAGCCCCGCGGCGCCCCGCCTTCGAGCGTGAGGATGCCGCCCTCGCCGACGATCTCGAAGCGGAACGGCGTTCCGGTCGGACGCCCCCCGGCGATCTCCGCCGAGAGTGCCATTCCGTTGGACAGTCGAGCCTGCACCAGGAAGTGGTCGTAGGTCATACGTGGCTGTGGTTGCCCGTCGCCGATCCGGATCTCGGGATACTGGGTGGTCGCCAGCGCCGTCAGGTGAGCTATGCGGGAAAGTGGGTGACGACGGTGGATTGAGGGCGGCGTATCGAGGCG
>NZ_JAAHTB010000031.1 GCF_010692745.1 Methylobacterium sp. BTF04
TCCCACAGGTCGAAGAGCACCCAATGTCCCAGTGCTTCGAAGTCGCGAATGATGTATTCCGACAGGCGCCGGTCGTCCGACACAAGCAAAATGTCCATAATCTGCCCGTTTCCTCTCGGACGATAAAATCGAACGACCACACCGGCTGCTTGGTCAACTATGGCATCGACAAGGGTTGTAATAAAAGCTGCGACTGGTAACGCGGGTGGGTGGGGGGGGCAGCATGGATTTTCAGTCGAACTGAGCCTACTGTATCTCGAAAATAATTAAGAAATTATCTTATGAGACACATATCAAGCCAATTTGGGTGGGCCTGTGGCTCGATAATTTGCTGATCCAAGGCGCGATTTACGCCCTGGGGTTTTGGGGCCTGACGAGGATACGATGGCCGCTCAAGTGCTGCGGCAATCGGAATTCGATGCAGGAGGCCTTGCACGTCTCTGCCACGTGTTCATGCGATTGGGCTTCGCATCCCCCCGCCTGCTGACGCTCTCGGCGGGCGGCGTACTGAACCGCCCCGGGTTTCCCGGAGGCTATTTGGTTTGAGTCACGCGGCCCAGGCTTGCGCCTCGGTCTGTGAATGGTAGCGCGCTTCGGCCTCGGCGGGAGAGATATTCCCGATCGGTTCGAGTAGCCGACGGTGGTCGAACCAGTCGACCCATTCGAGCGTGACGAACTGGACGGCCTCGAACGATCGCCATGGCCCACGCCGGTGGATCACCTCGGCCTTGAACAAGTCGATCACCGTATCGGCGAGAGCATTATCGTACGAGTCACCGACGCTGCCAACTGAGGGTTCGATGCCTGCCTCAGCAAGGCGCTTGGTGTAGCGGATGCTCACGTATTGCGACCCGCGGTCAGAGTGACAGACAAGGCCGCTGCCGGCGAAGGGGCGGCGCTCGTACAGAGCTTGCTCCAGGGCATCGAGCACGAAGTCCGCCCGGGCCGATCGCGACACGCGCCAGCCTACGATCCGGCGAGCGAAGACATCGATCACGAAGGCCGCAAAGACGAATCCCGCCCAGGTGTGTAGGGCGGTGACAAAACCATCCACTGGAGCGTCGGCGGGGCGCCGCAGCAGGCCTCCATCGCGACGACACAAGCCGGAAGCTTGGCCGTCAGGCCGACAATCGTCTCGCGCCGTGCGCGACGACGCAGAACCACCGCTCCGGCGGGGTCGAGGCCGACGAGGCTACAGCTGTTTTTGCCGAGATCGATACCCAGCACGGCGACTGAACTCTTTGCCATTCCCGATCCCTCCATTCCTCCAAGGCAGCAGAATGCCACCAACGGTTCGGTAAGGGGCGGGCCATCCCATAAGCATGAGCGGGGCTGGGGGCGACGAGGCATGAGGTACGGCGGTTCTCGCTCGGTTGCGAGAGAGGCGGTGCGGGGACGGGCACGGCTGGCATGCTACCGGAAGGAGACCGAAGTCCGGCCGCCCGCTGGATCTGCGTCTGGTGATCCAGGTCGTGGTACGGGATCGCTCGACCGAATATGCCCGTGTGGGACCACCATGGGTGGGCCCGACGTCGTTAGGGTCGCAGATCGACGGCATCTCCTGCTCAATACCCGGCAGATGGTCGAGCGTTGGCTCGCCCGCGTCCATCCGCGTCTGAAGCGTTTGCCGGCACGCTGGCCCGGGATACCCGATCGTCCGGCAGGTGCTTCACACCGTCGAGCTGTCCTCGAACTCGCACGGAATGCTTAGGTTCGATAGCGAGTTCGCCTTCCGCACTATCCCTGGAATCAGGCAACGCATCAGCGGGTCGGTTTTCCGGTCCTTCTCGGTGCCGCTGCGTTTGCACGGAGCCTGCGCGTCGCCCATGGATTTCTGCAGCCGGCATTCGACGGGGGTTCTGCATTTCTGCCTTCGATCCTGTTGACGAGGCAGTCCGTATTCAGGTCGGCGACAGTCGGAGAGCCGATGGCGACCAAGGCGTTGTATGCGAGCTGCCAACGGCCGCTTGAGATCATGAAGCCCATGCCTCCGGAACGACCATGGACATCGAAGGGCGGAGGAAGGTGCCTAAAGCCGAGGATACCGCAGCGCAGGTAGAACAAGGTGGCATCGAGGATCTCTCTCTTGTGCCTGCTTTTGTAGTCCCTCCAGACTTCCGAAACGACGGCCCAGTCTTCGTCCGTCGTACCCCACTCGTTCGCTTCGGCCTTACGTCCGTAGAACGCCATCAATTCCGGCATGCGGACCGTCCCGGTATGAGGCGGCGGGCAGGTCCGTTCATAGCGGACGACTGGTTGATGCACGTCCGCTCCCTGCGTACCGGACACCAGATCGACCAACGAGGCTTCGATCACGAGGCGATACCCCGCCTGACCCGGGGGCCTGTCGTGTAGGACGCGCACGATCAGTCTACGGAGGGCAGCGACGAGAAGGATCTCCTCCTCGGTCGCAGCCTTGATCGGCATGCGCATGATCAGGTCGTCGATGGCGAATCGCAATGATCTGGCAGCCTCCGGGTCGAAGTCGGCCACCCGGTCCGGCATCCTCAGTTCCGCGACCCGTGAGATCAACCGAGCGCGTTCTTGCTCCCACACCTCGCGGACGCGGATCATGGTCTCGTCGCTGAAGCCAGCTCGAGCTGATTGGACGGCACTGCCGAGTATCTGTTCGTCGATCCGTTCGATTTGGAGCAGAAGCCTAGCGCGGGCGGCGAGCGTAGTCGTACGTGCCTGCTTCATCGCTTCGACGTAGGTCCGCGCGAACAACGCGACGGCCTCGTCCGAAAGGATGTTGTCTCGGATCTCGCGAAGAATCTCCGTTTCTACGAACAACGAACTGGTGAAGCCGGGCCTGTCGCACGTACCGAACTCGCGTGCGGCCGCGCAATGCAGGCTGCGTACGCCGTCGCGAATGGGAGCCCGCATCTTGGAGCCGCAGGTGCACTCGTAGCGTCCGTGAAGAAGTAGAACGCTTCCGCTTCTCCGTTCGGTCTGCTCGCCGTCCCCTTCCTTCGCCGCGTCCCAGCGGCAAAGCAGCTCGTCGGCCCGACCCCACAGTACGGGGTCGACGAAGCCCCAATCCGGCTTCTCCAGCTTCACCCAGAGGCTCGGCGACCGTAGCGTGCGCTTGGTCTTGGCGCGGCCGGGCGTGCGCAAGGTCATGCTGCGGCCGTGGATGTACCAACCGATATACTTCGTATTGCGGAGGATGCCGTCGCCGCGCGAAGGTCGCCCGATGATCGCGTGGTAGGTCCACAGCCCGCCATCGGGCGACTCGATGCCGTCCTTGTTGAGGATGAAGGCGATGTTCCGCGGATGGACGCCGGACACGAAAAGCGTGAAGATCCGCACGACGACTTCCTGCTCGGTAGCCTCCGGCGCGAGCGTTCCGGCCTTGGGCCCCCTGCGGAAACCATACGGAATGCCCCCCATGTTGGCACCGCTCGCTGCGGCCCTCCATGATGCGTAGCCGGTCGTACGAAGAAGTCGGGCACGCTCCTCCATGGCGCAGAGGCTGAGGAAGACGGCCTTGATGTTGTCGATCCGGCCGATGGCACTTCCCGAAGCGACCCAAATCTCCACGCCGAGCGCGGTGAATTCGTCGAACAGGACCAGCGTATTTGAGACGCGTCGCGACAACCGGTCCAACCCGAACAGGATGATGCGCGTGAAGGCCTTCTCGGACCCGACGCGCGGGCTCCGCTTTGTCTCCCAGGGGCCGCCTGCCAGGCGTCGGAGCGTCGGGTTCGAAGGAACGATCGGAAAATTCCCGTTCCTTCGGCAACCCCGGCAACCCGACCGCTAGTTTTTTTTCGACGAGCGCCGCCGCGCCGGCTCTCAGACAAGCCCATCGCTCCTCCACCTCGCGGCACTTCTCAAGGTGCCGCAGGCGCGCCGATGCCGGGTCCTTGGTGTGGAGCGAGGCCTTCTCCTCCGACCGTCCTAGAAGGAGTTGCAGGTCCTTCGGCACGCGCCTTCGAAACCAGTACATACCCGTTTTGGGGTGTCGCCACGGCCTGGCAATGGGGAGAATCATCGGTGGACCACCCATGTGTACCACTCGGCGGCCCGCAGGTCGTTGAAAGACCTGACGTTCTTGAAAAACAACGACAAAAGGAAGGAATGGCGGAGACGGAGGGATTCGAACCCTCGATACCCCTTTCGGGGTATGCTCATTTAGCAAACGAGTGCCTTCAGCCGCTCGGCCACGTCTCCGCAGGCCGTCGATCTAGGATTTCGCGTTCCGCGGGTCAAGCCGCGAATCGATATGGCGGCGCTCATAATGCTTGGCCACCCGCAAGTGGCGCGAGATCGCGTAGTTCATCGCCGTGAGGAAGCCGTAGACCCCGCGCACGAAGTGGCGGCGGCCGAGATAGGCCTTGAGGAAGTTGCCGGGCAGCTCCACGAACAGGCGCCAGGTCGGGATCGCGACACCGCGCGCAGCCAGATCGTCCGCCTGCTGGTCGGAGTAGCGGTTGAGCTTGTCGAGCTGGTCGCCGAGCGAACGCACCGAGAAATGGTGGATCACGCCCTTGAGCCGGCCGACGCTGGCACCCTCGCTCAAGTCGACCCGGTCGTGGACGGGTGACGGCGAATAGCGCCCGCGATCCTTGCGGTAGAGGCGCACCGGGGTCAGCGTATAGGCCCAGGGATGTGGCCGGTTCTCTCCCGGGAAAATCTCGGCGATGCCGATGCGGTAGGCCGGGTGGGCCGGCTCGCCTGCCGCGAACAGCGCCCTGATCCCCGCCGCGAGGTCGCCCGGCACCACCTCGTCGGCATCGACGTTGAGCAGCCAGGCGTGACGGCACAGGTCTTCGGCGAAGCGCTTCTGCGGGCCGTAGCCGGGCCAGTCGTTGTGGATCACCCGCGCGCCGAGCGAGGCGGCGAGAGCCGGCGTGCCGTCGGTGGAGCCGGAATCGACCACGACGAGATCGTCCGTCAGATCGCGCACGGCCCGGATCGTCGCGCCGATCCGGTCGGCTTCGTTGTGGGCGATGATGAAGACGGAGAGCGGGAGCGGGGTCATGGAGCCGGGGCCGATGGGCGATGCCCCCGCTCTATCGGCCGGGACGCCCCCCCACAACCTGCCCGGTGCCATCACGCCTTGTCGTCAGCTCTGCCGAGGCGCTTGCGCTGGACCTTGCCGTTGGCGGTGCGGGGGAGGGCGTCGAGGAAGCGGATCTCGCGCGGACACTTGTAGGCGGCGAGCCGTTCGCCGCACCAGGCGATCAGGCCGCCGGCATCCTGGGTCGCGCCGGGCTTCAGGACGACGAAGGCGGCGATCACCGTGAGGTCGACGCGCACGGCGAGTTCGGTCACGCCCACCTCGGCCACATCCGAATGCTCGCCCACCACGCCCTCCACTTCATTGGGCGAGACCCGGTAGCCGAGCGCGTTCATCAGGTCGTCGTTGCGGCCGTGGAACCAGAGGTAGCCGTCGGAATCGAGGCTCGCCAAGTCGCCGCCCGCGAACCAGTCGCCGCGCAGGACAGCCGCTTCCTCCTCGGGCCGGTTCCAGTAGCCCAGCATCAGGCCGGGCTCGGAGCGATGGACCGCGAGCAGGCCGGTCTCGCCAACGGCGAGAGGTTCGGGCGCACCGTCGCGTGGCAGGATCGCCACCCGCCGGCCGGGCTGCGGCTTTCCCGGGGAGCCGGGTCGTACCGGCACCGTCGGGCCGCTCGACACGTAGGTGGAGATCTCGCTCATGCCGAGCGCCTCGTAGAGCGGCTTGCCTGTTGCGTGTTGCCACGCCTCGAGGAGTTCGCGCGGCAGCGCTTCGCCGGCGGTGACGCCGTGGCGGAGGCTGGACAGGTCGTAGGCCGCGAGGTCGGCGTATTTCAGGATCTGACGATAGAGGCTCGGCACCGCGGCGAAGAGGGTCGCGCGATGCTGCGCGATGAGGGCGGGCCAGATCGCCGGGTCGCGCGGTCCATCATAGAGCACAGCGGTGGCGCCGCAGGCCCACGGATCGGTGATGCCGACGCCGAGGGTGTAGGTCCAGTTCATCGTGCCGGCATGCAGCATCACGTCGGAGCGCGTCAGGCCGAGCCAGTGCGCATGCATCGGGCGGCGGCCGTAGACGGCACGGTGGGCGTGGAGCACCCCCTTGGGGCGGCTGGTGGTACCGGAGGTGTAGACCAGGGTCGCGGCATCGTCGGCCGCCGTGTCGGCGTAGTCGGCCACGGGAACGCCCGCCTTCATCTGCGCGATCGCGTCGGCGCCGAGCAGGATGCGGTCGCCGAGGCTGTCGCGGTCGACGGCGCAGTCGGCACCCGCCACGACGATGGCCGCCCCGGAATTCTCCAGGAGAAACGCGGCTTCGCCGGGCGTCAGCTGCGGCGAGGATGGCAGCGCGACGAGGCCGGCCGCCAGCGCTGCGAAGTAGACGAGGACGTAATCCACGTCGTTACCCATGCGGATCATCACCCGCGCACCCGGCGCCGGTGCGAGGGCGAGCAGGCCGGCGGCGATGCCACGCACGGCGCGGTCGACCGCGCCGAAGGTCATCCGGCTGGTGCGACCGCCCGCGCCGGCCATGACGAGGGCGAGCTTGTCGGGGTGCAGCCGGGCATTGTCGGCAAGGCAGTACCGGGCGGCGTTGAAGCGCGCCGGCACGGTTTCGTCGCTGAGAGCGGCGGGGATTGTGGCGGACACGGGCTCGGGCTCCTCTGTGGTCCTGTCCGATGCCAAATCTTACTCGACGCCAAATCTTACTCGACACCGAGTCGAAAACCGACCTGAGGTTCATGCCGCGCCATCGCCGGAGCGGATGTCGGATCCGATCGGACGCCGCGACGGCCTCTCGTCGATTGGCCCCCTCGATACGCGAATGCGCGACCGGCACGAGGGCCGGCCGCGCATTCGCGCCGATTCCAAGAGGTTGCCGGCCGGATCAGGTGCGGCCGGTCATCTCCTTGGCGGCTTCGATCATCGTCTTCATGGCCTGCGTCGCGGTGCGGTAGGCCGGGGTGCCGGTGTCCCAGTCGTTGGCGGCCACCGCCGTCACCATGCGCTCGGCCTCCGCCTGTGCGGTGATCTCGGCCTCGGCGAAACGGGTGAGGGCGGGGTGATCGCGCAGCGGACCGGTGCGCAGATCGGCGGCGATGCTGTGCTTGACGCCCGTCATCGTCGACAGGCTGCGATCGGCGGTTCCCTGGCCGACGAGAACCCGGGCGAGCTTGCGCTTCCAGACGCCGATATCGGCCGGCAGGCGCACCAGGGCGTAGGCGGGAAGCGGATGGGCGCCGGGCTCCAATGACGTCTGTCCGAAGGTCTCCGCCCGCACCAGACGGGTGGTGATCTGCTCGATCTCCTCGTGCGTCTTGGCCGCCTTGGCCGCGATGCTCTGGACACTGGTGGAAATCTCTCCGGTGGCCGAGCGCTGCTGGCCGAGCATCTGGGAGATCGCCTGGTTGAGGTCGCTCGCCTGGGCGATGCGGTCGTTGGTGTCGCCGACGCGCTTTTCGAGCTGTTCGACGATGGCGCGTCCGGTGCTGACGGCGGTGCGGCTCTCGCCGACCGCCTGCGCGATGGAGCCCATTTCATGGGTGAGGGTGCCGAGCAGCGCGCGGATCTCTCCGGTGGACTTCGCCGTCTGCGCGGAAAGCGATTTCACCTCCGCCGCCACCACGGAGAAGCCGCGACCGGCCTCTCCGGCACGGGCGGCCTCGATGGTGGCGTTGAGGGCGAGGAGATTGGTCTGGCTCGAGATCGCCGCGATCGCATTGGCCATCACCTCGATCTGCGCGACGGCACGCTCGAGCACCAGAACCCGGTCCGAGATCTGCGACGTGCGACTGTCGATCTCTTCCATGGCGGTGCGCGCCTGCTGACCGTCGCCGATGCAGCCCTGCATGGCGTCGAGGGCGCCCTGCGCCACCTGCACCACGGTGTCCGAGGTCTGGGCGACCTCCGCGATCGAGGCCGCCATCTCCTCGGTGGCGCCGGCGATGGTCTGGGTCGCGCGGGCGACCTCACCGATATCGTAGGTCATCCAGCCGATGTTGATCGCGGCTTCCGACGCGTCGCGGGCGATGAACGCGATGTTGCCGAGATTGCGGACGCTGTCGCGCTCGCCGCTGGCCTGCAGCTTGACGAGAGCGGCCTTGAGCGGGCCGTCGGGCAGGTCGGCGGTGCGGATGTCCTGGGACGCCAACAGGGCCTCGACCGCCTTCAAGAGTTGCGCCTCATCGGAGGTGCTGGCCTCGGTCGAAGTCGAAATGACGGCCGGGCTGTTTTTCTGCGGCCGTAAGGATGGGAGCCCGAACATATGTGACGTATCCCGATGGAGGTATTCCAAAGGGATTACAACGTGGCGCTTAACAGCGTCTTAGCGCTTCGCCAGCATTGCGGGAGGACGACTAAATCCTCGAAAGCATGACCGCCTCCATGTTGCATTGCGGTATTTGCTCGTAAGTCATGGAAAAGAACGATATTCTTCCGATCTACGATAGAATACCCTTATAGATGCCGCAGCGTTCGGAAACAAAACGCTCGACTTGTACCAATGGAGCGCTTGTGCTTTCGATTACGTTGTAACGGTTCCTGGCACACGCGGTGATTGCAGGGACGGTGCGGCTCAGCGTCCGTGTCCCCGGTCGGTCGCAGCGGCCCCACCATCCCGAGGGCTCCGCCTGAAGGGCGTGCCCGCACCGGACCAGCGGTGCTCGTATCAAGCCGTGTCGTATCGGGCGATGTCGCGCGGCGGAATCAGCCCGGCCTTGCGTTCGAGCAGGGTCGGCGGCGGTACCGGGGCCGCGATGGTGCAGACGACGCCGGTGGGCGCGTACAGGAGTTGCACCTCGCCATCGAGTTCACGCGCCAGGCTGCGTTCGATCAAGCGCGAGCCGAACCCCGTGCGGGTCGGCGGCTCGACGCGAGGACCGCCGCTCTCGGTCCAGATCAGGGACAGCGTGATGTCCGGCTCGCGCTCCACGCCCCAGGCGATGGTCACGGTGCCACCCTCCTGCGACAACGCCCCGTACTTCACCGCATTGGTGCCGAGCTCGTGCAACGCCATCGCGATCGAGAGGGCGAGGCGCGGCGGCAGGCGCAGGGCCGGCCCGGATACGACGAACCGCGAAGGATGGCCGTCGGTGGAATTGAGGGGCGCGATGGCATCGGCCACGACTGTGCCGAGTTCGGCCCCGTCCCAGCTTTCGCGGGTGAGCACGTCGTGGACGCGCGCGAGCGCCAGGAGCCTCGCCTCGAAGGCAGCCCGGGCGGCGGCGGCTTCGCCGCCCTCGAGGCGGCGCAGGGATTGGCCGGCGATGGATTGCACCGTGGCCAGGGTGTTCTTCACCCGATGGTTCAGTTCGTGGATCAGGAGCAGCAAATGCTCCTCGGCCCGCTTGGCATCGGTGACGTCGACGTTGCAGCCGGTATAGCCGAGGAATGTCCCGGTATCGTCGGAGCGGGGGACGCCTTCGCACCGCAGCCAGCGCACGACGCCGTCGCGGTCGACCACCCGAACCTCGGCGCGGAACGACAGCCGATCGATGAATGCCTGCGCGAACAGGGTCGAGAACCCGGCCAGATCCTCCGGGTAGATGATCTTGTGCCAGCCATCGCCGGTGAGCGTGGCCGCCGATGCCCCGAACATGTGCTCGAAATGCATGTTGGCGAAGCTGATCTGCGCGTTCTCGTCGGTCATCCAGATCAGGGCGGGCGCCGAATCGGCCATGTGACGGAAGCGTGCCTCGCTTTCGCGCAAGGCGGACAGGCCCCGCTCGGTCTCGGCCAGCGCCCGGTCGCGCTCGGCCTCACGGGTGCGCAATCGCAAGGATGCATCCGCCAGGACGTCGCCGAGACGGCTGATCTCATGGATCGGCGAGGTGATGCGCGGGATCGCCTCGCCGCGCGCCAGGGCCGGGCCGGTGGCCGCGAGCCGCCGCAACGGGCGCGAGACCCGCGACCACAATGAGACGGCCAGGATCGAGGAGGTCGCCAGTACCAGCAGGCCGAAGCCGCAGAACGCCCAGATCCAGTTGCGCAGGCGGGCCTCGACCAAAGCCTGCGGAATCACCGCGCCGACGGTCCAGCCGGTCAGGCGCGAGCGCGCCTCCACGACGGTGACCGGCCGCATCGTCCGGTCCTTGCCTTCCCAGACCCCGGGGGTATCGGTCTGGTACTGCCGCAGCGTCGCGAGCCGTGGGCGCCCGATGATGGCGTCCGTATCCGGAAGTCGGGCGAGCACGATACCGTCGCGATCGGAGATGCCGGTGGACCAGCCCTTGACGTATTCGCGGGCGAGGATGTTCTCCAACCGGCTGACCGGCCCGCTGAAGCTCAAGATGTAGCTGACCTCGCCGTCGCCCTGAACCGGCACGGCCACGGCGTAGACCGCCGCCTCGGGGGTGGTGCCCCGGATGATCCCCGAGACCATCGCCCGCTGGCTGCCGGTGGCGATCTCCTTGTCGAACGGCATGGTGATGCGCGGCAGCGGCGCGCCGGGGGGCACCGCCGTGTTGACGAGCTCCTGCCCGTCGGGACGGCGCAGCAACAGCTCCAGGCCGACCGCATTGCGCACCAGGCGGGCCTGGGTGTCGAAGTTCGCGAACTCGGCATCCTTGAGCCGTGGCGACGTCGCCAGGGTCTGCAGCACCGAGACGAGGCCCGCGGTGTCGCGGTCGAGCGAGAGGGCGATGCCGCGGACGTTCTCACGGGCATCCTGCTCGAAGCGCGCCCGCTCGGTTCCGGCGTAGCGCGCGAGCAGGATCGCGGTGAACAGCAGCCCCGGCCCGATCAGGGCGATCACCAGGGCGACCAGGTAGACCTGCGTCGAGAATCGCTGCTGCCGTACCCGGCCCAGCGCCCGGCCGAGCCGCGTGCGCGGCCACCAGCCGCGTCGCCCGTTCTCGGGGCTGCCTGCCTCAGGCCGCATGCCGTCCATCATGGCCGATCGATATGACCGAGGTCGCGCGTCGGGACGAGCCGGTCGCGCACCCGCTGCTTCAGGGCCTTCACATCGGGAAAGCCGCCATCCACGGTGCGGTCCCAGATGATGTCCGGCCCGCAGGCGATGACGAACACGCCGCCCGTACCCGGCACCAGGGCGACCTCGCCGAGGTCGTCGCGGAAGGTCGAAAGGAGTTCCTGTGCCATCCAGGCCGCCCGCAGGAGCCACTGGCATTGTGTACAATACGTGATGGCGACCCGCGGCTTCGCCACGGGCGGTGGAGGCGTTTCGTCCATGGGCGGCACAGCGACCGATCCCTCCGATCTTGTCAACCTCGACCGGGCCGGCCCGATCGGGCCGGGATTCGTCCGATCCCGCCGGTTCCTGTCCTTTTTCCGCGGCCGGCGACGCCTATCTGACAGAAGGACGCAGCGGCATGTCGGTTGCGTCCCCATACCCATGCTCTCCGCCGTCGAGGAATCTCCGCCCATGCGTCCAGGCGCTGCCACCATTGCCGGCTTCCCGTCGCTCTTCGGTCGGCTTCGTATCCAGCCGCTTCGTGCGGCCGCCCTCGCCGTCGCGCTCGCGACGTCGCTCACCGGCTGCGGTGCGATCAACCGGGTGCCGACCCTGGAGGAGAGCGCCAAATCCTCCTGGAGCGAGGTGCAGAACCAGTATCAGCGGCGCGCCGACCTGATCCCGAACCTCGTCGAGACCGTGAAGGGCTATGCCCAGCAGGAGAAGGATGTGCTCATCGGCGTCACCGAGGCGCGCGCCAAGGCATCCAGCGTGAAGGTCGACGCCTCAACGGTGACCGACCCGCAGAAATTCAAGGAATTCCAGGACGCGCAGAACCAACTCTCGGGCGCGCTCGGCCGCCTGCTGGTCACGGTAGAGCGCTACCCGGACATCAAGTCGAACCAGAACTTCCTCGCCCTGCAATCGCAGCTGGAGGGCACCGAGAACCGGATCGCGGTGGCGCGGCGCGATTACATCGGGGCTGTCCAGGCCTACAACACCGAGGTCCGCACCATCCCGGGCCGCTGGATCGCCGCGTGGTTCTACCCCGAGGCCAAGCCGATGGAGACTTTCACGGCGACGCCGAATTCCGAGCGTCCTCCCAGCGTGAAGTTCTAGGCGTCCCGTGCCAGCCGCGCGCGGCCGGACCCCACTTGCCCATCGCGTCGGCCGGGTTCTGCTCGGCCTGACGCTGTTCGCCCTGGTTCCGGTGCTTGCCGCTGGACCAGGGCACGCCGCCGAGCCGACCTTTCCGGCGCTGACCAGTCACGTGGTCGATGCGGCTCATATCCTCAAGCCCGAGGACGAGGCCGCGATCGAGGCCAAGCTGAAAGCCTACGAGGACAAGACCTCCGATCAGGTCGTCGTCGCCACCGTGCCGAACCTTCAGGGTCTGACGGTGGAGGATTATGCCAACCGGCTGTTTCGCGCCTGGGATCTCGGCCAGAAGAAGACCAACAACGGCGTGCTGTTGCTGGTGGCGCCCATCGATCGCAAAGTTCGGATCGAGGTCGGCTACGGACTCGAGGGCGCGCTTACCGACGCCCTGTCGAAGGTCATCATCACGACGGCGATCACCCCGCACTTCAAGACCGGGGATTATGTCGGCGGCATCGGTGCCGGCGTCGATGCGATCCTGACCATTCTGGCGGGCGACGCGCAGGAATGGCACCGCAAGGCGCAGGTTCGCAGCGACGAGGCCGATCCCACCCAGGTGATCCTGTTCATCGTCGTGTTCTTCATCATTCTGTTCGTGGTCTACCGGATGAATCGCGGCCGTCGCGGTGGCGGCTTCATCATCCTGCCGGGGCCGTCCTCCGGCGGCTGGAGTGGTGGTGTCTCGGGTGGGTTCGGCGGCGGCGGATTTTCCGGCGGTGGCGGATCGTCCGGCGGCGGAGGGGCGTCCGGTGAGTGGTAGGACTGATGCGATGCTCGGGCGCTCAGGCCGCGACCGGGTCTCCGAGGCGGTGCGGGCTGCGGAAGCGACGACCTCCGGCGAGATCGTCGTATTGGTGGCAAGACAGGCCGGTCTCTATCGCTCGGCGCCCCTGGTTCTCGCGCTCGTGATGGCGCTCGCCCTGCCAGGGCCGCTGATTCTGCTCACCCCGTGGAGCGCGGCCTCCATCGCCCTGGCCCAGGCCGCCCTGGCCCTGGTGATCCTGCTGGCCGGTGCGGATTCACGCCTGCGCCTCGCACTGGTGCCCCGCAGCATCCGGCGGTCCCGGGCGCACGAGGCGGCGTTGCGGGAATTCGCGGCCCGCGGCGTGAGCCGGACGCGCGGGCGCACCGGAATCCTGATCTACCTCGCCTGCGCCGAAGGGCATGCCGAGATCGTCGCCGACACGGCGGTGGCCTCCCGGCTGCCGAGCGCGGCGTGGTCCGGCGCGATCACGGTGCTGCTGGAGGCCTTGCGCCGCGGCGAGATGGAGTCCGGCCTCGTGGCGGCGATCGGGCAGGTCGGCACCATTCTGGCGGATGCCTTGCCGGCTGCGCCGGGCGATTCGGACGAATTGCCCAACCGCGTGATCGTCCTCGACTGAGCGGCGATGCGGAGGCGCATTCACAGGTAGCCGCCGCCCCCGCGCCTGACAAAATTGACATTCGTTATGCGATTCACGCGTCCCTCCCATGCGGGGTGTCTGGCCCTCGCTGCGTTTTTGCGCGAAAAGGACCCTTGACGATCTGCCAGTAAGGACAGGTCGCAGGAGCGAGACGTCGATGAGCGCGATCAGTAAGCATGGGCCCTGGGCCCTCGTGGGGGCACTCGGCGCTGCCGCCCTCGCTATCGTAGCCACCACCCGCGGCGAGACCGTCAACGCCCTCTGGGTCGTGGTCGCGGCCGTCTGCACCTATCTGATCGCCTATCGCTACTATTCGCTGTTCATCTCCGAAAAGGTGATGCACCTCGACCCGAGCCGCCCGACCCCGGCGCACCGTCACAATGACGGGCTCGATTACGTTCCGACCAACCGCAACGTGCTGTTCGGCCACCACTTCGCGGCCATCGCCGGTGCGGGTCCCCTCGTCGGCCCCGTTCTGGCAGCCCAGATGGGCTACCTGCCGGGCCTGCTGTGGATTCTCGCCGGTGTGGTGCTGGCCGGCGCCGTACAGGACTTCATGGTCCTGTTCATCTCCATGCGCCGCGACGGCCGCTCGCTCGGCGAACTCATCCGCGCCGAGCTCGGGACCATTCCGGGCGTGATCGCCCTGTTCGGCACCTTCATGATCATGGTGATCCTGCTCGCCGTGCTGGCGATGATCGTCGTGAAGGCGCTGGCCGAGAGCCCGTGGGGCACCTTCACCGTCGCCGCGACCATCCCGATCGCGATGCTGATGGGGCTCTATGCCCGCTACATCCGCCCCGGAAAGGTCGGCGAGGTCTCCATCCTGGGCTTCGTCCTCCTGATGCTGGCGATCGTCTATGGCGGCAACGTCGCGGCCGACCCGTATTGGGGTCCGTTCTTCACCTTCACCGGCCCGCAGCTGTGCTGGATGCTGATCGGCTACGGCTTCGTCGCGTCGATCCTGCCGGTCTGGCTCCTGCTCGCCCCGCGCGATTACCTCTCGACCTTCCTCAAGATCGGCACGATCGTCGGTCTGGCGCTCGGCATCGTCTACGTCGCTCCGCACATGCAGATGCCGGCGGTGACCAAGTTCGTCGATGGCACGGGCCCGGTCTGGGCCGGATCGCTGTTCCCGTTCCTGTTTATCACCATCGCCTGCGGCGCGGTCTCGGGCTTCCACGCCCTGATCGCCTCCGGCACCACGCCCAAGCTCATCGATAACGAAGGCGACGCCCGCTTCATCGGCTACGGCGGCATGCTCATGGAGAGCTTCGTGGCCGTCATGGCCCTGGTCTCCGCGAGCGTGATCGAGCCGGGCATCTACTTCACGATGAACGCGCCGGCCGCCCTCGTCGGCACCACGCCCGAGAGTGCCGCCGCCGCGGTGACGAAGCTCGACCCCGCCTTCGCGATCACCCCCGAAAAGATCGCGCAGACCGCCGTCGATGTCGGCGAGCATTCCATCATCTCTCGCGCCGGTGGCGCACCGACCCTCGCGGTCGGCATGGCGCACATCATCTCCTCGGCCATCGGCGGCAAGACGATGATGGCCTTCTGGTATCACTTCGCCATTCTGTTCGAAGCGCTCTTCATCCTGACCGCGGTGGATGCGGGCACGCGCGCCGGCCGCTTCATGCTGCAGGATCTGCTCGGGCTCGTCGCTCCGCAGTTCAAGAACACCTCGGCCTGGGTGCCCAGCATCCTGGCGACCGCGCTCTGCGTCGGCGCCTGGGGCTACTTCCTCTACCAGGGCGTCACCGATCCGCTGGGCGGGATCTACACGCTGTGGCCGCTGTTCGGCATCTCGAACCAGATGCTGGCCGCCGTCGCCCTGACGCTCGCCACGGTGGTGATCTTCAAGATGAAGCGCGAGCGCTACGCCTTCGTCACGATCATCCCCACGGTGTGGCTGTGCATCTGCACCCTAACCGCCGGCTGGCAGAAGATCTTCTCCGCCGACGCCAAGATCGGCTTCCTCTCGCATGCTGACCGGTTCTCGGCGGCCATCGCCGAGGGCAAGGTCCTGGCTCCTGCCAAGAGCATGGCCGACATGCACAAGATCGTCTTCAACGATCGGATCGATGCGGCGCTGGCGGTGCTGTTCGTCGGACTGGTGGTGGCGATCGCCGCCTTCGGCATTATGGCGTGCGTCAAGGCCTACCGGGCGAATCGCTGGACCGCCCTCGAGACCGGCGGCGCGACGCCGGTCGCAGCGGAGTAGGGATCATGGCGCTGTCGTCGAGCGAGCTGCGGGACCGTCTCAGGACCTTCTCGAAATGCGTCTGCGACGGCGCCCGGTTGATGGTCGGGCAGGGCGACTACGAAGCCTATGCCGCCCATATCCGCCGGACCCATGCGGATCAGGAGCCAATGACCGAACTGGAGTTCTTCCGCAATCGCGAGAATGCCCGATTCGGTGTCGGCAACCGCAGCGGGTTTCGCTGCTGCTGAGCTGTGGGATCCATCCACCGCGGATTTTCAATCCAGACGCGTTTATCGACCACTATACACGTCGGGCTATAGCCATACCTCTCGGTGAAGCTTAAGCATACCGCGACTCCTATGGAGGGTAGCGGCATGGAATCAATTGGGCCGACTGAAGTCGCACGTCGCCAGGACAGGTCGAACATAGAGTTCGATCGCCGACTTGTGGGATTGAACCGGATTGTGTTTCGCGGTGCCCTTCTGTCGATGGTCACCTTCGGCGTATACCGGTTCTGGTATCTCACTGAGCTGCGTCGGTTCTTCTGGTCGCGAACGGTAATCGTCGGGAGTCCGGCGGAGTATACTGGTCGCGGCAAGGAACTCTTTCTCGGATTTCTTGTCGCACTCGCCGTCGTCGTCCCGATCTACATCGCGGTATCGATCGCCGCGCTCTCGGTCCCGGCCATCGCGCCCTATAGCGGTCTGCTGCTGTTCGTGGTGCTCTTCCCGCTGGGGCAGTACGCAAGCTACCGCGCCCGCCGCTATCGGGCCTCCCGCTCGCTGTGGCGCGGCATACGCTTGAGACAGGACGGATCGGGCCTCGCCTACACGGGCAGGTCCGTCGGATGGGCGATCGCGTCGATCGCCAGTTTGGGCCTCGCCTATCCGTTCATGCGGGCGAGCCTCGAGCGCTATCGGATCGATCACACGCTGGTCGGCGAGAGCCGCATGGCGTCCAGCGCAAGCGGCCGCTCCGTCCTCACGCCCTGGCTGCTGGTCTATGTTTTTGCCGTCGCCCCGGTGATCGTAGCCGGCATCGCGTTCGCGGTCGCCGCGGATTTTTCCATCCCGCACGATCTCTTCCTGGCCGGTCGCGGGGGCAAACGCGAATTCAACCCGGTCTATGCGGATGCGACCTTCGTGAAGGTCGGCCTGATCTTCCTACTGACGACGGCGATCTGCTCAATCCTGTTTCTCTGTTTATTTCCAGTCTATTGGGCCAACGAGACTCGCGCCTTCATCGCCTCGACGACGCTCGGCGCTGCGAGGCTCGAATCGTCCTTGAGGAAGCGCGATTTCTACAAGCCGTATCTCATCTATGCGGCGGCCCTGATGGCGTTCACGATCCTGGTCTTCGCGCTCACGTTCGCCGCGATGCGAATGATGAAAGCCGTGGCGGGAGCCGACCCGTTCCATCTCTCCACCGTCGCGTTTCTGTTCGGCGCCTACCTCCTCGGCGCCTTCCTGCTGAACCTGCTCTACGTGCGGATCATCCAGGTTCGGCTTTGGCGGGCGGTGGCCGAGTCCACCACCGTCCGAAACATCGATGCGCTCGAACGGATCCTGTCCTCCCGGCATACGGCGGCGAGCGGCCTCAACGAAGGCCTGGGCGATGCCCTCGGCGTCGGCGGCGCCCTGGAGATCGGGCTGTGATGGTAGGGACAGGCGGTGCGAGGGCCTGTCCATGATGCTGCTTCCGACCGCACGCGGCACCTATTTCGACGGCAATAGCGCCAAGGCGCATCCGGTCATCCTGCGCCTCTCCGACCGCCTGGAACTCTCCGGACCGGATGTCGCGGTCTGCTGGGATCTGCCCGACCTCGTCGCCGGTGAAACGGCCGCGCCCCTGTCACGCCTCGGTCCGAAGTCCGGTCGCGGCCAGGTCGAATTCCTGGACCAGGTCTTCGGCGCGGCACTGGCGGCGCGGTGTCCGGACCTCCACCGGCGCGTCGTCGCCGAGCGGAGCGGGCGCCTGCGCCTCGTGCTCTGGTCGGTCGCCGCGTCGGGCGCGGCGATCCTGATGGCCCTCTACGGAGTGCCGGCCCTCGCATCGCGTCTGGCTCCTTTGGTGCCTGCCGTCATCGAGGCGCGGCTGGGCGAAGCCGTGGACCGTCAGGTGCTCTCCATGCTCGACAGCCCGGCACGCTGCGACCAGCGCGATGGTGTCGCGAGCCTCGATCGCCTGTCGGCTCGCCTCCTGCGAGATAGCGGCTTGCCGGATGGTATTCAGATCTCCGTGCATGCGCATCGCACCCCCAATGCGTTCACGCTTCCGGGCGGCCGCATGATCGTCCTGTCCGGCCTGATCGATCAGACGGACACGCCGGACGAACTCGCCGCCGTCCTCGCCCATGAATTCGGGCACATGGTGGCCCATGATCCCATGCGCGGGCTGATCGCCGCGACCGGCACATCGCTGCTCCTCAGCATGGTCATCGGCGATCTGACCGGATCGACGGTTCTGATCGCTCTGGGCCAAGCCGCCCTGTCCGCCGGGTACAGCCGGGATGCCGAAAGCGCCGCCGATGCCTTCGCGGTGAACATGGTCCGGAATGCCGGGGGCGATGCGTCGGCCTTGGCCGCAATCCTCGAGCGCATCGATCACGACGAGGATCGATCGAGCCCGGCCGTTCTTCGGAGTCACCCGTTCACGCGTGAACGGGCGCGGATCAGCCGGTCGCTCGCGGGTCCGAAACAGACCACGACCGGTCTTCTGAACGCGCGCGAATGGGCCGCGCTCAAGGACATCTGCGAGGACTGACGCCGTCTCGGGTCGATGAGCCCGATGGGCGCGGGGCGCGGCTTCAGGGCCGGTCCGGCGCGCTCTCGGCCCGGCGGCGAGATCGACGCACGGGCGATCGTATACGTCATTCAGAAACAAAGCCCTGCGATACCCCCGTCCGTGCGGCGCGGCGCCACGGCTGTACGGGTGCGCCGAGTGTGCGACCACTCGCGTGCATGGATTTGGAGACGGAATGGGTCTCGTTCAGTACGCGCTCAAGTTTCGCATCACGATCTACGTCCTCGCCGTGCTGATGATGCTCGGTGGTGCGGCGGCGGTGGTCGTCGCGCCGAAAGACGTGCTGCCCACCGTGGATATTCCGGTGGTTGTGGTGGTGTGGACCTATACCGGCCTCTCGACCTCCGAGATGGAGCGCCGCATCACCACCTATGCGGAGTTCTCGCTCTCCAATAACGTCAACAACATCGCCCGGATGGAATCGACCACCCTGCAGGGCACGGCGATCCAGAAGATCTATTTCGACGGCTCGGTGAGCATCGATCTGGCCATCGCCCAAACCGTCTCGGCGATGAACTCGATCCGCTCGACCATGCCGCCCGGCGTGCAGCCGCCCATCGTCCTGCGCTTCTCGGCCTCCTCCGTGCCGGTGATCCAGCTCTCGCTCACCTCCGACCGCGAGAGCCTGACCAAGGTCTACGATTACGCCCAGTACCGCATTCGCCAGCGCCTGACGCAGGTGCCGGGCTCGACGCTGCCCTCGCCCTTCGGCGGTACCCCGCGCCAGATCATGGTCGATCTCGATCTGCACGCCCTCCAGGCGCTCGGGCTCACGGCGCTGGACGTCACCAACGCCGTGACGGCCCAGAACCTCACGGTGCCCTCGGGCCTCGCCAAGATCGGCGAGCAGCAATACCCGGTTCAGCTCAACGCCTCGCCGGATGCCATCGACGCGTTGAACCAGATCCCGATCAAGGTGGTGGGCGGGCAGCCGATCCTGGTGCGCGACGTCGCCCATGTCCGCGACGGCGGGCCGCCGCAGGTCAACATCGTGCGGGCCGACGGTCTGCATTCGGTGCTGATGCGGATCTTCAAGAACGGCACCGCCTCGACGCTCGACGTGGTCAACAACGTCAAGAAGGCGCTGCCCGACATCCGCGCGGCGGCGCCGGAGGGCATGACCCTGAAGCCGCTGTTCGATCAGTCGGTGTTCGTCTCGGCAGCCATCGAGGGCGTGATCCACGAGGCGATCATCGCCGCCGGACTGACCGGCCTGACGATCCTGCTGTTCCTCGGATCGTGGCGCTCCACCATCGTCGTGCTGGTCTCGATCCCGCTCTCGATCCTGACCTCGCTCGCCATCCTGACGGCGCTCGGCGAGACCATCAATGTGATGACGCTGGGCGGCCTCGCGCTGGCGGTGGGCATCCTCGTCGACGATGCGACGGTGGCGATCGAGAACACCTACCGGCTGTTCGAGGAGGGCGAGCCGTTCCGCAAATCCGTGGTGGAGGGTGCCGCCGGCATCGCCAAGCCGGCCCTGATCTCGACGCTGTCGATCTGCGCCGCCTTCGTCTCGGTCTTCGCCCTCACCGATACCCCCAAATACCTGTTCACGCCGCAGGCGCTCGCGGTCGTGTTCGCGATGCTGACCTCCTACGTCCTGTCGCGCACCCTGGTGCCGGTGCTGATCGACGTGCTGGTGGCGCGCGAATATGCGCAGAAGCATGGAGACGGGGGCAGCGTGCCGCGCCGGGGCCGCGTCGGCCGGGCGCTGGCTTGGTTGTTCAGTCCGGTGATGCGGCTCGCCGGCTGGTTCCGCACCGGCTTCGAGGCCCGGTTCGCGCGTTTCCACAGCGGCTACCTCGGGCTGCTGCACGTGGTCCTGCGGCGCCGCGTCGCCACCCTCGGCATCGTCGGCCTGGTCTTTGCCGGCACGGCGGTGCTCTTCCTGTTCGTCGGGCAGGATTACTTCCCGCAAGTGGCCTCGAGCCAGATGACCCTGCATCTGCGCACCCGGCCTGGTATGCGTATCGAGACCGCCGAGCAGGTCTTCGCCGATGTCGAGAGCGTGGTGCGCGAAGTCATCCCCGAGGGCGAGATCGACCAGATCCTCGACAATATCGGCCTGCCGTCGAACAACTACAACTTCGCCTTCTCGGATGGCTCGTTCGTCGCCTACAACGACGGCCAGATGCTCATCAACCTGAAGGAGGGCCACGGCTCGGTGGCCGATTACACCAAGCGCCTGCGCGAGGTGCTGGCCGAGCGCTTTCCCGACCTCGTCACCTACTTCCAGCCCTCCGACATCATCACCCAGATCCTGAATTTCGGCACCCTGGCGCAGATCGACATCCAGGTCTCGGGGCGCAACACCGCCAAGGATCTCGAAGTGGCCCAGACCATCGTGCGGCGTCTCAAGGAGACCCGCGGGGCGGTGGACGTCCACCTCCATCAGATCGTCGGCACCCCGCAATTCTTCGTGGACGTCGACCGCAAGCTCGCCTCCGAACTCGGGCTGACCCAGCAGCAGATCGCGCAGGGGCTCAACGTCTCCCTGTCGGGATCCTTCCAGGTGACCCCGAACTTCTGGACCGACCCGAAGACCGGCATCCCCTACCAGCTCTGGGTGCAGACGCCGGAATACCGCAACGATTCCCTCACCGCGCTCCAGAATACGCCGCTCCTCGTCAATGGCGGCTCGGATGCACCCGGTGTGCTGACGCTGCTCTCCAGCGTATCGAGCATGCGGCGCGAGGGCTCGCAGACGGTGATCAACCACGTCAACACGCAGCCGACCTTCAACATCTATGCGGCAGTGCAGGACAGCGATCTCGGATCGGTGGCCAAGGAAATCCGCACCATCGTCGACGAAGAGCAGAAGGGTTTGGCGGCTCCCGACAAGATCGTCGTGCGCGGCCAGATCGAGAACATGCAATCGGCCTTCTTCCGGATGGGAGTCGGCCTCTCGATCGCACTCGTGGCGGTCTACCTGCTGATGGCCGTGAACTTCCAGAGCTGGGGTGACCCGTTCGTGGTGCTGGCGGCCCTGCCGCTCGCCTTCTGCGGCATCGTCGCGAGCCTGTTCATCACCGGGACGACCTTCTCGATTCCGTCTCTGTTCGGGGCGATCATGTCGGTGGGCATCGCCAGTGCCAATTCGATCCTGCTCGTCACCTTCGCCAAGGAACACCGGGAAGCCACCGGCTGCGGTGCCGCCGAGGCGGCCCTGCTCGCTGGCGACACCCGCCTGCGGCCGGTGCTGATGACCGCGGGCGCGATGTTCCTCGGTCTGATCCCCATGGCCTTGGGCACGGGGGAGGGCGGCGAGCAGAATGCGGCCCTGGCACGCGCCGTGATGGGGGGAATCGCCGTGGGTACGCCCTCGACGCTGCTGTTCGTGCCGTTCCTCTACGCCTTCCTGCGGCGGGGCGAGGTACGACCGTTGGAGGATTACGCATGAGGCCGCGGACACGCGCTATGCTGGACACAGGCTGGATGGCGGGACGCCGGTAATGCACGCTTCACCCCGTGACCCCAACGATATCCCACGCCCGCCCCGCTCCGGGCCGTTCGTCGTGGTCGGACTGGTCGCCGTCGGCCTGCTGGCCTGGGGCGGCTACGGCCATTGGCAGCAGCGTGCGGCCGCCGACGAGACGCAGCGCAAGGTGAAGACCCTCGTGCCGAAGCTGCGCACCGTCGCCGTCGAGCGGGCGGACAAGCCGGTGGAGATCACCCTGCCGGGCCAGACCGACGCGTTCGCCAGAGCGGCGCTCTATGCCCGCGCCACCGGCTACATCGCCGAGCGCCGGGTCGATATCGGCAGCCGCGTACGCCAGGGCGACATCCTCCTGCGTATCGCCGCCCCCGACCTCGACCAGCAACTGGCCCAGGCCGAGGCCCAGGTCGGGCAATTGGAGGCGCAACTGCTCCAGGCCAGATCCATGGTCGATCAGGCCAAGGCCAACGTGAACCTCGCGAACGTCACCAACAGCCGGACCTCGACCCTGGCCGGTCAGGGCTGGGCCTCGAAGCAGAACGCCGACAATTCCCAGGCGAGCGTGCTCAGCCAGGGCGCCACCCTCGCCTCGGCCCAGGCCGGCGTGAAAGTGGCCGAGGCCAACATCAAGGCGCAGACCGCCACCGTCGACCGCCTCAAGGCGCTCACCGGCTTCAAGGACATCATCGCCCCCTTCGACGGGGTGATCACCGCGCGCGGTGTCGATGTCGGCGATCTCGTCCATGCCGACGGGACCGGCACGGCCCTCCTGTCGATGGACCGGGACGATATCCTCCGCGTCTCGGTGAACGTGCCTCAGAATGCGGCGGTGGGCGTGCGGGATGGGTTGGAGGCGACCATCAAGGTGCCGCAGCTGCCGAGTCGCACCTTCTCCGGCAAGGTCGCGCGCAGCTCCGTGGCCCTGCTCCGGTCGTCCCGCACGCTGACCACAGAGGTCGACGTCGAGAACAAGGATGGCACCCTTCGTGCAGGCCTCTACGTCTATGTCACGCTGAAAGTGCCGCGGACCGAGCCGAACATCGTGATCCCGGCCGAATCCCTGGTGTTCAACCAGCGCGGAACCCAGGTCGCGGTCGCCAACGATGACGGCACCGTGCAGTGGCGCAACGTCCACATCCAGCGCGATCTCGGCACCACCATCGAGGTGAACCACGGCCTCGACGGCCGGGAGCAGCTCGTGTTGAGCCCGCCCGCCGACCTGCGCGATGGGCAGAAGATCGATCGGCAGACACCCAAGGCTGAGGACAAGCCGCTGAAGTCGGCGGCGCGGTAAAACCCGCCGCAGGTTGCGTTCGCGGGCGTCGGGAGCGAGAAAGCCGGTCCGGAGCCACCGCGTGGCTCGTTCGGACCGCGTTTTCAGTTCATGCCCGCACATTCCTCGTCGGAGCTTGCCGACCGGGCTCGCTTTGCCTCGATCACCGCCGCCATCGTCTGCGTCGCCGTCGTCGGTATCGGCCTCAGCCTGACGATCCCGCTGCTCTCCATCGAGATGGCGCGGATGGGTGCGTCGAGCACCCTGATCGGCGTCAACACGGCGGTAGCCGGCGCCGCCAGCATCTTCACCGTGCCGTTCGTGCCGCGGCTCGCCGCGCGGATCGGCGTGGTGCGCCTGCTCGTTTCAGCGCTGGCCCTCGGCGCGGTCACCCTGGTCGGCTTCAAGGTGTTCCAGGGCATCGCCTGGTGGTTTCCCCTGCGCTTCGTCTTCTCCGCCACGCTCGGCGTGCTGTTCGTCCTGTCCGAGTTCTGGATCAACGAGGCGGCCCCGCCGGAGCGACGCGGGCTGGTAATGGGCGTCTACGCCACGGTGCTGGCTCTGGGCTTCGCCGTCGGCCCGACGCTGCTCGCTCTGCTCGGGACGCAGGGCTACGCGCCTTATCTCGCAGGGGCGGTGCTGTTCGTGGTCGCCATGGTGCCGCTGGTGCTGGCGCGGGGCCTGTCGCCGGAAATCGCCCATGGCGGCAGCCGCTCGCTCCTCGGCTACGTCCTGCTCGCGCCGGCGGCCACCGGTGCCGCCCTCGTCTACGGCGCTGTGGAGACCGGGGGATTCGCCATCCTGCCGCTCTACGGCCTGCGCCTCGGCTACGATGCGGAGACCGCCGCCGGCTTGGTGAGCGTGTTGGCGCTCGGCAACGTGATGTTTCAGATCCCGTTCGGCTGGCTTGCCGACCGGATGGACCGGCGCATCGTCCTGCTGATCTCGGCGCTGTGCGGCGCGCTCGGGTCTAGCCTGATTCCCCTCGCCTCGAGCTGGTTTCCCGCCCTGATCGTGCTGCTCTTCGTCTGGGGGGGATTGGCCGGGACGCTCTACACCGTCGGCCTTGCCCAACTCGGCGCCAGCGTGCGCGGGCCGGAACTCGCCGGAGCGAACGCGGCCTTCGTGGTGCTCTACAATATCGGCCTCATGGTCGGCCCGCCGATCATCGGCGGTGGCATGGATCTCGTGCCGCCGCAGGGCTTCGCCTACGCGATGTGCGGCCTGTTCCTCGCCTATGCGGGAATCGTGGTCTGGCGCCTCGCCGGGCATCCGCGGCCTTGACGAAACCCGGTCGATGGGGCAATGACCCGCCGGTATTCAGCCGGCCCGTGCCGGCCCTTTTGCGTTTCGCTGATGCGGAATGCCGCCATCACAGGAGCGCCGCGCCATGGCCAAGGCCGTAACCGTTAAAGTCAAGCTGATCTCGACCGCCGACACCGGCTACTTCTACGTCACCAAGAAGAATTCCCGGACCCAGACCGAGAAGCTCTCGATGAAGAAGTACGACCCCGTCGTGCGCAAGCACGTCGACTTCAAGGAAACCAAGATCAAGTGATCCGATTCGCCGCTGGACCAGCGGCATATCGTCGGTGACCGGGCCGCTTCCTCTCTGAGGGAGCGGCCTTTTTGTTGATCGCCGTACGCCGCGCGCCGGTTGATGCGGCGCGGGCTTCGCGCGATGGAGAGGGCTCGCCGCCAGCCACCGCTCAGGACCACCCGCGCATGATTCAGGATTCGGACAGCCACACCTACGACGTCGACCTGTTCGTGATCGGTGGCGGCTCGGGCGGCGTGCGGGCCGCGCGCATCGCCGCCGGATACGGCGCCCGGGTGAAGCTCGCGGAGGAATACCGCGTCGGCGGCACCTGCGTGATCCGCGGCTGCGTGCCGAAGAAGCTCATGGTCTATGCCGGGCGGTTTCAGGACGAGTTCGAGGATGCGGCCGGCTTCGGCTGGAGCGTCCCCGCGCCGCGCTTCGACTGGAGCGTGATGAAGGCCCGCCGCGACGCCGAGGTGACGCGGCTGGAGGGTATCTACGGTACCAACCTCGGCAAGGCCGGCGTCGAGATCGTGCCGCAGCGCGCGGTGATCGAGGATGCCCACACGGTGCGGCTGGTCGATTCGGGCGAGCGGGTGACCGCCCGCATCATCCTGATCGCGGTGGGCGCCCGCCCGGTGAAGGAACCGCTGATTCCCGGCGCGGAATTCGCCATCACGTCGAACGAGGTGTTCGACCTCGAGACGCTGCCCGAGCGCATCCTCGTGGTCGGCGGCGGCTATATCGCGGTGGAGTTCGCCGGGGTCTTCGCCAGCCTCGGTTCGCGGACCACGCTGCTGCATCGGGGCGACAAGCTGCTGCGTGGCTTCGACGAGGAGATTCGCGAGGCGCTCGGTGAGGCCTACGCCAAGCGCATGGATCTGCGCCTCAACCAGACCGTGGAATGCCTGGAGCGGGTCGCCGGCGGCCTCAAGGTGACGCTCGGCGACGGCAGCCATATGGAGGTGGATCAACTGCTCACCGCCACCGGCCGCCGCCCCAACGTCGAGGGGCTCGGGCTCGACGCCGTCGGGATCGAGATCGACGCGGCCGGCGCCATCCCGGTCGATGCGTTTTCGCAGACCCGCGTCCCGTCGATCTACGCGGTGGGCGACGTCACCAACCGGGCGGCGCTCACCCCCATCGCGATCCGCGAGGGCCATGCCTTCGCCGACACGGTGTTCGGCAACAAGCCTTGGGCGGTGGACCATGGCCTGATCCCCACCGCCGTGTTCTCGACACCGGAGATCGGTGTCGTCGGCCACAACGAGGACACGGCGCGGGCGCGTTACGGCGCCATCGACGTCTATCGGTCGAGCTTCCGCCCGATGAAGGCGACACTGTCGGGTCGCGACGAGAAGGTCCTGATGAAGCTCATCGTCGATGGCGCCAGCGACCGGGTGGTGGGCGTCCACGTGCTCGGGCACGATGCAGGCGAGATCATCCAGGCGGTGGGCATCGCCGTCACCATGGGCGCCACCAAGGCCGATTTCGACCGCACCATCGCGGTCCATCCCACCGTAGGCGAAGAGCTCGTCACCATGCGGTCGCCGGTGGGCGCCGGCTAGCCCGCACCGTCGCAGGCTGGAACATGCGGGTTCAGGGGCGGTTGCGGTGAGAGCTCGCAATCGCCCGGAAGTGCCGCAGATGACCGACAAAATGGCCGTGCCGAAGATCGAACCCTATGACGGTCCGGCCGGCGGCTGGGGTTCGGCGGCCTCGCTCGCGGAAATCCTGCTGCGCGAGGAAATCCCGGTCTCGGGTGCGGCACTGCTGATGAAGCAGAACAAGCACGACGGATTCATGTGTACGTCCTGCGCCTGGGCGAAGCCGGCCAAGGCGCTGACCTTCGAGTATTGCGAGAACGGCGCCAAGGCCACCGCCTGGGAGCAGACCGCCAAGCGCTGCGGCCCGGATTTCTTCGCCAGTCACACCGTGACGGAGCTGCTCGGCTGGAGCGACTATTCCCTGGAGGAGCAGGGCCGCCTCACGCATCCGATGCGCTACGATCCCAGCAGCGACCGCTACGTCCCCGTCGCCTGGGAGGAGGCATTCGCCGAGATCGGGCGTGAATTGCGCAGCCTCACCCCGACATCGGTGGTCTGCTACGCCTCCGGCCGAGCGTCGCTCGAGACCTCGTACATGTATGCGCTGTTCGCGCGGATGTACGGCAACAACAACCTGCCCGATTCCTCCAACATGTGCCACGAGCCGACATCGGTGGGCCTGAAGGCCTCCATCGGTTCGGCGGTGGGCACCACGATATTGGAGGATTTCGAAGCCTCCGACCTGATTTTGTTCTTCGGCCAGAATGTCGGCTCGAATGCGCCGCGGATGCTCCATCCGCTGCAGGAGGCGCGCAAGCGCCGGGTTCCGATCATCACCTTCAACCCGCTGCGGGAGCGCGGATTGGAGCGGTTCACCAACCCGCAATCGCCGATCGAGATGGCGACGCGCTCCTCCACCGAGATTTCGACGCAGTACCACCAAGTCAAGGCGGGCGGCGATATCGCGGCGATCACCGGAATCTGCAAGATGCTCATCGCCGCCGACCGGGAGGCCCAGGCGGTCGGCCGTCCGCGCATCCTCGATGTGGCATTCATCGAGGAGCATACGCACGGACTGGACGCCTTCATCGCCTATTGCGATGCTCAGGATTGGCCGGCCCTCGAAGCGAAATCCGGCCTGACCCGCGCGGCCCTGGAAGCCGCCGCTACCGTCTACGCCCGAGCTCGCGCGGTGATCGGCGTCTACGGCATGGGATTGACTCAGCACCGCAAGGGCACCGAGGCGGTGCAGATGCTGGTCAACCTCATGCTCCTGCGAGGCAATGTCGGCCGCAAAGGCGCCGGTCTCTGTCCGGTCCGCGGACACTCCAACGTGCAGGGCCAGCGCACCGTCGGCATCACCGAAAAGCCCGAGCTCGCGCCCCTCGACGTCCTCGCTGCGCAATACGGCTTCGAGCCGCCGCGTGGAAAAGGCCTGAACACCGTGGAGGCCTGCGAGGGCATCATCGACGGGTCGGTGAAGGGGTTCGTCAGCCTCGGCGGTAACTTCGTGCGTGCCATCCCCGACACGGTGCGGATGGAGGAGGCGTGGCGCCGCATGCGCCTCACGGTCCAGATCTCGACGAAGCTCAACCGGTCGCACCTCGTCAATGGGGCCGTCGCCTATATCCTGCCCTGTCTCGGCCGCATCGAGATCGACGTCCAGGCGACTGGGCCACAGGCGGTATCGATGGAGGATTCGACATCGTGCTTCCACGGCTCGCGCGGCGTGACCAAGCCGGTGAGCGCGCATGTGCGTTCCGAACCCTGGATCGTCGCCGAGATTGCCAAGGCGACCCTCGCCGCGAACCCCAAGGTGGACTGGAACGCATGGGTCGGAGATTACGCCACGGTGCGCGATGCCATCGAGGCGACGTATCCGAGCGTGTTCCACGATCTCAATGGCCGGATGTTCGATCCGGGCGGTTTGCATAAACCGATTCCCGCCCGCGACAGGCACTGGGACACGACAAGCGGCAAGGCGAACTTCACGGTGCCGGAAGGGCTCGACGAAGACCCCGACATGCCCGGCCGCGGCGCGGATGTCCTAGACCTCATCACCTTGCGGTCCAACGACCAGTTCAACACCACGGTCTATGGCTACGACGACCGCTTCCGCGGCGTGAAGGGCACCCGCATGGTGCTGTTCATGAACGAGACCGACATGGCTCGGCTCTCCGTCGCCGATGGCGAGACCGTCGACCTCGTCACCGATGCGGATGACGGATTCGTTCGCGCCGTGAAGGGGTTGCGCGTGGTCAAGTATGGCATCCCGGCGGGAAATTGCGGCGGCTACTACCCCGAGCTGAATCCGCTGATCCCGCTCTGGCATCACGACGAGCAGGCCAAGACCCCGGCGGCCAAGGCGATCCCGGTCCGGATCGTTCGCGCCGCGACGATCGCCGATTGAGCCTTGGCCGGACCGGCGCTAACCTGATCCCCGAACCCTCGACGTGTAGCCCCGGCGACCCATAACTGCCTCATGGAACAGCACGACGACGCGTATGATCGACGGCAGGTGATCATCGACCGGATGCTCGCGGAGGCGCTGCATCCGGTGGACGATTATCGTCTGCCGAGCCACGACGCGCTTCCCGAGGACATGCGCAAGGCGGTGGACCAGCTTCTCGCCAAGGCCGAGGCGCAGCGGATGCGGCGCCTGACCTACGAGGACCTGGAAGAGGCGTTGCCGCCGCGTGATGTCACCTCCGAAGATCTTGAGGCGATCTTCTGGATCTTGTCGGAGCACGGCATCGCCATCGAGGACGGCGACGCCGCGTGAGATCGGCATCCGCGACGCTCAGCGCGCGTGTCGCGGCGTGCGGGTGTGTCCGGCCGGCATCGCCATGAAGCGGGCATCGGGCCGCGCCGCCATCGCCGCGAGCGGCGTCGGTTCGGCCTGAGCCGCCGGAACCTCGAGACGGGCACCCCAGACGTTGATCGTCCGGGTTTCCGCGAAAGCGCTGCCGGTGCCGGCGGCAGCGAGGGTCAGGGCGACGAGCATCGACTTGATCATGGTCATTCTCCCGTTGATAACTACCGACGCACACAATGTTCGTCGGATCTGATCTTTATTTCGAAGAGGATCGCCCGAGCGTTACGGCCGCGCGACAAGACGAGTGCGCCTGCGCACGCCGATCTGGCGCGACGTCACCGGGACGGTACGCGCCACCGCCACCCGCAGCCCTGCCCGGCGGATTCGATCACTCGCATCGGCGGGCAAACCGCTCTATAAGCCGCGCTCTCCGCGAGGCATTTGGCTGCGCGGGGCTGTCCGAAAGGTGGACGGGAGTTGATCATGGGCGAGCGTTGGACGGCGAAGACTGGTTGGACACCGAAGACTTGGCGGAACCTGCCGATCCAGCAGGTGCCGGCCTATCCGGATGCCGCCGCTCTTCAGGCGGTCGAGACGCAGCTCGCGAGCTTTCCACCCCTGGTGTTTGCCGGTGAGGCGCGCAAGCTGAAGTCGGCGCTCGCCCGGGTCTCCAACGGGGACGCGTTCCTGCTTCAGGGTGGCGATTGCGCTGAGAGCTTCGACGAGCATTCGGCCGACAACATCCGCGATTTCTTCCGCGTGTTCCTGCAGATGGCGCTTGTGCTCACCTTTGCCGGCGGTTCGCCGGTGGTGAAGGTCGGGCGCATCGCCGGGCAGTTCGCCAAGCCGCGCTCCTCGCCCACCGAGACGATGGATGGGGTGACCCTGCCGAGCTACCGCGGCGACATCGTCAACGGCCTGACCTTCACCGAGGAGGCCCGCGTGCCCGACCCGCGTCGGCAGGTGGAGGCCTACCGCCAGTCGGCCGCGACGCTCAACCTGCTGCGCGCCTTCGCGACGGGTGGCTACGCCAACCTCGAGAACTCGCATCGCTGGATGCTCGGCTTCGTGAAGGATTCGCCGCAATCCTCGCGCTATGCCGATTGCGCCGAGCGGATGACCGAAGCGCTCGACTTCATGCGCGCCATCGGCATCAATCCCGAGACGCATCAGGAGGTCCGCACCACGGATTTCTACACCAGCCACGAGGCGCTCCTGCTCGGCTACGAGGAGGCGCTGACCCGCGTCGATTCCACCAGCGGCGATTGGTACGCCACCTCAGGTCACATGCTCTGGATCGGAGACCGCACCCGGCAACCCGACCACGCGCATATCGAGTACGCGCGCGGCATCAAGAACCCGATCGGCCTGAAATGCGGTCCGTCGATGACGTCGGACGGCCTGATCCGGCTCATCGACCAGCTCAGCCCCGACAACGAGGCCGGGCGCCTGACGCTGATCTGCCGCTTCGGTGCCGAAAAGGTCGGCGATCACCTGCCTGGGCTGATCCGCGCTGTGGAGCGCGAGGGCCGCAAGGTGGTGTGGGTGTGCGATCCGATGCACGGCAACACCATTTCGGCCGGTCGCTACAAGACGCGTCCGTTCGAGCGGGTGATGCAGGAGATCGAGGGCTTCTTCGGCGTCCACCGCGCGGAAGGCACGATCGCCGGCGGCATCCATCTGGAGATGACCGGCAAGGATGTCACCGAGTGCACTGGCGGCGCCCGTGCCCTCACGGCCGACGACCTGCAGGACCGCTACCACACCTATTGCGACCCGCGCCTCAACGCCGAGCAGGCGCTGGAAGTGGCGTTCCTGACCGCGGAACTGGTCAAGCGGGAGCGCACCGCGATCGAGCGCCCGCGCCTCGACGCTGCCGAATAGAAAAAGGCCCTGTCGGTGAGACAGGGCCTTTTTTCGGTCGGGGGACCTGTCGACAGGCCACTGCATCAATACGGTCGGGTTCCACCGGATCGACCGGGTACAGTTCCTGGTTCAGGGATTAAAGGTCGATGCGCTGCCCCTTGCCGTTGCGTTCGTAATAGAACGGAATCGGCAGATAGGGGGCGAGGCGGCCGGCGACCTGCACTTCGAGATCGCCGAGGATCACACCGGTGATCCGCGGCAGATCGAGCGCACGCGCCTCCGCAAAAGTGACCCAGGCGAGCTCCACCAGTTCGGAATCCGCTGTGACGATTCCGGGTGTCTCGGCCGCCACCGCGCTGCGGTCGACGGCGAAGAAGCGCGTGTCGAAGCGGCGCGGCCGGCCCGGCGGCGTGATCGCGCGGGCGACGAGGTGCAAGGCTTCGAGATCCGGCATCACTCCGGCTGCGCGAAACGCGCTCCAACTGCCTTCGGGTGCGGATTCGGGCGGTCCATAATCGCGGGTGCCGAGCATCAGCCCGGTCTCCTCGAAGGTCTCCCGGATGGCGGCGAGCGCCAATCCCCGGCCGAGATGGTGCGAGGCGCGCGGGACCTGCGCGGCGAGCGCGTCGGTGGCGCGGGCCGAGAGGGCGCCGGCCACCGGCATGTGCCGGTCGCCGGGCTCGATGCGGCCGCCCGGAAATACGAACTTGCTCGGCATGAAGGCGAGGCCGGAATGGCGCCGCCCCATCAGGAGCTTGGGCGTCTTCTTCGAGCGGTCGAGAATGATCAGGGTGGCGGCGTTGCGCGGCCGCAGCGTGGCCTTGCGCAGGACGGGCTCAGGCCGGTCCGAGTCCGTGGGTGCGGGTATCGGTTGATCCAATCTGAACGTCCTCCGGCCGCGCCGAGGCCGGGCTCGGCCCCAGCGGTAGCGTGGCAAAGCCCCCCATGCCAAGGGCGTATTGCAGTCCGACCACGGCACCCTTCACCGGCTGCAGCAGGATCAGGGCGAAACCGAGGGTAAAGAGCGGCCAGAAGCTGAGCTGGAACCACAACGGCACGTCGTAATTCATCTCCATCTCGAGGATGACGTAGCCGACGAGGTGGCCGACGATGAAGATGACCACGTAGGGCGGCAGGTCGTCGGCCCGGTGGTTGTGCAATGCGAGCCCGCAGGCCTCGCAATCCGGCCGGACCTTGAGGAAGCGCCCGAAGATCTTTCCCGTGCCACAATGCGGGCAGCGGCCGAGGAACCCGCGCGCCAGGGAGTTGACCAAACCGGTGCGCTCCGCAGGCGAGATCTCGACGCTGGTCGTCATCGCGTGTCCGCTCCGTTCCCGTGACACCCTGGTCTACCTCACGGCGCCTAGCGGCGCGACCCGCGGTGGCGCGACCCGGAGTTGCGGATACCGGGGGGGCGCCCCGGCGCCCCGGCTTTTCGCGTGACACGCGGGCTGGCGCCGGTGTTCGGCCCCTCGGGGCGGGATTGCCCATCGGACAGCAACTCGAAGCGCAGGGCACCGGCCACCGCCGCCGCCTCCACCAGCCGCACCTCGACCCGGTCGCCGAGGCGATGGGTCTCGCCCGACCGTTCGCCGACGAGGGCATGCTTGGCCTCGTCGTGGCGATAGTAATCCGCGCCGATGGTGGAGATCGGCACGAAGCCGTCCGCGCCGGTCTCGTCGAGCTTGATGAACAGCCCGGAGCGCGTCACCCCAGAGATCTGCCCGGTGAAGTTGGCGCCGACCCGGTCGGCAAGGTGGTGCGCGATGAGCCGGTCGATGGTCTCGCGTTCGGCCGCCATCGCCCGCCGCTCGGCTGCCGAGATCTGCTCGCCGATCTGATCGAGCGCGCCGATGGTCACGTCGGACGACAAACCGTCCTTGCCCATGCGGCAGGCCGCGATCAGCGCCCGATGGACGATGAGATCGGCGTAGCGCCGGATCGGCGAGGTGAAATGTGCGTAACGGCGCAGGTTGAGGCCAAAGTGGCCGAGATTCTGCGCGGCGTAGACCGCCTGCGCCTGCGAGCGCAGGACCACCTCGTTGATGAAGACCGCGTGTTCCGTCTCGGCCACTGACCCGAGGATGCGGTTGAACAGGGCCGGGCGCAGGAGCCCTTCCTTCGGGATCTTGATGCCGATGGAGGCCAGCACCTCGCCGAGCGCGCGCATCTTCTCCAGGGCGGGCTCGTCGTGGACCCGATAGATCAGCGGCTGCTTGGCCTGTTCCAGGGTCTCGGCCGCCGCGACGTTGGCCTGGATCATGAACTCTTCGATGAGCCGGTGGGCATCGAGCCGCGCCGGCACCACCACGCGATCGACGGCGCCGTCCGCGGTGAGCAGGACCTTGCGCTCCGGCAGATCGAGGGCGAGCGGGCCGCGCTCGTCGCGAGCCGTCTTGAGCGCCGCGTAGGCGGCCCAGAGCGGGCGCAGGATCGGCTCCAGCAGCGGTGCCGTGGTCTCGTCGGCAAACCCATCGATGGCGGCCTGCGCCTGGGCGTAGGACAGCTTCGCGCGCGAGCGCATCATCACCCGGTGGAAGCTGTGGCGCCGCTTCACCCCATCGGCGCCGATGGTCATCCTGACGGCGAGTGCCGGGCGATCCTCCTTCTCGCGCAAGGAACAGAGGTCGTTGGAGATGCGCTCGGGCAGCATCGGCACGACCCGGTCGGGGAAGTAGACCGAGTTGCCGCGCATCAGCGCCTCGCGGTCGAGGGCCGAGCCGGGCCGGACATAGGCCGCGACGTCGGCGATGGCGACGGTGACGACGAAGCCGCCGGCATTGGCCGGATCGGGATCGGCGATCGCCATCACGGCGTCGTCGTGGTCCTTGGCGTCGGGCGGATCGATGGTGAGGAGCGTCTCGTTCCGCCAATCCTCACGCCCCGCCAGACCGGCCGGTTCGACGGCATCGGCCTCGGCCAGGGTCGCGGGCGCGAAGACGTGGGGGATATGGTGGAGATGGAGCGCGATCAGGCTCACCGTTTTCTCGGAGCCGAGCGACCCGAGGCGCTCCTTGACCCGACCCTGCGGCAGGCCGAATTGGGTCTCGCGCTGCAGGGTGACGCTAACGAGATCGCCGTCGCGGGCCTCGCCTTCCTCGCCCGCCGGAATCGCGATCTCGCGCCCCTGGGCGCGCTTTTCTACCGGGATGATGCGTCCGCCATCCTTGCCGGCGCGATAGACGCCGATGATCTCGGCCTTGTTCCGGCCCACCACCTTGATGACGCGGCCGGTGTAGCGCCCGGTCTCGCCCGGTGTCGGCTCGACGCGCAGCAACACGCGATCGTTGATCCCCGGAGCGGCGATTCCCGGCTTGCGGCCGGGGCGTGGAGCCAGGACGCTGATCTTGGGCGGCGGCCCCTTCTCCTGATCCCAGTCGACGGGGGTCGCGAAGAAATCGCCGTCGCGGTCGCGCGACTTGATGTCGGCGAGCACCACCGCCGGCAGGCGCCCGGCTTCCGACAGGCCGCCGCGCCCGCGCTCGATCTCGCCGTCGATCTCGATCTCCTTCAGGATGCGCTTGAGGCCGATGCGGTCCGCCCCCTTGATCGAAAAGGCCGCGGCGATCTCGCGTTTTCCGACCTTTTCGGTGGAGGCGGCGATGAAGGCGAGAATCTGCTCGCGGGTGGGGAGGGCGGCAGGACCGGGAGTCGGATTGATGCGCTTGGCCAAATGATCGGGCTCGCTGGCGCTGGCCGAGACGACCCGCGCGAAAGGTGAGGGGCCGAATTCGTCGAGAGCAGTCCGGCCTGTCGCCTCAACATGGGCTCGGCGCTCTCCAGGGGCAACGGTGCGGCCAGGGCTCTCAACACCGTTCAGCCGGTGGAGGCCGATTTGCGGATCCGCTCCACGCCCGCATCGATGTCGAAATCCGGGTCGGTGATCTCGGGCAGCGTGAACGGGCAGAGCGCGGGGAACCCGAACCCAACCTGTCCCTCAGCCTCGCGGAACTCCGGCGCTTCGGCATCGGCGACCGCGAGGGTCCACATTCCGTCGATCTTCAGGGACTGAACCGCGGCGGGGTCGGCCATGATCCGGGCATGATCCCGCCGCGCCTCCTCGCGCCACCGGACACTGGCGTGGTCATCGCCCATCAGAGCCGCCTTCACGAGGCTGGAGAGGAGGTGTCTGAGGTCGTTCATGAATGGGGTCTGCTCGCTGCAACGCCAACGTTCCGGAGCGAGCGCAAGGCTCGCGCCAGACCTCAATACGGCGTGCCGCCCGCCCGCTGCGCTTTCAGCGCTTCGGCATACCAGACCAGCTCATCGAGGAAGCGGCCGGCCGCCTTGGTCAGCCACTCCTCCTGCGCTTTGCCCTCCGCATCCAGAGCCTTGCCGATGCGCGGAATCGGCAGCAGCGAAGGGATGCTCGATGCGCCGAGTTCGCTCATCATCGCCCGCAACTGCATCGCGGCGCGCACGCCGCCATATTGCCCGGCCGAGTAACAGCAGATCGCGGAGGGCCGCCAGGAATACTCTTCGAGGAAATAATCGAGGGTGTTCGACAGGGCCGGCGGGATCGAGTGGTTGTATTCCGCCGACACCACCACGAAGGCATCCGAGCGACGGTAAAGCGTCGCCAGATCCTCCAGAACCGCCGGCGCCGTGCCCTTCGGATGTTCCTTGTACATCTTGTCGAGGAGCGGGAGCTTCAGCTCCGCCGGGTCGACCAGCGGCGCCTCGATGCCGCGCGCTTCGAGCTGCGCCACCAGGAATCGCGCGGCGCGCAGGCCCTGCCGCTCCGAGCGGACGGAGCCGAGAATGACGGGCATCACGAGGGGCATGGAGCACGGTTCCTTGAAGCAGAGCTCTTGGGAGGACGATGTCTCGCGGTCTTGCAACCCCTCAACTGGGCGGGAGACGCCGAGCCGCAAGTCCGGTTCGTCGGGCGTTTCTAGGCTTCGAGCCCCTGCACGACATCGGCGAGACGGGGCGCCGGGGCGATCGCTCGCCTCCGCAGCGCCCGGCGACGCAGGACGTAGAGCACGAGCCCGGTCACCGCCAGGAGCGGCATCGACAGCGATGCGGCGAAGAACAGGAATGCGAAGAATCCGCCGAAGAAGCGCCCGCGATGGACCTCCAGCATGTTGTCGGCCATGAGCCGGCCGAGCGGCTTGTCGGCATAGCGGGACATCGAGAGCCGTTCGCCGGTGGCGGCGTCGAACGTCATCTCGTCGCGCGCCTTCGGCTGGTCGGAGGCGCTGGCGAGGTAGCGGATGCGGATCACGGTGGCGTCCGGACCGGGAAGCGAGACGATAGCGAGATGGGCGCCGGCGCCCTCGCTCGCGTTGAAGGCGGCCCAGGCCTTGTCAAGCGCCAGGGGCGCCTTCGACGCCGCGCGGTCACGGTCGCGGGGCGGTCTGGCGCGCGGGGCTTCACCCGTCAGCACATAGGTCGCCGCCGTCTTGTACCAGTCGTAGGACCACCACAGCCCCGACAACGCGATGACCGCGTAGACCGGAAGAAGCCACGTTCCGGCGATACTGTGCAGCGACCACCAGCGCGGGCGTCCCGGACGCTTCAGGGCGGGTTTCAGCCAGATCCGCCAGGAGTGGATTTTGGGCCAACGCAGGTAGAGGCCGGTGGCGAGGAAGACCAGGAGCGCGATGGCGCAGGCCCCCGTGATGCTGCGGCCCCAGCCCTTGCCTTCGCCCGGTACCAGAAGCCAGCGATGCAGGTCGCGGATCGTGGCGAAGGCGGGCTCCAGCCGCGCCTCGCCGAGGTCGCGGCCGTCATAGGGGTCGAGATAGACCGAGGGCGGGCGTGTGCCGGATCTCGGGTCTGCGGCGAACCGCGCGCGCGGACTCCGCTCCGGATCGCCCGAGACGGTCAGGGCATTCACCTTCAATCCAGGCCGCTGGGTATTGAGGCGTGCCAACAGGGCCTCGGGTCCGAGGCGTACCGTATCGTGCACGGCGACGAAGGCGCGGTCGGTATCGGTCCATTCGATGATCGCCTCCTCGTAGCTCATCAGCGCCCCGGTCACCCCGACCAGGGCGAGGACGAGGCCGGCAGTGAGGCCGAGGAGCCAGTGCAGGCGGAAGAGGATCATGCGCATCATCGTCGAAGCGTCCTACCGAGACATCCGGGCGGTGGCGAGGGGTGTGCCGAGCACATGATCCGGCACCTGCGAGGCGTCGGGCATGATCACGATGCCGACCAGCGCCGGAAGTCCGGCAGCCGCCGCAATCTTGGACATCGGGGATTGTTCTCTGAGGCGAACCCAGCGTGGTCGTGCGTACACACGCTTTCACGGCTGCTGTTGCCTTCCGATTATCCAATTACGACAGATCTTGTCAATCGATCGCGCGCGATAGTGAAGGTAAATATTCCTAATTTGGAGTAGTTAAAATCCATATATTAGAACGAGTATAGAAAAGGTATGAAATTATCTTGCGGAAGGCAGATCGCTGCGCGATCTCTTGGTCGAAGGATCGGACGAAGTCGTCCGGGCTTTCCGGGCCGGGGTGCATGACCTGACCGACGACAAGGGCCCTCTCGTCGATGCCGGAGGCATCTGGGGCTCCATGTTCCCGTCGACTCACTGCTGACGGTTTAGGCGTCCGTCAGGCCTTCGCAATCGCGCGCCGCCGTGAGCCCACCGATACCTATATCTTAGAGTCTATCCCGATCCTGGCTCAGCAGGACACGCAGATCAGCCACTTCGTGGAAGTAGACATCGGCGGGCGTCGAAGCTCAGAAGTGCCTCACATCCGCATCCGTTACGCGCCCATCGATAATCTCGTTGAGGAAATGCTTTAGGCGAGTCCGTTCGCTTTCATTGGATGGGATAGAGACGTTGTTGATGAGATTATCCATCGTTTCACCCATCAGATGGATATCGTGTATGAACTGAAGTCCGAACTTCTTGAATTCTTTCGAAGCATGCATCTCATTCTCCAGCGTTGCGTGGATATGAGGTGTGAACCCCGTATCCACGCAACGAGGTTGGGTCATGGCGAATATCTACGCCTAGCTTTTCGCCCCGAAACGCAAAATGCCGGAGCCTCCTTCGAGGCCCCGGCATCGCAAAGATCTTAAACGGCGAGCTGCAGATGCGCCCGGCCGGCTCCAGTCAGAGCGAGTAGTACATCGTGAACTCGACCGGGTGCGGCGTCATCTCGTAGCGCATCACTTCCGTCATCTTCAGTTCGATGAACGAGTCGATCTGATCGTCGGTGAAGACGTTGCCGGCCTTGAGGAAGGCGCGGTCGCGGTCGAGGTTCTGCAGGGCTTCACGCAAGCTGCCGCAGACGGTGGGGATCTTCTTCAACTCGCGCGGGGGCAGGTCGTAGAGATCCTTGTCCATGGCCGCGCCCGGATCGATCTTGTTGATGATGCCGTCGAGTCCGGCCATCAGCAGGGCCGAGAACGCGAGGTAGGGGTTCGCCATCGGATCGGGGAAGCGGACCTCGACGCGCTTGGCCTTCGGGTTCGTCGTCCACGGGATACGGCAGGAGGCCGAGCGGTTGCGCGCCGAATAGGCGAGCAGCACCGGGGCCTCGTAGCCGGGCACGAGACGCTTGTAGGAGTTGGTGGACGGGTTGGTGAAGGCGTTGAGCGCCTTGGCGTGCTTGATGATGCCGCCGATGTACCACAGGCATTCCTGGGACAGGTCGGCATACTTGTCGCCGGCGAAGATCGGCTTGCCGTTCTTCCAGATCGACTGGTGCACGTGCATGCCCGAGCCGTTGTCGCCGAAGACGGGCTTGGGCATGAACGTCGCGGTCTTGCCGTAGCTCTGCGCCACCTGATGGATGCAGTACTTGTAGATCTGCATGTGGTCGGCGAGCAGGGTCAGCGTATCGAACTTCATGCCGAGTTCGTGCTGGGCGCTCGCCACCTCATGGTGGTGCTTCTCGACCTTGACGCCCATCGACTGCATGGCGGCCAGCATTTCGCCGCGCATGTCCTGCGCCGAATCCTGCGGCGGCACCGGGAAGTAGCCGCCCTTGGTGGCGATGCGGTGGCCGAGATTGCCGCCCTCGTAATCGGTGAAGCCGTTGCTCGGCAGTTCGGCCGAATCGAGCTTGAAGCCGGTCTGGTAGGGGTCGGAGGCGAACTTCACGTCGTCGAACACGAAGAACTCGGCTTCCGGGCCGACGAAGATCGTGTCGCCGATCCCGGTGGATTTCAGGAAAGCTTCGGCCAGCTTGGCGGTGCTGCGCGGGTCGCGGCTATAGGGGGCGCCGGTCGAGGGCTCGAGCACGTCGCACACGATCGACATGGTGGAGGCGGAGAAGAACGGATCCATGCAGGCGGTGGCCGGATCGGGCATCAGCAGCATGTCGGACTCGTTGATCGCCTTCCATCCGGCGATCGACGATCCGTCGAACATGGTGCCTTCGGCGAAAATCTCGTCGTCGACGAGGGAGACGTCGAACGTCACGTGCTGCCACTTGCCGCGCGGATCCGTGAACCGGAAGTCCACGTACTTGACGTCGTTGTCCTTGATCTCTTTCAGGACTTCGGCTGCAGTCTTGGCCATCCTCGGATGTCTCCTTCGAATCGCGGCATTTAGCCGTGGTTTTTCCGCAGGTCGCTCCAGGAAGGGGCGGCCCGCGGGTGGGTCACGTTTAGCGCGCTGGAACAGGGAATGCGACGGCGATGACGCTGTCGTGTCGGATCGCGTGCGTCGGATCGCGAAATTTATCGCGCGCCGATCAGATCGCGTCGGTGCCGGTCTCGCCGGTGCGGATGCGGATCGCTTCCTCGATGGTCGAGACGAAGATCTTGCCGTCGCCGATGCGGCCGGTCTGGGCCGACTTGCGGATCGCCTCGACGGCGCCTTCCACCAGCGCGTCGGACAGCACGATCTCGAGCTTCACCTTGGGCAGGAAGTCGACCACGTACTCGGCGCCGCGATAGAGCTCGGTATGCCCTTTCTGGCGCCCGAAGCCCTTGGCTTCGATCACAGTGATACCCTGCAGGCCGACCTCCTGGAGGGCTTCCTTCACCTCATCCAGTTTGAAAGGCTTGATGATCGCTTCGATCTTCTTCATGCCGGGCGGGCCTGACCTCGATGCTGCTCTATCTGCCGTTGGTACCATCGCCGTTCGGCCTCCGCCACGTCGTTTTGCTCGGAGATCGTCGGAATATGCACGACAATTGTGCAAATCCTGCAAATCCTGCGGGCAATCCTCTCCGGTCGGGCCAGTTTGCGAGCAAAGCTGAGCGGCTGGCGAGCACATAGATAAGGTGATGACCATGGCCCCCATCCGCCTGCTGAGCGTCGAGGCGATGCGCCGGGTCGATGCGGCGGCGATCCGCGCCGGCACATCCGGCCGCGTCCTGATGGAGCGCGCGGGTGCCGCCGTGGCGGAGCGCGCGCGGAAGCATCTGTCCGACCGAGGGCGTGTCGTCGTCCTGTGCGGACCCGGCAACAATGGCGGCGACGGCTTCGTCGCCGCGCGGCTCCTCGCCGAAGCTGGAGTGTCCGTCGACCTCGCCTGCCTCGTGCCAGTGGCGGATCTCACCGGGGATGCGGCGGGCGCCGCCTCCGGCTGGACCGGACCGGTCATGGCGGCAAACGATCTCGGCGCCCTGGAGGGATACGACCTCGTGGTCGATGCCGTGTTCGGGGCCGGCCTGTCGCGCGCCATCACAGGCGAGGCCGCGGCGCTGATCGAACGGGTCGCTGCGTCGCACCGTCTGGTGCTCGCCGTCGACGTGCCCAGCGGGGTCGATGGCGATACCGGATTGGTGCGCGGACTTGCCCTGCAGGCGATCGAGACGGTGACCTTCGTCGCCCTCAAGCCCGGCCACCTGCTCCAGCCCGGCCGCGCGCTGCGCGGAGCCGTGCATGTGGCCGATATCGGCACCGGTCCCGAAGCCCTCATCGAGGGGCTGGGTGATGATCCGGCCGTATTCCACAACGGCCCGGGTCTCTGGCTCGGCGCATTTCCCCGTCTCGATGCGACGAGCCACAAGTATACGCGCGGCCACGCCCTGGTGCTGTCGGGACCGGCCTATCGCACCGGCGCCGCCCGGCTCGCCGCGCGTGCCGCCCTGCGGGTCGGTGCCGGCCTGGTAACCCTGGCGTCGCCGGCCTTGGCGCTGCCTGAGAATGCCGCGCACCTGACCGCCATCATGCTGCGCCCGTGCGAGACCGCCGACGACCTCGACGATCTTCTCGTCGACGAGCGCCTCAACGTCGTGCTCGCCGGTCCGGGTCTCGGAATGGGATCGGCCACGCGCGACCTCGTGGCGGTGGCGGCCGCCGTGGGACGTGGCCTGGTCCTCGACGCCGACGCGCTCACCAGCTTCAAGGGACAGGCCCGCCTGCTCGCCGCCCATATCGCCGATGGCGGATCGCGCGCGGTGTTGACCCCGCATGACGGCGAGTTCGCCCGGCTGTTCGAAGGCAGCGACGCCGTCGAGGACGGCCTTTCGAAGCCCGATCGGGCGCGACGGGCTGCTGCCCTCACCGGGGCCGTCATGGTGCTGAAGGGCGCCGACACGGTGATCGCGGCCCCCGATGGACGCGTCGCGATCAACGACCACGGCACGCCCTATCTCGGCACCGCCGGCTCCGGTGATGTGCTCGGCGGCCTCGTCGCCGGGCTGATGGCGCAGGGCATGGAGCCGTTCGAAGCCGCATGTGCCGCCGTTTGGCTGCACGGCGATGCCGGATTGCGCCACGGGCCGGGCCTGATCGCCGAGGATATCGCGGAGATGATGCCGGCGGTTCTGCGTGCGATCGCCGCGATTTAAGTCACCTCGAACGAGGTCCACAGTCCCGTGTCGAACCGCTCCAGCACGGTCGCGCTGATCAGCCAGCGGCCGGGATTGTCGGCCTTGAAGGCGATGCGCGCGGTGCGGCTCTCCAGAAGCTGGAAGGTGTCGAGCCAATACGGCTCCCAGCCGTCATCGAGGGGGTGGAGCAGGCGAAAGACGTGGCCGTGCAGGTGCAGCGCCTGGGGGAAGGCGGTCTCGTTCTTGAGCGCCAGGACCACCACCTGCCCGCGCTTCACCGTGAACAGCGGTGCCATCCCGGCGCTGCCGGACGCGCCGTTCACCGCCCAGACCTTGACCGGGTCGCCGGTGTAGATCGGCTCGGCGGTCGGTTTCGTCGCATCGATCCGGGCACCGCCGGTGATCGTGACGTCGCGACGCATCGCGTTCTGCAGCTTCACTTCGGCGGGAAGCAACTTGTTCTCGCCGATCGGCGCGATCGGGCTACGCTTCTGCGTCACCGGCTCGCCCTTCGTGACGATGGTGGCGAGCGCCAGCCCATTGCCGATGAGCGCGTTGACGGTGCCGGTGGCACCGGCCTCGACGGGCAGGTCGACGATCAAGTCGTAGCGGGTGCCGGGCGGGAAGGGCAGGGTGGCACGCAGCGGCTCGAAGGTCTCAGTGGGTTGGCCGTCCACCGCCGCCACGTAGACCTTGAGCCCGTCGAAGCGGATGCGCGTGCCGCGCGCGTTGCAGACATTGCCGATTCGCAGGCGCAGGCGGCTGCCCGGCCGCGCCTCGATGGTGTCCGGCACCGGCTTTCCGTTGATGGTGACGAGGTTGCCGAGCCGGCCCGAACTCGCCGCGAACGCGGTCTGACCGAAAGGGAGCAGGGTCGCATCGTCGGCGAGGCGCCAATCCTGCAGCAGCAGCGTCAGGTCCTGGTCGACCGCCGGGGGCGTCTTCTCCTCGACCACCAAGGCGCCGGCCAAACCCCGGCCCGAGGGCTCGCTCGCGCCCCCGACGACGAGGGGGCGAATCAGGAAGGTGCCGGCATCGGGCGGCATGAACGCATAGGTAAAGTCGGCGCCGGGCGCGATCGGCGGCTGCGTCACCCCGCCGACACCGTCCATCGGATTCTGATTGCGGACCCCGTGCCAATGCAGGGAGAGCGGCTTGTCGGTCCTGTTCTCCACCTTCAGCCGCACCGTCTCGCCGAGCTTCACCCGCACCACCGGCGGCGCGGTCTTGCCGTCGAAGCACCAGACTGGGGTTTCCAAGGCCGGTTCCGGCTTGAGCCGGAGCGACGCGGGCGCCGCCCTCAGGGCGGGCGCGGCCGGAATCGCGTCGGGGACCGGAGAGGGTTTCCCCGCCGTCTGCGCGTCTGCCTTCCGGGGCCGCAGCACCAAAGCCGCGACACCCCCGAGCAGGAGGCGGCGCGAGACCGCCAGTGCGGCGTCGGTCAGAGGCATTCGGGGTTGCGGCATGACACCTCGGCAGCGCCGGCCGATGGGGAGATAACAGCGGGCCAGCGCTTGTAGACGCGGGATTCCGGAGAGCCAACCGGGCAGCACAGGGGTGTGTCGGTGCCCTGTGACGGATGGATGAACCGCCCGCGACTTTTTTTGCTGCGGCCCGTTGCACCCGTGCTATAGGACCGCGCTCTGGCGGCGGGACGCGCGCCGGAGGTTGGCGCTTGCGGGCGTGGCGGAACTGGTAGACGCGCTGGATTTAGGTTCCAGTGATGAGAGTCGTGGGGGTTCGAGCCCCTCCGCCCGCACCAGTCCTTCGCCGTCGGGAACGGATTGGCTCACAGCGATGGCCGGCCGGCCCTGCCGTAGGGAGTCGGTCTCCGGTTCGGCGCGATGTCCTGGCGTCGCCCTCGCCATGCCCCTGTTTCGGGCGGCGGGACCGTTACGAATTTTGCGCCATCACACGGACGACAGCGGAAAGACGACCATGCAGGTGACCGAGACACTCTCCCAGGGGCTGAAGCGCGAGTTTCAGGTATCCCTTGCCGCGCATGAGCTCGAGGAGCGCCTGAACAGCGAACTGTCGACCCTCAAGGACAAGGCGCAGATCAAGGGCTTCCGCCCCGGCAAGGTGCCGGTGGCGCATCTGCGCAAGCTCTACGGCCGTTCGGTGATGGCCGACGTGCTGCAGAACGCCGTCAACGAGGCCAACCAGCAGATCGTCAAGGAGCACAACCTCAAGCTCGCCCTCGAGCCGAAGGTGGAGTTCCCCGGCGAGCAGTCGGTGGTCGAGCGCGCGCTCGACGCCAAGGCCGACCTGTCGTTCAACGTCGCCCTCGAAGTCCTGCCGACCTTCGAACTCGCCGATCTGTCCGACGTCAGCCTGACCAAGCTCGTGGCCAAGCCCTCCGACGCCGAGATCGACGAGGCCATCACCCGCATGGCGTCGTCCAATCGCGCCTTCGCGCCGCGCGAAGAGGGTGCGGCGGCCGAGACCGGCGACCGCGTCACCATCGACTTCCTCGGCCGCATCGACGGCGTCGCCTTCGATGGCGGCACGGGCGAAGGCATCGACCTCGAACTCGGCTCCGGCTCGTTCATTCCGGGTTTCGAGGATCAGCTCGTCGGCGCCAAGGTCGGTGACCAGCGCGTCGTCAAGGCGACCTTCCCGGAATCTTACGGCGCCGAGAACCTCGCCGGTAAGGATGCCGAATTCGACGTCACCGTCACCGCCATCCAGGCGCCGGGCGAGACCAAGATCGACGACGAGCTCGCCAAGGGCTTCGGCATGGATTCTCTGGAGAAGCTGAAGGAGGCCGTCTCGTCGGCCATCGGCAGCGATTTCGAGGCCCAGTCCCGCCGCAGGCTGAAGAAGGAACTCCTCGACGCGCTCGACGGCAAGTACGCCTTCGAGCTGCCCCCCAGCCTCGTCCACCAGGAATTCGCCGCGGTGTGGGCCCAGGTCGAGCAGGACCTCAAGACCCGCGAAAAGACCTTCGAGGACGAGGGCACCACCGAGGAGAAGGCCACCGCCGAGTACCGGAAAATCGCAGAGCGTCGCGTGCGCCTCGGCTTGGTGCTTGCGCAGGTCGGTGAGACCGCCGATATCAAGGTGAGCGACGACGAGGTGAACCAGGCCCTGATCGCCCGTGTCCGGCAATACCCCGGCCAGGAGCAGCAGGTCTGGGACTTCTACCGGAAGAACGCGCAGGCGCTCGCAGAGCTTCGCGCGCCGCTGTTCGAGGAGAAGGTCGTCGACCATGTTCTCGCTCAGGTGAAACTCGTCGAGGAGCCCGTCTCGAAGGAGGCGTTGTTCGCAGACGAGGAGGATGCGTCGGCTCCCGCCGAGACGTCCGCGCCCGCGCAGGACGAGACTGCTTCGACCGGAAACGATGAGGCCTTGCCGGCCGTCGCCAAGGCCGATTGAGCCCGTAGCCTCCTTCTTATGGGCGGCGGGCCTCGAGATAAGGCGGCGTTTACCGCTGCTGTTGTTCGCTGAAACGTCCGGCCCACGCGGGAAATCGCGTGGCCGGACCCCTTGAAGCCTGGGGCACGAGATGATGAGAGATCCGGTCGACTATTATAACAGCGCGCTCGTGCCGATGGTGGTCGAGCAGTCGAGCCGCGGCGAGCGTGCCTTCGACATCTATTCGCGCCTGTTGCGCGAGCGCATCATCTTCCTCACCGGACCGGTGGAAGATTACGGCGCGTCGCTCATCGTGGCGCAGCTTCTGTTCCTGGAAGCCGAGAACCCCAAGAAGGAAATTTCCTTCTACATCAACTCGCCCGGCGGTGTGGTGACCTCGGGCCTGTCGATCTACGACACGATGCAGTTCATCCGCTGCCCGGTGACGACGCTCTGCGTCGGCCAGGCCGCCTCGATGGGATCGCTGCTCCTCACCGCCGGAGAGCCCGGCCATCGCTTCGCCCTGCCGAACGCCCGGATCATGGTCCATCAGCCGTCCGGCGGATTCCAGGGCCAGGCCACCGACATCCTGATCCATGCCCGCGAGATCGAGGCGCTGAAGAAGCGTCTCAACGAGATCTACGTGAAGCACACCGGCCGCGACTACGACACCATCGTTCAGGCGCTCGAGCGCGACAATTTCATGACGGCCGATGCCGCCAGGGAGTTCGGGCTGATCGACGAGGTGATCCAGAAGCGTCCTGAGCCGGCCGCGGCCTGAAGCCGGCGCGGCGTTTCGAGGCGGGGGGCAGTCCCCGCCTTGATCCGGCCGCGGCAGCGTGCTTGCATCGCCAGTCTGATCGAAACCGGCAGATGCGCGCAGGTGACTGTTTCTTTAGGCTGACGCCATTAAATTCGAAGGATGCATGTGCGCCCCGGACCGGTGCCATGCCCGCGAACGGAGACCGATATGAGCAAGACTGGCGGCAACGACTCGAAGAGCACGCTGTACTGCTCGTTTTGCGGCAAGAGCCAGCACGAGGTCCGCAAGCTGATCGCGGGCCCGACGGTGTTCATCTGCGACGAGTGTGTCGAACTGTGCATGGACATCATCCGCGAGGAATCGAAGTCCTCCCTGGTGAAATCGCGCGACGGCGTGCCCACGCCGAAGGAAATCCGTCGCGTTCTCGATGACTACGTCATCGGTCAGGATTTCGCGAAGAAGGTGCTCTCCGTCGCGGTCCACAACCACTACAAGCGCCTCGCCCACGCCTCGAAGCACAACGACGTCGAGCTGGCCAAGTCCAACATCATGCTGATCGGGCCGACGGGCTCGGGCAAGACGCTGCTCGCGCAGACGCTCGCCCGCATCCTCGATGTGCCATTCACCATGGCGGATGCCACGACCCTGACCGAAGCCGGTTATGTCGGCGAGGATGTCGAGAACATCATCCTCAAGCTGCTCCAGGCGTCCGACTACAACGTCGAGCGGGCTCAGCGCGGCATCGTCTACATCGACGAGATCGACAAGATTTCGCGCAAGTCCGACAATCCGTCGATCACCCGCGACGTGTCGGGCGAGGGCGTGCAGCAGGCGCTCCTGAAGATCATGGAGGGCACCGTCGCCTCCGTGCCTCCGCAGGGCGGCCGCAAGCACCCGCAGCAGGAATTCCTGCAGGTCGATACGACGAACATCCTGTTCATCTGCGGCGGTGCGTTCGCCGGTCTGGAGCGGATCATTTCGGCGCGCGGCAAGGGGACCTCGATCGGCTTCGGCGCCACCGTCCAGGCTCCTGACGACCGTCGCACCGGTGAGATCTTCCGCAATGTCGAGCCGGAGGATCTGCTCAAGTTCGGTCTGATCCCGGAGTTCGTCGGCCGCTTGCCGGTGCTGGCGACGCTTGAGGACCTCGACGAAGTCGCCCTCAAGCGCATCCTTCAGGAGCCCAAGAACGCGCTCGTGAAGCAGTACCAGCGCCTGTTCGAGATGGAGAACGTCGACCTGACCTTCCAGGACGAGGCCCTCTCCATGGTCGCCCGCAAGGCGATCGAGCGGAAGACCGGCGCCCGTGGATTGCGCTCGATCCTCGAGACGATCCTGCTCGAGACGATGTACGATCTGCCCGGCCTGGATTCCGTCGAGCAGGTGGTCATTGGCCCCGAGGTCGTGGAGGGCAAGTCGCGGCCGCTCTACATCCACGGCGACCGCAACAAGGAAGCCCCGGCGAGCGTCAGCGCCTGAGCTGCGACTGACTGCGGCGTTTCGGGCTCGATCGTCATCGGCCCCACAGGGGACGGATGCTTGAAAACATCCGTCCCTGCTTCCATTTGAAAGTCTAAGCGCGACGGCCGCATGCTCACCTTCTGAGGTGCGGTGTTCCGCCACCATCCGCACACTTTCACGATACTTCCGACCCAGTCGCGGCCAGGTCGGCCCCTGGCAGGATGCTTGCTCCGTGTGAGGAGCGACTGCCCGGCGTCCATCATGAGGAAGTCCGATATGACTCAACCGAAATCGCGCCAGCCTGTCGTTCCGGGCTCGACGGGCTCCTATGCCGTCCTTCCGTTGCGCGACATCGTCGTGTTCCCGCACATGATCGTGCCGCTCTTCGTCGGCCGTGAGAAGTCGATCCGCGCCCTCGAAGAGGCCGTGCGCACCGATCGCCACATCCTGCTCGCGACACAGATCAATGCCAGCGACGACGATCCGGCCACCGATGCGATCTACAAGATCGGTACGCTCGCCAGTGTGCTGCAGCTTCTGAAGCTGCCCGACGGCACCGTGAAGGTGCTGGTCGAGGGCGCGGGCCGCGCCCGGATCACGTCGTTCAACAAGTCGGATTCCTACTACGAGGCGGAAGCCGAGACCCTCGCCGACGAACTCGGTGACAGCGTCGAGGCGGAAGCCCTCGCGCGCTCGGTCATCGCCGAGTTCGAGAATTATGTGAAGCTCAACAAGAAGATCTCGCCCGAGGTCGTCTCCGCGGTGACGCAGATCGACGAGCCCTCGAAGCTCGCCGATACCGTCGGCTCGCATCTCGCGGTGAAGATCGCCGACAAGCAGGCGATCCTCGAAATCCCCACCGTTGCGGCGCGCCTGGAGCGGGTGCTGTCGCTGATGGAGAGCGAGATTTCCGTGCTTCAGGTGGAGAAGCGCATCCGGACCCGCGTCAAGCGGCAGATGGAGAAGACCCAGCGCGAGTACTACCTCAACGAGCAGATGAAGGCGATCCAGAAGGAGCTTGGTGACTCCGAGGATGGCCGTGACGAGCTTGCCGAGCTCGAAGACAAGATCGAGAAGACCAAGTTCACCAAGGAAGCCCGCGACAAGGCCGTGGCCGAGCTGAAGAAGCTGCGCCAGATGTCGCCGATGTCGGCGGAAGCCACCGTCGTGCGCAACTACCTCGATTGGATGCTCGGCATCCCGTGGAACAAGCGCTCGAAGATGAAGAAGGATCTTCTCGGCGCCCAGGTGATGCTCGACGAGGATCATTTCGGCCTCGACAAGGTCAAGGAGCGGATCGTCGAGTATCTTGCCGTGCAGCAGCGCGCGAACAAGCTCACCGGTCCGATCCTGTGCCTCGTCGGACCTCCGGGTGTCGGCAAGACCTCGCTCGGCAAGTCCATCGCCAAGGCGACCGGGCGCGAGTTCGTGCGCATGTCGCTCGGCGGCGTGCGGGACGAAGCCGAGATCCGTGGTCACCGGCGGACCTATATCGGTTCGATGCCCGGCAAGATCGTGCAGTCGATGCGCAAGGCGAAGACCTCCAATCCGCTCATCCTGCTCGACGAGATCGACAAGATGGGCATGGATTTCCGCGGCGATCCGTCGGCCGCTCTGCTGGAGGTGCTCGATCCGGAGCAGAACAGCACCTTCAACGACCATTACCTGGAGGTCGATTACGACCTGTCGCACGTCATGTTCGTCACCACGGCGAATACGCTGAATATCCCTGCGCCTCTGATGGACCGTATGGAGGTGATCCGTATCGCCGGCTACACCGAGGAGGAGAAGCTCGAGATCGCGCGCAAGCACCTGATCCCGGGCGCGGTCAAGAAGCACGGCCTCGATGCCAAGGAATGGCAGATCGACGACGGCGGGATTCTGATGCTCATCCGGCGCTACACGCGCGAGGCTGGCGTTCGAAACCTGGAGCGTGAACTCTCCAACCTGATCCGCAAGGCGGTGAAGGAAATCCTCATCACCAAGGTGAAGTCGGTGGCCGTCACCGAGGAGAACATGCCGGTGTTCCTCGGGCCGCCGAAGTTCCGGTATGGCGAGATCGACGAAGAGGATCAGGTCGGTGTCGTCACCGGTCTGGCCTGGACCGAGGTCGGCGGCGAACTGCTGACGATCGAAGGCGTCATGATGCCCGGCAAGGGCAAGATGACGGTCACCGGCAACCTGCGCGACGTGATGAAGGAGTCGATCTCGGCTGCCGCGTCCTACGTTCGTTCGCGAGCGGTGGATTTCGGCATCGAGCCGCCTCTGTTCGAGCGCCGGGACATCCACGTCCACGTTCCCGAGGGTGCGACCCCCAAGGACGGTCCGTCGGCCGGTATTGGCATGGCGACGGCGATCGTCTCGACGCTCACCGGCATTCCGGTGAAGAAAGACGTGGCGATGACGGGTGAGGTGACCCTGCGTGGTCGCGTTCTTCCGATCGGCGGCCTCAAGGAGAAGCTGCTCGCCGCCCTGCGCGGTGGCATCAAGACGGTCCTCATCCCGGAGGACAATGCCAAGGACATCGCAGAGGTGCCGGACAGCGTGAAGAACGGAATGGAGATCATTCCGGTCTCGCGGATGGATCAGGTGCTCAAGCACGCCCTGGTGCGTGTGCCCGTGCCGATCGAGTGGGAGGAGCCCGCTCCCCCCGCCCGTCCAGTCATCGGCGAGGATGAGACGGCCACCGTCATCGCTCACTGACGCACATAGGACTGATACGAAAGGAGGCCTCGGGGTAAAACCCGGGGCCTTTTTCGTGTCGTGGTGGAGGCTGGAGACGCGGGAAGGGGTTGCGTGCCCGTGCCGCCTTCCGCTACGAGACGGCGCGTCCGGGCGGTTAGCTCAGTTGGTAGAGCGTCTCCTTTACACGGAGAGGGTCGGCGGTTCGAGCCCGTCACCGCCCACCAGTTTTACCGAGGGGCTTTGCACCTTGGCAGCCGGCTTTCCTTCGCTGAGCCCCGATTACTCTCCAAAGACCTTCTGTCCCGTCGTGGATCGGGCGAGGCTCGCTCGGCCTCGCCGTCGTATTTAGAACGGGGCGTGTTGAAAATATTGCTTGGGCGTCACCCATTTAGAGGACGCGTCTTGCGCTGACCCTCCTTAAGTCAGAGGCTCATCAAATGGAGCCGTCTGATGCGCCTCGTTCTGGTATCCGCTCTTCTGATCATTGCAAATAGTCAGCTGCGCGCCGACGATCTAGCTGACTTTCCCGGCCTGGCTTGCAAGCAGGCATCCAGTCAGCTGGAGCGCGAACAACTCGACTGTCCGAAGCCGACGACGTTGAGTTCGGCGCAGACCAAGGACGACTTAGAGAGTTCGAAAGAGCAGGACCGTAAGTCAAAAAACTGAGGGTTTATACACGGCGGTATTGCGTCTCTAGGCAATGCTTCGGGTGGGGCTTGGGAGATACGGCCATGGATGCCCTCCTGGCAGACCACCTATGCTGTTCGGCCCGTAGCACTTTTCGGATGCGATCTCGGCTTCGCCGCCGAACACGATCGCCCCGTGGGCGCGCAGTCTGGCGAACGGCTATGCTTGGTCTTCGGCGCGGTCGCTGCAGTCAGGTCTGGTGCGAATATCCGGGCGTATTTCTATCCGACATCTGGTCGTCGCCTCAGCCGCCGGCCATGACCAACGCCCAGAAGCGCTTGTACCGCGTGGTTGGAGCATCGACGCGGGCGATGCCGACGCGCTTGAGTTGCGGGAGCAGCATGTTCTTGTTGTGCTCCGGCGAGGCTTTCCAGCGCGCGAGCACCTCGTCGAACGTGGCCGAGCCGGCGCTCAGGTTCTCCGCGGCATAGGACCGCCCGAAACCTGCCTCCGCCATGCGGGAATCGAAGCTGCCCCCGATTTCGTGGCTGAGGCGTCCGGCCTTGGCGTTGGCGCCGGCCTGGTAGGACGCGGCGCGGATCAGGGTGGAATCGATCACCACCGGGCCGAGACCATGCTGCGCCCGGTACCGCGAGATCGCTGAGGCGGCCGCCTGCTCGTCGAGGATCACCACGCTGGTGGGTTGGTCGGGACCACTGAGGAGGCTCGATGTTCCGCCGCAGCCGGCGATCGCGAGGAGAAGCACGATGGCGCCGAGGCGCACGGCCAGTGCGGGCGCGGTAGGGGAAAGCGTCGACATCGGCGAAACTGGCTTCTCGTGGCGAGGTAGGGAACTGCCTCGCTGTCCGGGGCCGATGCGGCGAAAACGCGGCGTTTCCTTCAGTGGGGTGAGCCGGCCGCTGAGCGTGTCGGAAAGATCACGCTGCCACGTTGCGGTCGGACCTCGTGTCTCCGGACTGCCTTGAGACAACGTTTGCAGATCGCCGTCGCTGGCAGTGGAGATTCTAGATGCGGGTACCGGGATCACGCAAAGGCGCGCCACAGCGCCAGCCGGTGATGCGGAAATCCGGATGAGTCCCGACCCATTGCGCCAATTGCGGCTGGGCGACGTGAAGGCAGGCGCGGGAATCGGCGACATCGAGCGGAAGCCGCCGCGATTCGCACGTATCCGGCGCGTTCGTCATACAAGCCGTGAAATAGAGGAAGAAGAACCCCGCCATCCAAGCCCCTCCGGCGACCGGGGATGGAACACCATCGTCATCGAAACCGGGCACGCGACGGAGAGTAGCGACCCGTCCGCGGAAATCGAGGTGCTGGTCGATCAGAGCAAGGTCACACAAGCCAACGACGCCGCGAAGTCCTTGCGACGGCTACAGATTATGAAACTGCGAAAAAGTGGCGCGGGCGACGGGACTCGAACCCGCGACCTCCGGCGTGACAGGCCGGCACTCTAACCAACTGAGCTACGCCCGCATTTTTGGGTAGTCAGGTATTCTGGACGTGGCGCGGGCGACGGGACTCGAACCCGCGACCTCCGGCGTGACAGGCCGGCACT
>NZ_JAAHTB010000032.1 GCF_010692745.1 Methylobacterium sp. BTF04
AGCGGAGCCATCCGCTCCCATGACGCTTCGTTGAGAACCAGACGATCCAAGACACCCAAGGTTGCTTCCAAAAGACAGCCTTGAATCACATTCGACCGGCCTCGGGAATCCCAAGAGTCCACACCGCCTAGCCCTTGCCAGCCTGGCGGTAATCGGTGTCACTGCGGCTCCGCTTGAGGAAACGTAGAGGAACGGTATGGGGCGTCTGGCGGTCGCGTGGTTACTATGCCTACTTGCGGCGAGTGCCGTAGCGCAGGAGGCGCCTACAAAACTATCAGAGCAGACGGTACAGGCTCCACCAGTCCAGCTCGAGCATCGGCCCCAAAGTACAACTCAGCCCGAGCAGGCACCTGAGCCCGAGCCAAAATCCGCCGTGCATTCGACGCCCGTCCAGCCAAGCGTCCTGCCCCCAAGCGCCGAAGGGAAAAGCCAAGCCAAGGCAGAGAATGGCAGCGAGGAAGGAACCGAGTTCTGGCCACCGTTCGCGGGCCTAAAGCTCAAGATCACGGACACGATTCTGGTTGTGTTCACTGCGGGATTGTTCTTCGCGACATATGCCCTGTGGCTCGCCACCCGTGCGCTGGTACGCGGCTCGGATAAAACCGCCGCCCGCCAGTTGCGCCCTTATGTCGTTCTCAAACCCTTTGTTCATAAACCCGAAGTGAACTTCATCACAGATCGCGTACAGTCGTGGAGCTTTCGTTGCGTCTGGCACAACGTTGGCAGTACACCGACCAAGCACATGATCACTCGCGTTGGCCTGCTCAGAAAATATTCAAGCCAGCCGCTGGATTTTGAAGCCGATGTTGCGGATAAAGTGCCTGGTAGTCCCGGCCGATTGTTCCTTGGCCCAGGAAATGAAGCTGCTTCCGAGAAGTTCGCTGTGTCCGCTGACGAAATGGTTTTAGTATTATTGGATGAAACACAAATCTATCTATGGGGATGCGTTGATTACAACGATACGTTTCATAAGACACCCCGGCACCGAACTGAGTTTTTGGCAAAAATAGTCGTCGTTGGCGATCCGCAACTGAAAGACTGTGAGATCGGCTATCAGCTTTGCGGCCCCTTTAACGGGATTGACGACGAATGCTACGGTAGGCCCAAGCCATACGATGCGAAAGCGCTGAGCTAACGCCTGTCTGGTAATTCTCTTCACGACCGACCCCAAAGGTTGGAGGTGGCTCTAAGCGGCTGAAATCGCTTATGACCTTTGCGCCAAGATACCGCACCGAATTCCGAAGGGTTAAGAAGGCGCATCGCCCCACGCGGACCGGCTATGCGTGGCGCTCACGCACGGCGCTGTATCGCCGAGATGAAGTGCGACGGAGAACCGAGTGAGATGCGGACACCGATCAGGGTGCTTGCGGCGATAGGGGCCGGCGTAGCGGTGGGCCTCGCCGTGATGGCACGCGATTATGCGATGGACCTGGAATGGGCGGTGACGCCGGAGCAGGTGGCCGACGCGAAGGCATCGGGTCAGGCCGGGGTGGCGCTTGGGAACGGACGCATGGCGGTGCTGCCGGTGCGCAGCGAGCACGCCGATCTGCTCCCCATCAAGTGGATGCTGATCGGGCTCGCCGCCGGGGGCGTGGTCTTCGCCGGCACCGGGCGGCGGCGGCGGCCGGTTTAGAGCGCCGGGACGCACGCATCGATCACGCGCCCTTCGGTCGACACTTATCCAGCCATCCGCGCGAGATCCGTCGCGCCCTTGCCGACGACATCCGCGAGGTGATCGATACCCTCGGCCTTCATTCGCGCAGTCAGGCCGGCCTTGATCGTCGTCACGAGCCCAGGCCCGCCATAGACCAGTCCCGAGTAGAGCTGCAGCAGGGTCGCGCCGGCGCGAATCTTCGTCCAGGCACTGTCCGCGGAATCGATACCGCCGACACCGACGAGGGGGATCTGCCCGCCGATCCGCAGATAGGTCTCGGCGAGAAGACGTGTCGAAGGTCCAAAAAGCGGCCGGCCGGACAGGCCGCCGGTTTCGCGCGCGAGGGTCGTCTCGGCCAGGGTCGCGGGCCGCGCGATGGTGGTATTGGAAACGACGAGCGCCTGGACGCCGCGGCGGAGAGCCGTGGCCGTCATTGCGTCGAGGGCGTCGAGGCCGATATCCGGCGCGATCTTGAGCAGGATCGCCGTCTCGGGCCGAGCGGCATCCCGCGCCGCGACGACCCGGGCGAGCAACTCGTCGAGAAAGGCCTCGCCCTGGAGGTCGCGCAGACCGGGCGTGTTGGGAGACGAGACGTTCACCGTCACGAAATCGACCACGGGGGCCAGAGCGGTGGTGCAGGCAACGTAATCGGCGAGCCGATCCGTCGATTCCTTGTTGGCGCCGATGTTGACCCCGACCCGTCCCGGGCGTCCCCGGCGGGCGACGAGACGCGCCTTCACCACGTCGAGGCCTTCGCTGTTGAGGCCGAAGCGATTGATCACGGCACCGTCGCGCATCAGCCGAAACACGCGTGGACGCGGGTTGCCGGGCTGGGCCAGGGGCACCACGCCGCCGACTTCGACGAATCCGAAGCCGAGCCCAAGAAGTGCGTCGGGGACCTGCGCGCCCTTGTCGAAGCCGGCAGCGAGGCCGACCGGATTGGGAAAGCGCTGCCCGAACGCCGAGACGGCGAGACGCGCGTCATCCGGCACCGGTGCGCGCGGCGGAAGCAATCCGAGGCCCCGGATCGTAACGGCATGTGCCGTCTCGGCGTCGAGCCGATGCAGGAGTGGCTTCACCAGTGGGAACAGCGCGTCGATCACGACCGGATCTCCTCGGGCAGAACCCCGTCCGGAAAGACATGGCGGCCGTCGGGGCCCAAAGGCAGAGCGATCACCGACCGCACCGCCGTGAGTTCGAGGGGGCCGTAGAGATGCGGAAACAGATCGCCGCCGCGCGATACCTCGTAGCGCAGGGCAGGGCCGAGTTCGTCGCCGTCGATCACTACCAGTACGAGGTCTTTTGCACCGGCAAAGTGCTTCGAGGCGGTCTCGGCGACCTGGGCGGCGGTGGAGAAGTGGATGAAACCATCCTGAAGGTCGATGGCGGCTCCGGTGAAGCGACCTTCTCCCTCGGCGGCCTGCCAAAGGTCGCGTGGGCACAACTTATAGATGAGCGACATCCGTCGTCCCTCCTGCAGAATTGAAGGCAGCGCCCGGGCGGCGGCCGACAGCATGTCGGATCGCGATAGAACGCGCATCGCACCGTCGCAACCGCAGCCGGACTACGCACACGGAATCATCGTCCCGTCGGGACTCAGCGTTGCTTTTCGAAAATTTTAGTTCTACTTTCCTAAGATTAGGCAGGCCGTCTTAGCTTGTCTGTATGACTCGGGCCCGTCATGCTGTCGCACGAGCAGATCTGGACCGCGATCGATCGGCTGGCCGAACGTCACGGCTTCTCCGCATCGGGCCTTGCGCGCCGCGCCGGCCTCGACGCCACGAGCTTCAACCGCTCGAAGCGGGTCGGTCCGGATGGGCGCAAGCGCTGGCCGTCCACGGAATCCATCTCAAAGGTTCTCTCCGCCACCGGCGCCAGCCTCGACGATTTCCTGCGCCTGATCGAGGTCCGCGAAGGGCCCGCCCGCACGATGATCCCCCTCATCGGGATGACCCAGGCGGGATCGGGACGCCTGTTCACCGACGAGGGCATGCCCACGAGCGGTCCCGGCTGGGAGGAGATCGAGTTTCCCGATCTCGGGGACGATCGCGCCTTCGCCCTCGAGGTGCAGGGCGATTCGATGGCACCGCTCTATCGCGACGGCGACGTCCTCATCGTCTCGCCCTCGGCCAGCGTGCGCAAGGGCGACCGCGTGGTGGTGCGCCTCTCCGCCGGCGAGGTCCTGGCCAAGGAGCTCAAGCGCAAGACCGCCCGCACCATCGAACTCGCCTCGCTCAATCCCGAGCATCCCGACCGCCTGATCAATGTCGGTGACATCGCCTGGATCGGCCGGGTGATGTGGGTCCGCCAGTAGGGCGCCGGCCTGCTGAGCCGCTGAGCCGAAGCCACAGGGGCGCGGCTTTGCCCCGCCTGCGGATAGGGTTATGGCTGAGCCTATCCGGGGTCGCGCGCCTCGCGAGTGCGGACCCGCCATGGCATTGCCTCGACTGGACGAGACCGCACCGGACCCGGCGCTCGCCGCTCTCCTGACGGCGTCAGGCCTCGCAGCGGCCATCCTCGATGGCGCAGCTTCGGACGCCCGAATCGTCTTTGCCAATCCGGCATTCCTCGTGCTCACCGGCCACGGGGTCGGCGACGCCGTAAGCTGCCTCCTCGGCCCGGATCACGACCGCGGCGCGCGAACGCTCCTGGAGCAGGCCCTGGCCGGCGAGAAACCGGGAGGCGCGGAGATCCTGGCATTTGCCGAAGGCGGTTCCACCTTCTGGGCGCAACTTTTCGTCGCCAATGTTGCAGGCTCGGGTCTACGTCTGATGCAGGTGGTCGATGTCACCCGGCGCCGCGATGCCGAAGGGGCGCTGGCCCTGTCGCGACAGCGCGAGGCGCTGGGATTACTGACGAATAGCGTCGCGCACGAGTTCAACAACTTCCTGCAGATCCTGATCGGCTACATCGACGGGCTCAAGCGCCGCCTCGGCGACCGCGAGGACCCGTTCATCCAGCGGGCGGTGACCCGTTCCACCGATGCGGCCGAACGCGCCACGATTCTCACCCGGCAACTCCTCGCCTTCTCGCGCCGGATCGCCCCGGACGTGCGGCCGGTGGATCTGAATCGACTGATCGAAGACTTCGGGGCGCAAATTCGCCCGACCCTGCCGACACGGATCGTCCTGGACATCACGACGGCGCCCGTGCTGTCCGCCGGACTCAGCAACCCGACGCAGGTCGAACTCGCCCTCAACCACATCGTCGCCAATGCCTGCGAAGCGATGCCGAAGGCCGGCCGGATCACCATCGCCACCTTCGCCGTGCCCCCCGGCGACCGCGGCCTGCAGCGACCGGGCGACGGCGCCGTCGGCATTTCCATCACCGACGACGGCCAGGGGATGACGCAGGAGATGGCGGCGCGCGCACTCGCCCCCTTCATCACCAGCCGGGAAGCCGGGCGTGGAACCGGTCTCGCCATCGTCCACGGCCTGATGAAGCGCCAGAACGGTACCGTCTCCCTCGACAGCAGCCCCGGCTCCGGCACCGTGGTGCGTCTCATCTTCCCAGCCGCGATCTGACGCTCGGACCGTCTCTCACCGATAGTCACTGCGTTGTTCGACACGAAAGCGAACCGGCGCCCGGACTAAAACTCGCGCGCGAACGTCACCATATCAGGACCGGCGTTTCCGCCAGGGTTTCCAACGATCTTCAACAGAGGCGATTTCATGCTCACCTCCACCACGCGTCGCAAGCGTACGGCGACCATCCTCGCGCTTGCCGCGTCGCTGGCCATCGCTGCGCCCATCGTCGAGGCGCGTCCTGGCAGCGGCGGTGGCATGGGCTCACGCGGCTCGCGCACCTACGCGCCGCCGTCGGCTACGACCACCGCCCCCGGGGCCCCGGCACCGATCCAGCGTTCGCAGACCCAGCCCGGTCCCGCCATGGGGAATCCCGGTATGACCGCACCGGTACAGGGGCGTCGCTTCGGCGGCGGTTTCTTCGCCGGGCTTCTCGGCGCGGGCCTGCTCGGTGCGTTGCTGGGTGGCGGCTTCTTTGGCGGCCTCGGTGGCATCGCATCCTTCCTCGGCCTGATCCTGCAGGTCGGCCTTGTCGTGCTGATCGTCTCCTTCGCGGTGCGTTGGTTCCGTCGCCGCCAGGGTGCTCCGGCAACTCCGGCCTATGCCCGTACCGGCGATGCCGGCCCCGGAAATTCCGGCACGAACGGCGGCGGGCTCGGTAGCAGCGGACTCGGCGGAGCCGCCAGCTACGGCACAGCCCGGCCCGGCCCAGCTCAGGCCCAGCCGCAGCGCCCGGTCGATATCGGACCCGGCGACTTCCAAAGCTTCGAGATCGCGCTCAACGGGGTCCAAGAGGCCTATGGCCGCGAGGACGTGGTAGCTCTGCGCAATCTCGCGACGCCGGAGATGGTTGGCTACTTCGTCGAGGAATTGCGGGGCAACGAAGCCAAGGGCGTCGTGAACCGGCTCTCCGACGTGAAGCTCCTGCAGGGCGACCTGTCGGAATCCTGGGCCGAGGGTAATGCGGAATACGCCACCGTAGCCATGCGCTATGCGATCAAGGACGTGACGATGGACCGTCGCAGCAACCGCGTCGTCGAGACCGGCGAGCCGGAGGCGCTGGAATTGTGGACCTTCGTGCGCGAGCGCGGCGGCCGCTGGATTCTGTCGGCGATCCAGCAGGGGCGCTGATCCGCTCAGCACCACGTCTGACCAGTCATTTAAAAGGCCGCGCAGCATCAGCTGCGCGGCCTTTTACTTTGCCAGCGCCCGCGCCATGGCGACGAAGCCCGAAACTGGCACCTCTTCGGCGCGTGCGGTCTCGATGATACCGGCAGCCTCCAAAAGATGGGCCGGATCTGCGGTTGCCGCCTTGAGGCTCTGACGCAGCATCTTGCGGCGCTGGCCGAAGGCCGCGCGGGTGACGCGCTCCAACGCCTCGACGCGGCACGGCAAAGGCTCGGCCCGCGGCGATAGCCGAACCACGCTCGAGGTTACCTTGGGCGGCGGCACGAAGGCAGAGGGCGGAACGTCGAACAGAATATCGGCCTGCGTGCGCCACCCGCACAGTACGCCGAGCCGACCGTAATTGGCGCGGTCGGATTCGTCGGCGACGATGCGCTCGGCGACCTCGCGCTGGAACATCAGGGTCAGCGAATCCCACCACGGCGGCCAGACCGGCGCAGTGAGCCACCCGGTGAGCAGCGGAGTGCCAATGTTGTAGGGCAGGTTGGCGACGATCCGCACCGAACCGGTTCCGATCAGCGGGACCGGATCGAAGGTGAGCGCATCGGCGTCGACCACGTCCAACCGGCCCGGATAGTGGGCGGCGATCTCGGCGAGCGCGGGCAGGGCGCGCGGATCGCGCTCGATAGCGATAACGCGCGCGGCTCCGGCCGTCAGCAACGCCCGCGTCAGGCCGCCCGGTCCCGGACCGATCTCGACGACGGTGACGCCCTCGAGCGGACCGGCCGAGCGGGCGATCTTCCCCGTCAGGTTGAGATCGAACAGGAAGTTCTGGCCGAGTGATTTCTTGGGCTCCAGATCGTACTTGCGCACGACGTCGCGGAGCGGGGGGAGACCATCGTCGCTCATGGGTGGAATCCGCTCAGGCGCGCGGCCAGCCGGAGGGCGGCCATGAGGCTGTCGGGCCGGGCCAGCCCCTTGCCGGCGATATCGAAGGCCGTGCCATGGTCCGGCGAGGTCCGGATGAACGGCAGGCCGAGGGTGACGTTGACGCCCTCGTCGAAAGCGATGGTCTTGATCGGGATCAACGCCTGATCGTGGGTCGGCGTCAGCGCCACGTCGTAAGTCGCGCGGGCGCGGGCATGGAACAGGGTGTCCGCGGGTAGCGGGCCGCGGATATCGATACCCTCGTCCTGGAGCTGCGCCACAGCCGGCTCCAACACGTCGCGATCCTCAGTTCCCATGGTTCCGGACTCGCCTGCATGCGGGTTGAGACCTGATAGGACGAGACGCGGACGCGCGATGCGGAAGCGCTGCGTCAGATCGGCGGCGACGATGCGGGCGGTGCGCACGACGAGGTCCTGGGTGAGGAGTTCAGGCACCCGGCGCAACGCCACGTGGATGGTCACCGGCACCACCGCGAGGGTCTCGCTCCACAGCATCATCACCGGCAGGGGTACGGGCTCGCCCGGCTCCACCGAAAGAGCGGCGAGGAACTCGGTGTGACCGGGATAGGCGAAGCCGACCTGGGTCAGGACATATTTGGCGATGGGATTGGTCACCATCGCGGTGGCGATGCCGGCGCGGACCAAGCCGACGGCGGTGGTGATCGATTCCAGCGTCGCTCCGGCATTGGCGGGATCGGGTCGTCCGGCGATCGCGCCGATTCGGGCGCCGGATGGGAGCGGCATCACCGGTAGCGCCCGGGGGAACACCTCGGTGGCGTAGTCCGGTCCGACCTCTGCGATGGGGATGGAGAACCCGAGTTCGCTGGCGCTCCGCTCGACGAAATCCGGATCGCTGACAAGGAAGAACGGCGGCAGGCCGGGGCCGGTGTCGCGGGCCTGCCATGCCATCAGGGCGATTTCCGGCCCGATCCCAGCCGGATCGCCGAGGGTGAGGGCGATCGGCTTATGCTCTATCAATGCGGGTCTCGTCCTCGCTCAAGCGCCAGGTGCGTCTTCATGAAAACCGCCACTGGCTCTATCGTACTGCTATCGCATGTCAGCTACGGAAAAGCGGGTTCCACTTTTCCGTAGCAGGCTCTAGCGCTCCGACCGCGTCGCAGGTCGGGCGCGTCGAGGCAAGGTCGGTGTTGTCAACGGACGGTGGCGATGCCGTCCGATGTGGTCGCCGTACCGACGTTCTGGCGCAAATCCACCTCGCCGAGGGTCTTGAGCTCGACGCGCAGGAGCACCGTACGGTTGCGCTCGGCGGTGCCGAGGGCCGCGGCGATCGGCGAGACGATATAATTCAGCGACACCGTCGTGCACTCGTCCTGATAGCCAGCTCCGAGGCTGATGCCGGAGAGATAGGCCTTGCCGGGATTGACGTAGACCGGCGCTACACCAACCGGATTAGTGAGGAACGCGGTGTAGGCATCGGCGAAGTTGTCGCGCACGTCGAGATAGTGGCTGAGATCGACCAGTGCCGAGCCGGTGACGAACCAGTTCGGCGTCACGTGGTAGGTGGCCGACGCCGTCACGCCCTCACGCTTGTGGACGAACCCGAGAGCCGGCTGCGCTTCGTAGAACGAATAGAACAGCGACAGATCCACCGGCGCGAACGGCGCGAGGCGGGCGGTGATGCCGGTCTCGAAGCGGCTCACGTGGAAATCCTGCTGGTCGAAGCGGGCGCGGGTGATGAACGAGATGTTCTGGTTCGGTGAGACCTGGACACGACCGACATAGTCGGAGAACCGCTTGTCGAGGCCGGAATCGAGGCCGACATTGGCAATGTCGCCGCGCCGGAACGAGTTCACGCCGGCAAGCTGAATCGACTCGCCAAACAGCACGTTGGCGTACCAGCCCGCAGGCGTCACCACCGAATATTGCGCGCCGAGATTGGTGCGTACCCCACCCTCGACCCGGTCATAGCCGGAGAACTTGTCCCATTCGAACAGCGAGGTGTCGTCGAAGACGAGGCTCTGCGCATCCTCGTTGGGCAGGCGGCCGATATGGGTCTCGCTCGGGCGCAGCACCAGCTGGGCGATGGGCTCCAGGGTGTGTACACCCAGCGGCCCGAAATTGCTGACGAACGGATAGCGGTAGTCGACACCGACGGCCGGCATCACTCGGCCTGAGAAATCCTCGTCCTGCCGTCCGATGTTCTGCACCAACGCGTTCTGATAGCCCGAATTGCGCGGATCGACGAAGAACGCATCGGTGCGCAGATAGGCGAACGGCGTGATGACCTGGCCGGCATCGTCGATGAAGGTCCGGCGCCAGGACACCTGAGCCGAGAGGCGCGTGTCAGTGCCAGCCAGTCCACGCACCAGGCAGGTGCTGCGGGTGAAGGTCAGGCAGGTCTCGTAGAGCGGATAGTTGATGCCGTTGGCGCTCGGGCTCAGCAGATAGGCGCCGGTGCGCGGGATGCCCTGATAATCCGTGGCCTCACGGCTCAAGTGGGTGATGTTCGACTCGAAGCGAACCTCGCCCCCGAGGAAGCCGGGGCCGTTGATGCGCTTGTCGTAATCGATGACCGGAGCGACCAGCGGCTGCTCCTTCTGCCAATCGAAGCTCGACAGACCCTTGAAGTAGTAGCCGCGGGCCTCGAACCACGAGCGATCGCCTTGTCCGATCAGGAACCCGGTAGAGACAGCCTCACGGAAATAGTCGGTGGTGATGTTCTGGTTTCGGATGCGGTAATTGTCGAGGAACCACTTGTCGGTGACGCCGACCACATCCCAGCCGGTGCGCCAGCGGTCGCTGATGTAGAACTCGCCCTTCGATTCCACCGATCCACGAAAATCGCGGTCGCCCGCGCCGAGCGGGCCGGGCAGGAAGGCGCTCGGCGTCGTCTGGAAAATGCCGCTGACGCGCAGGTTGAACGAACCGGTATCGAGCCTGTGACGGTATTCGGCCTGCCCGAGTACGCCCTGATTGCTCAGGAAGGCCGGCGAGAGCGTGAGATCGTAATTCGGTGCGAGGTTGATGAAGAAGGGTGTGGATACGCCCCGCCCGAGCGCCGTCGACGAGATGAATCGCGGCGTCAGGAAGCCGGTCTTACGCTTCACGGTGGGGTCGGCCGCCTCGAAATACGGCAGATAGGCGAGCGGGATACCGGCGACCTCGAGGGTCGATTCCTCGAACGAGATGATGTGGGTCTCGTTGTTGTGGATGATTTTCGCCGCACGAATCTGCCAGAGCGGCGGCGTCTCGGGGTGGTTCTTGCACGGTTCGCAGGCGGTGTAGGTGCCGTACTCGAAGCTCGTGCGCTCACCGTCGATGCGCTCACCCCGGGGCGCGGAGAATCGGGTGCGGACCGGCTGGCCCTTCGACTCGATGGTCTGCTGGATGCGCAGCGCATCGATGAAGCCGTTCTTGAAGTCGTCGGTCAGCTCCATCTTGTCGCCGGTCAACACGGCGCCGGTCTCGTCGGTGAGGCGGACGTTGCCCTCGGCGAAGACGCGACTCGTATTGCGGTCGTAGAGCACGCGGTCGGCCTGGAGAGTCCGCGGACCGTAATGCAGCTCGGCGTTGCCGCGCGCCGTGACGTTGTTCTTGTCGTTGTCGTAGATGAGCTCGGCCGCTTCGACGAGCAGGCGCTCGCCGGGCTTACCGGCAGCCGGAGACGGGCCCTTCGGGGCCTGCGCCTTGAGAGACTGAGCTTTCGGAGCCTGCGCATTGGCGGATTGCGCAGCCGCAGGCCCTACGGCCACCGTGGGCACGGCGGCTGTGAGCAATGCCACCCATCCGGCGGCGAACGCGATGTCGGCGACCTTACGCAACGCGAGTCCCAACTCCAGCCACGATCCCACTCCGCTTCCCGACCCAGAGCCCGACATCAGCCGTCCTCCTGATAGAGAAGCGTAAGCGTACCGAGAAGACTTCCTACCACGGCCGGGAACCAGGCCGCCACCGTCGGCGTCACGATCCCAGAAGCGCCGAGGCCCTCCATGACCTGTCGGGCGACGTAAAGGAGGAACCCCGCCGCCACACCGCCAAGCACGAGCTTGCCCACTCCACCAAAGCGGAAGAACCTTAAGGAAACGCTGGCCGCCACGAGCACCATGGCGACGAAGAGGATCGGTCTCGCCATGAGCACATCATACTGGAGTCGATAGCGCGTCGCATCCAACCCAGCCCTCTCCGTGCGTGCGATGGTCTCGGGAAGTTGCCAGAAAGGCACAGATTCCGCGGGGGTAAACCGCTGCCGGACCTGGGCGCGATCGAGATTTGAGGCGATCAGGTAGGTGTCGAAGCTCTCGGGCGGGTCGCCGAGGGGATGGACGCGGGTATCCTGCAGCTCCCAATAGCCGTCGTGGAGCGTCGCCCGCGCTGCCTCGATCTGCGAAACGAAGAGGCCGGCATCGTCGAACGTGAAGACCGACACGCCGGCGAGGGTGGTGGTGCCTTCGATGGCCGTCTCGGCGCGTATAATCGCCTGCCCGTCGAGGCCGCGCTGGCGAATCCACAGATCCTTGCCGGACCCGGCCTTGGTGGATTTGGCGAAAATCTTTGCCTCGATCTCGGTGGAGCGCTGCTTCATCATCGCCGAGACGGGGTTGTAGACCCCGACCGTGAGGGCGCCGATCGCTAGGGCGACGAAGAGCCCGGGCTGAAGGAACTGCCAGGCTGAAATGCCCGCGGCACGGGCCACCACGAGTTCGAGCTTGCGCGAGAGTTGGAGGAGGGCGGCCATCGAGCCGAACAGGATCGCGAATGGCAGCACACCCTCCGCCACGGCTGGCGTGCGGTAGAGCGAAAGCTGCGCCATCAAACCTGTGGACGCGCCCTCGGCATCACCGGCACGCCGCAGCAGCTCGACGAAATCGAGGGTGTAGACCAGGGTGAAGACGGTGAGGAACACCCCGAGGATCGTGCGCACGAAGCGCATGGCAAAATAACGACCGAGGGTGGCGCCGATCAGCATCGCGAGCGCGCCCTCAACCCGTGCCGAGGCGTGGCCGCCGCAGGAGCGCTGCGACAAGGGCGCCGAACGCCTTGGCCACCCGGGCGTTCCAGGCGCGCACGGCAGCACCGTTGAAGATCATCAGGCTGGAGATCGCGATGGCCAGGAGCGGCACCGCGTAGATCGCCACGACCGCCGCCTGGCTCCTTGCCGCAGCGCTGGTGGCCGCAAAGCCCGCGATGCGCAGGACCACCACCGCGAGGACGGCGCCCGCCACCGCGAGGCCGCGCCCCTGGCGCGTGGTACGCGGATCTCCGAGCGCGGCAAACGCGATGAAGGTGAGCGCCAGCGGGTAGAGCCAGGAGGACAGCCTGTCGTGGAGTTCCGCCCGGAAGCGGCCCTTCTGAAGCCGGTAATAGCCTTCGCTCGTGTCGGGGAAGATGAGTTGTGTCGTCGAACGCTCGCGCGGCTTGTAGGTCACGTCGGAATCCGGAGGCGTGAAGGCGGCCAGATCGACGGTGTACCGCTCGAAGGTGATGATCGAGGAATCGCGGCTGTCCTTCTGCTGGCGGTGCACGCTGCCCTTCTCCAGAGCGAGATAGCTCTGGCCGCCATACTCCACCGCCTGGCCCCGCTCGGCGAGGTAGACCACCGACTTTCCGGCCTCGCGCTTGTCCTGGATGAAGATGCCGAGCAGCGTGCCGCCGGGGCCGCGCTCGCGGAAGTGGAAGGTGATGCCGCTGTCCAGGCTGGTGAACTGGCCTTCCTTCACCACGTTGGCGATAAAATCGCCACGCACGCGGGTGAGAACGTCGCGCAATTCCTGGAACGAGGACGGCATCACCTGGATCGTCAGGAACGCCACCGCCAGGCTCACGGCGAGCCCAAGGGTGAGAAACGGGCGCAATATACGGCGTGGCTGCATCCCGGCGGCCGACATCACGATCAGCTCGGAATCACCGTTGAGCCGGTTCAGCGCATAGACGACGGCGATAAACAGCGCGACGGGTGCAATAACGGTAACGAGGGTCGGCAGCGACAGGCTGGTGATCAGAAAGAAGATGATCAGCGTCTGGCCTTTGGCCGTGATCAGGTCGAGTTCGCGCAAGGCCTGCGTTACCCAGATCGTGCCGGTGAGGCCGATCAGGCAGGCGAGGAAAGCTCCAAGCGCGATTCTGAAGATGTAGCGCTCGATCTGCGTCATCGGTTCTCGCGGCCGGGAAATCGGACCCGCCGGCAGCGCAAGCCTCCGGCGACGATCGATCTAGCGCCGCCCCCGCACGCACGTCGAGCCCCTCGTGAGCGCGCCAATTCGGGCCGTTTCGCGACGCTCCCCTCGCGTTGCGTTCTCAGCCTCACAAGGTACACAGGAACTCCTGAGGGCCCGGGCACCGCATCGTGCCGCGCCGCACCTCATCGAACGCACCTTCGGCACTTGAATATTCGGAAAGCAGCGTCATGGCGGACGGAATCACGATCGCATTCGGGCCGATGGGCCCGGTGGGGCAGGGGGACCTCGTCCTGTTCGTCGGTGACGATCTGCTCCTTGCACCCGCCGTCGTCCAGACGGTCGGTCAGGCCGCCGCAGACCTGCTGGCCCGCGCCGCCGCGAGCGAGCGTTTCAAGGGCAAGTCCCTGTCGGCCCTCGCAGTGCCGGCGCCGTCCGGCCTCGACGCAGACCGCCTTCTGGTTATCGGCCTCGGTTCGGAGAAGGATCGCGCGAAGATCGATTGGCCGGCGCTTGGCGGCTTCACCGCCGGCAAGGTCTCGGGTCGCGTCGCTCATGTGGCGCTCGGCTTCCCCGGCCTCGACGTCACGGCCGAAAACGCCGCCGACTTCGCCCTCGGCGCGCGGCTGCGGCATTACAGCTTCGACCATTACAAGACCAAGAAGAAGCCCGAAGGCGAGGAGTCCAAGGGCACCACGCTGACGTTGATGGTCTCCGATCCGGGCGCCGCAGATGCCGCTGTGATGGCCACCGACGCGGTCGCCAACGGTGTCATCCTGGCCCGCGAGCTCGTCAACGAGCCGCCGAACGTCCTGTATCCGGAAGAGTTCGCCCGCCGCACCGAGGCCCTGACCAAACTCGGGGTCGAGGTCGAGGTGCTCGGTCCCGGCAAGCTCGAGGCGCTCGGCATGGGGGCGTTGCTGGCCGTGGCCCGCGGCTCCGTCAGGGAGCCCCGCGTCGTCGTGATGCGCTGGAACGGCGCGGACGCTGCGGACGCGCCGATCGCCTTCATCGGCAAGGGCGTGTGCTTCGATTCCGGCGGCATCTCCATCAAGGGCGCTGCCGGCATGGAAGACATGAAGGGCGATATGGGCGGCGCCGCCTGCGTCGTCGGAACCCTGCATGCGCTGGCCGCCCGTAAGGCCAAGGTCAACGTGATCGGCGCCATCGGAATCGTCGAGAACATGCCCGACGGCGCCGCTTACCGCCCCGGCGACATCGTCACGTCGATGTCGGGCCAGACCATCGAGATCATCAATACCGACGCGGAAGGGCGCCTCGTGCTCGCCGACGTGATCTGGCACATCCAGAACGCCTACAAGCCGACGTTCATGATCGATCTGGCGACGTTGACCGGGGCGATCATCGTCGCGCTCGGCCAGGACATCGCCGGCCTGTTCTCGAACGACGACGCCTTGGCCGCCAAGCTCACCGCCGCCGGCGAGGCCACCGGCGAGGCCGTGTGGCGGATGCCGCTGATCCCGGCCTACGACAAGGCCATCGATTCGAAGTTCGCCGACATGAAGAACACCGGTGGACGCCATGGCGGTGCGGCCACCGCCGCATCCTTCATCAAGCGCTACGTCAACGACGTCCCGTGGGCCCATCTCGACATTGCAGGCGTCGCCATGTCGTCCTCGTCGAGCGAGATCAATCGGAGCTGGGGTGCGGGCTGGGGCGTGCGCCTGCTCGACCGTCTGGTACGCGACAACTACGAAGGTTGAGCGCCGTGTCCGCCGCCGTGCAGGCTTTCGGCCCGGCGGCGGTGGCGATTCTGGCGGTCCTGCTGGCGTGGTCGACGGGGCTCGACCAGCATACCGTCCTGCCGCCGCTGATCGAAGCGCGGTTCTACGGCTTCTTCCTCGACCGCTACCCGCTCTTTGCGGCGGCCCTCGTCTACGGACTGGCGCGAATCGGTTTCGCGATGATCCGGACCGGCAAGGCCGGCCTCGTCCGGCGTCTTCTCGGAGGCGCCGTCGCGATCGGGCTTCTGCTCGGCGCGAGCCTGTATCCGACCTTCGGCGGCTTCGTTCTGCGTAGCGCCTTCGCCACCGGCGGCATCGCCTTCCTCGGCCAGCAGCCGATGGCGATCGCCTATGGGCTCGGAGCGGCTGCGGCAGCCTTTCTGTTCGGTCTGGTATTCGGGGCCGGCAACTTGCTGGTGGTACGTCGACCCGTAGCCAACGATTCGTGGCGCCGCAGGCTTCTGCGCGGCACCGGGCATATCGCGATGCGCTACCTCAGCCTGTGGTTCGCCCTCGCCACGCTTGGACTTGCCGACGCGCTCGGCTTCGGCGCCTGGCCGCGCCGGCCGCTCAGTGAGACGGACGCCCTGCTGGCCGCCGCCTTGGTCTTCGTGGCGTTCCTGCCGCACGGATGTCTCGATTGGATTCTCACCGCGACGGGCTCGACATCCGGGCGCGGCATCGATCAACCTGACGCTGCCGACTTGATCCGGACGGCGGGATACGGGAAGATAGTTTAGATGTGAACGAAAGTGGCACCAAGCCGCTGCGGCACATCGAAGGGAGGATCGAAATGGTCCAAGATCGCGTGGTCCGAGATCACTTGGTCCGAGATCGACCAGTGCGAGAGGCGGATGCTGCGCGCCCGTGGCTCGCGGCGTATCCGCCGGGCATCCCAGCGGAGATCGACATCGACGGTCTCGGCACCTTGGTCGATCTGTTCGAAGACAGCATGCGGCATTACTCCGAGCGACCGGCAATCCAGTGCTTCGGCACCCGGGTCGCCTACGCGGCGCTCGGGTCTTCCGCACGCGCGATCGCCGCGTGGCTCGCGGCGCAGGGCTTTGCCAAGGGCGACCGCATCGCGATCATGATGCCCAACGTCCCGGCCTATCCGGCAGCGATCTTCGGGGTGCTGCTCGCCGGTTGCGTCGTAGTCAACGTCAACCCGCTCTACACCCCGCGCGAACTCATCGCCCAGCTCAACGATTCAGGATCCCGCGCGCTTTTCGTGTTGGAAAACTTCGCCCACACGGTCGCGGAAGCACTCCCCGACCTCAGCCTCGAACGTATCGTGGTCGCCGGTCCGGGCGATGGCCTCGGCCTGAAGGGGCGTGTGATCGACCTCGCCTCGCGCCATTTGAAGAAGGCGGTGCGGCCCCATAGCCTTCCGGCGGATCGTACTTTCCGGTTCGCCGCCGTGCTGCGCCAGGGCCGGGAACTCGCCAAGCCGAGCGTGACGATCGACCCCGGCGACCTCGCCTTCCTCCAATATACTGGGGGTACGACGGGCGTCGCCAAGGCCGCGATGCTGACCCACCGCAACATCATGGCCAACGTCGTCCAAAGCCAGACGTGGTTCCAGCTCACAGCCGACAACCATGCCGCTCGGGTGATAGTGACGGCATTACCGCTCTACCATATCTTCGCTCTGACCTGCTGCTTCTTCCTCTTCATGCGGATCGGCGGTTGCTGCCTTCTCATCCCGAATCCGCGTGACGCGGACGGGTTCGTCAAGACGCTGAAGGCCAACCGCTTCACTCATCTGGCTGGCGTCAACACGCTGTTCAACCTCTTGGTGAACCACCCGAAAATAGGAGAGGTCAATTTTAGTCACATCGATTTCGTCATTGCCGGCGGCATGGCGGTGCAGGCGCCCGTCGCCGCCAAATGGATGGCGGTGACCGGAAGCCCGATCGTGGAGGGATACGGCCTGTCGGAGACCTCGCCGGTGGTCTGTGTGAACCGGCCAAACGTTAAGGAATGGAGCGGGACCATCGGTTGTCCCGTCTCCTCGACGGAGGTGGCGATCCGCGGCCTCGACGGCCACGACGTCGCACCCGGCGAGTCCGGCGAATTGTGCGTACGTGGGCCTCAGGTGATGCGTGGGTATTGGCAGAGGCCCGACGAGACTGCCCTGGCCACGACGGCAGACGGCTACTTTCGCACCGGCGATGTCGCGGTTTTCGAGCCCGACGGCCAGGTGCGTATCGTCGACCGGATGAAGGACATGATCCTCGTCTCCGGGTTCAACGTGTATCCGAACGAGATCGAGGAGGTTCTCGCCGGACATCCCGGCGTGCTCGAATGCGCCGTTGTCGGGGCACGCAGCGACGAGACCGGCGAAATGGTCGTCGCCCATGTCGTCCGTAGGGATGCGGCGATGACCACCGATAGCCTTCGTACTTTCGCGCGCTCCCAGCTCACCGGCTACAAGGTGCCGCGCCGGGTGGTGTTCCACGACGCACTGCCGAAAACCAACGTCGGTAAGGTGCTGCGCCGGGTGCTGCGCGACGATCCGCCGGCATCCTGATCGTCAGATTGGTGTAACCCATCATCGGATCTCGCCGAATGGTGAGGTCGGCTCGGCTTGCGTACGCATCGGCGTCGGACGATGTCCAGAGCACAGGCGTCACGGCGCGATGCGGGTCCTTCACCGAACCCGTTCAGGAGAACGACATGCATATCAAGCGTCGGCACGGCTGGGAGATTCCGGAGCATCTCGCGACCCCTGAAAGCGTCTTCCTCGATCGGCGCGCGTTGCTGGGCGGGGCGGCCGGACTCGCCGTCGGGTCTCTGCTCGCGCCGGGTCGCGCCTACGCCGCCGCCGATCCCACTGCCGACCTGTATCCGGCCAAGCGCAACGAGACCTACACCCTCGACCGTGCCCTGACGCCGGAGAAGTACAGCGCCGATTACAACAACTTCTACGAGTTTGGCACCTCCAAGACGGTGCTTCCGGCAGCCAACGCCCTCAAGACCCGGCCCTGGACGATCCAGATCGGCGGCCTCGTGGAGAAGCCGTTTGAGATCGGCGTCGACGAACTGATCCGCAAGATGGCCTTGGAGGAGCGGCTCTATCGCCACCGCTGCGTCGAGGCGTGGTCGATGTCGGTGCCGTGGACCGGCTTTCCCCTGTCGAAGCTCGTGGGGCTGGCCAAGCCCGCGTCCGGGGCGAAGTACATCCAGATGGAGACCTTCCTCGACAAGGCGATGGCGCCGGGCCAGCGCTCGTTCCTGTACCCGTGGCCCTATGTCGAGGGCCTGACCCTCGAAGAAGCGGCCAACGATCTCGCTTTCGTGGCCACCGGCGTTTACGGCAAGCCCCTCGCCAACCAGTTCGGCGCACCGATCCGGCTGGTCGTGCCGTGGAAGTACGGCTTCAAATCGGTAAAATCGATCGTGAAGGTCTCGTTCGTGGCCGAGCGCCCCAAGACCTTCTGGGAAGGTCTGCAGTCGGCCGAGTACGGGTTCTGGGCCAATGTGAACCCGGCCGTCTCGCATCCGCGCTGGAGCCAGGCGACGGAGCGCGTCCTCGGCAGCGATCAGCGTGTACCGACGCTGATCTACAACGGCTACGGCGAGCAGGTGGCGGGGCTCTACAAGGGCTTGGAGAAAGAGCGGCTGTTCGTGTGACGCCCGAGACCGCAGCGCTGGTCAGTATGTCCAGCGCTGCGCCTTCGCCACGAGGAAATCGCGGAACGCCTGAACGCGCGCGACGGTCCGCATCTCTTCGGCGTAGACGAGGTAGCTTTCCATGTGCGGCATCTCGATGTCGCGCATGACCTGCACCAGACCGGTCTGCCCTTCCACCGCATAGTCCGGCAGGATGCCGATGCCGGCGCCGGTTTCCATCGCCTCCTGCAGGGCGGCGATGTTGTTGACGGTGAAATGGATGTTGCGCCGCTCCAGGCCTTCGCGGCCTACGGTGGCGAGCCAATGCGTCGCGAGCAGGTAGGACGGCTCATTGCCGCCGAACGAAACCAGACGGTGGTTGTCGAGATCCGCCACGGATTTCGGCTCGCCGAACCGCTTGACGTAATCCTGCGACGCGAAGGCGTGATAATGCACGGTGAAGAGCCGGCGCTGGATCAGGTCCGGCTGCGCCGGCCGCCGCATGCGGATCGCCACGTCGGCTTCGCGCATGGCCAGATCGAGTTCCTCGTTGGTGAGGATGAGCTGGACCCGCACGTCCGGATAGAGATCGAGGAATTCGGCGACGCGCTGAGACAGCCATGAGGTGCCGAGTCCCGTCGTGGTGGTCACCTTGAGGTCGCCGGACGGGCGCTCGCTCGTCTCCACGAGGCGTGCTTTGGTGTTCTCCAGCCTCAGCTTCATGTCACGCGCGGCGCGAAACAGCAGGTCGCCCTGTTCGGTGAGGATCAGCCCGCGGGCGTGGCGGTGGAACAGGGGCGCCTTCAGTTCGCGCTCGAGGGCACTGATCTGACGGCTCACCGCCGATTGGCTCAGCCCGATATCATCGCCCGCCCGCGTGAAGCTGCCAGCTTCCGCGACATTGAGGAAGATGCGGATCTTATCCCAGTCCAAGGCGTCCACTCCCGTACGCAACCCGACGCCGACCAAGTCGCCCGAAAGAACGTGACGCTTCGGCGATGCTCGCGAAAACGTCCCGTCCGGTTTCGGGTCCGGCGGACCCGACCTCCGCGTATCGCGGTTCGATCGTGTCATGCGGGAAGCGCCGACAGCCCATGCCGTCAGCGCTTAGGTTACGGGGTCGACCTTGCGATTGTCTTGCGGCCCTAGGCAAGGCGTAACATGCCGGCCCTGTGCAAAAATTCCGCTATTCCGCCGCCGCCTGCTGAGGTGTCTCGCCGACTTCGAGGGCTGCGATGTACTTCTCGGCGTCGAGAGCTGCCATGCACCCCATGCCGGCGGCGGTGATCGCCTGGCGGTAGATGTCGTCGGTGACGTCGCCGGCGGCATAGACACCGGGAATCACCGTGGCGGTCGAGCCGGGCTGGGTATCGATGTAGCCGCCGTGCCGCATGGAAAGCTGGCCCTCGAAGATGCCCGTCGCCGGCTGGTGGCCAATGGCGATGAACACGCCGTCGGCCTTACGCTCGACGATCTCACCGGAGCGGACATCCTTGAGACGCAGGTGGGTCACCGATGGCGGCTTCTGAGTGCCGCAGATCTCCTCGACCGCATGGTGCCACAGCACCTCGACGTTGGGATGCTTGAACAGGCGCTCCTGCAGGATGCGCTCGGCGCGGAATTCGCCCCGGCGATGGACGACAGTGACCTTGGAGGCGAGGTTGGCGAGATAGAGCGCCTCCTCCACCGCGGTGTTGCCGCCGCCGACCACGACCACTTCCTTGCCGCGGAAGAAGAACCCGTCGCAGGTGGCGCAGGCGGACACCCCGAAGCCCTGGAACTTCGCCTCGGAGGGAAGGCCGAGCCACTTGGCCTGCGCCCCGGTGGCGATGATGAGCGCATCGCAGGTGTAGGTCTCGCCGGAATCGGCCTCGAGCCGGAACGGGCGAACCTGGAGGTCGACCTTGGTGATGTACTCGGACACGATAATGGTGCCGACATGCTCGGCCTGCGCCCGCATCTGCTCCATCAGCCAGGGACCCTGGATGGCCTCGGCGAAGCCCGGATAGTTCTCGACATCGGTGGTGATCATGAGCTGGCCGCCCGGCTGGAAGCCGGAAATGAGCAGCGGCTCGACCATGGCGCGGGCGGCGTAGATCGCCGCAGTATAGCCGGCCGGCCCAGATCCGATGATGATCAGCTTGGAATGGGTGTGCGCCATGGTACGTCGTCTCCGTCAGCCTGAACGTTTTAGGACCACAGCGCACGATGCGCTGCGTAGGCCCTGGCCATCGCCTCGGCGATGGCCGGCGTCGCATCGAGGGGCTGGTAGTGCAATTCTTCGAGTCGGCCGATGAAAGGCTTGAGGGCGCCTGCCATCGCCAAGCCGGCGAACAGCCGTCTGTGCCGAATATAGGTCTTGGGTAGGTCGAACAGCAGCACCGGTGCCCCGGTGCTCACCGCCTCTCCGACCATGTTGGCCGAATCGGATGTGACCACGATGGATTCGGCCAGGGCCAGCATCGCGATATAGGGATTCTCGCCGCTTCCATCCCAGAAGAATCCGCCCTTCGCCGCCACCAGCTTGCGCAACGCCTCGCGCAGGTTCTGCGGCGTGCGTCGGGACACGGTGAGCATCAGCGAACACCCGCCCTCGGCGAGCTTGGTGAGGTCGCGCACGAGCCGGCGCATGTCCGCGGGACGGTAGCTGAGGTGACGGCTGTCGCCGCCGATCAGAACGGCGATGCGCGGCCAGGCGAGACCATCGAGACGCGGATCGGGATGCACGCGCGCCGCCGCGAGGCGTCGCGCGGAAACCTGGTGTGGGGCGGTCAACGTCGTGAAGACGTTGGGACCGCGCAGATCGTCATAGTCCGGCACCCAGACGAAGTTCGCAGTGTCGTGGCCGGTGCGCGGGTCCTTGAGGAAGGCCGTAAAGGTCCGCCCGTTGGAGGCCTTCCGCACGGCGCGCAGATACGGCACCGAGCGGCGGCCCGAGGCGATCAGAATATCGGGGAAGGGCCCCGACAGCACACCACCGCTCCGGCCGGGCCGATCACGCGGATCGACCGGCCCCCACGGCGCCATCCAGCCGAACGGAGGACGAGGCGCGATATGCCGGGTCTCGAAGCGCAACCCCAGCGCTTCGGCGAGGCCGATGCATTGGTTCTCGTCGCCGGCCTTGCCGTCGGTGACGATCCAGGTGGTCGCCCGGTTCAAATCGAGAGGGGGAGACGGCACGGGTGCGCCGGAGGCTGACATCATGGCGGACGCTGCCGACATTGAGACGCTCGCGTCAATCGGTGGGCAAGGCCCGGCGTAGCCATCCCGCATAATGTTCGGCGATGGCTGTCACGCGCCGGCGCTCGGATTCGGTATCATACCACGCGCCGCCGGAGCTCGCGGGCAGGGCGGACAATTGCGGATGCCGAGCGAGGACCTCGCCCCGCGCCCCAATGAGCAGGGCCTCACCGTCGAGATAGTCGCTCTGAGACCCGCCACCGAAGCCGTGACGGCCGCCACCACCACCGACATAGGGATTCATCGACAAGCCCTTGATCCGCACCACGAGGATCGGGCCGCGGTCACCGAGCCGATCGGCGAAAGCGTCCTTGAGCGCCGCCAGCAGGTCCGACCGCAAAGCCTCGGCCTGGAGGCCGTTGCCCTGCGCGATCAGCGGCTGCACGTCGACACGAATCGCCGACAGGCGGGCCGCCTCGAAAGGTGCGGCCCCCTGTGCGAAGGCAGGCCCGGCCAAGGCGAAGACCCCAACAAGCAGGCCGAGGACCGTCCGGCGCCCGGTGGTGCGCATCGTCGGAAGACTCAGACGCCGTACTGGACGCCGACGACCTCGTAGGACTTGCCGCCACCCGGCGTCGTGACCTCGACGGTGTCACCCACACCTTTGCCGATCAGCGCACGTGCGATCGGCGAGGTGATCGAGACGAGACCCGAACGCACATCCGCCTCCGGCTCGCCCACGAGCTGGTAGGTCTTCTCTTCGTCCGTATCCTCGTCGACGAGGCGGACGGTGGCGCCGAACTTGATCTTGGTGCCCGACAGCTTGGTGACGTCGATCACCTCGGCGCGCGAGATCATGCTCTCGAGCTCGAGTACACGGCCCTCGTTGTGGGACTGCGCCTCCTTGGCAGCGTGGTATTCGGCGTTCTCCGACAAGTCGCCGAGCGCACGGGCCTCGGAGATCGCCAAGATGATGCGTTGACGCTCCACCTGCTGGCGATGCTTCAACTCCGCCTCGAGCGCTGCATAGCCGCGCACCGTCATCGGAACCTTGTCTATGGTCATCGTCTCGCGCCACAATGAATAGGCCCGGTCAGGAGCACCTTCGCTCCCTCCGGGCCAAAATTAGATGAGCCGGAACTTCAGCGTCGCTGCCCCGTACGATACGGAAAGCAGTTGGGCGCCTCAGGCCGAGAAGTATTCTTGCAGAGCGCGGACTTCGAGATCGCCTTCGAGATAGGCTTTGATCCCTTCAGCCGCTGCCATCGCCCCAGCCAAGGTGGTATAATACGGCACCTTATGCAAGAGGGCCGCCCGCCGGAGCGAACGGGAGTCGGACAGAGCGCCGGCGCCCTCGGTGGTGTTGAACACCAGTTGGATGTCGCCGTTCTTGATCGAATCGACCACGTGCGGACGGCCTTCCAGCACCTTGTTCACACGCTCGGTGGGCACGCCGTTCTCGGTGAGGTAGCGCTGCGTCCCGCTCGTTGCGACGATGACGAAGCCGAGTTCCGACAGCGTGCGGATCGCCGGCAGGATGCGCGACTTGTCGGCATCACGCACCGATACGAATACCGATCCGCTCTTGGGCACCAGCGTTCCCGAGCCGAGCTGGCTCTTGGCGAAGGCGACTCCGAAGCTTCGGTCGAGGCCGATGACCTCGCCGGTGGAGCGCATTTCCGGCCCGAGCAAGACGTCGACGCCGGGAAAGCGCGCGAACGGGAACACCGCTTCCTTGACGGCGATGTGATCGAGCACTTTCGCCTTCAAGCCGAAGCTCGCCAGGGGCTCGCCGGCCATGACCCGGGCAGCGATCTTGGCGATGGGCTCGCCGATGACCTTGGCGACGAACGGCACGGTCCGCGAGGCGCGCGGGTTCACCTCCAGCACGTAGATCGCGCCGTCCTTGATGGCGTACTGGACGTTCATCAGGCCGCCGACCTTGAGCGCCAGAGCCATGGCCTTAGTCTGCCGCTCCAGCTCGTCGATGATCTCAGGCGAGAGCGAGCGCGAGGGCAGCGAGCAAGCCGAATCGCCCGAATGGATGCCCGCCTCCTCGATGTGCTCCATGATGCCGGCGATGAACACATCGTGCCCGTCGCAGATCGCATCGACGTCGATCTCGATGGCGTCGGACAGGTAGCGGTCGAACAGGAGCGGGTTCTTGCCCAGAACCGTGTTGATCTGGCCGGTCTTGTCGTTGGGGTAACGCGCCTTCACGTCGGACGGGATCAGGCTCGGCAGGGTGTCGAGGAGATAGTCGGCGAACTGCACCTCGTCGCGGATGATCGCCATGGCGCGGCCGCCGAGCACGTAGCTCGGACGCACCACGAAGGGCAGGCCGAGATCGGCCGCGATGAGGCGGCTCTGCTCCACCGAATAAGCGATGCCGTTCTTGGGCTGCTTCATCCCGAGCTTGTCGAGGAGGCGCTTAAACTGATCGCGGTCCTCGGCGAGGTCGATGGCGTCGGGCGAGGTGCCGAGGATCGGCACGCCGGCCGCTTCCAGGGCGCGCGCGAGCTTGAGCGGGGTCTGGCCGCCGAACTGGACGATGACGCCGTGCAGCGTCCCGGCCTGGCGCTCGGTCTCGATGATCTCGAGGACATCCTCCTCCGTCAGCGGCTCGAAATAGAGCCGGTCGGAGGTGTCGTAATCCGTCGACACCGTCTCCGGGTTGCAATTGACCATGATGGTCTCGTAGCCGGCTTCCGTCAGCGCGAAGCAGGCGTGGCAGCAACAATAGTCGAACTCGATGCCCTGGCCGATCCGGTTCGGGCCGCCGCCGAGGATGATCACCTTCTTCGCATCGGTCGGCTGGGCCTCGTCGACCACGGTGCCGGCGAACGGCGCCACGTAGGTCGAGTACATGTAGGCCGTAGGCGCCTTGAACTCAGCGGCGCAGGTGTCGATGCGCTTGAAGACCGGACGGACTCCGAGGGCGCGGCGGTTCGCGCGGACGATATCCTCATCGGTCTTCGCCAGAACGGCGAGGCGGGCATCCGAGAAGCCGGCAGCCTTGAGCTGACGCAGGGCACCGGGCGTCGTCGGGATGCCGTGGGCCTTCACCCGGTTCTCGAGGTCGATGATGCCTTGAAGCTGCTCGAGGAACCACGGGTCGATCTTGCAGGAGGCGTGGACCTCGGCATGGCTGACGCCGAGGCGCAGCGCCTGGCCGACCTTGAGCAGTCGGTCGGGGGTCGGGGTGCCGAGAGCAGCCTTGATCGCGTTGTGGTCGTCGCCCTTGCCGAGGCCCTCGATCTCGATGTCGTCGAGGCCGGTGAGACCGGTCTCCAGCGAGCGCAGCGCCTTCTGGAGCGATTCGGCAAAGCAGCGGCCGATCGCCATCGCCTCGCCCACCGACTTCATCGCCGTGGTCAGGGTCGGCTCGGCGCCCGGGAATTTCTCGAAGGCGAAGCGCGGGATCTTGGTGACGACGTAGTCGATCGACGGCTCGAACGAGGCCGGGGTCGCGCCGCCGGTGATGTCGTTGGCGATCTCGTCGAGGGTGTAGCCCACGGCGAGCTTGGCCGCGACCTTGGCGATGGGGAAGCCCGTGGCCTTCGATGCGAGGGCGGAGGACCGCGACACGCGCGGGTTCATCTCGATGACGATCATGCGGCCGGTGGCCGGGTCGATGGCGAACTGGACGTTCGAGCCACCGGTCTCGACGCCGATCTCGCGGAGGACCGCGAGTGAGGCGTCGCGCATCACCTGGTATTCCTTGTCGGTCAGCGTCAGCGCCGGTGCGACAGTGATGGAATCGCCGGTATGGACGCCCATCGGGTCGATGTTCTCGATGGAGCAGACGATGATGCAGTTGTCGTTCTTATCGCGAACGACCTCCATCTCGTACTCTTTCCAGCCGAGCACGCTCTCCTCGATCAGGACCTCGTTGGTGGGCGACGCGTCGATGCCGCGCTCGACGATGTCGAGGAACTCCTCGCGATTGTAGGCGATGCCACCGCCGGTGCCGCCCATGGTGAAGGACGGGCGAATGATCGCCGGCAGGCCGACCTCGGCCAGCGCGATCAGCGCCTGCCCGATGGCGTGCTCGCCGTAGCGCTTGCGCCGCTCGGATTCGCCCGCATGCCACTTCTTCTCGAAAGCGGCGAGGGCGGTTTTCAGCGACTCGCCCTGGTTGGCGGCCTCCATCTTGGCGATTTCGCCGAGATAGCGCTCGCGATCGGCTTTCTTGGCGGCGGATGCGTTGGCCACTGCGGATTTGGGCGTCTCCAGCCCGATCTTCGTCATCGCGTCGCGAAACAGATGGCGATCCTCGGCCTTGTCGATGGCCTCCGCCGTCGCGCCGATCATCTGCACGTCGAACTTTTCGAGGGTGCCCATCTTCTTGAGCGACAGCGCGCAGTTCAGCGCGGTCTGTCCGCCCATGGTCGGCAGCAGCGCGAAGCCGCCGGGAATGACGTTTCGCTCCTTCTCGATGATCTTGGTGACGATCTCCGGGGTGATCGGCTCGACATAGGTGGCGTCGGCCATGTCCGGGTCGGTCATGATCGTGGCCGGGTTCGAATTCACCAGCACGATCCGGTAGCCCTCCTCGCGGAGCGCCTTGCAGGCCTGGGTGCCGGAATAATCGAATTCGCACGCCTGGCCGATGACGATCGGCCCCGCACCGATGATCAGGATCGTGGAAATGTCGGTGCGTTTCGGCATCGGGCGCCTTGGCTTGCGGGCACGCGCGCCCGGCCTCGCGAAGTACCGGAGCCGGTACGGGCGAAGGGGCGCGGAGTGGCGAGGATTATCGTTGACCTCGGCACTTACACGCAGGCGGCAAGGTTTGGAAGAGTGGGCCTACGCAGAGTGGGGGAGGGCGCAGGACGTCCTTCCGAAGTCTGGCTCAGAGACCGACGTAGAGAGCCGCCACCGCACGATCGATGGAGAGATAGAAGATGCCGAAAGCGACGAGCGCTGCGGCAGCGAACTCGATAGCGGCGTTCGATAGGGTCTGGCTGCGGCGCAGGATCTCGCGGCCGAAGTACAGGCTGACCCAGGCGATGGTGAGCACCGCGGGGAGGATGAACAGGAACGACCAGGTGCTCTCGACGCGGTCGAGACCGGCGCCCGGCTCGATCAGCGCCCGGATGTTGCGCACCCAGGGCGCATAGCAGGCCGAATACAGGGCCGTCATCCAGGCCAGGCCGACCGCGACGCCGAGATGGAAGGTGAAGATGCGATGCAGGCGCGAGAAGTCGTCGCGCGCGTCGTCGAACGTCATGTGGAAACTCCGCATTCGTCGAAGAATTGGCCCGGCGACGATCCTTCGAACGTCGTCGTTAGCGGGCCGTTAACGGCGCGGGAGATGCAATCCAATGCCGGGTTTTTTGTGACGGAGCCGCGGGATGCGATGCCGGTAACAGTCGGCCTAGGCATTTAGTCTCTACCATATCCGAGTCATGACAGACAGCGGTCCCGGATCGATCCTCCTCCCGTTCCAACCTCGTGGAGGAAGATCTGATGAAATCATTCAAGCTTTCCGCCAGTGTCTTCGTGGCCCTGGCGCTCTGCGGCGGGTTCGCCCCGGCTTCGGCAGGCGAGTCCCGAACCCATGCACACAGGCCTGCCGCCGCCTATGTGTCTCTCCAGACCGCACCGTTGCCTGTGCCGCCTGTCGAGAATCCCTGGCGTCGGGCGTTGGACCAAAATACGCTGGCAGCGATCGCAATTCAGGAATCGAATCACGGCGATCAGCACAACTAATTCTTGATAAGTACAAATGTGGTCGGTGTAGATGTGAAAACAAATTATTCTCCCGACCACATAATCGATGGTAAAAACTGAAATAGAATTATCAATTATCGTTGAATTATCCTATATTATTTTGCTAATGCAGCTAATGCATAATTTCGATAGAAAATATGATTTCTGTATTATATAAACAGATTTTTTTATTGACAAATCAGAGGAGATGCTGAGTTTCATAGGATACTCACCCGGGGTCGGGCCAGCCATCTGGATCGAAATCATGCTCGCGTGCGACCCGGGACCGCTCATCGAGCTGTGCTACGCTGCGGCACTCGACGAAAGTCTTTGGCCGCGGGTGCTGGCCGCGCTCAGTTCAGCCCTGGGAGCACAGGGCTCCGTCATCGTCTCGCTCGATCCGAACCGCACCGCCTCGACGATCCATTCCGAATCCCTTGCCGAGGCGCAGGCCGCCTATCAGACCGCGTGGTGGCGTTTCGACACCCGCATCGCCAAAGCGAAGGCGATCGGCTTGAAACCCGGCGCCGTCGCGCGCGACGGCGATCTCCTGACGAACGACGAGCGCCGCCGCGATCCGTTTTTCCAGGAATTCTGCTGCCAGCACGATCTCGGCGATTTTGCCGGCTACATGGCGCTGGATCCGGTCGACAAGACCCTGTTCACCTTCGGGGCGTTCCGCTCCCTGCGCGATGGCGATTATAGCGCGCTTCAGATCACGCAGTTCGAATGCCTCGCCCCTCATGTCGTCCGAGCGCACACCCTGGCGAGGACCCTGCGCAAGGCCCGGCAGGACGTCGCCGATCTGGAACTCGGATTGGAACGGATGCGCTTCGGCATGGTCAGCCTTGATCGGCAGGGCTGCGTCAGCCGGATCAATGCCTTGGCAGAGCGGATGATCGCGCCCTGTCTCCGGTTGGCGGCCGACCGGAGCCTGCGGGCGATCGTCGGTGGCGAGCAAGCCAAGCTCGATCGCCTGATCGTTGCCGCGCTCCAGCCGATCCGCGCCGCGGCATCGCCGATTCTCCTGCGCTGCACGGATGAGAAGCCGCCGGTTTTGGTCGAGGCGGTCCCGTTGACAGCCGAAGCAGCCTCCACGGCGCGGACGGGCGCGCGCGATGGCGGTGCGTTGCTGTTGATGCGGGATCTCTTCGGCGGAGCGACATGCTCGGTCACGCCGCAACTCGAACAGCTTGGACTGAGTGGTGCCGAGGCACGGATCGCCATGCTCGTCGGCCGCGGTCATGCGCCCCGCGAGGCGGCCAGGATTCTCGGCGTAGCCGAGGGGACCGCAAGGGTGCACCTACGGGCGATTTTCGCCAAGCTCGACATCTCTCGCCAGAGCGAACTCGCGATCCTGGTGACGCGCCTCGAAGCCTGCAGCCATGCATAGCCTCTCCCGATAGGGAGAGGCCGGTGGTCAATTGGCCGCCGTCTCGGCCTTTCCCGAGCGCATCAGCGCCACGAACCGCTCGAACAGGTAGTGGCTGTCGCGCGGTCCAGGCGAGGCCTCGGGGTGGTGTTGCACCGAGAACGCCGGCCGATCGGTGAGCGTCAGGCCGCAATTCGAACCGTCGAACAGCGAGATGTGGGTCTCCACCGCCGTATCGGGCAGGCTCGCCGGATCGACGGCAAAGCCGTGATTCATCGAGACGATCTCCACCTTGCCGGTGGTCTTGTCCTTCACCGGGTGGTTCGCGCCGTGGTGGCCCTGGGCCATCTTCACCGTGCGACCGCCGAGCGCGAGGCCCATCAGCTGGTGCCCGAGGCAGATTCCAAAGGTCGGGACCTTCTCGGCGAGCAGCGCCTGGATCACCGGAACGGCGTATTCGCCCGTCGCCGCCGGATCGCCGGGGCCGTTGGAGAGGAACACGCCATCGGGCTTCATCGCCAGGATGTCGGCGGCACTCGTGGTCGCGGGCACCACGGTGACATCGCAGCCGGCATCCGCCAGGAGCCGCAGGATGTTGCGCTTCACCCCGTAATCGATCGCGACGACCTTGAAGCCCTCGCCGGAGACCCGCGAGCCGTAGCCGCTCTTCACCGCCCAGGTGGTCTGCGACCATTCGGAATGGGCGCGGCTGGTCACCGGGGGCACCAGGTCGAGCCCCTCCATCGGCGCGAGGGCGGCGGCGCGGGCCGTCAGCGCCGCGCGGTCGAAGTTGCCGCTGGGATCGTTGGCGATGACGGCGTTGGGCATGCCGTTGTCGCGGATCAGCGCGGTGAGCGCGCGCGTGTCGATGCCGGTGATGCCGACGATGCCGCGCGCCTTCAACCAGGCATCGAGGTGGCTCGACGAGCGCCAGTTCGACGGGTTGGTCACCGCCGACGCGATCACAGCCCCGCGTACACCCGAGGCCGGCGCCGCATCGAGGCTCTCGAGATCCTCGTCGTTGGTGCCGGTGTTGCCGATGTGGGGGAAGGTGAAGGTGACGATCTGGCCGGCATAGGACGGGTCGGTCAGGATCTCCTGATAGCCCGTCATCGCCGTATTGAAGCAGACCTCGCCGTCGGCGGCGCCGGTCTGGCCGATGCCGAACCCTTCCAGCACCGTGCCATCCGCTAGAACGAGGAGGGCGGTGACGACGGGCTCTGCCCAGGGAGCGGGAGACGCGGGCGGCGTCAGGACGCCTTCATCTTGCAGCATCGGCGTGATCTCGCTTATGTCCGGCCGATCCCGGCGCCGTATGACACGGCGCGTGCGGGTGGCTTGTCGTGCGGCGCTCATAGCGAGCGGGCCGCGATGGGGTCAATGTGGCTCTGTCGGCGGCACGTCTCAAGAACCACAGGTTCGCGCAGCAATTCGCAGGCCGCCCCGCTCATCGGTTTTTCAGGAGTCACACCATGTTGCGCGCCCGTCTCACCACCGAGATGAAGGAAGCCATGAAGGCCGGCGACAAGGCGAAGCTCGCCACCGTCCGGATGATCCAGGCCGCCTTGAAGGACAAGGACATCGAGGCCCGCGGCCTCGGCAAGGAGCCGGCCAACGAGGAAGACATCTTCGCGCTGCTCCAGAAGATGATCAAGCAGCGCAACGAATCCGCTACCGTCTATGACCAGGGCGGCCGCCCGGAGCTCGCCGAGAACGAGCGCGCCGAGGCCGCGATCATCGCGGCGTACCTGCCGCAGCAGATGGACGAGGACGAGACGCGCACCGCCATCGAAGCCGCCGTGGCCGAGACCGGGGCCGCCGGCCCCAAGGACATGGGTAAGGTCATCGCCGCCCTGAAGGGCGCCTATGCCGGCCGGATGGATTTCGGGAAGGCGAGCGGGCTCGTCAAAGAGGTGCTGAACGCCAAGGCGTGAGACGCATCGGTCCTCCGCATTCGGCGTTTGGGACTCCTTAAGCGCGGTCCGCTACACTGGGCGGCCGCAGAAGTCCGGTTCCCCCGTGCGCTACCCGCCCCACATCCTCGAAGAGATCCGCGCGCGCCTGCCCGCCTCCGACGTGGTGGGACGGCGCGTTCGGCTGAAGAAGGCCGGGCGCGAGTGGCGCGGCCTGTCGCCGTTCAACTCCGAGAAGACGCCGTCCTTCTATGTGAACGACCAGAAGCAGTTCTACCACTGCTTCTCCTCCGGCAAGCACGGTGACGTCTTCACCTTCCTGATGGAAACCGAGGGCCTGAGCTTCCCGGAGGCCGTCGAGCGGCTGGCGGGTGAAGCCGGCGTCACGCTGCCGGCCCCCACCGCCGATTCGCGCGAGATGGAGACGAAACGCGCCGGCGCCTTCGAGGTCATGGAGATGGCCGCCGCCTATTTCGAGGATCAGCTCAAGGGCCGCGCCGGCAGCGAGGCGCGCGCATATCTCGACCGGCGCCAACTCGGCCCCGAGATTCAAGGCCGGTTCCGCATCGGCTATGCCGCCAACGATCGCTACGCCCTGCGCGATCATCTCGCCGCGAAGGACGTGGACAAGGACCTGATGGCCGAACTCGGCCTTCTGGTGACCGGCGACGACATCAAGGTCCCGTACGACAAGTTTCGCGATCGGGTGATGTTTCCCATCACCGACAGTCGCGGTCGGGTCATCGCCTTCGGCGGTCGGGCGATGCAGAAGGATGCCAAGGCGAAGTACATGAACTCGCCGGAGACGCCGCTCTTCCACAAGGGCCAAATTCTCTACAACCTGCACGGGGCCCGCAAAGCCGCCCATGACCGTGGCACGATCATCGCGGTCGAGGGCTATGTCGATGTGATCGCGATGACGCTGGCCGGCCACCCCAATGCGGTGGCGGGCCTCGGTACGGCGCTCACCGAGGATCAGATCGCCCTGCTCTGGCGCAATGCCGATGAGCCGATCCTGTGTTTCGACGGCGACGGCGCCGGACAGCGGGCCGCCTTCAAGGCACTCGACGTGGCGCTGCCTGGGTTGACGCCCGGCAAGTCGCTGCGCTTCGCCATCCTGCCGGAGGGCCAGGACCCCGACGACCTGCTGCGCTCCGAGGGCAAGGGCGCCATCGACCGGGTGCTGGAGGGCGCGCGCCCGCTTGTCGAGGTGCTGTGGTCGCGTGCCACCGATGGCGCCGCCCTCGACACGCCCGAGCGCCGGGCCGGCCTCGCCAAGACGATCCGCGAGATGGTGGCCGGAATTCGCGACGAGACCGTGCGGCGGTTCTACCGCGATGAGATCGAAGGACGGCTGCGTTCACTCTCGCCGCAGGCGAATCAGGGTCGGCGCGGCGCCTACGAGCCACGCGGTGGAGGAAGCCGTCCGGCGTTCCAGCGCATGCCGCGCCCCGGCGACCCGCCGCCGTCGCCGCGAATCACCACCCGGTTCAATCCGCTCTTTGCCGGCGAGACCAGCGCGTCGGGACCGGTGCCGTACCGCGATCGCGAGGCGATGATCGTATCGAGCCTTCTCATCCACCCCGAACTACTCGGGATCGAGGCCGAGGATCTCGCCGAGCTCGAACTCGGCGATTCCGATGCGCAGGCCCTGCGCTCTCTGCTGCTCGATCAGCATGCCGATGCGGGGCAGCCGGATGTGGAGGTGTTGGAGAACCGTCTGGCCAGGGCCGGATTAACCGATGCGGCGGCCCGGCTGGCCAGCCATGTGCGGCCCGGGGACCGATGGACCCTTGACGCGCATGCCGATCCCGTGCGTCTCGAAGACGCATTGCGTCAGGCCGTGATCTTGCACCGGAGGTCTGGCGCGCTAAATAGCGAACTCCGCTTGGCGGAGCGTGCCATGGTCGAGGATGAGACGGAAGCCAACTTTGCTTGGCTCTGTGACGTCAAGCAACGTATGGCCGTGGTCGCGGGAGCGGATTCGGAGGACGATGTGCCGGGCGCAGACGAAGCGGCGGCGCGCTAGTCCATCACGGAACGGAATTCGGCCGCGAAACGCGGCCCATGGTTAACAATCGGTCAAGCGTCTGGCTTGCATACCGAGATCTGATATCGACGTGGGCGCTTTTCGGCGATCCGCACACATATATGCATTGCGGCGTCCACGACGCGGAGTGAGCCACACGCTCCCGCAGGGCGCTGACACGACAACAATAGGCGGACCATGGCGACGAAGGCAACGGAACGGGACGAGACGGATGCTGCACCTGAGCAACAGACGGACGGGCCGCTCCTCGATCTGACGGATGCCTCCGTCAAGCGGATGGTGAAGCTCGCCAAGAAGCGTGGCTACATCACCTACGAGGAGATCAACGAGGTCCTGCCCGACGGTCAGTCAGATCCCGATCAGATCGAGGACGTGCTGTCTCAGCTCTCCGAGATGGGCATCAACGTCGTCGAGGCGGAAGAAACCGAAGAGACGGCCGGCGAGACCAAGGCCAACGGCGAAGCCGCCGAGGACGAGGACGCCGCCGAGGGGACCGAGGTCGCCGAGATCGCGCCGGCCAAGCCCTTGGCCGTGCGTGAGACCACCACCAAGGAGCCCACCGACCGCACCGACGACCCGGTGCGCATGTACCTGCGCGAGATGGGCTCGGTGGAGCTTCTGTCGCGCGAGGGCGAGATCGCCATCGCCAAGCGCATCGAGGCGGGGCGCGAGGCGATGATCGCTGGCCTGTGCGAGAGCCCGCTGACCTTCCAGGCCATCATCATCTGGCGGGACGAGTTGGTCGACGGCCGGGTGCTCCTGCGCGAGATCATCGACCTCGAAGCCACCTATGCCGGTCCCGACGCCAAGAACGCGATGCAGATCGCGGAAGGGACCGAGGAGACCGAGGAAGCCGAGGCCGAGACTCCGGCGCCGCCCGAGGGCGACGACGAGGACGACATGGAGAACAATGTCTCCCTGGCGGCCATGGAGACCGAGATCAAGCCGCGCGTCCTCGAGACGTTCGACAACATCGCCAACAACTACCGCAAGCTGCGCAAGCTCCAGATCGAGCACGCCGAACTCAAGGCCGGCGGCGGTACCCGGACCGACGCGCAGGAGCGCAAGCACGACGAGTTGAAGGACGCCGTCGTCACCGACGTGAAGTCGCTCTCGCTCAATGCGAACCGCATCGAAGCGCTCGTCGAGCAGCTCTACGACATCAACAAGCGCCTCATCAGCCATGAAGGCCGACTGATGCGCTACGCCGAGACCCACGGCGTCGCGCGCGACGAGTTCCTGCGCCACTACCAGGGCTGGGAGCTCGACCCGAACTGGATGGAGCGCGTCGGCAGCCTCGGCGGACGTGGCTGGAAGAACCTCGTCGAGAAGGGCCAGAAGGAGGTCGTGCGCCTGCGCGAGCAGATCCTGACGCTCGCCTCAGAGACCGGCCTTGAGATCGGCGAGTACCGCAAGATCGTCAATATGGTCCAGAAGGGCGAGCGCGAGGCCCGTCAGGCCAAGAAAGAGATGATCGAGGCGAACCTGCGCCTCGTGATCTCGATCGCCAAGAAGTACACCAATCGCGGCCTGCAGTTCCTGGACCTGATCCAGGAGGGCAACATCGGCCTGATGAAGGCGGTGGACAAGTTCGAGTACCGCCGCGGCTACAAGTTCTCGACCTACGCCACGTGGTGGATCCGACAGGCGATCACCCGTTCGATCGCCGACCAGGCCCGCACCATCCGCATTCCGGTGCACATGATCGAAACGATCAACAAGATCGTCCGGACCTCGCGCCAGATGCTGCACGAGATCGGCCGCGAGCCGACCCCGGAGGAGCTGGCCGAGAAGCTGGCGATGCCGCTGGAGAAGGTGCGGAAGGTCCTCAAGATCGCCAAGGAGCCGATCTCCCTCGAGACGCCCATCGGCGACGAGGAGGATTCGCATCTCGGCGACTTCATCGAGGACAAGAACGTCGTCCTGCCCATCGACGCGGCGATCCAGAGCAACCTGCGTGAGACGACGACCCGTGTGCTCGCCTCGCTCACGCCGCGTGAGGAACGCGTCCTGCGCATGCGCTTCGGCATCGGCATGAATACCGATCACACCCTCGAAGAGGTCGGCCAGCAATTCTCGGTGACGCGCGAGCGCATCCGTCAGATCGAGGCGAAGGCGCTGCGGAAGCTCAAGCACCCGAGCCGGAGCCGGAAGCTGCGGAGCTTTCTCGACAACTGAGCGGATCCTGAGAGAGTCGAAGCGCGGCCGCAGCCGCGCTTCGACTTGCCGGGCCTTCAGCGTGTCGGTGCCTCGACGACCAGCCCTACGATTCGGCGGAACAGCGGCAGCAGGATCAGCACGGTCGGAAACGTGAAGATCCAGGATAAGGCCCAGGTGCTTGGCCACAGGGCCAGGCTTCCCTGACTCAAGCCGCGGTTCCGGATCATCGCCACTGCCGAGACGATGCAGGTCATGAGCAGGGACAGGACGAGCGGCATCACCACGGCGCCGTAGCGGGCCGGCAGTCGACGCAGCCGGATGGTCGTTTGTAATCGAGGCATATTAGGCACCTCGCATCCGGCATCCGATGACGGAGCCGGAACGGTCGCTCACGGGCGACCGGTGGGATGCGTTGCCTCACGTGAGACCCTTACGGCCGTGCTGACGAAGCAGACGGCCTAGAAGGCGTTACCGATCGGTCCCCGATGCTGCAAGATCATCGCGTGACGATCGACGAGTCGATCGAGGGGCCGTTCTATACCGTCCTAGAACATCTGCCCGAGACCGTTGCCCAAGCGAGCCCCGAGACCCACCTTAGCCATATGCTCGATCGAGGCCCGCCCCAGCCCCCGCCACCCACCGCCGAAGCCGACGGGTCGGAGGCGAACGACGTGCCGTTCGGTTCGCTCCAGCAATGCGTGGCTTTGCGCGACTGGCTGCTGAGCGAGGGCGCACGGATGCCCAAGGCCGAAGATCTGCTGGCGGGTCTGGCCGAACGGCTCATCGCCCTCGGTGTGCCGGTGGACCGGGCCACGACCGCCATCGACGCGCTGCATTCCGAGTATTCCGGCGTCGGTCGCTTCTGGACCCGCGAAGCCGGCTCCACGGTGCGGCTGTTCCCGCACGGGGACGCGTCCGACAAGGCGTACCGCGAGAGCCCCTTCCATCGGGTCCACGAGACCGGTGAATGGCTGATCCTCGATCTCGCCGAGACCGCCGACGACGCCTTCTCGGTGATCCCGGACCTGAAGGCCGAGGGGTACACGCAGTACATCATCGCGCCGTTGTTCTTCACCAACGGCACCCGCAACGGCATCACCTTCGCCACGCGGGCCGAGACCGGATTTCGCGACGAGGACGTGGCGATCATGCGCTTCGTCATCCCGACGCTGGCGGCGGTGATGGAGATGCGCAGCGTCAACAAGCAACTCGATCACGTGCTGCGCATCTATGTCGGCGACGAGCCGCACAAGGCGATCCTGGCCGGCTCGATCCGGCGCGGCCACGTCCAGCGTATCCGCTCGGCGATCCTGTTCGCCGACATGCGCGACTACACCCGCATCTCCGCCGACATGACGCCGGAGGAGACCGTCGATCTCCTCAACATCTTCTTTGACTGCCTGGTGCCGTCCATCGAACGCGAAGGCGGTGAGGTCCTGAAGTATCTCGGCGACGGCCTGCTCGCGATCTTTCGCGAATCGGGCGACGATCTCGGCGGGGCGGCCAAGGGCGCCTTGACGGCGGCGCAGAGCGCTCTCGCTGCCCTCGACGAGGCGAATGCGCTCGAGCGCTTCGCTCAGCCCGTCGCCTGCGGTATCGCGCTCCATCATGGGGAGGCGGCCTACGGCAATGTCGGCTCCGGCGCACGCCTCGACTTCACCGTCATCGGCCGCGACGTGAATCTCGCGAGCCGGCTCGCCCGGCTCAACAAGACCCTGGGTGAGCCGCTGCTGATGTCGAAGCCCTTCGTCGATTTTCTCTGGGGCGACCCCGAGCCTTTGGGTGAGCACCCCCTCGACGGGTTCCCCGAGCCGATGGGGGTCTACCGTCCGAGCCGTCCGCCGCCGGCTGGCTGATTCATCGTCGGGTGTTGACCCGGGCGCGCTCCGGCCCCACATCGGTGGCGTTCCAGGGAGATCCCCGACAAGGGGCTGAGAAACCGATGGCCGTCCGTTCGCGGATGGCGGCGCGGAAATCCTTCGAACCTGAACCGGCTCATACCGGCGTAGGGATTGGACCGCGGGTTCCTCGACGAGCCCGGCACGCTTCCACCAGAAGCTGAGGGCCACCAATCTCTGCGGATCATCGCGGAGGCTTTCTTGGATCTGGTCCCGACATCCCCCATCGGAGCACGTCGCAGCCCGTCCGAGCCATCGGTGGTGTCACGCATGCCTGAGCGCAGCGACGTCGTGGTGGTCGGTGCGGGCCTGATCGGGCTGTCCATCGCGTGGCGTCTCGCGCAAGCCGGGCGCTCGGTGACGGTGATCGAACGCGAAACCATCGGGGCAGGCGCCAGTCTCGCCGCCACCGGCATGCTGGCCCCGGCCGCCGAACACGAGCCGGGCTCGGATCCGCTGCTGCCCCTGGCGCTCGAGAGCCTGTCGCAATGGCCCGGCTTTCGCGACGATCTCCATGCCGCCTCTGGCCTCGACATCGATTATCGCGAGGAGGGAACCCTAGTCCTCGCCATTGGCCGCGACGAGGTCGATCGCCTACGATTCCGGCACGATCTGCAGAAACGCTCGGGGATCACCGCGCGCTGGCTCACCGGCCCCGAGGTCCGGGCCCGCGAGCCGGCCCTGCGTCCGTCGGTCACCGCCGGCCTGTTCTGCGAGGCCGACCATCAGGTCGACCCGCGTCAGGTCATGGCCGCGCTCACTCGCGCCTGCCGGCGCGCAGGGGTGGCGATCATCGAGAACTGTGCCGTCGAGGCTCTCATTCGCGCCGCAGGCCGGGTGGTCGGTGTACGGACCGCACAGGACACCGTCCTGGCCGATACCGTCATTCTCGCTGCTGGGGCCTGGAGCGGTGAGTCGGGACTGCTCACCGACGACCTCGCTCTGCCGGTGCGGCCGATCAAGGGCCAGTCGCTGGCCCTCCGCACCACCACCCGCACCGGCACGCTGTCCCACATGGTCTGGACCGAACAGGTCCACATGGCCCCGAAAAGCGACGGCCACCTCATCGTCGGCGCCACCGTGGAGGATTGCGGTTTTACTCCCGGCGTCACCGCCGGTGGTCTCTACGCGCTGCTCGAGGGCGCCCGCCGGGTCCTGCCCGGCATCGAGGAGATGGCCGTCGAGGCGGTCTGGAGCGGCTATCGCCCGACCTCGGACGACGACGCGCCGATCCTCGGCGAGATCGCCTCCGGTCTCGTCGTCGCCACGGGCCACCACCGAAACGGCTACCTCCTGGCGCCTGCCACGGCCGATGCCATCGCGACCCTGGTGACGACGGGCGCGCTGCCCGCCTACGCGCGTGACTTCGGCCTGTCGCGCTTCGCCCCACGGAACACCGCGAGGGTGTTCGCATGAGGCTCACCGTCAACGGCCAGCCCCGCGACTGCGAGGCGGCCGACCTCGAAACCCTGTTCCAGGCAGAGGCCGATGAGACCGGCATCGAGAGCCCGCAGGGGATCGCGATCGCGGTGAACGGCAGGGTGGTGCGGCGGCGCGACTGGGCTGCCACGGCACTCGGCGACGGCGACCGGGTGGAAATCGTACGCGCCATGCAGGGAGGCTGACCATGACCGAACCTTACGACGATGGCCTCGTCATCGCCGGCGTGACCCTGCGTTCGCGCCTCTTCATCGGCACCGCGGGCTATCCGACCCAGAGCATCATGGCGGACGCGGTAGCGGCGTCCGGCGCGGAGGTGGTCACGGCCTCGATCCGCCGGGTCTCGCTCCACGGCCACGGCTCGGACACGGTGCGCAAGCTGAAGGGCTATCGCTTCCTGCCCAACACCGCCGGCTGCGAAACCGCGCGCGACGCGATCATGACCGCCGAACTCGCCCGCGAGGCGCTCGATACCAACTGGATCAAGGTCGAGGTGATCGGTGATCGTGACACGCTCTATCCCGACGTCGTCGAGTTGATGGAGGCCTGCCGCCATCTCGTGGACGACGGCTTCGTGGTTCTGCCCTATTGCAACGACGATCCGGTCATCTGCCAGCGCTTGGCCGATCTCGGCTGCGCCGCCGTAATGCCGATGGGCTCGCTCATCGGCTCCGGGATGGGAGTGGCCAATCCGGCCAATCTCGAACTGATCTGCCGACGGGCCGGGGTGCCGGTCATCGTCGATGCCGGCATCGGAACGGCCTCGGACGCCGTCATCGCGATGGAGCTCGGTGCCGCCGGCTGTCTCCTCAACACCGCCGTGGCCAAGGCCGACGATCCGATCAGGATGGCGTCCGCCATGCGGTACGCCGTGGAGGCCGGACGCCACGCCCATTGCGCCGGTCGCATTCCGAAGCGCGGCCGCGCCGAACCGTCGAGCCCGCAACTCGGCCTGGTCGGTTCGTGAGAGCGCTGCCGTCACCGCTTCTGGTGGTGACGGATCGGCATGGGCTTCCATCCGGTGACGAGCACCACCTGCTGACTATCCTGGAGGCGATCCTGTCCGGCGGCGCCCGCTGGATCTGGTTCCGCGAACGCGACATGGCGGCCGAATCCCGCGCGCATCTCGCCCGCGACGTGCTTGGGCTCGTTCGGGCCTATGGCGGTCGCTTGAGCATCGGCGGCGACGCCGTTCTGGCTGCCGCCCTCGGCGCCGATGGTGTGCATCTGTCCGGGGGGGCTGGGCCGGCCGAGATCGCCGATGCACGCGCATGTCTCCCGGACGGCCTGATCGGGGTGTCGGCTCATAGCCCCGGTGAGGTCGAAGCCGCATCCCGCGCCCGGGCCGATTATGCCACGTTGAGCCCGATTTTCGCGACCGCGAGCAAACCCGGATATGGCCCGGCCCTGACACCAGCGGCGCTCACGGCCGCCGCTCGCTTCGGTATCCCGGTGATCGCGCTCGGCGGCATCACCGCCGAACGCATGACGATCTGCCGGGAGGCCGGCGCCGCAGGCTGCGCGGTGATGGGTGGCTTGATGCGCACCCACGACCCGGCGGGTGCCACACGCGCCGTGCTCGACGCCTGGGCGACCTGACGTTCCCTACTTCGGAGCGGACGGCCCATAGGGCGGACGCGGAATCGCCCGGTGCGCTGCCCGCAAAGCCGCCGACCAGCGCTCGCGCAGATCGTGGAAGTAGCTCTCGCCCGCCTCGATGCGGTGGTTCACTTCGAGGTCGAGGGCATTGCGGCGCACGAGGGCGATGTCGATGGGCAGACCGACACCGAGATTCGACCGCATGGTCGAATCCATCGAGACGAGGCCGACCTTGAGGGCATCGTAGAGTTCGGTTTCGTACTTCACCGCCCGATCGAGAATCGGCTTGCCGTATTTGTGCTCGCCGATCTGCAGGAAGGGCGCGTCGCCGCTGCACTCGATGAAATTGCCCGCCGAATAGATCAGGTACAGCTTCATCGGCTCGGTGCCGATCTGACCGCCGAACAGCAGCGACACCGAGAATCGCAGGTTCGCCGCCTCGAAACCGGCCTTCTCGATTTCCCGGACCTGGCGGATCGCCCGGCCGACGAGCTGGGCCGCCTGGAACATCGTCGGCGCCTCGACGAGCTTCATCTTGGGCTCGCCGGAATCGCCCTCCACGCCCTCGGACAGGAGGCTGAGCACCGATTGGGTGATCGACAGATTGCCGGCCGAGGCCAGCAGCATGACGCGCTCGCCCGGGACGTTGAAGTGGTGGAGCTTGCGATAGGTCGAGATGTCATCGAGCCCGGCATTGGTCCGGGTGTCGGCGATCATCACGAGGCCCTCCTCCACGAGGACGCCAACGCAATAGGTCATGGTTCCGGTTTCCTTGGAGCGGTCCGGACCGTCCCTAACTCAGGACTGGACCGTCGCTTGTGCTTGCTCGACGCGGAGCTTTACGTCGAGTGTTTCGGTGCCGCCACCCATGCGACTGCCGCGGATGGGCGCCGCACCCAGGTAATCGAGGCCGATGGCGACGCGGATATGCGCCTCTGTGGTCCCGATCCCATTGGCCGGATCGAAACCGATCCAGCCGAGGCCCGGCACCAGGGCTTCCGCCCAGGCATGGCCGGCCTCCTGGTCCACCATGCCGTCGGCGCGGTGGAAATACCCGGAGACATAGCGGGCGGGAATCTCGAGGTGCCGGGCAGCGGCGATGAAGATGTGGGTCAGGTCCTGGCAGACGCCCTTCTCCTGCTCAAAGGACTGGGCGGCGGTGGTGCTGGCGCTGGTGGGGCCCGGCTCGAACACAACCTTGTCGTGGACTGCCGCGAGCAACCGATGCAGGCAGGGCAGCGGCGCCGGGTCGCCGGCCGCCGCCACCGCACGCGCAAACAGCTGGATCGGTTCGTTGGCGAGTGCGAGATCGGAATCACGCAGGTAGAAAACCTCCGGCAGTCGCTCGACGGTCCCGTGCACGATCCCGTGCATCTCGTTGGTGTCGACCTCGCCGGTAACCCGGATGGTGAGCGATTCCGCCGGCTCGTCGGCGGTGAACCAATGCACCACGTTGCCGAATCCGTCCTCGCGCTCACTGATCCGTCCGTCGATCGACGGCTCGATCCGCCAACGCCGGACATACTGCCCGTCGTGATCGCGCGGGCGAAGACGCAGGACCTGGATCAGGCCGCGCGCGGGATGCTCGTACGTGTAATTGGTCTCATGAAAGACGCGAATTCGCATGAGGCGACCTTTACGCGGGTGACGGCTCGGCCGCGACCACTACACCAGATATTGTTCGATGACCGCAGCACCAAGGCGGTTGTTCTCGGCAATGAACGCCGTAACGAACTCGTGCAGGCCGGAGGTGAAGATACGGTCGATGTTCTCGCTCTCGAGCCGCGCCAGCGTGTTGCTGGCGAATCGCTGGCTCGCACCCCGTCGGCCGTAGGCGTCGGCGATGAGATCGAGATGCTCGACGAGCATGCCGTAGCAATTCGTCAGCGAGCGCGGCATCTGCCGGTTGAGGATCAGCAGGTCGGCCACCAGCAGCGGCTTCACGCTCTCGCGGTAGACCCAGTGATAGGCGTTGAAGGCCGAGACCTCGCGCAGGATCGTGGTCCACTGGAAGTAGTCGAGGCTACCGCCGATCTTCTCGGTGGCCGGCAGCAGGATGCGGTACTTCACGTCGAGAATGCGGGCAGTGTTGTCGGCGCGCTCGATGGCGGTGCCGAGCCGCGTGAACCAATAGGCATCGTTGCGCAGCATCGTGCGGTAGGCCGAGCCGTCGAAGGCCAGCGAAATGCTCTTCACCCAGTCGAGGAAACGGGAAAACTCGTCGCGGTTGAGGTCGCGCCCCTCGTAGTTGCGCAATTCGAGCCACGCGCCGTTGATTGCATCCCACATTTCGGTGGTGAGCGCGGTCCGAACGCTGCGGGCGTTCTCGCGCGCCGTCTCGATGCAGGAGCGGATCGAAGACGGGTTGTGCGGGCTGAAGGCGAGGAAGTTGCAGACCGTCGCCTCGTTGACGCTGTCGTAGAGCGGCTTGAACACCTCGGGGTCGCCGGCCGAGGCCAGCGCCGAGGCCCATTCATTGGTCTCGCCGCCGCCATAGCTCGATGGCAGCGCCGCAAGGCGGTGCGCCGCATCGAGGATGCGGGCGACGAACTCGGCCCGTTCCGCGTAGCGCGAGAGCCAGTACAGATTGTCTGCAGTCCGGGACAGCATGGGCTACCGTTGAGACACCGGCCGGGCGACGCGAGACGCCGCGACCGTTGGGCTGAAGAAACTATGCCGGAGACGGCAGCGGCTTGGAAATGGTCTATCGCAAAGGGCGGCGGGGTGGGAAACCCCGCCGCGTCTCAGGCATCGAGCACCCAGGTATCCTTCGTGCCCCCACCCTGGCTCGAATTGACCACGAGAGAGCCTTCCTTGAGGGCGACGCGTGTCAGGCCGCCGGGCACGATCCGGATTTCATCCGAACCGCACAGCACGAACGGACGCAGATCGACGTGCCGCGGTGCCACTCCCGACGCAACGAAGGTCGGACAGGTGGAGAGGGCCAGCGTCGGCTGGGCGATGAAGCCCTCGGGAGCGTGCTTCAGCTTGCGCGCGAACTCCTCGATCTCACGCTTGGTCGCGTGCGGCCCCACCAGCATGCCGTAGCCGCCCGAGCCGTTGACCTCCTTCACCACGAGGTCGGCGAGGTTGTCCATCACGTAGGCGAACGCTTCCTTCTCGCGGCAGCGATAGGTCGGCACGTTGTGCAGGATCGGCTCCTCGCCGGTGAAGAACTTCACGATCTCAGGCATGTAGCTGTAGACCGCCTTGTCGTCGGCGATGCCGGTGCCGACCGCATTGGCCAGCGTCACCGTTCCACGCTCGTAGGCGTTCATGATGCCGGGAACGCCCAGCACCGAGTCGGGGCGGAAGACCAGCGGATCGAGGAAGTCGTCGTCGAGGCGGCGATACAGAACGTCGACCCGGCGCGGCCCCTCGGTGGTGCGCATGTAGACCACGTCGTCCTTGGTGAAGAGGTCGGAGGCCTCCACCAGATCGACGCCGAGCTTATCGGCCAGGAACGAGTGCTCGTAGAACGCCGAATTGTACCGGCCCGGCGTGAGCAGTGCGACGGTGGGGTCGCGGGTGGCGCTGGCGGGCGCAAGGCTCCGCAGCGTCGCCAGCAGGGCATCCGGATAGTTTTCCACCGGCGCTACGCGATGGCGCGAGAACAGCTCGGGGAAGAGCCGCAGCATCACTTCGCGGTTCTCGAGCATGTAGGACACGCCCGACGGGGTGCGGGCATTGTCCTCCAGCACGAAGAAGTCGTTCTCGCCGGTGCGCACGATATCGATGCCGGCGATGTGGACGTAGAGATCGTGCGGAACCCGGAAGGCGCGCATCTCCATGCGGTAATGCGGGTTGCGATAGACGAGGTCGGCCGGAATGATGCCGGCCTTGATGCATTCCTGGGCGCCGTAGATGTCCTTCAGGAACGCGTTGATCGCGGTGACGCGCTGCTTGAGGCCGCGCTCCAGAAAGGTCCATTCCGGTTTGGTGATCACCCGCGGGATGATGTCGAACGGAATCAGCCGCTCGGTGGATTCGTTGGCGCCGTACACGGCGAAGGTGATGCCGATGCGTCGGAACAGCATCTCCGCCTGGCTGCGGCGGGTGTTGAAATGCTCGGGCGGCGTGGTCTCGAGCCAGGACTTGAGATTGTTGTAGGCCTCGCGCACGGCAGGGTCTTTCAGCGCCCCGTCGGGCAGCCCGGTCATCTCGTCGTACGCAGCGAGCGCCATTCGCGCCTCCTTCTTAAACGCCAAGTTCCAGGCAAGAGGCGCGCCATCGGCGAGCGACCTGTCTTCGAGGCCTCCCCGACCCCGTTGGAATGGAACGTTAGCACGATCAGATCAGCTTCAACCCTTTGAAGCTCGCGTGTCCCTCACGACCGAGGATCACATGGTCGTGGACGATGATTCCGAGGGGATCGAGCACTCCGACGATCTCGCGCGTCATGCGGATATCGGCGGCCGAGGGTGTCGGATCGCCCGACGGATGGTTGTGGGCGAGAATGATCGCGGTGGCCGAGAGTTCCAGCGCCCGGCGGGCGACTTCACGCGGGTAGACGGGGGTGTGGTCGACGGTCCCACGGCCCTGGACCTCGTCGGCGATGAGGTGATTGCGCTTGTCTAGGAACAGCACGCGGAATTGCTCGCGGGCGGCGAACGCCATGGTGGCGCGACAATATTCGAGCACCGCACTCCACGAGGACAGCAGCGGCCGGGCGGAGATGGCCCCGCGCGCGAGCCGGTGGCCTGCCGCTTCGATGAGCTTGAGATCGGCGATGACCCCGGCGCCGATGCCTTCAATTTCAGCAAGCCGACTTGGCTCGGCGCTCACCACCTCGGCAAAGCTGCCGAAGCGCCGGATCAGCGCTTTGGCGAGGGGCTTGACGTCCCGCCGCGGAATGGCGCGGAACAGGGCAAGTTCGAGGAGTTCGTAATCGGGCAGTGCATCGGCACCGCCTTGCGCGAAACGGGCGCGAAGCCGGTCGCGATGCCCGAGATAATGCGGCTCCGCCGCCGCCGGCGAAGCGCCCTCGCCGAGGAGCGACGGTGCGTCGGGCGGTGGCCGGGCGCTCACGGCGCCGGATTGACCGGCTGGTGCAGCCCCTTGGGCGAGAACGTGAAGATCTCCGCCCCCGTCTCGGTCACCGCAACGGTGTGCTCGAACTGTGCCGAGAGCGAGCGGTCCCGCGTCACCGCAGTCCAGCCATCGGAGAGGACCTTCACCGCAGGCCGCCCGAGGTTGATCATTGGCTCCACGGTGAAGAACTGGCCGGGCGCGAACTTCACGTCGTAGCTCGGCTCGACGTAGTGCAGGATGGTGGGAGCGTCGTGGTAGATCCGGCCGAGGCCGTGGCCGCAGAAATCGCGCACCACCGAGCAGCGTTCGGCCTCGGCATAGGCCTGGATCGCCCGCCCGATATCGGTGGTCGACCCCCCCGGTTTGATCGCCGCGATACCGCGCATCAGGCATTCGTGGGTGATCTCGCACAGGCGCTGCGCCTTGCGCGACACCTCGCCGACATAGGCCATCCGGCTCGTATCGCCGTGCCAGCCATCGAGGATGAGGCAGATGTCGAGATTGACGATGTCGCCCTCGCGCAGGGCCTTGTCGTTGGGAATGCCGTGGCAGACCACATGGTTGATCGAGGTACAGATCGATTTGGGGTAGCCGCGGTAGAACAGCGAGGCCGGATAGGCGCCGTTGTCCATGGCGAAGGTGTAGGCGAGCCGGTCCAGCGCCTCGGTGGTCACGCCGGGCTCGACGGCCTCCATCAGGACATCGAGGGCTTCCGCCGTGAGGCGCCCGGCCCTGCGCATGCCCTCGAATGCCTCAGGCCCATGGATCGGGGGCAGGGGGGCACGTCGTCCGCTGTCGGAAACGGCCTGATCATTCTGAGTCATGGGGCGGATTTTCGTGAAGCGTACCGGATCGGAAGGCTCCTATGTACGGTGGCACGCGGGCGAGTCCAACCCTGCCGCGGTGCACTAGGCGGGGGACCGGCGAGCGGCTAGAGACGGAGGTCTCGACATTCGGGCGCCCAAGCGGAACTTAAACCGTCGCGACGGGCTGGCAGACAGGACGAGGCGATGGCTGACAAGGCGGTTCCGCACTTCCACAACGACCTCGGCGTGGCGGTGATCCATGTCGGCTCGCGCGAGTTCATGTGTATCGGCGCGCGCCCGCCCTTCGATCACCCGCACGTGTTCCTCGACATGGGCACCGAAGACGAGATCATCTGCCAGTATTGCTCGACCTTGTACCGCCACCGGCCGAGCCTGAAGGCGGGCACCGCAGAACCGGCGGCCTGCGTGTGGGACGACAGGACCACGGCCGCCGCCTGATCGCAGGCACATTCCCACCATGCCGGGTCTGAACATTGCCATCGTCGGCGCCGGGATCGGCGGCCTCGTCGCGGCGCTCGCCCTCGATACGGCGGGTCACACAGTCACGCTGATCGAGCGGCGCACCGGCTTCAGCGAAGTCGGCGCCGGCCTGCAGCTCTCGCCGAACGCCAGCCGGGTGCTGATCGGCCTCGGGCTCGGGCCGGCCCTGCGCCGAGCGGCGAGCGAACCGCCGCAGGTGGTCGTCCGGGCCCTGGCCACCGGCCGCCAGATCGGTGGCGTGACGCTCGGCGGACACCACCGCGAGGCGTTCGGCGCCCCCTATTACGTCATCCATCGGGCCGACCTGCAGACCCTGCTCCTCGATGCGATACGCGGCCGCCCCGGGATCCGCCTCCTCGTCGGGCGCAACGTCACTGGCCTCGTCGAAACGCCCGATGCCGTGACCCTGACCCTGGAGAGCGGGGAGGGCACGCGAACCGAGACCCTCGGTGCCGACCTCGTGGTCGGTGCCGACGGGGTGCGCTCGCGGTTGCGTGGTCACCTCGACAACAAGCCCCTCAAAACCTGCGGTGCGGCGGCCTGGAGAGCGGTTCTGCCGCGGGAGGCCGCGCCGGCCGAACTCCAGGGTGATGCCACCGGTCTCTGGCTCGGCCGTGGCCGGCATGTGGTGCATTATCCGATCCTGGGTGGCCAGCACATCAACGTCGTGGCGGTTGTGCCCGAGCGGCTCGGCAGCGAGGATTGGGGCCAGCTCGGAGAGCCCGCCGTCCTGCGCGCGCAGTTTCGCGACGCGGCCGGGCCGCTCGCCGATCTTCTCGCCATTCCTGATTCCTGGCTGGTCTGGTCGCTCGTCGACAGGCCGGTCGCCAGGCCGATGGCACGCGGCCGCGTAGCGCTGCTCGGTGACGCTGCGCATCCGATCTTGCCGTTCCTCGCGCAAGGGGCAGCGCTCGCCATCGAAGACGCTGCGATCCTCGCCGCCGCCCTCGGGCGCGCAGCAATCCCCGATGCCCTCGACGCCTACGCGCGCGCGCGCAGCCCACGCGCCAAAAGGGTTCGCACGGCGGCCCGTGCCAATGGTCGGACCTACCATGCCGGTGCGCTCGTCGGGCGGGTTCGCAACGCGGTGATGCGCCGCCTCGGACCGGACGGCATGACCCGCCGATACGCCTGGCTGTACGGATGGTCCCACAACGACGGCACGCCTTGATCTCATCGGCGGCGCCCGCTACCGCTGAGGTCGCCGGGGCTTGGCGAAATTGGTAGACGCAAGGCACTTAAAATGCCTCGGGCTTTGCCCATACCGGTTCGATTCCGGTAGCCCCGACCACCCCTATTCCGCCAGATCGCGACTGCCGAATGGTTCGTGGAACGAATCAATCACGGCGGGATTGTGGGTAGCGGCGTGCGATCCCAGGATCGATGCACTGCGTGTGCAGGCTCGCGCGATTGGAGACCCTCGACGTGTGGAGATGCAGCGTTGAGGGCTGGTTGATCATCTTTGGACGAGAGCGCTGCCCGTGCCCACCCGGCAATCCTTCAAGTCGTCTGCGTCCGCCTCGGCCACACTCCCCACGTTGCGACGTGGCTCAGAACTGTTCGAGACCGAGCGACGGCTGAACGCGGTTCTCAACAACGCGTCGGTGGCGATCTTCCTGATGGATGACCGGCAGCACTGCGTCTACATGAACCGGGCTGCCGAATTGCTGACCGGCTTCGGCCTGGACGAGGTCGTCGCGCGCGATTGCCCGTTGCATGACATCGTCCACCACACCTACCCCGATGGGCGCCCGTTCCCGCTCGCCGATTGCGCGATCGACCGCGCTTTTCCCGAGAACAATCAGGAGAAGGGTGAAGAGGTCTTCGTCCACAAGGACGGCCGCTTCTATCCGGTGGGCTTCACCGCGAGCCCGATTCGCGACGACACCACCAAGATCATCGGCACCATCATCGAGGTGCGCGACATCAGTGAGGAAAAGGCGGCGGCGGAGCGCCAGCGGTTGCTGACCAACGAATTGAATCACCGGGTCAAGAACACGCTGGCCACGGTTCAGTCGATCGCCGCGCAGACGTTTCGGGGACAAACGGATCCGGCGGTGCGCCAGGTCTTCGATGCACGGATCGCCGCCCTCTCGAACGCCCATAACGTGCTGACGGATGCCAATTGGGAGAGTGCCGGCCTGCGGAGCGTGATCGATCGCGCCTTGGCCCCGCACGCCCTGGCAGAACCGGATGCCGAACGATTTCGCCTCACCGGTCCGGATACGCGGCTGCATCCGAAAGTTGCCGTGACCTTGAGCATGGCCCTCCACGAGTTGATGACCAATGCGTCCAAGTATGGAGCCCTGTCGGTACCGACGGGTCGGGTCACACTTACCTGGACGGTCGCGCATGACGATTCCGGCGCCGAGCACTTGGGCCTCATCTGGACCGAATCCGGTGGGCCGTCCGTGTCTGAGCCGACCCGGAAGGGCTTCGGCTCGCGGTTGATCGAACGGCAGCTGCCGATGGAGTTCGATGGCAGCGCCACCATCACCTACGCCCCTACTGGCGTGGTCTGCCAGATCGATATTCCGCTGACGGCGCTCGGCTGGCACGGACAGGACGTCGTGGCAGGGCGGTCGGCGGAATGAGCGTTTTGGAGGGATGCCGCGTCCTGCTGGTTGAGGACGAGAGCCTCGTCGCCATGTTGGCGGAAGACATGCTCCTCGATCTCGGCTGCGAGGTCGTGGTGGCGATGCGGCTCGACAAGGCCTTGGCCTATGCGCGAACGGTGATGTTCGATCTCGCCGTTCTCGACGTCAATCTCGGCGCGACGAGCAGCTACCCGGTGGCCGATCTGCTGTCTACGCGCGGCATCCCGTTCCTGTTCGCGACCGGCTACGGCACCGCCGGGCTAGAGGCCGACTATCGAGGCGTACCCGTGATGCAGAAACCCTATCAGCGCGGTCAGATGGCCGAGCTGCTTTGTCATCTGCTGACCTGCACGACGATCCCAGACAAGCCGGCCGCTGCCGGCGCGCTCCCTTGCCTGTGCCTGACCGGGTTGAAGCCGGTTGGTCCGGCCCAGTTCCGGGCCGATTAGACCTCCCAGGGTAATTGCGGGCCTCAGCGTCGTGACACCGCGCTCACACGATGCCGGGATTGAGGAACTGGTGGACCGATTGGACCACCACGGACCCCTCGCCGACCCCTGACGCCACGCGTTTGACCGAACCGGCGCGCACGTCGCCGACCGCATAGATTCCCGGACGCGTGGTTGCGTAGGGCGACGCGGCCGCCCGGCCATCGTGACTTTCACCGGTCCGGACGAACCCCTTGGCATCGAGGGCGAGGCAGCCGTCGAGCCAACCGGTATTCGGGTCGGCGCCGATCATCACGAAGAGGTTGCTGATCCGCGTCGTCTCGCTCAGCCCCGTGGCGCGATCGGTCCAGGTGACCTCACGCAGGTTGTCGTCGCCGGACAGCCCGGTGATTTCCGTTCGGCTGTGGAGCGTGATTCGGGGCGATGAGGCGATACGCTGGACGAGGTAGTCCGACATGGTCGCGGCGAGCCCATTGGCCCGAACCAGGATATGCACGTGTGCCGCGGTGCGCGACAGGAACACGGCGGCTTGGCCGGCCGAATTTCCGCCTCCGACGACGATGATCGCCTCGTCGACACACAGGTTCGATTCCATCGCGGTGGCGGCATAGTGGATGCCCTGACCCTCGAAGCGCTCGAAATCCGCGACGTCGAGCTTGCGATAACGCGCGCCGGTGGCGACGATGACCGCGCGCGCCGGGATCGAATTGCCGTCGTCGAGCTGCAGACGATAGGTCTCTCCGCTGCAATCGAGCGCCGCTACCATGCGGGAGATGGCGAGGCGCGCGCCGAATTTCTGGGCCTGCACCTGGGCACGACCCGCCAGCGCCTGGCCCGAAATGCCCGTGGGAAAACCGAGGTAGTTCTCGATCTTGGACGACGTGCCGGCTTGCCCTCCGGGTGCCAACCCCTCGATCACGATGGTATCGAGCCCCTCCGAGGCTGCGTAGACCGCGGCGGCGAGACCCGCTGGCCCGGCGCCGACGACGGCGACGTCGTAGATGCGGGCCGGATCGATCGCCTCCGTCAACCCGAGCGTGTCAGCCAACGCCGCGTTCGTCGGATTGCGCAAGGCCGCGGCACCGGGAACGATGATGACCGGAAGGTCTTCAGGCCGAAGATCGAAGCAAGCGAGGAAGCACTTCGCGTCCGGGTCGGTATCGACGTCGAGGAGGCGATGCGGATAGGCGTTCCGGATAAGGAAGCCCTGAAGCCGGAGAGTATCGCGCCGGTGGCCGGGTCCGATCAGGATCACGCCCCCCGTCCCGTGCCGGATCAACCCGACGCGGCGCAGGATATAGGCCCGCATGATGATCTCGCCGATATCGGGCTCGCCCGTGACGAGTTGGCGGAATCCGGCGCGGGCGATCCGGATGACGCGCGTCGCCGTGGCGGTTCGGCCGGAGACCAGGATTTCCCGGTTGTTGAACAGGTCGAGTTCGCCGGTGAACTGGCCGTCGGTATGGGTGGTGAAGACGTGCGGTGCGCCCGAACGATCGGAATCGTACATCTCGATGCGCCCATCGAGGACGAAGAAGAAGTCGACGCTGCGCTGTCCCCGCGCGAAGATCACCGTGCCGGCCGCGAGCGTCTCTTCCACGCCGTAAGTGGCAAGCCGTCCGGCCATCTCTGCATTGAGGCGCGGGAATGTCTGGGCTGTCCGTGCCTCCGGATCAGCGGCCTCGCCATCGTATTCGGAGCCGGCCGCGTCAGATGTCATGCGCATGAACCTCCGGAGTTCAGTGGTCTTGTCCGAGTCGAAGCGCCGCTTGGTCGGGCCACCGGGCCGGCGAAGACCGGGTTCGGATCCGTTCGCTCTTGGCGAACACGAGCTTATGCAAGAAACACAGGCGCTCTGCGCGCAGCGAACACCACGCTGTTTTTGTAGATAACCCAATATCGCGGCTTTGCGTAGACCGATGCCAGCCGGTCCCGCGACTGGCGCAATGATCGATTTGGAAGTCCAAGGCGCAGATCGAGCGCGTCATGGGCTGGGCGAACCAGCGCGCATCAGGGACAATGCCGGACCCGAACGGTTCTGCTCGCCCTCGGCGTTCACGGGCGACCCGACCGTGCTGGAGGCCGCTACCTTTATCCACCCCCACCGATCCCCGCATCGCGCCGATCAGCTCGTCGCAGAAATCGGCGTCGATGCTCCGCACCGGCCCGTTCCCATCGATATTAGTCAAGACGATGCGTTGGCTGCGCGGGTAAGCTCTCTAAATTCATTCCAGGTGCCGCGTTCTCCGACAGCATAGCCCGTCTTATTCATGAGGGCAGTGGATCTGAGGCGGCGAGCGTAGCGTAAAGCAT
>NZ_JAAHTB010000033.1 GCF_010692745.1 Methylobacterium sp. BTF04
TGAAACCGGCGTAGAAGCCGGTCCAGGTGAACACCGGCACCGGAATGAACACCGGTGGGGCAGCGCGACGCGGAAGGTCGGCTGCGAAAGCGGAGCCGGCAAGTGCGATGCCGGCGAGGGCGGTTGCGCCCCGAACGAAGGATTTCATGGTCTCTGGTCCTCTAAATCTGTGCACCGCCGCTCGTTGGGAGGACGTCCGGTGCAGTTCCCCGTCTTTAGTTCAGCAGCGTCGAAGAAGCTGTTGCTTTACGGGCACGCCGACCGCAGTGAACGCGGCCCCTTTGTGGCAAAACCCGTTTGACCTCTCGGCTACTTGCACAAAGAACACGCGCGAACGGCCAAGGTTCAATTACGGCCACGCTTTTCATGTCACACGACGTTGACAAATTGTCGCAGGTCTTCCGGGCCCGATCAGACCGCGAGGGTGATGGCCGAAATCAGGCGGCCGTAATCGGGCTCGCCGCGATGGGTCGTACGGCGGAAGCTGTAGAACAGCTCCGGATCGGCATAGGTGCAGCGGCCGAGATCCGAAGCCCTCCCGACGCCCGCCTCGGCCAGCCGCATGAGGATGAAGCCCGGCAGATCGAACTGGGCGTGATCCGGCCGCGCTCCGGGGCCGAGGAAGCGCTCGAATCCGGGGGCTTCGACCCGGAACCGGGCGATGAAGTCCGGCCCGACCTCATAGGCGGGTTGCGTGATGGTCGGCCCCAGCACGGCGACGATAGCGGAACGGCTGGCGCCGAGCCCTTCCATGGCGCGGATTGTCGCTTCGACCACCCCGGTGAGCGCGCCCTTCCAGCCGGCATGGGCGGCACCGACGACCCGATGGACCGGATCGGCGAACAGGATCGGGCCGCAATCGGCCGTGGCGATCCCGAGCGCCAGGCCCGGTACCCGCGTCACCATGGCGTCGGCCTTGGGCCGGTCCGCCAGCGCGATCGGCGCCTCGACCACCACGACCTCGGCGGAATGGACTTGGTAGAGGCTGACGAGGTGATCCGATCCGACCTGGAGATGCTTTCCCATGCGGTCCCGGTTTTCCGCGACGCGGTCCGGCTCGTCGTTCGAACCGAGCCCGCCGTTCAGCGATGCGTAGAGCCCTTCGGAGATGCCGCCCTTCCGGGTGAAGAAGGCGTGTCGGATCATGGGGAGGGCGGTGAGTTCGGGCGCTTCGAGGAACATGGCGGCCTGTCGGTCCAGGGACGGAGTACGACCGATAGCGTGTTCCACCGCGCAGGACGACCGTCACCGAACCGTGCCCGCGGGGGACGCTCCAGGCCGGGACGTCCCGAACTCGTTAACGTTTACGGTTCGTTAAGTATGTTTTGGTGCAATGCTCTCGAAGCCGAGGACGCACCCGATGTCGGAACCAGCCCGTCAATACCCGAACCACGACGCCGTCGCGCGGCCCCAGCCGGGCCCTCTCCGCGATTGGCTCGCGGCCATGAAGGCGGCCACCAGCGGACAGCCCGCCGCCGAGATCGAAGAGCCGGTCGCCGAGATCGCGCCGCCGGCACAGAACTGGACGCCCCGCGTGGTCGCGCGGCCGGTCCCCAAGGGCGCGGATGCGGTCGAGGAGGACGTCTCCGACCTCATGGCCGAAAACCTGATGCTGAAGGCCAAGCTGCACGTCGAGGCGGATCGCTACGATGCGCTCCAGGAGGTCCTCGCCCAGGAATTGCGGTCCTTGCGGGCTCATGTCGAGGACGAGATGCGCGAACTCGACGAGGTTCGCGCCGAGCGTGATCGCCTCAACGAGGTTCAGGCGCGCTTCATGACCGATCTGCGCGACGTCCGCGCCAAGATGGAAGCCGAGGCCGAGGTGCTCAAGGACGTCCGCGCCGAGCGCGATCTCTGGATCGCGCGTGCCGAAGCGTTGGCCCAGCCGCTGTTCCAGAAGCGCTAGACATCGTCCCGAAAGGCGGCGTGGAGCGGCTTCAGACACCTGAAAAGCCGAAGGGCCGCCCCATCGGGGCGGCCCTTCCATTGCCGAACCACTTGGTCGTCCGGCCGAACCCGTCAGAACGGCGCCCTGATGCTAGAAAACAGCACCGGAGGCGACGGTCCAGGTCCGATGAGCCGGAGAGAGCGGCTGATGACAATGAGACACTGGATCACCTCCTTTCGTTCGTTGCGATGCGTGAAAGCTAGGGTGTCGATCTGGATTTGAAAAGGTCCGCGGCTGCGCCGTCTCGCCGCTCCCTCGCCGGGTTTGCCGGCCTCAGTGCCGGATCCGCGTCGGGTCTGTCGCGTTTTCTTTGCGTCGGCCGGGTCCACCGAACCGGAAAACCCTCTAAACGGGTCGGACCCCACACGGAGCGGGGCGGTCCGCCGGCCGGGCGACCCGCTTCGCACGGTTACGGATGTCGAGACCTCGATGCCTCCTACCCTGCGTATGCCGGTGCCCTCCGAGGGGCGCGACGATGAGGCCGCCCTCGACCCGGACGCCATGCGTCAGCCTCTGCCCGACGCCTGGTACTGCGTCGGACGTTCGGACTCGCTGAAGGCCGGAGCAGTGCGGGCCGTCGAACTCAACGGCGAGCAGATCGTGCTCGGTCGCGACGCGGACGGTGCGCCGTTCGCCCTGCGCGACCGCTGCCCGCATCGGGGCATGGCCCTGTCGAAGGGGCGTTTCGACGGCGCGTCCCTGACCTGCCCGTTCCACGGTTGGCGCTTCGGCACGGATGGACGGTGCCGCGACGTGCCGACGCTGTCCTCTTCCGACGCAGCCGATTTCTCGAAGATCGCCGTACAGCGCTTCCCGATCCAGGAGAGCGCGGGCTTCGCCTGGGTCAACCCTTATCTCGGGCCGGTCACCGGCGCCGACCGGCCGGCCCTGCCCGAGCTCGGCTTCATCGCCGCCGGCTCACTGGTGGTCGAACTCGTGGTGGAGGCGTCGTTCGATCTGACGACGCTCAGCCTCGTCGATCCGGGCCACGTCGCGTTCGTCCACGATTCCTGGTGGTTCCGACCGTCCAAGGCGCTGCGCGAGAAGGTGAAGACCTTCACGCCGACCCCACACGGCTTCACCATGACCAGCCATGCCACCACCACCAGCTCGCCGATCTACAAGCTGCTCGGCGGCGCGCCCGCGGTGGAGATCGAGTTCCGGCTCCCCGGTGTCCGTCTCGAGCGGATCGAGGCCGGCACCAAGCGTGTGGCGAACTACACCTTCGCGACGCCGCTGACCCACAACCGCACGATGCTCACCAACGCCCTGTACTGGAACATGCCGGCGCTCAACCTGCTCAAGCCGCTGGCATACCCGCTGATGCGCCAGTTCCTGACGCAGGACCAGCAGGTGCTGCAGCACGCTCAAGCCGGGCTCGACCGCAAGCCGACCATGGTGCTGTTCGGCCAGGGCGACCTCCCATCGCAATGGTATTTTCGCCTCAAGCGCGAGGCGCTCGCCGCTGCGCGCGACGGGCGAGCGTTCCACAATCCCCTCGCACGCCAGGAGTTGCGCTGGCGCTCCTGAAACCTTTCGGGCTCTCGCCTCGTATCTGTCGACTTGATGTCGACGAGCGAGAGGAAGAGCGCTTTGGCAAAGCCGCACTATGTCGTCCGGCGCAGTCGTATGGGCCGTTTCAACTTCACGCTGCTGGCCGCGCATGGCCGTATCACCGGAGTCGTCGTGGTTCCCATCGAGAACCGGACGAAACAGGAGATCGAGCAGGAGGCCCATCGGAAAATCCGTGCCCTTGCCGGCGAACTCGCCAACGCCACCGAACAGACCGACCCGATTGCATGCGATCTGGAAGCTCGGCCGCTTGACGGAACGACGCACGCCGCCATCTGAGGTCGATGAAACGGCATGGTCTGATCACGGCGCTCAGCGCCGCTACGGTGATGACGCTCGGCGGGGTCGGTTACGCCGCACACAAGCGTAACCGCAATCCGTATTATCGCGGTCCGGTCAGCGACCATTTCGATGGCGTCCGTTTCCACGGTCCCGACCAACCGCCGGACAAGGATCTGGCCGACATCGCCAAGTGGCAGCGCAATCGCCGCCGTGAGCCGTGGCCGAAGCTGTTTCCGAGCCCTTATGCGGACGTTCCGCCCGAGCGATACGATGGCCTACGGGTCACCCTGATCGGCCATGCGAGCTATCTGTTCCAAGTCGCCGGCCGCAATATCCTCGTCGACCCGGTGTTCGCGAAGCGCGCCAGCCCTTTGCGCTTTGCCGGACCCAAGCGTGCGAATCCACCGGGGATATCGTTCGCAGACTTGCCGCCCATCGACGTGGTGCTGATCACGCACAATCATTACGACCACCTCGACGGGCCGACCGTCGCGCGGCTCTGGCAGGTTTACCAGCCGCTGATCATCGCTCCCCTCGGCAACGACGCGATCCTGCGCGCCTACGACGACACCCTGCATGTGGAGACGCGCGATTGGGGTGAATCGGTCGACCTCGGCGGCGGCATCACGATCCACCTCACGCCCGCCAACCACTGGTCGGCCCGGGGACTCAACGATCGACGCATGGCTTTGTGGTGCTCGTTCGTGCTGACCACCCCCGTCGGCGTGCACTATCATTCGGGGGATACGGCCTTGCGTGACGGCGCGATTTTTCGCGATGCCCGGACCCGGTTCGGACCGCCGCGTCTCGCGACCCTGCCGATCGGCGCCTACGAGCCGCGCTGGTTCATGAAGGACCAGCACATGAACCCAGCGGAGGCAGTGGAGGCCGGGCTCATGCTCGGTGCCGACCAGATGCTCGGGCACCATTGGGGCACTTTCCAACTCACCGACGAGGGCGTCGAGCGGCCGATGGAGGCGCTCGCCGTGGCCTGCGCGGAGAACGGGATCGCCCCGGAACGCTTCGTGGCCCTGCGGCCGGGGCAGGCGTGGGAGGGATGATACGGATTCCGGTTGATGACCTCGGCTGGCCCAAGCGCAACAGGCTCCCTCTCCTTTCAGGAGAGGGAGCCTTTGGTTGCCAGTGACCGAAGGAATTGAGCGGCGGCGGTATGAGGCGCGTTTGTAGCTCTGGGCGACACGTTGTCTCCGTAGATCCACAGTGACGGAACGGCCTTTCCGGCGCCGAAAGCTTTGGCTCCTTCGATCAGGGCCTCAGCGCCGACCTTACAGCTCGATGTGCGCAGCCCTCCGTGGAAGTTCACCACCGCTTGGATGCGCGGGTCCCCGAGACCGCCGACCGCCAGGAAATTCCAGCCGCCGAGACTTTCTCCGGCGACAACGATGCGTTTCGCGTCGATCTCCGGGTCCTTGGTGATTTCGCTCAGAGCCGCCAGGATATCCTTGGCGTTCGCACGCCCCAGCGTATCCAACCGTAGCCGAAGCGACTGTCGCTAGAGGATGAACCGGCTCAAATCCGCGTTCGCCGCCAGGCTCTCCACGCGGGATCGCACATAGGCGGCGTCGATCGGCACGGTCTCGCCCGACCGATCGGTGGCGGTGAAGGAGATCTCGTCGATCACGCGCTCCAGCACGGTCTGGAGGCGCCGGGCGCCGATATTCTCCACCGAGTTGTTCACATCGACCGCCACGCGGGCGATCGCGTCCACGGCATCGTCGGTGAAGGCGAGCGTGACGCCCTCCGTCGCCATCAACGCCACGGTCTGCTTGAGCAGGCTCACCTCCGTGGTGTTGAGGATCTGCTTGAAATCCTCGACGGTGAGTGGCTGCAACTCGACGCGGATCGGCAGGCGTCCCTGCAGTTCCGGCAGCAGGTCCGAAGGCTTCGAGACGTGGAAGGCGCCGCTGGCGATGAACAGGATGTGGTCGGTCTTCACCGGCCCGTGCTTGGTCGCCACCGTGGTGCCCTCGATCAGGGGCAGAAGGTCTCGCTGCACCCCCTCGCGCGACACGTCGGCCGAGGAGCGGCCCTCGCCGGCGCAGATCTTGTCGATCTCGTCGAGGAAGACGATGCCGTTGTCCTCGACGTCGCGGATCGCTTCCTGCGTGAGGGATTCGGAGTCGACGAGCTTGTCGGATTCCTCCGCCAGGAGAGGCGCGTAGGCGTCCTTCACCGTCATGCGGCGCGGCTTGCCCTTCTGGCCACCCAGCGCCTTGCCGAGCATGTCGCCGAGGTTGACCGCGCCCATCGAGGCGCCGGGCATGCCGGGGATCTCGAACATCGGCATGCCGGCATTGCCGCTGGCGGCGAGTTCGATCTCGACCTCCTTGTCGTCGAGTTCGCTGGCGCGCAGCTTCTTGCGGAAGCTGTCCCGGGTCGCCGCACCGGCGCTGGGTCCGACCAGGGCATCGAGGATCCGCGCCTCGGCTGCGGCTTCCGCCTTGGCCTGGACAGTGCGGCGTTTCTCGTCGCGCTTGAGGCCGATGCCGACCTCGACGAGGTCGCGGACGATCTGCTCCACGTCACGGCCGACATAGCCGACCTCGGTGAACTTGGTCGCTTCGATCTTGAGGAAGGGCGCCCCCGCGAGCCGGGCGAGACGCCGGGCGATCTCGGTCTTCCCGCAGCCGGTGGGGCCGATCATCAGGATATTCTTCGGGGCCACCTCCTCGCGAAGCGGGCCGGTCAATTGCTGCCGGCGCCAGCGATTGCGCAGGGCGATGGCGACGGCGCGCTTGGCATCCGCCTGCCCGACGATGAAGCGATCGAGTTCGGAGACGATCTCGCGGGGAGTAAAGGTGGTCATCACGCTCCGAGGGGGTGCGGCAGCCGAGCTGCCCAGGGGCGGGGGAGGGCGCGCAGAACCCGCTTGCGAAGGGGATGCCAGCCGGCGCTCAACACCAGAATGAACGCACCGAGCACCAGCAGGCTCGCCGGCAGGATGCCGCCCGAGAATCCGGCCTTGCGGATCAGAGCGCCGAAGGCGAACCCGGCATAGGTCAGGCCCGAGACCAGGATCGCCCGTCGGTCGGTGGCGAGCGCGACCGCAGTCAACAGCACGACGATGCCGAGGACCAGGATCGCGTCGGCCCCGCTCGCCCCATCGGTCAGAGCCACCGTGCCGAGGATCGGATGGACGATCAGCGGTGCGGCGAGGAGGTGAAGCCAGAACGCGATATCGGTGCGCCGCGTCACCCGCTGCGGGTCCGACATGTCGAAGCGCATGGCCAGGGCAAACACGCAAAGCCCGGCGCCGAGCAGGAGCAGGTTGGCATAGGCCAGGGCGATCCCGGGTGCGAATGCGGTGGCGAGGGCGACCACCAGGCCCACGAGAGCGGCCGCACCGGCCGCCACCGTGATCGGTACGGCAAAGCGATAGTAGTGCCCGACAACGAGCAGAAGCGTCGCGAGCGAGGCGCCGGCCACCGCCAGCGGTGCGGTGTCGAGGGCCAGGAGGACGTCGGACGGCATCGCGCCGAGGTCGGGTCCGCCTGTCAGGGCGGTAAGGCCGAAGCCAGCTGCGGAAAAGGTCGAGACCGCGAAAATCGCCAGCAGGACGATGCTCGGTAAGGCCATGCGGCGATGCCGGGTGAAGAACTCGGCGAGGCCCCAGGCGAGAGCCGCCACGAGGGCATAGCCACCAGCGGGACGGAGCTGATCGATTCCGAAAAACGCCGCCGTGCCGAGGAAGAGCAGCAACCCGATGGTGACGAAGATATCGGCGAAGCCGGAGACGAAGCGCAGGCGCTCGTCGTCGCGCGGCAGATCGGCCACCTCCGGCCGCTCGGCGTTCAGGCGGTCGAGGGCGACCGCCTGATCCTGAGTGATGATCCCGCGCGCTACGGCGCGGAGGAGCAGGTCTGAGTTTTCAATCTGTCGCACGTCGCCGATCTAAGCGCCCGGCGGTCCGCTTTCCAGGCTCTTGTCCAATCAGGCGGCCCGGATGCTGCCGACGAAGCTCTCGACCTCGCTACCGACGAGGCCGGATTGGCGACTCAGGCGCTCGGCCGAGGCGAGAACCTGCGCCGCGCCGGCGCCGGTCTGGACCGCTGCCGCCTGAACCTGCGCCATGGTCTGCGTCACCGAATAGGTCCCCTGAGCGGCATCGCTGACGCTCCGGGCGATCTCCTGCGTGGCGATCTGCTGCTGCTCGACGGCCGCTGCCACGCCTTGCGCGATCCGGTGGACGCCGCCGATGGTCGACCCGATCTCGGCGATCGCACCGACGGTGTCGCGGGTAGCGTCCTGGATGGTGGCGATCTGCAGGGTGATCTCGTCGGTGGCGCGGGCGGTCTGGGCGGCGAGGCCCTTCACCTCGGCGGCGACCACGGCGAAGCCACGCCCGGCCTCGCCGGCACGGGCTGCCTCGATGGTGGCGTTGAGGGCCAGCAGGTTGGTCTGGCCGGCGATCTGCGAGATCAGCGCGACCACGTCGCCGATCCGGGCGGCGCTGTCGGCCAGCACCTGCACCCGAGCCTGGGTGCGCGTGGCGCCCGCCACTGCACCGGCAGCCGCGGCCGAGGTCTGGTCGACCTGGAGGCCGATCTCATGGGCCGAGGCAGCGAGTTCTTCGGTTGCGGCTGCCACGGCTTGGACGTTCTGCGCGGTCTCCTGCGCGGCGGCCAGCACCGCGTGCGATTGCAGGTTGGTCTGCTCGGCATTGTCTGCCATGGCGCGCGCGGCTTTCTCCATCTCGGAGGCCGATCCGGTGAGGTTCGTGACGAGGCCGCCGACCTTGCCCTGGAAGCGGTCCGCGAGTTCATTGCGCTCGGTATGGCGTCGTGCATTGGCGAGGCCGGATTCCTGGCCTTGCGTCTCGCGCAGGGCCTCGGCCTCCTTCATCGTGTGCGCGAACACCTGCATGCTGCGCCAAATTCCGCCGATCTCGTCGCGGCGCGGCGCCACGACGGGCAGAACGTGATTGCCTTCGGAGAGGCGATGGATCGCCGCCGAGACTCCGGCGAGGGGGCGCGCGATCTGGCTGTTTCCGACGAAGCCGCCGATCAGCAGACAGCCGAGGGGACCGCCGATGGCGAGGGCCACGAGGAGGACGAAGCGCTGCGAATACAAAGCGTCGGTGGCGGTCTCGATGTCTGCGAGCCGGTTCTGGCTCTTCGACACCAGCGCGTCGATGCTGTCCTGGTAAGCCTGCCGGTTCGTCCGGTTGGCCTCGTTGAATCCCTGATCGGCAGCGGCCTTCGGCGAGACTTCGGTGCCGAGGCGCGCCGTCTCCATCCGAAGCGGCGTGAACGCCGCCGCACCATCCACGACCTTCGCGAACAACGCCTGTTCGTCCGCCGGGACGTTCGGAGCCGAGGCCTTCAGCAGGGCGTTCATGCCGTCGAGGCTCTTGCGCAGGCGCTCGGCATATTTCACCGCATCGGCGGTGTCCTTCGCCGCGTAGATGCCGCGCGCCTCCAGCACCACCGTGGTCACGAAGCGATTGAGCGTCACCGCGTCGATCGAGCGCTGGGAGGCGTGACGGGCCTGCTCGATGGCGGAATGGAGCGTGTTCAGCGAACTGATCGCAACGCCGGCGACAATGAGCGTCACCGCGCTACACGCGAAGACGAAGGCCAGAATTTTCGCCCTGATTGTCATTGTCGGTGGGTTCCCTAGACACACGTTCAAGGTGTCTAGGATGAATCTTGAAATGGACGGTTAACCGACGGCAGTTCTTAGCCGCGCTACGCGGTATCCAACGTTTCGATGACGAGACTGCCGTTCGTATAGACGCAAATCTCCGCCGCAATACCCATCGCCCGGCGAACGATGGCTTCCGCGTCGTGAACGCCATCTTCCAGGGCCCGCGCAGCGGCGAGCGCATAATTGCCGCCAGAGCCGATCGCCATCACGCCGTGCTCCGGTTCCAGCACATCGCCGGCTCCCGAGAGAAGAAGGCTGACCTCCCGGTCCGCCACCAGCATCATCGCCTCCAGGCGGCGCAGGTAGCGGTCCGTGCGCCAATCCTTGGTGAGTTCGACGCAGGCGCGGGTGAGCTGGCCGGGATATTGTTCGAGCTTGGCTTCGAGCCGCTCGAACAGGGTGAAGGCGTCCGCTGTCGCACCGGCAAAGCCGCCGATCACCGAGCCCTTGGCGAGGCGGCGCACCTTGCGCGCATTGCCCTTCACGATGGTCTGCCCAAGGCTGACCTGCCCATCGCCGCCGATCACCACCCGGCCGCCCTTGCGGACCATGAGAATCGTAGTGGCATGCATCTGCGGCGGGCCGGAATCGTTCTGTGCCAAGGGGGGCTCCTGATCGGTCTGGGCGAACATTTAGGAAGTCGCGCGCGGGAACGCCACAGGTGGGGTCCGGCACCACCTCCCTGGCGAGCCGGTGCTTTTCGTCATTTCAGCGACCATCCCGACAAATCGGGGCACTAGTCCGGGGCCGGGCTCTGTGCGCGGCGACGTATCAGCCGCGGCCGCCAGACGCCGAGAACGACATTGGCCGTGGCGATCGCGAGCAGCACCCAGAGCGTGTTGCGCTCGGGGCCGAGCGTCTCGGCCAGGATCTGCGGACTAATTTCGCCAGCCAGTGCACGGGCGCTGAGTTCGGCCTCCTGCTGCATCGGACCCAGAACACCGACGAAGCCGCTTTCGAAAACCAGGATGCCGGTGGCGGCCTTGAGCCAGACCCAGCCGGCGCTGTGAAAGCCGCGGTTCGCCGCGATCGCGAGCAGGCCGGCAACCAGCGTCACTCCTAGCGACGGGAAGAAGATCCACGTGGCGATCATACTCATCGCGCCGCGGATCAAAGCATAACCGGCCAGAGAGGTCGGCGGAGGCGCCATGCTCAGCAGTACCAGCAGGGACGCCATCGCTCCCATGAGGCCGATGGCCCCCATCGTGTGGAGGAACTTCAGGAGGCGTCGCAAGGCTTCTCAACACCCGCTTCGGTCGGACCACCGAAATGCTAACGCACGTGACGACACCGCGATAGCGTGCCGATCATCACGGGTTGGACGTTGCGGCCCCTCATGCCCGTTCGGGTGAGGGCGCGCCGGTATACGCGGCTGCCCTACACCACCACCGTGATCGACTGCGCCGCCCGGGTCAGGCCGGTATAGAGCCAGCGGGCCCGGTGCTCGCGAAAGGCGAAGGATTCGTCGAACAAGACCACGTCGTCCCATTGCGATCCCTGCGCCTTATGGACGGTGAGGGCGTAGCCGTAGGTGAATTCGTCGGTCTCCCGCTTGAGGAAGGCCGGGATCTCCTCCTCCGATCCCGACATCACCGCGCGGAGCACTTTGATGTCGATGGGGCGACGGCGCAGGGCCGGGTCGTCCTCCGGCACCACGTCGAGGCGGATGGTGTCGGGGCGCTGTGCCGCGCGCTGCGCATGGACGGTCCAAGTCGAGCCGTTGAGCAGGCCCTTTGTGCGGTCGTTGCGCAGGCAAACGAGCTTTTCGCCCACCGCCGGCATCGGGTCGGTGTGACCGGCGATCTCGCGCAGGCGGTTGTTGTAGAGCCGGCGGGTCTTGTTCATGCCCACCAGGACCTGGTCGGCGGCAATGACGTGGGCCGGATCGATGTTCCGGCGCGAGACCACGCGGCTGCGGCCATACTCGCCGATGGTGAGGCGGCCGCCTTCGCGGATCGTCATCGCCATGCGGACGATCGGATCGTCGGCGGCCTGGCGATGCACCTCGGTAAGCATCACATCGGGCTCGGCCTCGGTAAAGAACCCGCCGCCGCGCACGGGCGGCAATTGCGCGGGGTCGCCGAGAACCAGCACCGGCCTATCGAAGGACAGAAGGTCGTTTCCGAGATCGGAATCCACCATCGAGCACTCGTCGATGACGATCAGTTCGGCCTTCGAGACCGGACCGGTACGGTTGAGGGTGAAGGCGGGGCCGCCTTCCTCGGTCTCCTTGGTGCGGTAGATCAGGCTGTGGATCGTCGCGGCGTCGTGGCAGCCCTTCTGGCGCATGACGGAGGCGGCCTTGCCGGTGAAGGCGCCGAACACCACGGTGCCGTCGACATCGTCGGCGATGCGTCGGGCGAGGGTGGTCTTGCCGGTTCCGGCATAGCCGAACAGGCGGAACACCTGACCGCCGCCTCCCTTGCGCCAATCGGCGATGGCTTTCAGCGCCGCGTCCTGCTGGGGCGCGAACTTGGTCGGCAGGTCGGCCGTCACGGCCACCGGACCGTGGGCGGCAGCGAGGACAGGATCGAGGCGACGTTGCCGCCGGTCTTCAGCCCGAAGATGGTGCCGCGGTCGTAGAGCAGGTTGAACTCGACGTAGCGTCCGCGCCGGACCTGCTGCTCCAGCCGGTCCTCCTCCGTCCAGGGCTTCCCCATGTTGGCCCGCATGATCGCCGGATAGGCGCTCAGGAACGCGCCACCGACGTCGCGGGTATAGGCGAGGTCCGCCTCCGGGTTACCGGTCCAGTGATAATCGTAGAAGATACCGCCGATGCCGCGCGGCTCCTTGCGGTGCGGCAGGTAGAAATATTCCTCGCACCACGCCTTGTAGCGGGCGTAATCGGCCGCCGGGGCGTGGGCGTCGCAGGCTGCCTGCATCGCCGCATGGAAGGTCAGGCTGTCCGGGTCATCCTGGTTGCGCCTGCGCTCGAGGACGGGGGTCAGATCGGCGCCGCCGCCGAACCAGGTTTTCGTGGTGGCGACGAACCGGGTGTTCATGTGGACGGTGGGCGCGTTCGGGTTCCACGGATGCGCGATCAGCGAGATGCCGGTGGCGAAGAAGCGCGGATCCTCGGACGCCCCGGGCATCTGTGCCCGGAATTCCGGTGCGAACTCGCCGTGCACCGCCGAGACGTGGACGCCGGCCTTCTCGAACACCCGGCCCTTGAGCATCGCCATGGTGCCGCCGCCGCCCGGTTGGCCGGTATGGTCGGTGCGCTGCCACGGGGTTTTCACGAAGGTGCCGGCCTCTGTCGGCGCATCCGCATGGAACGGTCCGGTGGCCTCCGCCTCGAGGGTTTCGAGAGCGGCGACGATCCTGTCGCGCAGGGTGGTGAACCACGCTGTCGCTTGGCCCTTCAGCGCGGTGATCTCGGCTTCGGGCAGGGCGGGCGGTGAGGGAGCTTGGCTCGTCATGGGAAGGGATTTCCCATCCCGCCGCCCGGCCGTCAATTCGCGAAAGGCGGTCTCAATCCTTGCCCACCGACATCAGCAGCCGCTCGGTCTTGGCGTCCTCGATCCGATTGACCATGCGCCGGCCCTCATGGACGTCACGCAGGGTCTTCGTCGCGGTGATGCAGGACTGAACCAGCATGATCACCCCCATGGCGAAATAGCCCTTCATCCAGATGTCGATGGGCATGAACAGGATGCCGAGCGCCACCATGGCGGCGGCCCCCAGGAACGACGCGTAGGTGAAGGCGACCCAGGCGCCGGAATGCTGCGTGGTCTCGTTATTCATGGTGGGATTCCCCGGATGCGATGCGTGTTCGGACGGCGTGATGGTAAAACTGTCGCGTCAGGCGTGATCGTTCGGCCCGGCCTCGGCGCGGCGGCGCAGGCGATCGAGAATCGTGCTTCCGGCCGGGCGGGTGCTGCGGCCGAAGCCCTCTCGCTCCAGGCGCTCGGCGATGTCGGTGCCGGGCTCTGCTTCCGCCAGCGCGGCTTCGGTGTCGGCCGCCGCGTGCTGGAGGTCCCGGAGGCGGGCTAGCGTCGCCTCCGCCTCCCGGAGGGTGGCGCGGTCCTGGGGCGTCGCCGTGACGCCGAGGCGGCGGGCAGCTTCCGCTGCGGCGGCGATGCGGCGGCCACGCTCGAGCTCGCTCTGGCGCCGCGTCGCATCGGCGACCACGGCCCGGATGCGGGCCAGCTCCTTCGCGAAGCGCACCCGCGCCGCGCGGATGGCGTCGCGCTCGGCCTCCAGTTCGGCGATGGCATCGGCAGCCTCGCCGGCGAGATACTCACGCCCGGCCTTCAGGGCGGCCAAGGCGCGCTCCTCGAGATCGACGCTGCGGGATTCGACCTCGGCGAGGCGGCGCTCCTCGGCCTTGTCGCCGGCCACCGACGTGGCCAGCGCCAACCGGCTGCGCTCCAGCGACGCGCGGGTCTCGCGAATCTGCTGGTCGAGGATCAGCAGGGCGTTGCGGTCGATGATCTCTTCACGCGCCTGCGCGGCCGCGCCGCGTGCCAAGGTCCGAAACACGTTGAACATGGGCTGTCTCCCGATCGACGAGCGGTGCCGTCGCCATCGGTTGTGCCACGGTTTGAACGGCGTTCAAGTGCGAATATGCACGCCGTTCAAAAGCGTCATTGCATGCCCGTTGTCTGCCGCAGGCCTTCGCCGAGGATCAGCGCGGCGCAGACCGCGACGTTGAGCGAGCGAAGACCCGGTCTGATCGGGACCACCACCCGCGCATCGGCTGCCGCATGGACCGCCTCCGGCACGCCGGCGGATTCGCGTCCCATCAGGAGGCAGTCGCTGGGGCCATAGGCGAAGTCGGTATACGGAAGGGCGCCGGTGGTGGTCGCGAGCACGAGCCGGAGGTTCGCCTCGCGGCGCCATGCCTCGAAAGCGGTCCAGGACCGGTGCCGGGTGATCACCACCTGATCGAGGTAATCCAGCCCCGAGCGGCGCAAGTGCCTATCCGACACGTCGAAGCCCGCCGGCTCGATGATCTCCACCGCAACACCGAGGCAGGCGGCCATGCGCAGAATCGTGCCGGTGTTCTGCGGGATGTCGGGCTGATACAGAGCAAGGCGAAGCATCGGTGTCTCATTCCTCGTGCGGCATCGCCCCCCGGTTGGCAGGGCGCCGCAACCGCCTAGCTCTAGGCTTGCCGCCGCAACCGGATTGTCACGACATGTTCCTCGACTGGCTCGAGCGCCGCATCGATACGTTCGCGCCCTTCGACGATGAGCGCATGCCCCCCAAGACCGTGACCGGCTTTGCCGGCTTCTACCTGAAGCCGATGCGGGCGGCACTGGCCGTGCTGTTCGTGGTCGCGCTGCTGGCCGGTACCGTCGAGGCCTCGCTCTACCTGCTGATGGGCTGGTTCATCGATCTGCTCAACACCGCCGACCGGGCCACGATCTGGGCCGATCACGGTCTCAGGATCATGCTCGCCGCCGGTCTGGTGCTCGTGGTGCGGCCGATCACGATCTGGCTGCACGAAATCCTGTCGAACCAGCTCATCGTTCCGCAGGCGACCAACCAGATCCGCTGGCGCACCCATCTCTACACGCTCGGCCACTCGCTCTCGTATTTCCAGGCGGATTTCGCCGGGCGTCTCGCCAACCGCGTGGTCCAGGTCGGTCCGGCGGTGCGCGAGCTTGCGGTCGTCTTCATCGATACGCTGCTGTACGTGGCGATTTATGCCGTCACCGCCATCGGCCTGTTCGGCTCGATCTCCCTCTGGCTCGCCCTGCCGGTGGTGCTCTGGGTGGTGGCCTATGCGGCTTTGACCCGGTGGTTCGTGCCGCGGGCCCGCACGCGCTCGCTCGCCACCGCCGATACCCGCTCGGCCCTGATCGGCCGCATCGTCGACAGCTACACCAACATCCTGACGGTGAAGCTCTTCGCTCGCGACCGCGAGGAGCGCGCGGCGGTGCGCGATGCCGTCGACGTCCATACCAAGGCATATCTGCGCCAGTTTCGGCTCGTCAGTTCCACCACGACGCTGCTCGGTATCCTCAACAGCATGCTGGTGGTGTCCACGGCCGGGGTCTGCCTCGCCCTGTGGCAGCGCGGCGGCATGACCACCGGCGAAGCGGCGGCCGGTCTTGCCTTGGTCCTCCGCCTGATGGCGATGTCGGGCTGGGTGATGCAGACCGTGCGTGGGATCTTCGAGAATGTCGGCGTGATCCAAGAGAGCATGCAGACGATCTCGCGTCCGCACGGCATCGTCGACCGGCCGAATGCCGCCACCCTGGCGGTGACCGGCGGCGATATCCGCTTCGAGGACGTCAGCTTCCATTACGGGCGCGGCGACGCCAGCATCATCGAACGCCTGAACCTGCATATCCGCGCGGCCGAGAAGGTCGGGCTCGTCGGGGTCAGCGGCGCCGGCAAGACCACCATCACCGCGCTGCTGCTGCGCCTGCACGACCTGGAGAGCGGGCACATCCTCGTCGACGGTCAGGATATCGCGGGCGTCACCCAGGGCTCGTTGCGTAGCGCCATCGCCATGGTCACGCAGGATACGTCGCTGCTGCATCGTTCGATTCGCGACAACATCGCCTACGGCCGCCCCGATGCGACCCTGGAGGAGGTCACGCATGCGGCCCGCCTCGCCGAGGCCGATGGGTTCATCCGCGACCTTGTCGATCACAAGGGCCGCCGTGGCTACGACGCGCAGGTGGGAGAACGGGGCGTGAAGCTCTCGGGCGGACAGCGCCAGCGCATCGCCATCGCGCGCGTCATCCTTAAAGATGCGCCGATCCTGATCCTCGATGAGGCGACCTCGGCCCTCGACAGCCAGGTCGAGGCCGCGATTCAGGAGAGTCTCGACACGCTGATGCAGGGCAAGACCGTGCTGGCCATCGCCCATCGCCTGTCCACCATCGCCGCCCTCGACCGGCTCATCGTCATCGATGCGGGCCGAATCGTCGAGGAGGGCAGCCATGCCGAACTGATCAGGAGCGGCGGCCTCTACGCACGCCTGTGGGAACGCCAATCCGGCGGTTTCCTCGGCGACGCCTCGCCGTCCTTCGAGGACGCCGCGGAGTAACGGGGGCCTCAGGACTAGCGGATTCCCCCTCGGAATGTGCTTTCCCACACCCTGACGCTGCGCGCCCGAAGTGCGCCGTGCCGGTTCGAGGCATGGCTATTTCCGCGCCACCGGCATGCACCGGATACGGGCAATCCAAGAGCGCGAATTTCGCTTTGCAACCAGCGGATCAGACGTCTATCGCGGCCCGAGCTGCTTAGTGATTAAACAAGCTTTGCTCATTCCATGCTCATTGAGCATGGGTGCCCTACGCCCCGACCCCTCGTGCCGGCGGTCCGCTCCGCATAGCTCGGGTTCAGCGACATTGCTGCAGCGCCACCCGGCGTCGCTGCGATGCCACAAAGACCAAGCTGCATTCGGAAGACACGTCATGTTCAAGTCGCTTATCACGGACCTCAAGGCCTCCTGGAAGGAGAACGAGTCCGCCCGCCAGCTCGCCGGTCTCACGGATCGCCAGCTCGAGGATGTCGGAGTCGAGCGCTTCGACGCGAAGATCCTCGTGAAGGCGCGCCGCTACCGTTCGCGCGAGCATGTGGCCTTCAGCCAGTCCACCGGTGTGTTCGCTCACCCCACCGCCTGATCACGCGAGACCCGGACCAACGAAGGCGACCGCAGAACGGGCGGTGGCCGCAGAGGGTAATTTCTGAGTAGCCCTTCGCCTGGACCGGCATCCCTTTCTCTGGACGCTGCACTATGGTCGCGCCTGGAAATTGGGGAGCACCTCGCGTGCTCGTCGGCCCAGGGTGAGCAGGCGATGGCGGTTCGGCAGGATGATAGGGCTCGCGCCGTCGAAGGCCTGACGAGGCGGAGACTGCAGGTCACCACCGGGTTCGTCGTTGTGCTGCTCTCCGGCGCGTCGACGCTGGAATCCGCGCAAGGTCCGACCACCATCGTTGTCGAACCGTCCGGGCGGGAACGCGCGTCTTCCGGCGCCGGCCCGTCCGTGTCGACGCTGCAGGCGGCGATCGATCTGGCGGGCCGCCAGCATCGCACCGACCCGCGTCGCGCCATCGTCATCGCCCTCGCACCTGGAATCCATCGGTTCGACCAGCCGGCGCGTTTTCGAGCAGGGCAGGGCGGGACCGCCGAGGCGCCGCTGGTGGTGCGGGGTGCAGCCGATGGGTCGACCCGCATCGTCGGAAGCGTGCGACTCGAGCCGTCTCCCGGTGGCATTCCCCCCGATCTGCTCCGACGCCTTCCGGTCGAGGCGCGGGCACAGGTCCGCGCCTATCGGCTTCCGGCGGCGCTGACGGCGACTGCTCGAATCCAGGAGCCCCGCCTCCTGAAGAGCCGCGATGCGCCGCTGGCGTTCGAGGTCTACGACGCACAGGGGGCCCTGTGGCCGGCCCGCTGGCCGAACCAAGGCTGGGGCAAGGTGGCGTCGGACGCGACAAGCGATCCGCAACAGCCGCGCTTCATCCCCGAGGGTGATCGCGCGGAGCGCTGGCGCGGCGAAACCGACCTCTGGGCGGAGGGCTATTGGCGCTGGAACTGGCTGTTCGAAACGCTGCCCGTGACCATCGTCGAAGCCGGTTCGAAGCGGCTCGTCCTTGGCGAGCGTCCGTTCGACGGGATCGCCGCGGGGGCGCGGTTTCGCATCGTCCACGCCTTGAGCGAACTCGACGAACCCGGCGAATGGTGGCGTGACCCCGGCTGGGGGCTGCTTCTGGTTTGGCCGCGCGATCCTTCCGGTTTCGTGGAAGCCAGTGTTACGGATGGGCTGATCGACGTCGCGGACGCGTCGCATATCCGCTTCGAGTCTCTCAACCTCGAACAGGCGCACGGAACCCTGGTGCGGGTGACCAGAGCCTCGGACGTGGTCGTCTCACGCAGCGTCCTGACGCGGGCCGGCGGCCACGCCCTGGTGGTCGAAGATTCGACCGCGAGCGGGATCGAGCGCAGCGACATCACGCAGATCGGCGCCGGAGGCATCCGGATCACCGGCGGAGATCGCGCGACGCTCACGCCCGGGCGCCTGTTCGTGCGCGATTGCCGCCTGTCCGACTATGCCCGGCTGGCCCGCACCCAAAGCCCCGCCATCGCGGTGGATGGCGTCGGGCAGACCGTCGAGGGCAACTTCATCCACGATACCGACGAATACGCCCTGCATCTGCGCGGCAACGATCACCGCGTCGCCTGGAACGAGATCGCCTACCTTCTATCGGGATCGACCGACAGCGGTGCGATCTATGCCGGGCGGGACTGGACGGCCCGCGGCACCACCATCGAGCATAACTTCCTGCACGATATCCGGGCGGCACCATCTTTCGAGGTCAAGGGCCTCTATCTCGACGACATGGCGAGTGGCTTCGCAATCCGCGCCAACCTGTTTTTACGGGTCGACCAGCCGGTCTTCATCGGCGGCGGCCGCGACAACGCCGTGACAGACAACCTCTTCGTTCGCTCGAGCCCGGCGATCCACATCGATTCACGGGGCCAGACCTGGGCCAAGGACTCGATCGACGATCCGGAATCAGAGCTGCGCGGTGCGCTCGTCGCTGTGCCGACGGGCTCCCCGCTCTGGCGGACGCGCTATCCGAGTCTTGCTCGGATCCTCACCGAGCGTCCCGCTATCGCCCTGCACAATACCATCGTCGCAAACACCTTTTTCGACAGCGAGCCGTTCCGCTACACCGATGGTGCCCGAGCGGAGGATCAGGTGATCGCGCGCAATCTCGGCCCCGAAGGCCTCCGGGTTTCCGTGCCGGACGGGGAGAGCGATCCGGCCGCGTTCGCGACTATGACCGGCGCCGGTAGCTCGGCTGGCTCATGGGCCGATACGGCGCGGATGTGGCGGTCCAAGGTACTCAAGCGGCCTTTTGCGCCTTGAAATCGTTGCTGTTTTTCGGATGAAGATGCGACTTTAGGCGTTTTGGGTCCGATGGGTAATCCGCCGACGAAAATCTTGAATGTCATCATGTAGCGCCAAGAAAATATCGGAATATAAATCGATTTTATTATTTGCTATTAATCGACGTAAATAAAAATTATCCGTGCAAACAATTAAGCCGGCACGCTATGCTTCGAAAATTTCTCGACAAAATCCTTGACGAATGATCCTGCGCGGGTCAGCGAAAGCCCGCGAGGTGGAGCGGAATCTGTCGTCAGCGCGCCTGCCGACAGGGAGACAGCTGTATGCGAATTACAATGGTTGGGTCGGGCTATGTCGGCCTCGTCTCGGGCGCCTGCTTCGCCGATTTCGGGCATCAGGTCGTGTGCGTCGACAACGACGCCGCCAAGATCGCGCTGCTCAATGCCGGGCAGATGCCGATCTATGAGCCGGGTCTCGACGCGCTCGTGGCCGACAACGTGCGCCAGGAGCGGTTGAGCTTCACCACCGCATTCGGTCCCGCCGTGGCGCAGGCCGAAGCGATTTTCATCGCGGTGGGAACACCCTCGCGCCGCGGCGACGGTTTTGCGGACCTGTCGTTCGTCTATGCGGCCGCGCGCGAGATCGCCGCGGCGATGACCGGCTTCACGGTGATCGTGACCAAATCGACCGTTCCGGTGGGCACCGGCGACGAGGTCGAGCGCATCATTCGCGAGGTTCGGCCCGATGCCGAATTTGCGGTCGTCTCGAACCCCGAATTCCTGCGCGAAGGCGCGGCGATTTCCGATTTCAAGCGGCCCGACCGCATCGTCATCGGTGCCGAGGATGCGCGCGCCATCGCGATCATGAACGAGATCTACCGGCCGCTCTACCTCAACCAGGCGCCGATCCTCGTCACCGGCCGGCGTACCGCCGAACTGACGAAATACGCCGCCAACGCCTTCCTCGCCACGAAGATCACCTTCATCAACGAGATCGCGGACCTGTGCGAGCAGGTCGGGGCCAACGTCCAGGAGGTCGCCCGCGGCATCGGGCTCGACAATCGCATCGGCTCGAAATTTCTTCATGCCGGGCCGGGCTATGGTGGCTCCTGCTTTCCCAAGGACACCCTGGCGCTGGTGAAGACGGCGCAGGATGCCGGCACGCCGGTGCGTCTGGTCGAGACCGTGGTGGCGGTCAACGAGCAGAGGAAGCGCGCCATGGCCCGCAAGGTCATCCTCGCCTGCGGCGGCTCCGTGCGCGGCAAGACCATCGCGATCCTCGGCCTGACCTTCAAGCCGAACACCGACGACATGCGCGATGCACCCTCCCTCGCGGTCATCGCCGGCCTGCAGGATGGCGGCGCCCGGATCGTGGCCTACGATCCCGAGGGCATGGAGGCGGCCCGTGCGCTGATGCCCGATATCACCTACGCCACCGACGCCTATGCGTGCGCGAAGGGGGCCGATGCCCTCGTCATCGTCACCGAGTGGAATGCCTTCCGGGCGCTCGACTGGGCGACCCTGCACGACACCATGGCGGCGCGCATCGTGATCGATCTGCGCAACGTCTACCGTGCGGACGATATGAAGCGCCGCGGCTTCGACTACACCAGCATCGGCCAGTCCGACACGCGCCCGTCGAGCATGAGCGTCGACCTCGATCAGTGAGTCCGTTTTCGCAGTGTCGCGCCCGTATCCACCGGGGCCGTCGCCAGAAACGGTCCGGTATGCTTAGCCTAAAGGTTCAAGGCAGGCGCTACAGGATGCGTCGGTCGAGCCGAAGGATGCGGCACGGGTCGCCGGCCTTCGCGGCGGGAGCGTGCGGTGGGCGGATCAGCAGGGCTTCCGCTTGGCCGAGGACCGACAGCATCGAGGAATCCTGGCGGTCTTCCGGGTGTGCCACCGGCACCCTGTCCGGATTGGTATCGAGGCTGGCGCGCAGGTAATCCTGCCGGCCGTCATTGGCCGCCATGGCGCATCCCAGCGTGGCCGGCTCGCTGTGGTCCGCGCCGGCCTGCGGGTCGCCCAGCAACGCCCGGATCGCCGGCACCACGAAGAGCAGGCCGCAGACGATGGAGGAGACCGGGTTGCCCGGTAATCCGATCACCGCCATGGCTCCGAGGCGCCCATGCATCAGCGGCTTGCCCGGCCGCAGCGCCACCCGCCAGAACCCGAGTTCGAGGCCGCGGCCCTGCAGCGCGGATTGCACGAGGTCGTGGTCGCCCACCGAAGCGCCACCCAGGGTGACGAGGAGGTCGGCTCGTTCCGCCACGGCCCGGCCTAAAGCCGCGTCGAGGGCGTCGAGACTGTCGCCGGCGATGCCGAGGTCGATCGGCTCGGCGCCGGCCTCGCGGGCGAGTGCCGCGAGTGCGAGGCTGTTCGAGGCGACGATCTGATCCCAGGCGGCCGTCTCGCCCGGCGCAACCAGTTCGTCGCCGGTGGCGAGGATGGCGACACGGGGGCGGCGGCGTACGCTCACGCGACCGTGGCCACCGGCTGCGGCAAGCGCGATCCGGCGGGCATCCAGCGTCTCGCCAGTGCGAAGCAGAACGTCGCCCTCACGGAAATCGAGCCCGGCGCGGCGAACGAAGCGCCCGGTCGCCACGGGCTCACGCGCGGTCACGACCGCGCCCGCCTGATCGGCGTTCTCCTGGATGAGGATGGCGTCGGCGCCGTCCGGTACCGGTGCACCGGTGAAGATCCGCACGGTCTGGCCCGGCCCGAGCATTCCCGAAAAACCATGGCCGGCGGCGCTGGTGCCGATCAGCGCGAGTTCGGCAGGGCAGGCCGCCACGTCGGCGCTGCGGACGGCATAACCGTCCATGGCAGAGGCCGGGAACGGAGGCTGGGTGCGCAGCGCGGTTAGATCCTGCGCCAGGGTGCGGCCGGCGCCGTCCGCGATCGGCACGATCTCCGCCTCCACCGGCCGCGCGATGCCGGCGAGGATTCGGGCCAGCGCCTCCGCGACCGGGATCAGGCCGCTCATGCGGCATCCTCGGCGCGGTAGGCTCCGGAGCGGCCGCCGTCCTTGGCGAGGAGACGGATCCCTTCGATCCGCATGCCGCGATCGGCGGCCTTCACCATGTCGTAGATGGTCAGGCAGGCCACCGAGACGGCGGTGAGCGCCTCCATCTCGACGCCGGTCTGCCCCGACACCTTCACCTCGGCCGTCACGCGCAGACCCGGAAGCGCGTCGTCCGGCTCGCAATCGACCCGGACCTTGGTGAGCAGCAGCGGGTGGCAGAGTGGGATCAACTCGTGGGTGCGCTTGGCCGCCATGATCCCGGCCAGGCGCGCGGTGCCGATCACGTCGCCCTTCTTGGCATCGCCCTCGCGGATCAGCCGCAGGGTCTCGGGCAGCATCACCACGGTGCCGACGGCCCGTGCCGTGCGGGTGGTGGCGGGCTTGTCCGACACATCGACCATGTTGGCCGCCCCGGCCGCGTCGAGATGGGTGAGTTCGGCCATGGCTCGCTCCCTCAAACCGCATCGCCGAAGAGCAATCGGGCCGTGGCCGCCTTCACGTCCGCCTCCCGCATCAGGCTTTCGCCGACGAGCACGGTGTGCAGGCCGTTCTCCCCGAGGCGGACTACGTCGGCATGACCGGAGATACCGCTCTCGGCCACCGCGATCCTGTCTGCGGGGACGGCCTGGCCGAGCCGAATCGAATTCTCGAATGAGACTTCGAAGGTCTTCAGATCACGGTTGTTGATACCCAGGAGGCGCGTACCCAGCGGGATCGCGCGGGCGAGTTCGGCCGCGTCGTGAACCTCGACCAGAACGTCCATGCCGAGATCGTGTGCCGTCTCGACCAGGGCCACCGCCTCGTCGTCGTCGAGGCAGGCCATGATCACCAGGATGCAATCGGCACCCCAGGCCCGCGCCTCGAACACCTGATACGGTTCGAACAGGAAGTCCTTGCGCAAGACCGGGAGGGCGCAGGCGTCGCGGGCCGCGGTCAGGTATTCGGGCTTGCCTTGGAAGGAGGGCGTGTCGGTGAGAACCGACAGGCAGGTGGCGCCCCCGGCCTCGTAGGCAGCGGCGATGATGGCCGGATCGAAATCGGCGCGGATCAGGCCCTTGGAGGGCGAGGCCTTCTTCACCTCGGCGATCAGGGCGGGGCGACCTTGCGCGATGTGGACCGCGATGGCATCGGCGAAGCCGCGTGGCGGCGCCGCCTTGGCAATGCGCTTCTCCAGCTTGGTCTGGGGCACGCGCAGCTTCGCCTCAGCGATTTCGCGGCGCTTGTAGGTCTCGATGCGCGCCAGAACGTCCTTGCGTTCGGAGGGAGCGGCTGCGCTCGAGGGCTTCGTCTCGGCGGGCTCGGTCATGGCGCAGCCCTCAGGCATTGGAAACGGTGACGAGTGTGGCGAGCGTCGCGCGGGCGGCACCGCTGTCGATCGCGGTGACGGCGCGGGCGACGCCCTCGGACAGGCTGGAGGCCGTGCCCGCCACCACGAGGGCGGCGCCGGCATTCAGCACGGCGATGTCGCGGTAGGCTCCCGCAGCCCCGTCGAGGACGCGGCTCAGGGCCGCCGCATTGTGCTCGGGATCGCCGCCGCGCAGGGCGTCGAGGCTATGAAGCGGGATTCCGACGTCGCGTGGGTCGATAGTGAAGTGCGAGAGCCGCCCGGAATCCAGCGCCACCACGGCGGTGAGGCCGGTGACGGTGATCTCGTCGAGGCCGTCCGAGCCATGCACGGTCCAGACCCGCTCGGTGCCGAGTTCGGCCAGCACCCGGGTGAGCGGCTCGGCCCAGGCCGGTGCCGAGACGCCGAAGAGCTGGAAGCGCACACCGGCCGGATTGGCCAGCGGCCCGAGCATGTTGAAGATCGTCCGCGTCGGCAGCTCAGCCCGCACCGGAGCGACATGGCGCATGGCGGCATGGTGGGTCTGGGCGAACATGAAGCACAGGCCGGCCTGTGCCAGACAACGCTCCAGCCCGGCGGGGTCGAGCCCGATCCGCACGCCGAGCGCGGCGAGCACGTCGGCGGCGCCCGATCGGGAGGTCGCGGCGCGGTTGCCGTGCTTGGCCACCGGCACACCGCAGGCCGCCACCAGGATCGCCGCCAGCGTCGAGACGTTGTAGCTGCCCGAATGATCGCCGCCGGTGCCGACCACGTCGATGGCCCCCACAGGGGCCGCCACCGCCACCATCCGGGCACGCATTGCCTCGACGGCGCCGACGATCTCGTCCGGGGCTTCGCCGCGGACCTTGAGGGCCATCAGGAAGGCGCTTGCCTGGACCGGTGTGACCTCGCCCGACAACAGAGCGTCGAAAGCTCGCCGCGCCTCGGCACGGTCGAGGCTCGCACCGGACGCGACCTTTGCGAGGAGAGGCTTGAAGGTTTCCATGGCTGCTTGGGGCGCGAACGATCCGATAGAGTGGCGCGTCAATGCACGCCGGTTGGCGCCTTGTCACGCGCCGCGTTCCACGCCGCGGCAATGTCGAGGAAGTTGCGCAGGATCTGCGATCCGTGATGCGACAGGATGCTCTCGGGATGAAACTGCACCCCATGCACCGGTAATGTTGCATGCTGCAGTCCCATGATCAGCCCGTCGGCCTCCGCGGTCACCTGAAGCGCCTCGGGACAATTGCCGCGCTCCACCACCAGGGAATGGTAGCGCGTCGCATCGAACGGTCCGTTGAGCCCGCGAAAGATGCCCGACGCCCGGTGATCGATGGTCGAGACCTTGCCGTGCATCGGCGAGGGCGCCCGCACTACATCGCCGCCGAAGGCCTGTCCGATGGCCTGCAACCCCAGGCAGACGCCGAAGATCGGAATCTCGGCCGACAGGTGCTTGACCACGTCGAGGCAGATGCCGGCTTCGTTGGGGGTACAGGGGCCGGGCGATAGCACCACCGCATCGGGGGCCCGCGCACGGATCTCGTCGAGGGTGATGGCGTCGTTGCGCACGACTGAAATCGTCCCGCAGAGCGGTCCGATCAGGTGCACGAGATTCCAGGTGAAGGAATCGTAGTTGTCGATCACGAGGACGTTGGACATCGGTGGCTCATTGCCCTGGATACGGCGGTTTGACGAGACATCGGCAGCCGGTCAACTGCACGCCGTTCATCGCGGCTCACCTGGACGCGGCCGCTACTGCCCGCGTCGCGCCCGGCTCGCGAACACCACCGCGTCTTCCGCGGCGCGGAACAACGCCTTGGCCTTGTTGACGCATTCCTGTTGCTCGGAGGCCGGGTCGGAATCGTAGACGATGCCCGCACCGGCCTGCACGTGCATGCGCCCATCCTTCACGATGGCGGTGCGCAGGACGATGCAGGTGTCCATCTCGCCGCGCGCGCCGAAATAGCCGATGCAGCCGCCATAGGGGCCACGCTTCTCGCGCTCCAGTTCGTCGATGATCTCCATCGCCCGCACCTTGGGGGCGCCCGAAACGGTGCCGGCGGGGAAGCCCGCCGCCAGGGCGCCAAGTGTATCGTGCGCCGGGTCGAGATCGCCCTCGACGTTCGAGACGATGTGCATGACCTGGCTGTAATATTCGAGGAAGAACGACCCCGTCACCGTGACGGTGCCGATCTTCGAGACACGGCCGACATCGTTGCGGCCGAGATCGAGCAGCATCAGATGCTCGGAGCGTTCCTTGGGGTCGGCCAGAAGTTCCTGCGCCAGCGCCTTGTCCTCGGCCGGCGTCGCGCCACGGCGGCGCGTGCCGGCGATGGGCCGGATCGTGACGCGGCCATCGCGCACACGCACCAGGATCTCCGGGCTCGAACACACCACCTGGAACCCCTCGAAATCCAGGTAGCACAGGAACGGCGCCGGGTTGGTGCGCCGGAGCGAGCGGTACAGCGCAAAGGCCGGCAGGGAGAACGGAGCCTCGAAGCGCTGCGAGAGCACCACTTGGAAGACATCGCCGGCGACGATGTATTCCTTGGCCCGCGCCACCATGCCGAGATAGGCCTCCGGGGTGGTGTTCGAGACCGGCTCCGGATGGGCGATCTCGCGCGGGTCGATACGGGCTTCGATCGGCAATGGGCCGTCGAGCGCTTCGGCCACGCGCTCCAGGCTAGCCAGCACCGCCTCGTAGGCAGCCCTTGCGCCGATCCTTGGGGAGGGGCGCACTTGCCCGACTACCGTGATCACATCGCGCACCGAATCGAACACCACCATGACGCGCGGGCGGATCAGGATCGCATCCGGCACCCCGAGCGGATCGGGGTTCGGCACCCCGAGGTCTTCCATGGCGCGGACCATGTCGTAGCCGAGATAGCCGAACAGGCCGGCCGCCATCGGCGGCAGCGCATCCGCCTCGGTCTCGGCGCCGATGGCGCTCTCGGCGATGAGCGCGCGCAGGCTCGCGAGGGGCGGGAACTCGTCCGGCTGGAACTGCGTCAGGTCCGGGCCGCGGGCGATCTCGGCCGCTCCGTCGCGGCAGCGCCAGACCAGATCGGGGTCGAGCCCGATCATCGAGTAGCGGCCGCGGACGACGCCACCCTCCACCGATTCGAGCAGGAAGGCCGGCCCGGCATGGACCGCCCGCAACTTCAGGAAGGCCGCGACCGGCGTTTCCAGGTCGGCCACCAGGGTGAGGTTGATCAGGGTCGCCCGACCCGCCTCGTAGGCGTCGCGGAACGCCGCGTACTCGGTCTCGTGCGCCATTCCCGCCTAGTACTCGCCGCCGATGGCCCGGCGGAAGGCCGTCTGGTTGACGGTGATGCCCACCGACTTCTGCACGTCGGCGATGTACTGGCTGAGCAGGTCGTCGGCGAGGGTCGCCTGGAACCGCTTGGCGATGGCTTCGTCGGACGGCGTGCCGGGCACGTAGGCCGGCATCGTCGCTTCCGTCACCTTGAACACGGCACGCGACTCGCCCGTCTCCGCGGAGGCGGACTTGCCGACCAGCGTCGCGAAGATGCGGTTGACGATCTCCGCCGTCAGGTCGCCCTGGGGCTGGTTGCGAGCGATGTCGGACAGGGTCTGGACCGTGAGCCCGGCCTCGGCGGCCACGGCGTCGACCGCCTCGCCCTTGTCGAGCTTGGCCGTCAGCTCCTTGGACTTGGCGATGAGGCGTTTGCCCGTCTCGGCAGCGCGCCACCGCACAGTGACATCCGCCCGCACCTCGTCGAGAGGCTTGTCATGGGCGCGGTCGATATTGCTGAGATCGTACCAGATGTAGCCGCCGGACTTGGTCCGCAGGGGCTCGTTGTCGCCGCCGATATCCGAGCGGAACAGAGCGGCCACCGTGGTGTCGCGGTCGGGGATGCTCTCGACGGCCTTGCCGGCGGCGTCGAGGCCCTGCGCATTCACGGCGGGTATCGCCACCAGCGGGAGGTTGCGATCCTTGGCGATGTCGGCCAGCGGCTTGGTGTTGGCGCGCTGGTCCTCGATGGCATCGTGGGCGGCCTCGATGCCGCTGCTGGCGCGCTCGAGCGCGATGGTCTTGCCGATTTCGGCCGAGACCTCGGCGAGCGGCTTCACCGTCTCCGGCTCGATGGCAGTGACGCGCAAGAGCACAGTGCCGAAGCGGCCCTTGACCGGCGCGCTGATCGCGTCCTTCGCCAGCGCGAACGCGGCGTCGGCCACTGCCGGATCGAACAATTCGGCCTTGGTCAGGGTGCCGAGCGACAAGTTCTTGGGGTCGCCGCCGACCTCGGCCGCCACCGCCTCGAACGGCTTCTCGCCGGATTCGATGGTCTTTCGCGCGGCTTCGGCGGCAGCCGCATCCGGGAATACGATCTGCTGGATCGTCCGGCGCTCGGGCGAACCGTACTTCGCCTTCTCCAGACCATAGCGCTTGGCGATGTCGTCCTCGCTCACGGTTTCGGACTTCGCGATGGTTTGCGGGTCGAGCACCAGAAGGTTGGCCGCGCGGAACTCGGGCGCGCGGAACGCCGATTTGTTCTCTTCATAGAAGGCCTTCAGCTCGTCCTCGGTGGGCGCGGGAATCTCCCCGGCGACGGAGGGCGGCAGCATCATCAGCGCCACGGCGCGCCGCTCGGTGGTGTAGCGATGCACCGCCTCGCGCAGGGCCTGGGGTACGTGCAGGTCGGCGGCCACGGCTTCGGCGAGCTGGAGGCGGGCGGCCACGGCGCGCTGCTCGCGCACGAAGGCCGCCTCGTTGAGGCCGGCCCGCTGCAGGGTCTGGTAGAACAGCGCCGGATCGAAGCGGCCATCGGCGCTTTGGAAGCTCTTCTCCTCCTGGATCGCGCGCAGCACGGCGGCGTCCGGAATGCTCAGGCCGAGCGCAGCGGTCTGCTGGTCGAGGGAGGCCTCGCTGACGAGCTGCGCCAGCACCTGACGGTCGAGCCCGAGCCCGCGCGCTTGATCCGGCGTCAGGGTACGACGGGTCTGGGTCTGGTAGCGCTGGAGCTGATTCTGGTAGGCGGTACGGACCGATTCCGCCGAGATCTGGGCCTTGCCGACAGTGGCCACCGTCGAGGTCGAGCCCGCCCGGAAGAATTCCTCCACACCGAAGATCGCCACACCGGCGATGAGGAAGACGAAGACCACGCTGAGGATGATCTTGCCGAGCCAATGCTGGCTGGCCTTGCGCATGTTCTGCAGCATCGGAACGTCCGGTTGTCCGTCGTGTGAAGCGCGGTCGCTGAAGCGGCGCACCCGTCATCGTTTCATAAGGGCTGCCCGCGATAGACCATCCGCGCGCGCTCGCAAAGACCGCCACGGACGGCCGTTTCGCGGTTTGCGCCACCTCAGCCGCTCTGTTAGGGCCGGACCCGCAGGTGAAGGAGCGGCGGATTGAGCGGGGATCGCATGACGATGGCGGGTCGACGGCCTCTGGTTGCCGGCAACTGGAAGATGAACGGGCTGCGCGGCGCGATCGCCATGGTCGAGGCCTTGCGCAACGGTCTGTCGACCGATCTGCTCGACCGGGTCGACGTGCTGGTCTGTCCGCCCTCGACGCTGATCTCGTCCTGCGTTGCCGCCGTCTATGGATCGCGCATCGCCATCGGTGGCCAGAACCTCCACGCCAAGCCCAACGGCGCCTTCACCGGAAGCATCTCGGCCGAGATGCTCGCCGACCTCGGCGCCAAATACGTCATCGTCGGCCATTCCGAGCGACGTGCCTACCACCACGAGACCGATGACGGCGTGCATGCCAAGGCGCTCGGTGCGCGTCGCGCCGGCCTCTGCGGCATCATCTGTGTCGGTGAGACCAAGGAAGAGCGAGAGGAGGGCCGTACCCTCGACATCGTGCGCGCTCAGCTCGCCATCGGCGTGCCCAAGGGCGCGACCGGTGCCGACACGGTCATCGCCTACGAGCCGGTCTGGGCGATCGGCACCGGCCTGACCCCGACGCCGGCCGACATCGCCGAAGTCCACGCCTCGCTGCGCGAGATGTTGGGCCAACTCATCGGTGCCGAGGCGCAGAACGTGCGCATCCTCTATGGCGGCTCGGTGAAGCCCGGCAACGCCCGCGAGCTGATGGCGGTGGAGAACGTCGACGGCGCCCTGGTCGGCGGCGCGAGTCTCGTCGCCGAGGACTTTCTGGGCATCATCAACGCCTACGCGCGTTAAACTCTGAACCAGCCGTGTTGGCGTTCCGTGCCGTTCTGGTGTAACAGCCCGGCCGATATGCGGCAGGCGCCAACGCGGCGCCGCTCCTGGATATCCGATGCAGACCGTCCTGATCTCGATCCATCTCATTGTCGTCCTCGGCCTGATCGCCGTGGTGCTGCTTCAGCGTTCCGAGGGTGGCCTCGGTCTCGGCGGCGGAGGCGGTGGCGGTGTCGCCGGCTTCATGACCGGTCGCGGTCAGGCCAATGCCCTGACGCGGGCCACCGCGATCCTCGCCGCCTTGTTCTTCACCACCAGCATGACCCTCGCGATCCTGTCGCATCGGGGTGCGGCGCCGCGCTCGATCCTCGATGGCACCGGGACTGCGCAGCCGGCGACCCAGCCGAATGCTGGGAACCTGCTCGACACCCTGCGTCAGAACCAGGGCGGCACGCAGACCGCACCGGCCCCCGCCGCGCCGGCGGCCCCCGAGGTTCCCCAGGCTCCGCAATCGCGCTGAGCGCAATCCTCCCGCTTTCGGCGAGAGGGTTGCCCGAGGTCGTAGCCTCACGTCGTTGAGATGAATTCGCCGCTCCCGCGATGGGGGCGGTATCGCCCGATGGTGGTCGGGTGACGATCCGAATCGAAGCCGACCTGAGACGACACCACCTCGCGCATGCCCTGGCAGCGCGGGGGACAAGCGTTTTTGTGGTTTGGCGAATCGTCCACCTTTGTTTATGGACCGAGGCCCATGACGCGGTACGTTTTCATCACCGGCGGCGTGGTTTCCTCGCTCGGCAAAGGTCTCGCCTCGGCTGCGCTCGCAGCCCTGCTCCAGGCGCGCGGCCACACGGTCCGCCTGCGCAAGCTCGACCCCTACCTCAACGTCGATCCGGGCACGATGAGCCCGACCCAGCACGGTGAGGTGTTCGTCACCGACGACGGCGCCGAGACGGACCTCGATCTCGGCCATTACGAGCGCTTCACCGGCTTGCCGGCGACGCGGGCCGACAACATCACCACTGGCCGGATCTACCTCGACATCATCACCAAGGAGCGGCGCGGGGACTATCTCGGCGCAACGATCCAGGTGATCCCGCACGTGACCAACGCCATCAAGGCGTTCGTGCTGGAGGGCAACGAGGCGTTCGACTTCGTGCTCGTCGAGATCGGCGGCACGGTGGGCGACATCGAGGGCCTGCCGTTCTTCGAGGCGATCCGACAGCTCGGTCAGGAATTGCCGCGCGGCGCCACCGCCTTCGTGCACCTCACATTGCTGCCCTACATCCCCTCGGCCGGCGAGTTGAAGACCAAGCCGACGCAGCACTCGGTGAAGGAGCTGCGCTCCATCGGCATCCAGCCCGACATGCTGCTGTGCCGCTGCGACCGGCCGATCCCCGGCGATGAGCGGCGTAAGCTCGCCCTGTTCTGCAACGTCCGCGAGACCGCGGTGATCGAGGCCCGCGACGTCGCCTCGATCTACGACGTTCCGCTGTCGTATCGCGAGGCCGGGCTCGACCGGGAAGTGCTGGCGCATTTCGGAATCGAGTCGGAAGGCGAGCCGGACCTGTCGCGCTGGCACACGATCTCCGAGCGGGTGCGCAACCCCGAAGGCGAGGTCTCCATCGCCATCGTCGGCAAGTACACGGGGCTGAAGGACGCCTACAAGTCGCTCACCGAGGCGCTGACCCATGGCGGCATCGCCCATCGGGTGAAGGTCAACCTCGACTGGATCGAGGCCGAGGTATTCGAGCGCGAGGATCCCGCGCCGTTCCTCGAAGGCATCAACGGCATCCTCGTCCCCGGCGGCTTCGGCCAGCGCGGCGCCGAGGGCAAGATCCGCGCGGCCCGCTACGCCCGCGAGCGGAAAATCCCGTATTTCGGCATCTGCTTCGGCATGCAGATGGCGGTCATCGAGGCGGCCCGCTCCCTGGCCGGAATCCCACAAGCGAATTCCTCGGAATTCGGCGAGACCGCGGAGCCCGTGGTCGGCCTCCTCACCGAATGGCTTAAGGGCAACGAGCTCGAGCGGCGTGCGGCCGAGGGGGATCTCGGCGGCACCATGCGGCTCGGCGCGTACAAGGCCAGCCTGCGCCCCGACTCGAAGATCGCCGAAATCTACGGCACCACCGAGATCTCCGAGCGCCATCGCCATCGCTACGAGGTCAACATGGCCTATCGCGAGTGCCTGGAGGCCAAGGGCCTGCGCTTCTCCGGCCTGTCGCCGGACGGCCTCCTGCCCGAGACGGTGGAGCATATCGGCCACCCGTGGTTCATCGGCGTGCAGTTCCATCCCGAGCTGAAGTCACGCCCGTTCGAGCCGCACCCGCTGTTCCGGAGCTTCGTCGGCGCGGCGATCGTGCAAAGCCGGCTGGTCTGAGGCGGAGCGGCGGATGACGTCGATCTCGGGGCTGCCGGCCTTCCTCGCCTACGGCGCCGTGGCGTCGGGGCTCGTCGCGCTGTACCTCGTGGTCTACCTGACCGCGACGGCGCATCGCGAGATCGCGCTGATCCGACAGAACAACGCCGCCGCTGCGCTCGCTCTCGGGGGTAGCCTCGTCGGCTATACGCTGCCGCTGGCAGTGGCCATCTACAACGCGCAATCGATACTAGACTGCATCGTTTGGGGGCTCCTTGCCATCGTGGTTCAGGGGCTGGTCTACTTCGTCGTGCGTTTGGCGCTACCCGACCTCTCGCAACGGATCGCGGCCGGCGAAATGGCCGCGGCGATTCTGCTCGCGGCGGCGTCGCTGGCCGGCGGCATCGTCGATGCAGCGTCGATGACGTACTGAACCGACCGGTCTGATCGGATTTCGGCGGACGACCGCTTCTCAATCGCCAAGGTCGTTCCCAATTTTATGTGGATCGGCGCCAGGCCGGGGAATGGGGGCGGGCCGCATCAGGCGGTCCGGCAAAAGATGTCATCGCAGGCCGAGAAGGCCCCGAATCCGGCGCCCCGGGGGTCCAAGCGCTCCGAGACGGTCACCCTGGTGCTTCTGGCCGGCGCAGGTGCGGCGGCCTGGGGCTTCGCGCGGATCGACCCCTCGCAGCGCGAGGAGGATGTGCTGGTCTATAATGGCCCCGAGGCCTGCATCTCCGCGGCGATCCGCACCTCCGAGGATTGTCGTCGCGACTACGCCACCGTGCGCCTCGCCTACCCGAATGCGGCGCCGCGCTACGCAACGGCAAGCGACTGCGAGTCCCATCACGGACCGGGGCATTGCGTGACCGGCGATAGTGTCGGGGCGAGCGCCACCGGTCGCTTCGTGCCGGTCCTGGCCGGTTACATCATCGGCAGAACCGAAGAACAGGATCTCGATCCGCAGCCGATCTACGATCATCGCCCGAGCGAGGCTGGCCCGGGTTACGTCGGCTCAGGCTCCGGCGGCTACTGCACGAGTTGGGGCGGGCGGGTCAGCACTACGAGTGGCGGTAGCAGTTCGTTTGCCCGTGTCGCGTCGTCCGCCGTGCGACCGGCCTCGTTCGGCGGCTTTGGCGCGACGGGGCGCGGATTTTCATCGCATGGCGGGTCCGCGCACGGGAGCGGCGGCTGATGCGCCGGGTCGCGATCGGAGAACGGTCGGATTGGCGGGCGACGGCATCTGCGAACGGCTTCACCTTCCATACTCTCGAAGGCGATCCCTATTGGGACGAGTCGCACGCCTACGCCTTCACCCTCGCCGAGATCGAACAGGATATCGAGGCGCCGAGCGCGGAGCTGCACGCCCTCTGCCTCGACTTCGTCGGACGTGCCGTGGAGGACGAGCGCATCCTGGCCTCCCTCACGATCCCCGAATCGGCCTGGGACGTCGTGCGCTCCAGCTGGCGCCGGCGCGACCCGTCCCTCTATGGGCGCCTCGACTTCTCCTATGGCGGGGAGGGGCCGGCCAAGCTGCTCGAATACAATGCCGATACGCCCACCGCCCTTTACGAGACCGGCGTGTTTCAGTGGATCTGGTTCGAGGAAATGCTCGCCGCAGGGCGGCTGGCCCGAGGGTGCGATCAGTTCAACGCCGTCCACGAGCAGCTGGTCGCACGCCTGAGGGACATGCCGGGCGACGGCACCCTGGCGCTGACGTCCTACGCCGATGCGCCGGAGGATCGTGGCACCGTCGCCTATCTGGAGGATTGCGCGCGGCAAGCCGGGCTCGCCACCCGATTTCTCGATCTGGCCGATATCGGCCTCGACGGAGACGGGCGGTTCGTCGACCGCATGCGGGCGCCGATCTCGCGCCTGTTCAAGCTGTATCCCTGGGAATGGGCGTTCGCCGATGCATTCGGAAGGGCACTGGCGACGGCGCCAACCCGGTTCATCGAGCCGCCTTGGAAGGCGATCCTGTCGAACAAGGGGCTGTTGCCGTATCTGTTCGCGATGGCGCCGAACCACCCGAATCTCCTCCCGGCCTATTTCGAGGGCGATCCGGGCAAGGCCGCCCTCGGGACCGCCTTCGTGAAGAAGCCGCTGTTGTCACGCGAGGGGGCCAATATCCTCATCGTACAGGACGGTGCCGTCCTGGCGCACGATCATGGTCCCTATGGCGGAGAGGGCCATATCCGGCAGGCGCTGGCGCCGTTGCCGAGCTTCGGCGGTCGCCGCCCATTGGTCGGATCGTGGATCGTCGGCGATACCCCCGCCGGCCTCTGCATCCGCGAGAGTGCCGGACCGATCACGACGAACGCCGCGCTCTTCGTGCCGCATTACATCGAGGCCGAGGGGTAGCGTCGCCCGTCCGATCAATTAGGCGGCGAGCTTCACCGTTTCGAGGGTCTCGACGGCGGGCGCCGCCACGACCACCCGCGCTCCGAACAGGAGCTGGTGGAGCGACGCCGGGGAGTGGCTGCGGCCGTTGGCGTCGACGATCTGCACGTCGGACATCCCGGCCGTGAGCAGCGACAGGCTCTGATCGAGGGCCCCCAGCATCGAGCCGTGGTGGAACGAGAACTGACGTGCGGAAACGCGCGCGCGGACGGTGAAGCTCACGGGGTTCGATCCTGATGTTGCTGCAGCCGGCCGGTCGAGCCGGTCGCGCGCACAGCGTCTGTGATTGAAAGAGACGGTCGAGGAGGTGCCCGGCGGCCGGGCGTCGGCCTGTTGGCCGGTTGTGTCTCGTGGGCAATAATGGCCGTTGGTTGACGAAGTCTTAGCCGAATTGCGCCCTCGGTAGGATGGCCGACCGGGTGCGACAGCCATGTCACGCTGGCAAACGCCGCGTTTGCGCTTACCATGCGCGGCGTGACCGAAATCCTATTCTACCACCTTCAGCAGCAGCCCCTCGAGAGCGTCCTGCCGAACCTCGTCGAGCGGTCGCTCGCGCGGCAATGGCGGGCGGCGGTGCAGGCGTCCAGCGAGGAACGCCTGCAGGCCCTCGACGACCAGCTCTGGACCTACAGCGACGACAGCTTCCTGCCGCACGGTACCGACCGCGACGCCGATGCGGCGAGTCAACCGGTGGTGCTGACCCTGCGCGAGACCAACCCGAATGCGGCCTCCATCCGCTTCCTGGTGGAGGGTGCAGCCCTCCCGGCCGATGCGGCCGACTACGCCCGCATCTGCGTGCTGTTCGACGGGACCGATCAGGATGCCCTTCTGCGCGCCCGCGAGCAGTGGAAGGAGGCCAAGGCCGCCGGCCATACCATCGCCTATTGGCAGCAGGACGACGACGGCCGCTGGCAAAAGAAGGCGTGAGCCGCGTTCGCGCCGATTCATGAGAGGATCACCATGAGACGTTTCGTGATCGGGCTCGTCGCCCTCCTGAGTGTTGCGCTGCCGCTTGCCGCGCAGCCCTCGCCGCACGGCGCGGAGAAGCCGGCGGCCGAGGTGCGCAAAGGTCCGGAAGGCCGCAAGCTGCCGGCCGACGCGACCACCGAGCACACGGTCACGCTCCCCGATGGGCGGATTCTCAGCTTCACCGCCAAAGCCGGCAGCCTGCCGCTGGTGGACGAGGCCGGCAAGCTCCAGGCCGAAATCGCCTTCATCGCCTACACGATGGCTGGGCAGGGCGGCACGCCCCGTCCGGTGACCTTCGCCATCAATGGCGGCCCCGGCGCGGCCTCGGCCTATCTCAACATCGGTGCCATCGGCCCGTGGCGGTTGCCGGTGGAAGGGACCAGCATCAGCCCGTCCGCCCCCATCGCCCTGGTCCCCAACGACGGCACCTGGCTCGACTTCACCGATCTCGTCTTCATCGATCCCATCGGCACCGGTTACAGTCGTGCAACGGGCGAGGCCAAGAGCTACTGGAGCGTCGATACCGATGCCTCGGTGCTGTCCTCGGCCATCGCGCGCTGGCTGCGGACCAACGACCGCATGGCCTCGCCGAAATTCTACGTCGGCGAGAGCTATGGCGGATTCCGTGGGCCGCTGATCGCCGGCAAGCTCCAGGAAGAGATCGGCGTCGGCTTGTCGGGCATGGTCCTGCTCTCGCCTGTCCTCGATTTCGCCTGGCTGCAGGCCCCGCGCACCACGCCGTGGGGACACGTGATCAAGCTGCCGTCCTTCGCCGCTGCCGCGATCGAGCGCAGCGGTGGCATCCCGACGCTCCAGGGTATGGCCGAGACCGAGGCCTACGCCACCGGTGCCTATCTGGCCGATTTGCTGAAAGGCCCCGCCGACAAGGCGGCCGTGGCCCGACTCGCCGACACGGTCGGGGCCATGACCGGGCTCGACCCCGCCTTCGTGCGGCGTCAGGCGGGGCGGCTCAACGCCAGCAGCGTCCAGCGCGAGATCGGCCGCGACGAGGGCCGTGTCGCCAGCGCCTACGATACCGGCGTCACCGGATGGGATCCGGACCCGACGGCGTCGTTCTCCGGCTTCGAGGATCCGCTGCTCACGGGCCTGCAGGCGCCGCTCACCAGCGCGATGATCGAGCTCTATGGATCGAAGCTGAACTACCGCGTGCCGGACCTGCGCTATGAACTGCTCAACGGCGCGGTCAATCGTGGCTGGACCTGGGGCAGCGGCCGCATGGCACCCGAGGCCCTGGGCGCGTTGCGCGGAGCGATGGCGCTCGATGCCAACCTGCGCGTCCTCGTGGCACACGGCTTCACCGATCTCGTGACGCCCTACTTCGCCTCGAAGCTGCTGATCGACCAGATGCCGGCCTTCGGCGGCGATGGACGCCTGTCCCTCTCCGTGTACCCGGGCGGCCACATGTTCTATTCCCGCCCGGATTCGCGGGCTGCCTTCCACAAGGATGCCGCCGCCCTGTTTGCAGCAGCCCTCGCCGCGCGCGCCGCCGCACCGGCATCCAAGGACAAGCCGTGATCTCTCTGTTGTCGCGCCCTGCCGAACGGGCTTTGATCCTCGGGCTCACGGCGCTTGCGGTGACCGCGTGCACCTCCAGCGAGCGCGGCGCACCGCCGCCGATTCCGGTCGCGATCGCGCCGCCGCCGCCTGCCCCGACCTTCGCGGGGCCGGTCCTCACCGGGGATGGAAGCTGCACGGGGCCGGTGCCGACGGCGGCGGCCGCCATCGAAATCGGGATCGGCGAATGCGAGATCGTGCGCCTGAAGGGCAAGCCGCCCACCGACGTGCTCGTCGGCGAGGGCCGCTCCGGCCGTGAGGTCCAGGTGCTCTACACCGAGCCGGGTGCGAAGGAGCTGTACTTCTTCGTCAACAACAAGCTCGACCGGATCGTGAAGTAGGCGATTGTCCGCGCTTCAGTAGCTCGGCACCAGTCGGTCTTCCGGCATCGGCGCCTCCATGCGGAAATGCAGGCCGGTAGGCGCATAATCGATCGTCACCAGCGCATCGCATTGCTGCGCCAGAACCCGCTGCAGAAGGGTGGAGCCGAAGCCGCGTCGCTCAGGGACCGTGACCGGCGGCCCACCCGATTCGGTCCAGTCGAGGTTGACCCGGCGCCCGGATTCCGTGTGCTCCACCGTCCAGGACACGGTGACCCGGCCTCCCGGCGCCGATAGCGCGCCATGCTTGGTGGCGTTGGTGGTCAGTTCGTGGAACGCCATCCCGATCGGCACAGCAAGGTCGGCGGCGAGTTCGATGACCGGCCCGTCGAGGTGGATGCGCTGGCCGCTGCTGTCGTTGTAGTGGCCGAGCTCGTTCTCGAGCAGGTCCCGGAGCGGAGCCGTCTGCCAGTAATCCTCGGTGAGCAGGGTGTGGGTCTTGCCGAGCGAGACGATCCGGTCCGAGAACGAATGGTAGAACGTGTCCACGTCCTTGGTCGAGCGCGCGGTGGCGCCGAGCAGGCCCTGCACGGTGGCGAGCGTGTTCTTCACCCTGTGATGCAGTTCGCGGATCAGCAGCGCCTGCCGTTCGTGCGTCTTCTGGCGCTCTTCGAGATGGGCAAAAACCTCCCATTGCCGCCGCCGCGCCCGCACCGCCGAGCGTACGGCGTTGACCAGCACGGCCGGGTGGAACGGCCGCTCGAGCACCGTGACGTTGCCGAGGAGACCTGTGAGACGTTCGTCCGGCGTGCCGCCCCGTAGACTGAGGAGGACGAAAGGGAAGTCCGACCAGGGCGGCTGGCGCTCGACCCAGTCGGCAATCGCGTGGCGGTCGGAGGACAACAGAGCCTCCTCCGTGACCACCACGCAGGCCGCCCGGTCGAGGTTCTCCACCACCCCCGGAAGGTTGACCTCCACCTGAGATGGAATCCGGACCTCATCGAGAATTCGTGCGGCGACCTGCGAATCCCGGCCGCCCGGTGCCAGGATGAGGACGATCGGTTCAGGCTGGGCCATTGTCGCCGCGCCCGTGTGTCTCCCGATCGACGAGCAGGCTCGTGCGGTCGCCCTCATAGGTGGGCACGCCGGTGAGCACTCCGCGGAAATCGCTCAGCGCCTCGCCGACGCGCAAGCCCTGCGCGTCGATGCGGAATTCGCGGATCGTGTCCTCATGCGCGCCGGTCCGCTTCTTGAGCACCGAGAGTGCCCGACGTACGCGGCCCCCGGCCTCGAAGAAGCGCAGCATCACCACGGTGTCGCTCACGTAGGTGAGGTCGACGGGGCTATCCATCCGCCCGACCATGCCGTGCTGCGCCAGGATCAGGATCGTCACCACACCCTGCTGGTTCAGGTAGGTCACCATCTCATGCATCTGGAGCACGAGATAAGGCTGTCCGCTCATCGCGCTCATGTAGCCGGTGAGGCTGTCGATCACGACGATCCGCGCGCCATCGACCTCGACGGCCTTGCGGATGCGGCCGGCGAGATCGCCCGCCGAGACCTCGGCCGGATCCATCTGCTCGATCTGCAACAGGCCGGATTCCATATGGACGCCCAGATCCATGCCCACGCCGGCGGCGCGGCGCAGAAGGATGCCGAGGGTTTCGTCGAAACTGATGACGAGGCCCCGCTCGCCCCTGTCGAGCCCCGCTATCAGGTAGCCTAGCGCCAGCGTGGACTTACCGACGCCGGACGGCCCGATGACCAGGGTGGTGGTGCCGCGGTCGAGGCCGCCGCCGAGTACCGCATCGAGTTCCGGGACCCGGCAGGCGATGGAGCCGGTGACGAACTCCGCTTGGTGGTTCGCCGCCACGAGGCGCGGATAGATGCACAGGCCACCGCGCTTGATGACGAAATCGTGGTAGCCGCCCTCGTATTGGGTGCCGCGCATCTTGATCACGTGCAGCCGTCGGCGCGCAGCGCCATAGGGCGGCGTCACCTGTTCCAGGCGGATCACCGCGTGGCTGATCGAATGCAGGTTGAGGTCGTCGTCCTCGGCGCTGAGGTCGTCGAGCATCAGCACAGTGGCATTGTTGAGCAGGAAATAGCTCTTCAGTGCCAGAACCTGGCGTCGGTAGCGCAGCGAGCCCTGAGACAGCAGACGGATCTCCGACAGGCTGTCGAACACCACCCGCGACGGCTTCACCCGTTCCATCTCGGCGAACGCCATCCGGACCGTTTCGCCGAGCTCCAGATCGGAGGAGTGGACAAGGCTCTGCTGCTGCTCGGATTCGAGGCTGAGTTCGGGCGGGATGAGCTCGTAGATGTTGATGCCGTCGAGGGACCAGCCGTGCCGGTCGGCCATCGAGAGGAGTTCGCGCTTGCTCTCCGAGAGGGTGATGTAGAGCCCTGTCTCTCCCCGCTCCAGGCCATCGAGCAGGAATTGCAGGCCGAGCGTGGTCTTGCCGCTGCCGGGGCGTCCCTCGATGAGATGGGCGCGATGGGCCGCGTAGCCGCCGTGCAGAATCTGGTCGAGGCCCGCGACGCCGGTCAGGATCGGCGCGGCATCGGCGGCGACGGAAGATGGCATGCGTGATCTCAGACTTGGCGGCAGGATGGCGGCATCATAGGTTCGCCGCGATAGGGCGTCCTTGGCATTATTGACACACGCTCCGATGGATCGGGCTTGCTCGGCCAAGCAACCGCGAGACCGGGCGCCGGTTCCCGAGCCCGGACAGCGATTGATGATGGCACCCTTTGCAGATCGGCGGCCAAGCCGTATCAGGGCCCAGCCTTCGCCGCGTGAGGCCGGCCCTGGCCGCGCCCGCCTGCCCCCCTCGAGTCGCCGGAGTGCGGATCACCGATGCGCGAACCCAACGCGATCGACTTCTGGCGCGGCTTGGCCCTCGTCACGATCTTCGTGAATCACATTCCGGGCAATACCTTCGAGCGTTACACCTACTCGCAATACGGCATCTCGGACGCCGCGGAGCTGTTCGTGTTCCTCGCCGGCTGGTCGATCGGTATCGCCACGCGCGGACGCGACGGTACGCCCGAGCCTCGGCTGAAGACGGTCCTGCGCCTGCTCTCGCGCACCATCGAGGTCTACCGGGCACAGATCACCACCATGGCGATCGCGCTCGCGATGATCGCCGGGACCGCGCTGCTGCTCGACAATCCGCTCCTGCTCGAATGGCACAATGCCGGCGGCTTCTTCGCCGACCCGATCCAGACCATGGTCGGGTTCGTGCTGCTCACCCATCAGCTCGGCTTCTTCAACATCCTGCCGCTCTACGTGGTGCTGCTCGGCATCGCGCCGGTCTTCGTGCTCCTCGCGCGGGTCAGCCGAGTGGCGGCGCTCGGCCTGTCCTTCGCGCTCTATGCCTGCAGTCTGGTGTTCGAATGGAATATCCCGTCCTGGCCGGGGGAGGGGGACTGGTTCTTCGATCCGTTCTGCTGGCAACTCCTCCTCGTCCTCGGCTTCGTGGCGCAGGACTGGAACCGGCGCTCGGCCTGGATGCGGCTCTGGTCGACCCGGCTCGTGCCACTCGGGATCGTCCTCGTGATCACCGGCATCGTCCTGTCGGTGTGGGAGATCCGGCCTGATCCGCTCATGGTGCCGGAGCCGCGGCTCATCTTCACCTTCGACAAGACCTATCTGTCTCCCGCCCGGCTGATCCACTTCCTCGGCGTGCTCCTGGCGTTCCAGACCCTCTACGCAGTCTTGGCACCGCGGCTGGGACCGGTCGTCGGCTACCTTGCCGGGCTGGGTCGGAACTCGCTCGCGGTGTTCTCCGTCGGCTCGATCTTGAGCCTTGCGGGGCAACTCGTGCGGTTCTGGACCGGCGGCGGTGTCTTCGTCGATCTATTCGTCGTAGGATCAGGTCTCTTCGCTCTGGGTTTCACCGCATGGTTCGTCGAATGGCGCTCCCGCAAGCCTCGATCCTCTTCGCCGCCGGTGTGATGCTCGCCGCCTCCGCGGCCTGGGCACAAGGCGTCGCGACCGTGGTTTCGCCGCCCAAGCCCCCCGACGGTGCGGAGGCGCTCGACCTGACCCTGTCGCCCGAATGCCGGGTGCCGGGCTCGAAGCTCTACACCCTCGCCAAGCTCCAAGCTGTGAAGCTCGCACTCAAGGACAAGCGCCCGGTGCGGGTCCTGGCCGTGGGATCGTCATCGGCCGGTCTCGGTGCGTCTGCGACCTATCCGGTCAAGCTCGAGACCGCCCTCGAACGCTCGCTTCCGGAGGTCGACGTGGTGGTGGAGAGCCGCGGAATGCAGGGCGAAATCGCCTCGGGGGCCGCCGAGCGCCTGCGCAACATGGTGGCCGAGGTCGAGCCCGATCTGGTGATCTGGCAGGTCGGCACCCACGATGCGCTCGCTCGCGTCGACCTCGATGCCTTCGGCAGCGCGCTCGACGACACCGTGAAGTGGATCAAGTCGCACGCAATCGACGTCGTCCTGGTCAATCCGCTCTACACCGCGAGTCTGGCCGACGACGAGTACTACACCAGCATCGTCCGCAAGGTTCAGGAGGTCGCCACCCGCGAGGGCGTGCCGCTGGTCCAGCGCTACGAGGCGATGCGGTTTCTCTCCGCCAGATCGGAAAAGGGCGAAGGGCACATGCTCGGCAGCCAATTCCGCCTGAACGATCTCGGTCTGCGTTGCATGGCCGAGCACGTCACCAGGGCGATTACGCTCTCGCTGCTGCAGCCCGATCCGGCCTCCACCGGAAGCTCGGGCACACCCGCCGTGGTGATCGTGCCGCCCAAGGATGCGGCGATGAAGGCGGCGTCGCCGCCACCGCCCTCCACTGAGCCTTGAGTGGGATCGGGTCCGAGACGGGGACGCCGACCTTCGGAAATAGCGCAGGCTTAAGGACCTTTAACCGCGCTACTTAACCTCAATGCAATGCCACTGTCGTACCTCGTTGGCCCTCGGACGGGGGGCTGGGGTGAGCATAGCGACGGACAGGATTGCGGGATCTGCGCTCGGCATCAAGCTCGCACGCCTGCGTGCCTTGCGTACGGGAGCGGCCGGCGCGGCCATCGACGTCTTCGCCATCCGCATCGCGGCCGCGGGGTTCGCCTACATCGCTCAGGTGATGATGGCCCGGCTGATGGGCGGTACCGAGTACGGCATCTTTGCCGCCATCTGGGTCTGGATCGCGATCCTCGGTCACTCCGCCACCCTCGGCCTGTCGCAGGGGGCGTGCCGCTTCCTGCCCGCCGATCAGGCGCGCGGCGACCTCGCACAAGTGCGCGGCTTCCTGATCGGTGGCGCGCTGGTGACCGGGGCCTGTGCGGTGGTGGTCGCCGCCGTAGGGCTGCTTCTCGTCTGGCTGCAGGGATCGCTCCTAGCCGGCGCCTATGCGGCGCCGCTTCTCGTCGCGGCGCTCGTGCTTCCGCTGTTTGCCATGCAGGATTACTGCGAGGGCGTGGCCCGCAGCCAGAATTGGGCGGTGCTCGCCATCGCGCCGCCCTATCTTTTGCGGCAGGGCCTGATCATGGCGGCGATGCTGGCCGCGATCGGGCTCGGTGCGCCCGCCGAGGCCTTGGTCGCCGTCGCCTGCACGCTGATGGCCACGGGCATCGCCGTGTCGGTGCAGGCGTTCCGTCTCGTGATGCGCCTACGCACCATCTTGCCGGCCGGCCGGCGTAGCTATGACTGGCGGCGCTGGTTCGGGGCCTGCCTGCCCATCGCCGCAAGCGATCTCGCCAGCGCGGGCTTCAACTTCGTCGATGTGGTCGCGCTCAGCCTGCTGATGCCGCCGGCGACGGTGGGTCTCTATTTCGCCGCGACCCGCATCCAGCAATTCGTCGTCTTCGTTCACTTCGCGGCCACTGCCGCCACGGCGCAGCGCTTCACCGCGACCCATGCGGCGGGCGACCGGGCGGGCTTGGCGCGCCTCGTACGCCTCCAGGCGCAACTCACCCTCGGCGCGACTGCGCTCATCGGGCTGTGCGTGATCGCCGCCGCTCCGCTGTTGCTCGGCCTCTTCGGGCCGGAGTTCCGCGACAGCCTGCCGATCCTCGCGATCCTGGTGGCCGGCAGCATCGCGGCCAGCGTGTTCGGACCGGGAGAGGACCTGCTCAACATGCTCGGCGGCGAGCGCCTGTGTGCCGTCGTCACGGTGGCGATGCTGGGCCTGGCCGGCGCCCTCTGCTTTGCCCTCATTCCCTGGCTCGGGGTCGTCGGAGCCGCGATCGCCATGGCGACCGCCACAGTTACGCGCGGTTTCGCCATGGCTCTGTGCGCCCGCGCGGTCCACGGCCTCGCGACGCCGGTCTATGCCGGATGGCTCGGAAAGGTCGCGCGATGATGGCGCTCGCACAGGCATCGAGGTCGGATCGCGACGCTCTGCGCGCCGAGACGGTCACCCTCGGCGCGCTTCTCGCCGAAGGGCCGGCATGGGACGATCTGGCGGCGCGCGCGCGCGATCCCCATCCCTATTACACCCGCCATGTCATGGCGGCGCATTGGGACAGCGGCCTCGCCTCCGCCGATCTCCCGGTCGTCGTGGTCCGACAGAACGGTCGGCTCGAAGCCGTCCTGCCGATGCGGATGAGCTACGACATCTGTGGACTCGGGCGACCGGTGGCCCAGCCGTTCGTCTCGCATTTCGTGGCTGCGACGACTCCCCTCGTCGCCGATGGTCCTGGCTACGCTGCCACCCTTACCGCCGTCGTCGCTGGGCTTCGCATGGCGTCGCATGGACGCGCTTGGCGCTGGCCGCTGCTCGCGACGGAGTCGAGCGTCGGACGCGACCTCCTCGATGCGATGGCGGCGGATGGCTGGGCACACGGCGAGGTCACCCGCTTCGCGCGTCCGATTCTCGACCGGCGCGCCGATCATGCCGCGTTCCTCGATGGCCATCCCAACCGGTCCCGGTTGAAGGATCTGCGTCGACGTCAGCGCCGCCTCGGCGAGAGCGGAACCGTATCGCTCGTCACTACCACGGAGGGCGCTGCCCTTGCCGACGCGGTGGAGGCGTTCCTCGCTCTGGAGCGCGCCGGATGGAAGGGCGAGGCCGGTACCGCGATGGCTTGCACGGACACCGCGGCACGCTTCGCCCGGACGGTGTTCTCCGGCCGGAACGGCCCGGTCCAGATCCGCGCCGACATCCTCGCCTGCGATGGACGGCCCCTTGCGATCAGCCTCGCCCTCGTCACCGGCGGGACCGCCTTCCTGCTCAAGACCGCCTACGACGAGACCCAGCGGGCGCAGGCTCCGGGACTGGTGCTCGAAGCCGAGATCGTCCGCGTCCTGCACGAGACCGGGTTTGCCAAGCGCCTCGATTCGGCGACCCTGGCGGGGTCCGCCCTCGAGAGTCTGTATCGCGAGCGCGTCACCATCGCTGAAGTCGTGGCGGTGCCGGACGGGGGCCGCGGGATCATCAGCCTGGAGCGCCGGCTGCGCCTCGCCCGGTTCGAGAACGAGGCGCGTACCGAGGCAAAGCGCCTGCTCGGGAGACGCTGACGTCGCGGGCCTGTCCGTGTTAAGGCGCGCCCTCGGCACGCAAGACAGGAAACCCGCAGCATGCCTCGTCCGCTTTTTGCCCTAACCGGAGCCTTGTTCCTCGCCATGACCGCAGCCGCATCCGCCGCAGAGACCGTCACCATGCCTTCCGGGCTCCAGTACCGCGATGAAGTCGTGGGTACCGGTGCCGAGCCGCAGGCCGGCCAGAAGGTCAGCGTCCATTACACCGGCTGGCTCGACGAAGGCGGCAAGCCAGGCAAGAAGTTCGACTCGTCGCGCGATCGGGGAACGCCGTTCAGCTTCACCCTCGGCGCCGGCCAGGTCATTTCCGGCTGGGATACGGGCGTCGCCACGATGAAGATCGGCGGCAAGCGCACCCTCATCATCCCGCCCGACCAGGGCTACGGCGCCCGCGGTGCCGGTGGCGTGATCCCGCCCAACGCGACGTTGATCTTCGACGTCGAACTGCTCGGCGCCAAGTAGTCCACACAGGAACAGGGCCGAACGGCGAGCGCGACTCTTTAGGGCCGTGTACCGGCGAGCGGCTCCTGAAACGAAGACAGCCCTGGAGCATCATGCTTCGGGGCTGTCGGTTCAGATGTCGAAGTCTCCGCCGCGCCAGGGCGCAGTCTCGACCTTGGGCTCGAAGATGATCCCGACCTTGCCGGGCTGCGGCGCCAGGAAGGTGATCCCGGCGTTCTCGAGCGCCTTGCGGACGGCGACACGCGTGCGTTCCCGCAAGGCCGTACCGCCTTCGTCCTCGAAGCGCTTGATGCTGGACCCGGAGACGCCGGCTGCGGTGGCGAGGTCGCCGATCGACCAGTTGAGCATCGCCCGGGCGCAGCGCACGAGGGAGCCGGTGATGACGTCGGGCGCAGATTCGTCGGCCGACGGCCGGTAGCGTGTCCCGTCGCTCAACGCGACCATCACGCCGATCCATTCACGGACGCTGCGATCCTCGTTCAACACGGGGATTGCGCGACTGTTGAGCCATCGATAGCGGCCGTCGGTACACTTGATGCGGAGATCTTCGTCGTAGGGCGCGCCATTGGCGACCGCCGTCCGCCAGGCGTTCCAACTCCGCACCCTGTCGTCGGGATGGACCGCCTTGTCCCATCCGCCGTTATGCCACTCGGATTCACTTTGCCCCGTGAGTTCGAACCAGCCTGGGCATGATCGGGCAAAACCGTCCTGCGTCGCCGTCCAGACCACCGAGGCGATCGCCTGGACCAGTCCCTGGTAACGCGCCTCGCTCCGTTGGATCAGCCGGTGGGCCTCGTGCCTGCCGGTGATGTCGAAGATGACACCGTTGGCCTGGGCCGGGCGCGCATGCGCGTCGAGGACGATCTCTGCCTTGAATTCGATCCAGCGCACCGTGCGGTCGGGCCGGACGATGCGGAACTCGCGGTGTATCGGGATGCCGGCCAGCAAGGCCGCCGCCATCTCTTCGCGGATACGCAGATCGTCGGGATGGAACAGGTCGTGCAGGACGTCGCCGATGCTGTTCGATGGCATCAACCCGGTAATCCGGTAGAACCCTTCCGAGAGCCTGTTCTCGCCGGTTTTCAGATCGATCGACCACAACCCGATCTGGCCGTGGTCCTCCACGAGCTTCAGCATCTGTTGGGGCGACGGCTCGTTGAGCCGGTTCACCGATTCGTGCGTGCGTCCATCAAGGGTCGCCGCCCTACCGGCCATCCCCATGGCCTTTCTCATCATGAAAACGGCATCCAGTTCCGAATGAGCGCGCTCATTTCTCTAAAGGTACCATATTGTACAAAAATGTCAGAGACGGCCCTAGCCTATAATAATTTTCAGGAATTGCTGCATAACTTTTAGTGCATCCAGTTCTGTAGCTTGCAACCTACGTATTTATCCGAAAGTTGCAAGACGGCTATAACCTGGCGAGGTCAGTCGAGACTCTTATCGTCCAAAGTAAAAAATACATTATATTCAATCTAAGGTTGTGATCCCTACCAGCGGAATGAGATTTTGACTCGCGGATTCCCGTCTCAGAGTTCGCAGATACGATCTTGCGGGCACGCGGTCCCGAGCCAACCAGCCCGAGCCAACGAGAAGGTATCGACCATCGAAACACGCGCCTGAACCGACCCCGCCGGCGCATGCAGGTGCACGGGTAAAGGTCTCGGGGTATGCGGCGCGGTCGGCGGCAGGACCTTAGGAAACCCTTGCGCCATCGTGTTAGGTCTCGCTGCAACGTCGCCCGGTTGAGGCGGCGATGAGGTTTGCGGCCGGTCTCAGGTCGCGACGAAGCAGGGGAGAGGATCGATGTCGAAGTCGGATCGCAAGGAGGCCCGGCCGCCGGAGCTCATGTCGCCCTGGCGGACCGAAGCGCGCGCGGCATTGCAGGCGGAGGCCCGTGCCTTCGCGCGGGACGTGGTGATGCCGATCGCGGACGAGCTCGATCCGCAGAAGTCCGAGATGCCACGATCGCTCATCGACGCGATGGCCGCCAAGGGCTGGTTCGGCATTACGATCCCGGCCGAGCATGGCGGACTGGGCCTTGGCGTCTTCGAATACTGCCTCGTTTCGGAAGAACTCGCCCGCTCCTGGCTCTCGGTCGGCAGCATTTTGGCGCGGGGGCAGGGGCTCGGCACCCAGACCATGGACGACGCGCGCCGAGTCGATCTCCTGCGGCGCTCGGCGCAGGGACGCTGGATCGGCGCCATCGCCCTGTCCGAGCCCAAAGCCGGCTCCGACCTCGCGGGCGTGCAGACCCGTGCCGTGCGTGACGGCGATTCCTGGATTCTCACCGGCACCAAGCGTTGGGCGGGCTTCGCGCTCGCCGCCGACTTCATCGAGGTCCTGGCCCGCACCCGCGAACCGGAAGCGGGCGAGCCGCGCTCCGCCGGCCTCGAACCGTTCCTCGTGCTGAAGCAGCCGGGCGCCTTCCCGGCGGGTATGACCGGGCACGTCATCGACAAGATCGGCTATCACGGCTTCCTGACCTGGCAGCTCGAACTCGACGGCGTACGCGTGCCCGACAGCGACCGTCTCACCGGCCTCTATGGCGACCAGGGTGCGGATGCGGATTCCGGCGGCTTCGCCTCCGTTCAGCGCGGTCTGAACATCGCGCGGGTGCACACGGCCGCCCGCGCGGTCGGCGTCGCCAGGGCGGCGGTGGAGGATTGCCAAGCCTACCTGCAGGAGCGCGAGCAGTTCGGGCATCCGATCGGCGACTTTCAGGCCTTGCGCTTCGCTCTTGCCGACATGGCGGCTGACGTCGCGCAGGCCCGCGCGTTCTGGCAACAGGTCGCCCACCTCCTCGACGAAGGTGAGGCGGCGGAGAGCGAGTCCGCCATGGTGAAGCTCCTCGCCACCGAGATGGCGGTACGGGTGACCAATCAGGCGATGCAGCTGCATGGCGGCAACGGCTACACCACCGAACGCCGGGTGGAGCGCTACTGGCGCGATGCCCGCCTGACCACGATCTTCGAGGGAACGAGCGAGATCCAGCGCCGCATCATCAGCGATCGGATGTTGCCGAGGGCCTGAGTGTTCCACTCCGAAGGTGCTGCTAGGCGTCGCGGGGCGGGATGCTTGACTGCGCGCGACCGGGCGCGACTTCAGTGGGATGCCTGACACAGATCCCAACGCCCCGCCGCCAACCCTGTTCTGCCTGCACTTTCTTGGCGGAAGCGCACGGGAATGGACGCAGGTCTCCGAGCGGCTCGCCGGCCGGATGCGATGCGTGCCGATCGACCTTCCGGGGTTCGGCACGTCGGCTGATCTCTCCGGATACACCGTCACGGAGATGGCCGACCACGTTGCTGGCCGGATCAGAGCCGAGGCGCCGAAACGCTGGATGCTCGCCGGGCACAGCATGGGGGCGAAGGTGGCACTCGCCCTGGCGCGGCGGATCGAGGATACGGAGGGCGCGGAGGCTGACCTCGGAGGCCTGATCGGCCTCGTCCTCCTCGCCGGATCACCGCCGAGCCCGGAGCCGATGCCGGAGGACAAGCGCCGTGAGATGATGGCGTGGATCGACGCCGATCCCGCGACGCGTCGCACGGAAGCGGAGGCGTTCATCACCGCCAACGTCGCAGCGCCGCTCGTCCCCGACCTCATGGAACGAGCGGTGGAGGACGTGCTGCGCGCCGAGCCGGCGGCCTGGAAGGCTTGGTTTGCGCACGGCAGCCGCGAGGATTGGTGCGAGCGCATCGGGGTGTTGCATACGCCGGCGTTGATCCTCGCCGGGTCGGAGGATGCCGATCTCGGGACCCCGGCGCAGATCTGTCTGATGGCGCCACATCTCGCCGAGGTGACCGTGATCACGCTGGAAGGCGCCGGCCATCTGCTTCCCCTGGAACGCCCCGATGCGGTGGCCGATCACATCGCCGCCTTGGCCGCTGCGCCGAAAACCGCTGCGCCGAAAGGGCCGCGGGTCGACGACGCCTACGAAAAGCTGATCGCGTCCGACCGCGTCAACAGTCGCTTGCGCGCGGCGTTGCGCGCGCGCGCTGCACCGGACGACCCGGCCTATCAGCCAACTGCGCTCGATCCCGTGGAACTCGCTGTCCTGCGGTCCGTGCTCGATCGCGTTCTTCCGCAGGATAGCCTCGGACGGATCGACATCGCCGCGCGCATCGAGGCCCGCCTCGGAAGCGGCTCCGGCGATGGCTGGCGGTTCGCGGACCTGCCACCCGACCCGCTGGCCTACCGGGCCGCTCTGCGCACGCTCGACGACGCGGGCCATGCCGCGCATGGCATCGGTTTTCATGCCCTGGATGGCGCAAGACAGGATGCCTTGCTGAAGGCGGCCGAGGCGGGCGATCTCGCCGGCCGCGACGAGACGAAACAGCTCGACGCCCACCGCATGACGCTGTGGTTCGAAGACCTGCGCTCCGACGCGGTGCGAATCTACCTCGCCCATCCGGCGACCCTGGCGGCGATGGGCTTCAGCGGCATCGGCGCAGGCGGAGACGGGGTTCCCGAAATCGGGTTCACCGCAGTCGGATTGAACGAGCGCGAAGCCTGGGAGCCCGTCGCCACGGGTGAGGAAGTCCGATGAACCTCGATACGATGCACTGTTACGGCACTGACGAGGTGGTGGACGCCGTCATCGTCGGCACCGGCGCCGGCGGCGCGCCGCTTCTGGCCAAATTGGCAGCAGCGGGGCTACGTGTGGTCGCCCTCGAGGCCGGTCCGAATTTCGAGCCGACGCGCTTTGCGTTCGACGAGACTTTGGCCGACGAAATCTACTGGACCAAGGAGCGCCTCAGCGGCGGAGCGACACCTGAAGCCTTCGGAGGTAACAACAGCGGCACCGGCGTTGGTGGATCGACGCTGCATTGGGGCGCGTTCACCCCGCGAGCCGACCGGCGTGACCTGCGCCTGTACAGCGAGACCGGCGAGGGCGCCGACTGGCCGGTCGATTATGACGCGCTGCTGCCATACTACGAGCAGGTCGAGGCGTTCATCGGCGTATCCGGGCCGGCCCAATACCCGTGGGATTCCGGCAGGCGCTATCCGCTGCCACCGGTGCCGCGCAACGCCTCCGCTCAGATCATGAGCGCCGCCTGCGAGGGTCTCGGCATCCGCACCGCCGATGCACCAGCCGCGGTGGTGTCACGCGACTTCGCGCAACAGGGTGGCGCCACCCGCAAAGCCTGCATCAATTGTGGCTATTGCCACCAAGGCTGCCGTAACGGCGCCAAGACCAGCATGGACGTGACCTATCTTCCGTTCGCGGTCGCCCGCGGCGCGGAAATCCGCCCGGATTGCTTCGTTCATGCGATCGAGCGCGACAGCGCAGGCAATGTCACGGCTGTGATCTATCGCAAGGACGGCATCGATCAGCGCCAGCGTTGCGCAGCCTTGTTCCTGTGCGCGGGCGCAGTGGAGACGCCGCGCCTCCTGTTGCATCTCGGTCTGGCCAACAGCAGCGGTCAGGTTGGGCGTAACTATATGGGCCATGTCGCCACGCAGGTCTGGGGCACGTTCGACGCCGAGACTCGGCCCAACAAGGGCTACCCGTCCTCCCTCATCACCGAGGACATGATCCGACCCAAGGATGCCGATTTTGTCGGCGGCTATCTCGTGCAGAGTCTCGGCATCGAGCCTTTGACCTTCGCCAATCAGGTCGCGCGGGGGAGGGGACTCTGGGGACCGGAGCTGACGCAGTACCTGCGTCGCTACAACCATGTCGCCGGGATCGGCATCAACGGCGAGACGCTGCCCTGCGAGGCCAACGTGCTGACCCTCTCGGACGAGACCGACGCCATGGGGATGCGTAAGGCCAAGGTCAGCTTTGGTTACGGCCCGAACGAGACGCGGATGAATGCTCACGCGACAGCGGTGATGACGTCGATCTGGGAGGCGGCCGGTGCCACCGATATCTGGGTTCTGGAGCGTGTCGCCCACACCATCGGAACCTGCCGCATGGGGCACGACGCGGACAAAGCGGTGGTGAACGCGGATGGCCTCAGCTTCGACGTGCCGAACCTGTGGATCTGCGATGGTTCGACGTTTCCGAGCTCGCTCGCGGCCAATCCGGCCCTGACCATCATGGCGCTCAGCCTGCGCACGGCCGATGCATTCCTGCGCCGATGAGGCACCGGGGGGCTGCTATCGGGCAGGGGAGGGCGCCTGTTTCGAGCGCTTTCCGGCAAAGCGTGGCGGTGGCGCGTTTTATCGGTTGACGGTGTGGGTAGCCGTCTCTAGAAGCCTGTTCA
>NZ_JAAHTB010000034.1 GCF_010692745.1 Methylobacterium sp. BTF04
AGATCCGCCGCCCGCCCGATACCCCCTGACTCAACCCAACCGGACACGGCTCTAGGTGGAAGGGAAGAAGATCGCACCGCGCGATTTCGCTTGCACCTGTTAACTCCTGCCTGGACCCTCCTGGCAAGTTGCACACAGCAACGATTCGGATTTCTGGCGGGGGTCGGAGTTGCAGCGTAGCGTCGTCACGCCCCATCGGACAGATTCATACCGTCGGTGGTGCTCTGACTTGGCGGAGACGATCCGAGAGCACATCCGCGAGCAGGGTTACGACCACCAGGACCTCTATCAGCGTTGGCCGTCGATCCGCCTTGGGACATTCCAGAAGTTCATGAACGGCGACCTGCAGCCGAGCAGCCGGCTCCTGCACTCGTTCGCCGAGGCCAGCGGTCTCGATGTCGAGCCATCCAAGACCCGGTTCCGGCCGTCCATGGCCCCACGCCGGCATGATGCCGGAGCGACTAGGCCTGGGGCTGAGCATGCGGACCTTGGGTCCGCACGCGGGTTGTCCGTTGCAGGATGAAGCGGTTTCCTGAGCGGACGATGCCCTCGGCGCCGAGGCGATTTCCCCGCGTCCCCCCGTCAGGCTGCCGCCCCGTTCCGTCGGGGGCATCGACCGAATCCCGACCTTCCGGAGCCGGCATGCGCCTTCCCCCAGACATTGTGAAGGCATGCATCGGCTTCGCCCCGCAGGCGGGGGTGACCGGAACCGTGCTGCCGGAGATCCGGAAGACTAGATCGTTCGGCGTCGCGCCGGTCGATCCTCTGAACCTGCTGCAGGATCCGACCATCCTCCGCCAGCTACTTGGGGACTTCGCTGAGCAGACGATGCGGCTTCAGGAAGAGAACCGTGCGCTCGGCATCGACCTCACCTGCGCGACCGCCGTCATCGAGAACCAAGAGCCGATCGTCGAGGCCTACGCTGAGATCGTCGAGACCGGTGAGGCCGTGTGCATCACCGACGCGGCGAAGCTCATCGGCGTGCCGCCGTCGGCGCTCTTCGAGCACATGCGCGACCAAGCCGGGGACGAGCCGTGGATCTACTGCCGGACCGGTCGCCCCGAGGTCGCCTTCCAGACGCGGATCAACAGGGACGAGCTCGACCAAAAGGCCGTCCCGTACAAGCGTCCGGACGGCAGCGTCGGCATCCGGTCGATGGTGGTCGTCCTGCCCCGAGGGTTATTCATCCTCAGGGCCGAGATGCAGCAGCGGGAGCGCGACCGCCGCCGGGCAGCCGGCGAGTTCGACCTTTAGAACCGGTTGGAATCCCCTGCCTAACCCAGGCCCTCGGCACCGCGCCAGGGGGCCTTTTTCGTGGCTGGATCGCCAGCGCAAGGAATGGGTACCATCGGTCGTTTGGCTTCCTCCGCCTAGGGGCAAGGCGGCCGACCGGGGTTGAGCCGGAACGTGACGCCATCGTGGAGCAGGGTCCCGTCCGGCTGCAGCACAAGGTCGACATCGAGGTCCACGACGGAGCCGCCGTTCGCGTAGCAGGCGGCAGACCGGGCCCGCCCGCCGGCGAGGACGATCGACCGGCAATCGAGCCCGTCGATTCCCATGCCGCCGTCGGGCCGAACGCTGACGGGCATGGCCACCTCGCCGACGGGGCAGTACAGCCCCGGGGCCGGCCGAGGCGGGTCCGCGAGCGCCGGCGTGGCGAGGACCGCGAGGATTAGGATGGCGCGCATCATGGCTTGAACGCCTCGTCCGCGTCGGCCTCGGGGACCGGCGCGTTGAAATCGACGATCGGTCGGCCCCGGCCCCGTCGGCCGGACAGCACCTTGTCGAGGCGTTCCTCGGCCGCCGGGCGGGCGCCGCCGAGGATGAACAGGGTGTTCTCCGACAGCGCCCACCCCTCGCCGCTATGGACGATCGGCGTGGTCGTCAGAAAGACGTTCCCCTGCCAGGGGTGGCCCCAGCACAGCCCGAAGAGGCCGTCATGCCTGACTTCGAAATCATCGAGGAAGGGGGCGGCGTCGACCTGTTCCGGCGTCGGCTTCCAAGGGGCATCGATCCGAGCCAGCTCCTCGCGCACGGCCTGCCGGCGCTCCTCGACGGCGGCGCGTTCGTTCGGTGTGAGATCTCTCAGGCGCACGGTATTTCTCCTTCTGAGGGCACCTTCGCCCCGGGGCATGCCACCTACAAATCAGGGCGAGATCGCCACCTGCTGCGGGCACCCGGGGATGTTGCTCGCCCACGTGCCGCCGTCGTCCCGGAGGCGCAGCGTGAACACCCTGCCCGGCAGCTGCAGCTTGTCCTCGCCGCCCTCGACGCGGCCGATGACGACGTCGCCGGCGACCGTCGCGCTCCCCCATACCGAGGTACGCGAATCCGTACCTGCCGCCGGCCCCGAGATCTTGCACTCCAGGCGGAAGCGGTGGCCGTCGCCGACGCGGCGGACGTAGAGCGTGCCATCGACGAACAGGCGGCCGTCGACGTCGTCGTGGACGGCGACCGCCCACAGGCGATCCGTGGGGATCGAGCCGGCGAGGCAAGGGCCCGCCCCGAGCAGGGCGGTGGCGAGGATGAGGGCGCGCATCACAGCTTCCTCCGCTTGGCCGCATCGCAGACGTCGCAGGCGATCTTGACCCACCCGCCCTTCCTGTATGCCCCGGGGCCGCCGCAGGTCTCGCAGATGACGGTCGAGAGGCAGCTGGCCGCATCGATGATGGCGGCAACCTCGTCGCCCGTCTCCTCGGGCAGCCCCTCCGTGTACCAGCGCAATTCAGCAAACTTGCTCTTCACCTGCGACGACTTCACGCCGTCGAGGACCCTATGACCGGCGAACGTCTCGGCCGCCGCGCGCGCCAGTTCGAGCCACGGGGTGTCGACCTGCAGCGTCCCCTCCGGGAACAGGTTCGCATAGTCCCGCTCCAGGCCCTCGGAGACGAGCGAGCACGTCGTAGGGACGAGACCCGAAGGCAGCGCGTACCGGGCCGAGCGGATCGCCACGTACCGCTCGGCGATCTCCACGGCGAGCGCGGTGCCCTCAGGCGTGTCCCGGCGACGCGTTCGCTTATCGAGATCGGCCGGCAGCGCGGCCGCCCGCTTGACCGTCGCCTCCAGTTCGACGCGCTCGGGATGCTGCGGGCGCGCCGGCATAGGATCGACGGAGATCGTCGCATCGGGCCCGAACAGGCGGGTAAGGAAGTCGGTGAGCTCGCGCGCCGCGCGGCGTTCTCGGGACGTCATGACGGGCTCCAGGTGCGGGTGCGGGCGGGGGGCAGGCGGGGGATCGACGCGAGGAATCCCGCGGCGGATCGGGACTCGCGCAGGGCGAGGACGGGGTCGCGGTCGCCGTCCTCGGCGAGACGCAGCAGGGCGGCGAGGTAGCCGTAGACGCCTTGGCCGAGCGTGGGCTCGACCGCGCCGTCGGTGACCTGTCCCTCCACGCGGTCGCGGAGCAGGCGGAGCTGGGAGAGCGACATGGCGGCCTCCCTCAGTGCGCCAGGCGCGGGCTGGACCGCAGGGCGACGATCCGCTCGACAGCGCGCCTGAGAGGCCTGATCGACCCTCCCCGCCATGCGCCCGCGAGGGCGTCAATCTCGCTCCCGTCCAGGTCCGGGATCCATCTCGGATCGCTGATGTCGGCGCGGAGATCGTCGAGGATCCCGCGCACGACGATCGGCAGGTCCCGCCGACGCGGCGTGCCGACCTCGACCGCCACAAATCGGTCGAGCAGGGGCCCGCGTAGCGATTCGGTGCCGTTGGCCGTCGCGACGAGCGAGATCCCGCTGAGATCCACCGCGCACTCAAGCCCGATGTCCCAGTACGACCGCCTCGTCGACGGCTCCGCCAGCCCGAGCAGGACCTCGCGCAGGCTGCCATTATGCCCGCCCGCGGCCGGTGCCTTGTCGACTTCATCGAGGACGACGATCCCGTTTCCGCTGCCGCTGGTGATCGCCAGCTGCGCCATGACGCTCGGCCGCGCCGTCGACCACTGCGCGGCCGTTCCGCCGAACGAACTGTCCGAGGCCGACGAGCAGGCGTAGACGAGCGAGGGCACGCCGAGCGCCGTGGCAAGGTCCCGCGCGAGCGTGGTCTTGCCCCCGCCGGGCGGCCCGACGAGGAGCAGGTTCGGCACGGCCGCGTAGGGCCGTCCTAGCATCATGCCGACGATCCGCGCTATGGCGGCCTCGGCCCATGGCGACCGCTCGACGAGCCGGCGCCCGAGATCCTCCAGGTCCGGCATCGGGACGCACGGCAGCCGACGGCCCGCGATCGTGCCGGCCTGTCCCTTCGGCTTCTTGCCATCGGCAGCGGCCGGCAGGACGAGGATAGAGGGAGCCTCCGCGGCCTGTCCGAGGGGGAGGTCCGCGAGCCACGACATGTCGAGCCCCGGAGCCGCTGGAACCACCGCCGTCGGCCGCTCCAGCGGTTCCGGCGGCGTGACGGTGCTCGCGATCCGTTCAAGCAGCGTCCGGGCCGCGAGCTTCTGAGCGTGCCGCTCGGCGACGAAGCCGCGGTCGACGTCGGTCTCGCTATAGGCGACGGCGTCGGGCTCCCGACAGATCCGGCTCGCCAGGTCCATCATCGTCACGCCGATCTCGCGGAATGGAATCGGGTCGCTGAGGACGGTCGAGCCGTACTCGTGGAGCGTCTCGACGCAGAGGGCGACGGCGCGTGCGGTGGCGCTCGGGTCGCCGAATTCGGCCCCGTACAGGCATGCCCGATCCGCGACGTCCCGAAGTTCGTCGAGGATCTCAAACGAGCGGAACGGCGGGCGGTACCCTTCGGTGGCCCTCTCCAGCGCGACGCTCTCCAGGTCGAGTGCGGTGTCGATCCTCGGGTCGTACTGGAAGGACCGGAGCGCCTTGAGCACGTCGTCGGGGAAGCCCTGAGCGAGGCGCCCTTCGATCGCCTCGGCCCACGCCCTCGCATCCTGGAACGCGTCGCCGTGCGCCCATGGATACCCGACGAGGATGTCCTCGATCGAGGGGACGACGGCGCGGTCCCGGCCGCGCAGGGCGGTCTCGTGGCGCTCCAGGCTGTCGGAATACGTGACGATGCGCGCGGCGCGGCGCGCCCAGCGGGTGGGATTGTCGGACATCGGGGAAATCTCGCAGGGATTGGAAACGGGACGCGCGAAGGGCGCCGAGCGCGGGGCTCAGGCGACGGCGGTCGTGCGTTTCTCTATCGAGCGAGCAGTCATGGCGGCGGTCGGCTCCGGTGGAATCCGTACAATGCACATGCGGCCGCCTTCTGTGAAGACGGCCGGAAGGTGTCGGTGGGACCTTGGTTTAAAAACCCCTGGGCTGATCCAGTAAAGGCAACGCAAGCCCTCTCAGAATGTGTGCCATAGCGCGCATTTCAACGGTTTCGGCCTGAAATGTTCGCGATAGCACGCATTTCGGGGTGCCGATCATGCTGTAGAAAACCCGCGCCCGCGACGGGGCCCGCATCCGCCAGGGGGACCACCGACTCAGCGGCTGCCTCAAGCCGTCGTCACCGTCCAGTGCGAATCGTCGCGATGTGGCACCCTGCTGTTCTGTCCGGATTCGCAGGGGGGAAATGGGATGAAGCTCTCCGAGGTTAGCAGGGCGAAGGACCTGGTCGACCAGCGCCGGAAGCTCGTCGTCGCGTACGTTGATGTCGGGCTGCAGGACGACGTCTACGTCCCGTACGGGTTCGCCCATCATCGGGTGACCGTGTTCGGCTACGTGGTCGACGAGCCGATGCTGGAGGCCCTGCGGAAGGCCACGCGGGACGAGATCCTCCGCCGGGTCGACCAGTGCGACGGAGAACTCGCGAAGCTCGGCGTCGAGATCGACGGCATCGAGATCGAGATCAAGCGGGAGGAGTCCCTCCGCCGCACGGTCGAGGTCGAGGAGAAGGCGGCATGATCCTCCCCCGCGAGGTCATCCCCAAGCACATCCGGGCGCCGCTCCACAAGCGGTTCCCCAAGGCTCCGCGCTGGTTCCCGCCGGTGCCCGAGACGCCCTGGAGCATTATCCAGGACGTCCTCGTGCAGGGACGCCGCGACGGCCTGAACGCCACCCAGATCGCCGGGGGCGTCTACACGGTGCTGGTCGCCCGCGGACTTCTCTCGGAGGGCCGGGCGTGAGCGGGAAGCACATGGCGCCCCTGTTCGGGCAGAAGCCATTCATCGTCGAGACCTTTCAGAACTGGCCGCTGGCCCTTCCCTGCCGGGCGGAGGCGTTCCTCGACGCGCTGACGACCTCATCATCGAGGACATCCTGTCGATGTCGGGCGACGAGCTCCGCGCCGAGATCATCGCCGAGGGCGGGGATCCGGATGCGATGGTGCGTGAGGCAGACGCTGCCCTCGATCGGGCGATCCTGACCGTGAAGGCCGCCCGATCAGGGCAGCCACTCCCGGACGGCCGCCTCCACCGCGGCGGCCGCGGCCCCGGGCTCGCTCCCGTGGGGAACGACCTCGTTGGCCAGGGCCCTCCCGGTGATCGGGTCGGCGACGATGACGGTCGACCGCTCCAGCCCGACGAGAACCTGCACGACGAGCTCAAGTCGCGTGCTCGATCCGGGGCCGTCCTCGACCAGGTAGAGGCCCTCGATGTGGGCGGTCGGCCGGCGCCGGGGCGGCTCCATCCTGGCGAGGACGCTCAGGGCGGCGGGGTCGTACTCGTCGTCGTCGGGCATGCGCGGGACTCTGAGCCGGTCACCGATCCGGGACAACCCCGGGCGGATGCGGAGGCACGAACATGAAGAGGCGCACGATAGACGAGCTCGCCCTCGGGGCCTACCGCGACGTCGAGCGGATCATCGCCGAGCGCCCCGGGGACGGCCCGGCCGAGCGGGAGATCCCCATCCGGACGGCGCTCGCCACGTGGATCGCGCACGCCGTCGATCGCGAGGCCCGCAACGACCGGCGGCGCGTCGGGAGGAGCGGAAGATGATGAAGCCGGGATGGGAAGAGCGCTTTGCCGTGATGCAGGCGGAGATGAAGGAGAAGGCCAGACCGCTGCCGGGAGAGCGCCTCGATGGATTGGAGGACCTGCTCGCGAATCCCGATACGCCCGACGGTACCCGAATGACCGACGCCTTCATGGATGGCCTTCGCGGCGGTTGGATGGAGCGGTCGACCCTTCTCGGGCTGAACGCGTTCGTCGAGGCGCCCAACATCCTCCGGCGCAAGACCACCTTCGACGGCGAGCACTGGCATGGCCTAACGCCTGACGAGATCCGGCACCGTCAGGCATTTCTGCTCGCGACCGTGCGCGCCGACCTACAAGATCCGATGCTCAACGATCCTGCCAGACCGGTGACGCTTGTCGCTCAAAGCTTTCCGTCTCCGAGGATACTTCTGACGGCGGACGACATCGTGTCGATACCAACCGACGATGGAACGCCAGGATGGGGCTTCGAATGGACGGACCCATCGTGACCCACGGGGCATGGCAGGTCGCCATCATCTGGGTCGTCCTTTCCGTCCCGCTGGGGACCACAGTCGGCCTGGCGATCGCGTGGGGCAACGGCGCGCCTCACCCCGAAATCGCCCCCGGCGGGGATCGACTCCCGCGCTGATTTGTTCTCCATTCGTTCTCATGTGCGAATCGATGGAGGTCCTCGTGGACGAGATGGAAGCCGCCTACCTTGAGGCCGCCGACGGCGACGCGAGGGACGCCCTGCGCCGCGCGCTCGGGGATGCCCTGCAGGAGATGGCCACCCTGTCCGGGCAGGTCTCCCGCGGGTTCGTGCGGGCATCGAGGCCGGCCGACCTGGCGAGGAAGCTTGGACCCGAGCGCCGGGCCCGTGAGGCTGCACGGCACGGATGATTACAAGTTTAGCGAACGTATTGACCGCAAGCGAACCATAGCAGATCGGCGGCGGCGCAAAGAAAAGTCGTGATGCGATGAATTATCTGCTTGGGCCGCTAAGGTTCGTGCAAGGTTCTGCGGTTACATGAATAGCCCACCGGTGCAGTGCCGGCGGGAAAAAAGATTATGTCACAAAGCTCCTTCAAGAAGTCGATCGCCAACAAGCTCGACGAGCTCCAGTACGTCCTCACGCCGCTGCGCATCGCGCAAGCTGACCTGATGAGCCAGAACTGGATCTCAAACGAGAAGCTCAAGCCGGGCGGCAAGGTGGACGTGATCGCCTTCATCCTGACGATCCTCAAGTACGGCAAGGTCGTCCATGCCGTTTGGGATGCTCCGGACACGATCATGCAGAACCGGGCGATGCTGCTGAAGGGCGAGGCGGAATTCCAGCACCACCACCTCGTGGTGAAGGCCACCACCCCGCGAGAGGACGAGTACACGCTCCGGGTGCCGGACGAGGAGACGGCCAAGGTGCTGAAGTACCTGTTCGTCGACAAGCGTCTGCCCGTCCCCGGTTTGGCCCTCACCGTCGCCCTGTGCGTCGATCGCCCGGCCGCCGGCGACACCACCACCCGCGACGTCTTCTCGAAGACGGTGAGCGCGAACTGGGAAGCCGGGAGGATCGAGGTTCACTGAACGCGCGATCCCGCAGATGAGGCCGCGCGTTTCCCCCGGCTCCGCGAATCCCACGGCGCTTGGAACTGACCAGGGCGGGTGCGACCGTCCCCCTGCGACGAAATCGCGGTCCCGCTTCAATCGGGACCGCCCGTCGCCGACCACCCTGCCGGGACCCTCCCGAGCGGGGTTTCGGCACGTTTCCAACCCAGTTTCCAACCCAAAGCCTCTGAAACGCAAAAGGCCACCCGAAGGTGGCCTCTGCTAACGCGCTGTAATCGCGTTCTAATTCGTCCGTGAAATTGGAGCGGGCGAAGGGATTCGAACCCTCGACCCCAACCTTGGCAAGGTTGTGCTCTACCCCTGAGCTACACCCGCTCACAACCGCGCCGCTGGAGGGAAGACCCGCCGGCGGCCCCGGACGGCGTCTCTAAACACCATTCCGCCGGGTGTTGCAAGCGCCGAATGGCCGTTTCCGATAGCCGGCGTGTTTTGCCGGATCCACCTACCAGTGCACCGCCGGTGCGAGTTCGTCACGGATTTCGGCCAAGCGTGTGCGGGTGGCCCGCGTCGTCGCCTCGGGTAGGGCGTCGAGGGGGAAGAAGCCGCATTCGGCGATCTCGCGGTCGGGTGCCTTGGGCTCCGGAACCGTGAAGGCTGGCGCCACGTAGAGTGCGACGTGGTCACGGCCGGCCGCGGCCCGGTTGTGGTAGAAACCGTGGAGCCGCAGCGGCCGGTCGGGATCGAGCATGATCCCGGCCTCTTCGCGAAACTCGCGGGCCATCGCCTCCGGGGCGGTCTCGCCGGCTTCGACGCCGCCGCCCGGCAGGTGCCAGCCGGCCACGTAGGTGTGGCGCACGAGGCAGACGCGGCTCTGTCCGTCGATGGCCGCACCGCGCACCCCCAGCGTCATGCCGCGCGTCGCCAGGGCGCCGAGATGGAACAGGCGCCGCACCAGCGGCCGGTCGAGCAGCATCGTCAGACCACGTGCAGGCGGATGTCGCCGAGCCCCGCGATGGCGGCCACCATGGTCTGCCCGCGCGTCACCGCGCCGACGCCCGACGGTGTCCCGGTGAAGACGAGATCGCCCGGATACAGCTCGAAATAGCGCGACAGATGCGCGATCTGCTCGGGCAGCGACCACAGCATGTCGGACAGGTCGCCGCGCTGGCGCTCCGTCCCGTCAACGTCGAGGGTGATCGCACCGTGGGTCGGATGCCCGATCGACGCGGCCGGATAGAGCGGGCCGATGGGGGCCGAGGCGTCGGCCGCCTTGGCCAGATCCCACGGCCGAGCCAGGCGCTTGGCTTCGTCCTGAACGTCGCGCCGGGTCATGTCGAGGCCGACCGCATAGCCGTAGACGTGGTCGAGCGCCGAGGCTTCCGGAATGTCGCGGCCGCCCAGCGCCAGCGCCGCCACCATCTCCACCTCGAAATGGTAGTTCTCGGTCTGCGGCGGATAGGGATGGTCGATCACCGCCTGACCGGGCGCGATCTGGAGCGCATCGGCGGGTTTCATGAAGAAGAACGGCGGCTCGCGGTCGGGGTCCTTGCCCATCTCGCGGGCATGGGCGGCATAGTTGCGTCCCACGCAATAGACCCGCCGGACGGGGAAGAAATCGCTCGTGCCCATGATGGGCAGAGCGATGCGGGCCGGGTTCGGGATCACGGACAGCATCGGGTCGGCGTCTCCGGTTGTGAGGAACGGCGGGTCGCGACCGGTCGTCACTCGACCTGCAAAGACCGCTGCCCCTCTCCTATCATAAGCCCCCCTTCCCTATCATAGGAGCCGAGCACCGCCACGCCATCCCGCTGGTGCCCGAGGGGTTTGAGCCCGATGCCCGAGACCGAAGCGCCCGACCTGCTCGCCGCCCTCACGGCCCGTCTCGGGACCGCGCATGTGCTGACGGCGCAGGACGATCTCGCCCCTCATCTCGTCGAGACACGCGGTCTCTATCGGGGGCAGGCACTCGCCGTGGTGCGGCCGGCCGATACGCAGGAGGTCGCCTTCGTGGTGCGCGCCTGTGCCGAGGCCGGGATTCCAGTGGTGGCGCAGGGCGGCAATACCGGGCTCGTCGGTGGCGGCGTGCCCGAGGGCGGGATCGTGCTGTCGCTGACGCGGCTCGCCGCCGTGCGCGCCGTCGATGCCACCGGGGCGACGATCACCGTCGAGGCCGGCGTCACCTTGAGCGACGTCCAGGCGGCGGCGGACGCGCACGGCATGCTGTTTCCGCTCTCGCTCGCCTCGGAAGGCTCATGCCGGATCGGCGGCAATCTCGCGACCAATGCCGGCGGGACGGCGGTGCTCGCCTATGGCAATGCCCGCGACCTCGTGCTCGGCCTCGAAGTGGTGCTCGCCGATGGCCGGGTCTGGAACGGGCTGAAAGCCCTGCGCAAGGACAATGCGGGCTATGACCTCAAGCACCTGTTCGTCGGCTCCGAGGGGACGCTCGGGATCATCACGGCGGCCGTGCTGAAGCTGTTTCCCAAGCCTCTCTCGCGGGCCGTCGGCTTCGTCGGCCTCGCTTCCCCGCGCGCGGCGCTGACCCTGTTCGCGGATCTGCGCCGCGCGGCCGGCGCCGATCTCACCGCCTTCGAGGTCATCCCGCCCTTCGGCCTGGAGATCGTGCTGCGGCATGCCGTCGGCGCGCAGAAGCCGCTCGCCGGCGACCACGGCAGCTACGCCCTCGTCGAGATATCGACGACGCGGCCGGGAGCGAATGCCGTTGCCGAGATGGAGGCGGCTCTGGCCGATGCGGTCGAAGCCGGGCTGGTCGAGGATGCCACCCTCGGGGCGAGCGAGGCGCAGAACCGCGCGCTCTGGGCGCTGCGCGAAAACCTGTCGGAGGTACAGCGTCGCGAGGGCGGTTCGATCAAGCATGACGTCTCGGTGCCTTTGGGGCGGCTTCCGGACTTTCTCGAACGGGCGACGGCCGCCTGCGAAGCGGCGATGCCGGGCCTGCGTGTCTGCGCCTTCGGGCATTACGGTGACGGCAACATCCACTTCAACCTGAGCCAGCCGGTGGGCATGGACAAGGCCGCCTTCCTGGCGGAATGGGGCCGCTTCAACCGCATCGTCCACGATATCGTCAGCGATCTCGACGGCTCCATCGCCGCTGAGCACGGCATCGGGCTCATCAAACGCGACGAGCTCGGGCACTACGGCGATCCGGTGGGGCTCGACCTGATGCGGCGCCTGAAAGCCGCTCTCGATCCGCACGATATTCTGAACCCTGGCAAGGTTTTGCCTGGAACGCACGCAGCGCCCGACGCCGCTGGCTGACGCGGTGTTTCAGCGCAGGCGGCCCATTCTGGTGGAACCGCCGCAGACCGCTCGCCATTGGTATTGTGCGTCGCACCAAATCCTTGCAGTGTATGTGACGCAACGCGCCATAAATCGGCTCGCAAGCTGGAAGAATGTGTGGGTGCAGTGCGGCGGGTTAGCCCGGCGTTAAGCCTCGCAGGCTTCTCTTTCGAAGACCCGAGCGCTGCTGCCGCGAATGCATTCCGCCTGCTCTGCGGGCCTCGAAGGAGACGATCCGATGCCGACCTCACAGGCGAGAGTCCCGACCGCCGAGGCGAGCCGCTACTTGAAGCAGCTCTGCCGGCACTGGAGCCACAAGTTCCCGGTGGAAGCCACCGATGATTCCGGTACCGTGCCGTTCGGTGAAGACCGTGTCTGCACCTTCGAGGCCGAGGCCGACGCATTGCTGATGCGGGTCGCCACCCCCGATCCCGCCGCCCTCACCCGGCTCGAGAACGTGGTGTCCGATCACCTGCTCCGCTTCGCCTTCCGGGAGAATCTCGGCGAGATCACCTGGTCGCGTGCCGCTTGACCTGACGTATCGAGACCTGATCTTGAGGCCCTGATCTGAGAGCGAAGACGCTCCGGCCAGGATCGAGGGAGACCAGGGAATGGACACGCAGGCTCAGACCGGAGAATCGTCCGCGTCCCACGCGCAGCGCCTGGAGCGCCTCGCAGAGGTCGCGGTCAAGGTCGGCCTCGGACTGAAGCCCGGTCAGGAGCTCGTCATCACGGCGCCGCTGGAGACAGTGCCGTTGGTGCGCGCGATCACGGTCGAGGCCTACAAGGCCGGTGCCTCGCTGGTCACGACCTTCTTCTCGGACGATGCCGCGACCCTGGCGCGTTTCGCGCATGGCTCGGATGCCGCCTTCGATACGGCCGCTGGCTGGCTCTACAGCGGCATGGCCGACGCCTACCGCAACGGCGCCGCCCGCCTCGCCATTTCGGGCGACGACCCGGCGCTGCTCGCCGGACAGGACACGGCCAAGGTGGCGCGCGCCAACCGCGCCCGCTCAAAGGCCTACGTTCCGGCCCTCGAACTCATCGCGAACTTTGCCACTAACTGGACCATCGTCTCGGCCGCGACAAAGCCGTGGGCACGCAGCGTGTTTCCCGGCCTGCCCGAGGACGAGGCGCTGTCACGGCTCTGGGACGCGATCTTCGCGGCCTCGCGCGTCGACGGACCCGATCCGCTGGCGGCTTGGGAGGACCACAATGCCGCGCTCCACGCGCGCATGGACATCCTCAACGGGCACCGCTTCGCCGCCCTGCGCTTCGTCGGTCCGGGCACCGACCTCACCGTGGGCCTCGCCGACGACCATGAATGGTGTGGCGGCGCCTCGGTCTCGCGCAACGGTATCACCTGCAACGCCAACATTCCCACCGAGGAGGTGTTCACGACACCCCACAAGGACCGGGTCGACGGCACCGTCACCAGCACCAAGCCGCTTTCCTACCAAGGCACCCTGATCGAGGGCATCCAGGTGCGCTTCGAGGAGGGACGCATCGTCGAAGCCACGGCCCGTACCGGAGGCGACGTTCTCGCCAAGGTGATCGAGACCGATGAAGGCGCGCGTCGGCTCGGCGAAGTCGCCCTGGTGCCGGCTTCCTCGGCGATCTCGACCTCGGGGCTCCTGTTCTACAACACGCTCTACGACGAGAACGCGGCGAGCCACATCGCGCTCGGCCAAGCCTACAGCAAGTGTTTTCGCGAGGGTGGTGCGCAGTTCAGCGAAGCCGACCTTTCCGCGCGCGGCGCCAACCGCAGCCTCATCCACATCGACTGGATGATCGGCTCCGCCGAGATCGACGTGGATGGCCTTACCGCCGAAGGCCGGGCGATCCCGGTGATGCGGGCGGGCGAGTGGGTCGACTGACGACGAGCCCTAATCGTCTCCCGTTTCTCGGCAGCTCGGGATACGGGGGGCGACACCGAACCGATCGGATTAAACGCTTGCCACACCAGAGGCTTGCGCCAAATTGCTCAGCTGAGCTCTGAGTTCGGTTGCCGTGGAAATCTAAGGTCGTGAAAAACCTTCGCGCACTGTCCGATCCCGTTGCGACCGTGTGAGTTTTCCGGCCTACGCGGTGGCGGTGACGATCTACTAGAAACCCGGTGCGGCGGCGGCGCCGAGGATGCGCGCCGGATGGTTCTTGCTGCCGCCTTGCAGCACCACGACGTAGGTGTCGGCCTCGCCGACGCGCGCAGTGGAGCGGGGGATGTCGTAGCGGGCGGCGCGGCCGGCCCAGCTGCCGACCCGCTGCAATCCGCGCACCACGTTGATGTACTCGATCACCTGTCCCTTGTTCTCGCCCTGCCCGATGGCCACGGTGCGCTTGTGCAGGACGGGCAGGAGCCAGACTTCCCCTTGCGTCTCCGGACCGGAGGCGGCGTCGATTTCGATGGCGATTCGGTCGCCCTGCTCGGTACTGCGGACCTGCACCGGGAAGGCACCGGCCTTGCGGGCGTTGCGGACGTTGCGATCGAGGGAATCGCGGTCTGACCGGACCATCGACGGTTCGCCGTTGACGATCGCCTGCGGCGTGAACAGCTGCCGCACGCCGCGCAGGTTCGCGTAGGCACGCTGTCGATCGGTGAAGGCCGGCAGGCCGAGATCGTCCTTCCAGCCGAGATAGTCCCAGTAGGTCACCGGGAAGGTCAGCGCGATGATGCCGGGCTTCTTGGCAAACTCCGAGAGCACCTGCGAGGCTGGCGGGCACGAGGCGCAGCCCTGGCTGGTGAACAGCTCGATGACGACCTGGGCCCCTTCGGCGGCCCAGGCGGGCGTCATGGCGGCCATCGGTATGCCGGCGAGCAGGAGACGCAGGCAGGAGCGGAGCGATCGCGGCGTCATGGCGCTGATGAGACCGCGTGTTCGGGCGGCGGGGAAGTCACGTTGCCTCGATCCGCCGGCTTGGTGTTCGCGGCCGGTTTGGGCTTGGGCAGCATGGCGGGGCGCCAGCGGCGGTGCATCCACAGCCATTGGCCGGGATTTTCGCGGACCCAGGCTTCCACCACGCGCGTCATCGCCTGCATGGCGCCCTGGACGTCGATGGCGCCCTCGGCATCGCGCGGCAGATCGAGGGGCGGGGTCAGTTCGAGCCGGAAATGCGCGTCCGGCTGGCGCACCACCCGCACCCCGTGAACCGGGCATTCGTAATGCCGGGCGAGCTTGCCCATCAGCGGATTGACCAGCACCGGGCGCCCGAAGAACTCGACCACCACGCCGCGGGTGAAGTGCTGGTCGATGAGCTGGCCGAGATGCCCGCCACGCTCCACCACGCCCTGCATGGCGAAGACCGCACCCTGCCCCGCGGCGGCCAGACCCCCCATGGTCTCCCGGCGCACCTCCTGCACGAGGCTTGCGGTGGCCGGATCGTTGGGCGGACGGAAGATCGCGGTGGCGTCGAGGCCGTACCGTGCGGCGCAGATCGCCGGCAATTCCCAATTGGCGAGATGGGCGGAGAAGATCAGCCCGGGCTTGCCGTCGTCGCGCAGGTCCGCGAAGTGGCTCTCGCCCTCCACCGCCATGCGCTGGGTCGCCGGATCGGCGGGGTCGTGGTCGAACAGCGTGTGCAGGTGGGCGTATTCGGCACCGGTGCGCCCGAGATTGTCCCAGGCGTCGCCCGCGATGGCGCGGATCGCTGCCGCGTCGCGCTCGGGGAACGCGGCGCGCAGGTTCGCCATCGCCGTGCGATGGGCCGGCAGGAACGGTCCCACCGTTCTGGCAAGCCAGCCGCCGATCCGACTCGCTCGCTCCGTACCGAGCATCCGTGCCAGCCAGAACAGGCTCCGGATCAGCGGAATCATCGCCAGCCCGGCGAGCCGGGGCAGGTTGCGTTTCAAGACCAAGGCGAGGCGAAGCAAGACGATTCCCGTGCGGCGGCGCGTCCCGACGACGCGAATCGTCCTCCGCTTAGAGCATTTTATTCGACAAGAGCACCCATGCCGGGATTCCCGCAGCGGGTCGCCCCACGCGGGGCTCTGCGGATGCGATCAGAGCGTGACCAGGATCTTGCCGAACACCTTGCGGGATTCGAGCCGCTCCAGCCCCTGCGCGAACTCGGCCAGCGGCAGCACCGTATCCACCACCGGCGTCAACCCGTCCGCCATCTTGGCCAGGGATTGGCGGATATTGGCGATGGCGCAGCCGAACGAGCCGGTGATGCGATATTGCTGCTGGAACAGCTGCATCAGGTTCATCGTCGTCGAAACGCCCGAGGTCGAACCGCAGGTGACGAGGCGTCCACCGCGTTTAAGGCAGAGCAGCGAACCGTTCCAAGTGTCGGGACCGACGTGCTCGAACACCACGTCGACGCCCTTGCGCTTGGTCAGCCGGCGGACCTCGCCCTCGAAGCGCTCGTCGCGGTAGTTGATCACGTGATCGGCGCCCAGGGCCTTGGCCTTCTCGCCCTTGGTATCGTCGCCCACCGTGGTGAACACGGTGCAGCCGATGGCTTTCGCCATCTTGATCGCCGCCGTGCCGATGCCGGAGCCGCCGGCATGGACCAGGATGCTCTCGCCGGGCTCGAGCTTGGCATTGTCGAACAGCATGTGCTGGACGGTGCCGAAGGCGATCGGCGCACAGGCCGCATCGGTGAAGCTGACGCCCGCAGGCACCTTCACCACGAGGCGGGCCGGCATGTTGACCAACTCTCGCGCGAACCCGTCGATATGGAATCCCATCACGCCGGCGACGTTCTCGCAGAGGTTGTCGCGGCCCTCCACGCAGGCCTTGCAGTGGCCGCAGGTCTGGGCTCCGTAGAGCGCCACGCGGTCGCCTTCGCTCAGGCCCTCGACGCCTTCGCCGATGCAGGCGATCTCGCCGGAGGCCTCCGCGCCCACCGTGAGCGGAAGCTTGCGCTTGGCGAACGCCATCCCGCGAAAGCCCCAGACGTCGATGAAGTTGAGGCCCACTGCGCGCACGCGGATCTGGACCTCGCCGGGGCCGGGGGCCGCCGGGGCCGCGACGTCGCTGACGCGCAGGTCACGGTCACCGAAGAGTTGGAGGGCTTGCATCAGGTCGACTTTTCCTCTTGCCGGTTCGGGACGCGCAGAGTCAGCCGGCGCCTCCGGATAGCGTCGTTCTACAAGCAGCTTCAAACGCGAGACGATCGCCGTGCGCAAGTGTGCCGATCCGCCGCCCGATTGCCGAGATCGGAAGCGTGAAGACCTTCCAACGGATGACGGACCGGTGCTTCAGCCCTGCAGCCGCGAGATCGAGGATGACAGAGTCGCTGGGCCACTGGCTCTCGGCCCCCGTCGTGATCATGGCGACGATGACGTGACCGTGGAGCGTATTGAAAGCGCCCGTAGACATGACCAGAACCGGGCGGGGTTTTCGCACCGGCACGTCCACGAACGGGAAAAGCGCAGTCAGGACCTCGAAGCGCTCAAAGCCCGTCATAGGCTGCGGCATCCTCCGGGCTGTTCCACTCGGTCAGCGTCGCCATCAGGGACAGCAGATACGGATCGATCGCACCGGTTTCGGGCTCGATAGTGACCATGGTGCCGCGGCGTCGCTGCAAAGCCCGCCAAAATTCTGCGAAGTCGGGGTCGGGCCTGACGCCGTCGGTGGGGCGTCCGTCGCGTCCATCCCTCATCTTGCGGAATCGGATCGGTCGTCCTTCGATGCGCAGGACAATGGCGTCGTCCGCAGGCAGCGCTCGGATCCGCTGCGCCAGCGCCGCGTCGCCTTCGATGTGGCGCGCCCAGAGTGCATCGTCACGGATGATCATGGTCGCCATAGAGCCGCATCCTCTCGATCATACCAATCTACAGGGGGCAGAACCCGTGAGCCTCGGCGTAGGCTCGTTGCCCGCTGCCATGGCCTAGTCGCGATGACCGGCCCTCACCGAACCTTGGTATCAGATGGTACGAACCGTGCGCGCGTGCATCAACCCGGCTCATTCCGGAGCAAGGTAGCGCCGCCGGGCCCAACCGACGATGGGGCCTGATTTCACGCGGCACCAGGTCAGGCCGCTCGGTGTGTCGCTGGTGCAGCCGAAGCCACGGATGCGGGCTCCTTCGGGAACCTGACCGAGCGCCGCCGCTCCGGCCTCCGGCGTGTCGCGGATGCTCAGGGTCTCGCCCCGCGGCAGACCATTCACGCGGAAGGCCTCCGCCGCTCGGGCCGGGCTCGCCGTCAGGATCGCGGCGAGCGCGCAGGCAACTGCAATGCGGAACAGCATCGACGGTCTCAGGAGCGGTGGATGCCCATCATCGCGGTGAGTCCGCCATCCACCGGCAGCACCGCACCGGTGATGTAGGCGGCGCCCTCGCCCATCAGGAAGGCTGCCAGCGCGGCGACCTCGTCGGGCTTGGCGAAGCGTCCGGCGGGGATCTGGCGCTCCATGCCGGCGCGATGCGCGGCATAAGGCGCCATCATGTCGGTATCGATGAAGCCCGGCGCGATGACGTTCACCGTGACCCCGCGCTTGGCCGATTCGATGGCCAAGGTGCGGCAATAGGCGATCAGGGCGCCCTTGGTGGCGGCATAGGCCGCGTTGCCCGGATTGGCCTGGAGGGCCGCCACCGAGCCGATGGCAACGATGCGGCCCGCGCGTGCGCGGGTCATCCCGCGCACCAGGGATTTGGCGAGCCGGGTCAGCGACCAGAAGTTCACCTGCATGGCGGCCTCGGCCTTGTCCTGCGCCAGCATCGCCGCCAGCACATCGTAGGATTGGCCGGCATTGTGGACGAGGCCGTGGAAGCTCTCGCCCTCGATGGCCTCGCAGAAGGCGTCCAGGGCGTCGCGGTCGGCCAGATCAAGGGCGTGGGCGGTGATCGTCCGGGTGGGATGGGCTTGGCCCAATTCCGCGACGAGGCGGTCGGCCGCCTCCCCCGACGAGCGGTAGGTGAAGGAGACGTCGTGCCCGGCCGCCGCGAGCGCCCTGACGATGGCCGCGCCGAGCCCAGAGGCCCCGCCGGTGACGAGGACGCGCTTAGTCGGCTCGGTCGGGGAGTTCATGCCTAATGGCATCATGCCGGCTCGTCCCCGAGCACCAGGCAGGTGTTCTGGCCACCGAAGCCGAACGAGTTCGACAGCACGCGGCCGACGCTCATGTCGCGGGCGCTCGCCACCACGTCGAGGGGAATCGCCGGGTCCGGCACGAGGTAATTGATCGTGGGCGGGATGCGCCCATGCGCGATCGTCAGGAGCGAGATCACCGCCTCAATGGCGCCCGCCGCCGTGAGGGTGTGGCCGATCATCGACTTGTTGGAGGAGATCGGCAGGCGGCCGATCCGCTCGCCGAATACGGCGGCGCAACCCATCGCCTCCATCTTGTCGTTCTCCGGCGTCGAGGTGCCGTGGGCGTTGATGGTGTCGATGGCCTCGGGGCTCAGACTCGCATCGTCGAGAGCCGCCCGAATCGCCGCGATGCCCGGCGCCCCGTCCGGGCTCGACCGGGTGCGGTGGAAGCCATCGCCCTTCTCGCCGCAGCCGAGCACATAGCCGAGAATTGTCGCCCCCCGCGCGTGCGCGGCCTCGGCATCTTCGAGCACCAGGGCGCCGGCGCCCTCACCCATCACGAAGCCGTCGCGGTTTTTCGAGAACGGTTTCGAGGCGCCCTCCGGCGGATCGTTCTGCGTCGACAGCGCGGAGAGCAATGAGAACCGGATCAGCGATTCCGGGTTCACCGAGCCATCGGTGCCGATGCACAGAGCCGCCTGGACCTCGCCGCGCCGGATCGCCTCGACGCCGAGCTGGATCGCGGTGGCCCCCGACGAGCAGGCGGTGGACAGCGAGATCGGCGAGCCCTTGGTGCCGAAGCGTTCGGCGATATGGTCGGCCACGGAGCCGAAGATGAACAGGTCGTGCCAGGCATCGAAGCGCCGGCTCGCCGCGGCGCGCTGAAGGTCGGTGTAGGTGACGGGCCCGGTCTGGCCCGAGGCTTCGGCCAGTGCCTGACGCTGCGGCCATTCCATCTCCACCGGCGGCACGGCGATGAAGAGAGCGCCGGGAAAGTCGCCGGCCGCTCCGATGCCGGCCTGGGCGATCGCCTCCTCGGCGGCTTCCTCGGCGAAGCGCTGCGACAGGGCAGGAGCCACCAGCGGATCGGTGTCGAGGAAGTCGACGGTGCCGGCGATGCGGGTGCGCAGGCCCTCGGTGGGGAAGCGCCGGATGGTATGGATGCCCGAGCGCCCGGCGGTGAGCGCGGCCCAATTGTCGGCCTGCCCCTGGCCGAGCGAGGTGACGATGCCGAGACCCGTCACTGCCACCAGCGGCCGGCCCTTCGCATCGCGGGGAAATTGCTTCGTCATCGCGCCGTCTTACGCCATTCGCAGTGCGCCCGGAAAGGCAGGCCGGGAATTGAGAGGAAAGGGAGCGCTCGGCGCATGATGTTCTCCTTTGTCGGAGAGCGCTCCTGCGCGTCTGCCAAGACGTAGGGGTCGACCCGCATCCGTGACGCTCAGGCCGCCGTCACGCGGATCACGCCCTCGCCGCGGCGGTGGCCGACCGTGGTTACCGCGACCTCGCGCGCTTCGCCCCGCGCCACGAGGCCGACGGCGAGCGCTGCGCCGAAGGGGGCCGTCACTTCGAGAGTGTGCCCGACCACGTCGCCGAGCGCCGTGCGTGTCGCGTTCGGCGCGAGCCGCGACAGGGCCTCGCCCTCCTCCGCCGTGATCGTCACCACGCCGGTGGCGCCGGAGATCACCGCATCGGGCGCCTGGACGCCCGCGGCCTGCCAGAGGCTGTGAAGGCTCCTGGCCGTGCTGCCGGCCTCACGGCGCGTCCTATCGCTGGCGACGGGGCCGAGCCGCGCCAGTATGGTGGCGCCGCGCGCGTGCGCATGCTCGGCCGATTCCAGGACGAGAAAGGCGGCTGCGCTGCCGAGGATGAAACCGTCTTCGCCCTCCGCGTCTCGCGAAAAGACCGGCCGGAAGGGTTTGGCGCGTAGGTACCCACCCAGCTCGTGGACCACCATCACGTCGGGCCGCTCGGCGCTGTAGGAGCCGCCCACCAGCATGCACGCGACCTGGCCGGAGGCGATCCGCGCCTGGGCAATCCGCAGGGCGTCGGTGCCGGCGGCTTCCTCGCCCATGAAGGTGCGCGACGCGCCCGTGACGCCGTGGACGATGGCGATGTTGCCGGCGAGCAGGTTCGAGAGCTGGGCCAGGAACAGTGTCGGGCGCAGGTCGTTCAGCAGGTGCTCGTTGAGGTAGGCCCCAGGATCGGCCGCCTCGCGCAAGCCGGTGAGGATCGCGCCGTCCACCGCCGTGTCGCGCTCGCCGCCGCCGCAGGCGACGACGAGGTGCATGGCGGCCTTGAGGGTCGCATCGGCCTTCACCCCGGCCGAATCGAGGGCAAGGCCGGCGGCGTAGACGCCGAGCCGCTGCCACGGCTCCATCTGGCGCTGGTCGGATTTTTTTGGAATCTGGCCGTCGAGGACGAGTGGCGCCACCGGGTGAACCGTGTAGGGCGCGAAGGTCTCGGTGTCGGTGCGCGCCGGGGCGCCCGCCCCGAAGGCCGCCAGATGCGCCTCGATCCCCTCGCCCGCGCAGGAGACGAGACCGAGGCCGGTGACGACGACGTCGCGGGTCTCGCTCATGCGGGCAGTCCCGCCAATTCGAAAAGCCCGATCGATCGAGCCCGCTCGCGCATCGGCGCGTCGAGACCCTCCGGGAACGGCATGGTGCGGAAACGCAGCTCCGCATCGGCCAGCGGTTTGCCGTCGTGGCGGATCGCGGCCTTGGTCACCGCATAGCCCGATCCGTCATGCTCCAGGCTCGCCGTCACGACGAGATCCGCGCCGGGGCCGACGAAGGAGCGGAAGCGCGCCTTGTCGATGGCCATCAGGAACGGCATCTGCTTGAAGCCGAGATGCGCGAGCAGCAGGTAGCCGGAGGCCTGCGCCATGGTCTCGGTGAGCAGCACGCCCGGCACCAGCGGATGACCGGGGAAATGGCCCTCGAAGACCGGGCTCTCCATCGGCACGCGGGCCAGGGCCTCGATCCGGCCGGCCTCCCGGTCGAAGGCGGTCACCGTGTCGATCATCTCGAAATATTCGAGGCGCATGGCTCTTACCGGGGCTCCGCTGCGGCGGGAGGCGTCAGGCCTTCAGGAAACGTCGGGCCTTCGAAAGACGTCAGGCCTTGGCGGCCTTCTCGGCCACGAGCGCGTCGATGCGGGCGCAGAGGTTCTTCAGCACGAAGTATTCCTCGGCCGGAACCTTGCCCTCGTTGACCTCCTGGGTCCAGCGCTCGAGCGGCAGCTTGATGCCGAACGCCTTGTCCACCGCGAAGGCGATGTCGAGGAAGGCCAGCGAATCGATCCCGAGATCGTCGATGGCGTGGCTCTCCGGGGTGATCGTATCGCGCGGGATATCGGCGGTGTCGCTGATGATGTCCGCGACGCGGTCGAAGGTGGCGGTGTGGGTCTGTTCGGACATGCGTTCTCGCCGTTTTCCTGGATATCCCGCCAGATCGGGCGGCGCCGACAATCGGCCGGTCCGGGGCCGGCGCATGATGCCCGGTGCCCCCGGTCGCGCAGCATGCCCCGTCGGACGGCCGAGCGCCGCCGTTGAAAGAGGAAGGCGGTCCCTTACACGAGGGGGGTAGACCGGGCAACCGTAGCGCTCGGCCGGGGCATGCCGCCCAGATCGTGAAGAGCGGGCCATTCCACCCGGGGCCGCACAGGCCTAGATGCAGCAACTGCGACCCAGAGGCGGGCGACCCCGGATCGTCGCCCGACCGGCCAAGAGGCATCGAGCCGACCATGGACAAGACACCGCGCGCGGCCGACCGAGCCGCCCCGTTCCAGGCCCCCGTGGCACAGAGTTCCGCGCCGCCCGCGATCCCCCCGGGCGAGCCGGGCCATTTCAGCCCGCCCGCGCAAGGGGCGGCCCGCACGGTGCTGGTGCTGGCACTGGCGGCGCTGGGGCTCTGGGTGCTGCATCCGTTCCTGCCGGCCCTGGTCTGGGCGGTGATCCTGGCGATCGCCCTCGGGCCGCTCTACGCCCGTGCGGAACGGCGTCGGCCGCCCAAGGGCCACAACATCGTCCTGCCGGCGCTGTTCACGGTGGCCGTCGCCCTCGTGTTCCTGGCGCCCCTCGTGGTGCTCGGCGTCCAGGCGGCGCGCGAGGCGCACGATGTGATGGAACTGGTCCGCTCGATGGAGCACAGCGGCATTCCGGTGCCAGAGGTGCTCGGTAAGCTTCCCTTCGGCGGGTCCCAGGCGAGCGCCTGGTGGGCGCAGAACCTGAGCCACCCAGACGCCGGCTCCGAATTGCTGCATCGCCTCGACAATTCCACCGCCATCGGCCTGTCGCGTACGCTCGGCGCGCAGATCGTCCGGCGGGCGGTGCTGTTCGGCTTCAGCCTCGTCGCCCTGTTCTTCCTGTTCCGGGACGGGCATGCGGTCACGCGTCAGGTGCTCACCGCAAGTTCCCGCCTGTTCGGTCCGCGTGGCGAACGAGTCGCCCGGCAAATGGTCGCCTCGGTGCACGGCACCGTGGACGGGCTCGTCCTCGTCGGCCTCGGCGAGGGCGTGCTGCTCGGGATCGTCTATTATTTCGCCGGGGTGCCGCACCCCGTGCTGCTCGGCGCCGCGACGGCGGTGGCAGCGATGATCCCGTTCGGCGCGCCGCTGGTGTTCGGCATCGCGGCGTTGATCCTGGTGGCCAACGGGGCGGTGGTCCCGGCCCTGGTCGTCGTGGTGGCCGGCTTCGTGGTGACCTTCATCGCCGACCACTTCGTACGTCCGGCTCTGATCGGCGGCACCACTCGCCTGCCATTCCTGTGGGTGCTCCTCGGCATCCTCGGCGGCGTCGAGAGCTTCGGCCTGCTCGGCCTGTTCCTCGGGCCGGCCGTGATGGCCGCACTGATCCTGCTGTGGCGCGAGTTCACGCAAGGCGAGGAGGCCCGGGCCTGAGCCCGGGCCGGACGCCTTAGGCCGGGCGCGGCAGCTTGCAGCTGTCCAGCGCATTCAGCGCCTTGGCGCGGGCCGAATCGTTGAAGTAGCCGTTGGTGCGGTAGGCATCGAGCTCGCCCTGGTCGAGGCTCGACAGGGTGCGCTGGGCGTAGCAGCCACAGGGGCGCGCCAGCGAGACTTCCGACACGCTCTGCAGGCGGGCCTGGGTCACGGTGCAGGCGTGGCGCACGCGGCCGGTGAGGTTACCGGTGGACGCGGTCTTGAGCGCCGGATCGGGGGTGTAGCCCGCGAGTTCGGCGGTGGGGCCGGACTTGTTGGCGTTACACGCGGCCATGAGGGAGACGAGGCCGGCGGCAAGCAGAAGCCGGCCGGTGCGCGGGCTGAGAAGGCGCATGGAATGATGGGTCCGTGACAAGGATTCGGGTACGATCCGGTTTCACGCTGCCCCTGGGCCTGCGCAAGGGCGTGGCGGCCACACCCTGACGCAAACGCCGCGCGCCGCGAAAGCGACGCGCGGGTGTGATTCTTCAGCCGACGATGTCGGAATCCTGGAAGAACTGCGCGATCTCGAGCTTGGCGTTCTCGGCGCTGTCCGAGCCGTGGACGGTGTTCTCGCCGACGGACTCGGAGAAGGTCTTGCGGATGGTGCCCGCATCGGCATTGGCCGGGTTGGTGGCGCCCATCACCTCACGGTAGGCCGCGATGGCGTTGTCGCCTTCGAGCACCTGAACGACCACGGGGCCGGAGATCATGAAGTCGACGAGTTCGCCGAAGAACGGGCGCTCCTTGTGGACCTCGTAGAACTTTTCCGCCTGGGCGCGGCTCATCTGAATCCGGCGCTGGCCGACGATGCGCAGGCCCGCCTTCTCGATCACGGCATTGACCGCGCCGGTCAGGTTCCGCTTCGTCGCGTCGGGCTTGAGGATGGAGAAGGTGCGCTCGGTGGCCATGGTCAGTCCGGTTCTGAGGTGCTTGCCGCCGAAATGACTTCGGCGCCGGGCTTATAGCGGGCGCGCCCCCCTCCCTCAACCCGAGTGGGGACAAGGCCTGTCCACAGCGGAAAAGGCTTGGCCATGGCTTTGGCGCAACACTGCCGGAAAAACGCCCGATTGCGGGGGCTTCTGTCCGGGTCAGACGACACCGACCCCTTCCGCAGCCGCAAGCCATACGGAGACCAGGACATGCGCGTCGCCCTGACAGCCGCCTTCATCCTTTCCGGCCTCACCGCAGCCCAGGCCGCCCCGACTCAGGACCCGTCGGGAACCTGGCTCACCGGCGATGGCCGCGCCAAGGTCCGCATCGACCGCTGCGGTCCCGCCGGCGCCAATATCTGCGGCAAGGTCGTCTGGGCCAAGACCGGGACGAACGAGGACGGAACCCCGCGCACCGACATCAAGAACCCGGACCCGAAGAAGCGGAGCCGCCCGGTGCTCGGCCTCACGCTCCTCGACAACCTGAAGCCCGAGGAGGCGAAGTTCTCCGGCGAGATCTACAATGCCGACGAGGGCAAGATGTATCAGGTCAGCCTGGAGCGGGAGAGCACCTCCGAGCTGTCGGTGTCGGGCTGCCTCCTCAAGATCCTGTGCGGCTCGCAGACCTGGACCCGTGTACCGGACGTGAACCAGCAGGCCGCCAACGTGGTGCCCGAGCCGGCTGGGACCGTGAAACCCGCGCCGAAGGCCCATGCCAAGGCGGCCCCGGCGCCGGCTCCCGCCGACCAGTAAGGCGCGTCATCGCCCTCCCCCATGAAAGGGGAGGGTTCGGTCAGATCGCCGCGAAGCCCCGCTGCACCGCGGGTCGCGCCAGCACCCGGTCGAGCCAGGCCTTCACGTGCGGCAGGCCGGCGAGATCGACCCCCTGCTTGCCGTGATATTTCGCCCAGGTGAGAATCGCGATGTCGGCGATGGAGTAGTCGCCGGCGACGTAGTCGCGGCCCGCGAGGCGGCGGTCGAGGACGCGGTAGAGCCGCTGCGTCTCGGTGGTGAACCGCTCGATGGCGTACGGGATCTTCTCCTCCGCATAGATGCGGAAGTGATGGGCCTGCCCGAGCATCGGCCCGAAGCCGGCCACCTGCCAGCTCAGCCATTCATCCACCATCACCCGCGCCCGCTCATCGGTGGGGTAGAGGCAGCCGGTCTTGCGGCCGAGATACTGCAGGATCGCCGCCGATTCGAAGATCGTGATCGGCTCGTGGCCCGGTCCGTCGGGGTCGACGATGGCGGGAATCTTGTTGTTGGGCGAGAGCGCCAGGAAGTTCGGCGCCATCTGGTCGCCCCGGCCGATATTCACCGGCACCACCCGGTAGGGCAGCCCGCACTCCTCCAGCATGATCGGAATCTTCCAGCCGTTGGGCGTGCTCCAGGTGTGGACGTCGATGGGTTTTCCCGGAGCGTGTGCCATGCGGATCATCCCGGCCAAGGTCAGGTTCGGTTCATGCGCCGGATCAAGCCGGAACGCGAGCCGATGGTTGCAAGCTGGTGCGTGAGAGCGACCGGTGGCGAGAGTGGCCGGTGGCGAGAGCGACCGGTGGATTGTGTTGGACGATACGGCGAAAGCCGCTTGCCTGGACACGATCTTGGGGGTGTGATGCGCGCTGTCCGCCCGAAGGCGGCCCGTTTCACAATCGGGGGTTGTCAACCATGCCATTCCGTTTCGTCCTGGCCGCGTGCCTCATCGCGCCGCTCCTGGTGAATCCCGTGCTCGCCAAGGATCCGGTGGCGGGCGCCAAGGAGCCGAGCGTGACCCAGACCGCGCCGCGCGAGCGCCAGAAGAAGTGCGGCGCCGAATGGCGGGCTCTCTCGGTGGCGGACAAGGCCGCGAAGGGGCCGAAATGGCCGCAATACTTCAGCAAGTGCGTCAAGCGCCTCAAGGAACAGAAAGCCTGATACACGGCCCGGCACAGCGACGTGGATGCGTTATCGCACCGCCCGGGCAGCCGGAGCGGGCGGCATTCGGATGATCCACGGAACGCATGAGACCCTGCCCGGTTGGCGGTCGGGCGGGGAACGCGGAGTGCGGTGATGCGGGAGCGCCAGGTGCTGCAGCGGGTGGTGGCTTTGGTCGCCCTCGTGCCCGTGGTTTCCGGGCTCTACGGCGTGCTGTTCGGTCTCACCGGGCTCGGCTCCGGCAGCCTCGTCGACGTCTCGGCCGACAGCCACTTCCGGTATCCGTCGGGCTTGCATCTCGGCATCGGCATCCTGTTCTGGGCCTGTGTGCCGGACATCGAAGCGAAGACGAGCCTGTTTCGCTTCCTCACCCTGGTCGTAGCGCTCGGTGGATTGGCGCGGTTGCTCGGCCTCAGCCTCACCGGCCTGCCCTCGCTTCTCATGATGGCGGCACTCTTCGTCGAACTCATCGTCACCCCGCTGCTCTGCCTGTGGCAGGCGCGGATCGCCGCCCGGGCCGATGCGACGGCCGTCGAGGCGCGTGGTCTTTGAGCGACGCGGCGGTTCGGGCGCCCTCCCTCTTCGATCGCGCCCTCGCTTTCGCCGACCGTGTCGTGCCGCCGCCCGCCGCCTGGGCCTTCGCCCTGCGGATCTGGCTGGCGATGGTGCTCGCGCTCTACGCGGCGTTCTGGCTACAATTGTCGGGCGCCTCGTCGGCCGTGGTCTGCGTCGCGATCCTGGCGCAGCCCAAGCGCGGCCAAGCCCTGTCGAAGGCGCTCTACCGCTTCCTCGGCACGCTCGTCGGCGCGGCCGTGGCGCTCCTCCTCATCGCCCTGTTCGCGCAGGACCGGGTGCTGCTGCTGGTCGGCTTCACCACCTGGCTGTCGCTCTGCGTCTTCACCGCCCACTTCCTGCAGGACACCCGCGCCTACGGGGCGATGCTGTCGGGCTACACCGTGGCGATCATCGCCATCGCGCATATCGACACGCCGCAGGACGTGTTCGACGCCGCCGTCGACCGGGTGGCCGCGATCACCATCGGCATCGTCGCCATCACGTTCATCAACGACGCGCTGGCCTCGCCGAGCACCTGGCGCTCCGTGCGCGACACCCTGACCGGGGCCGTCGCGGCCACGCGGACCTTTGCGCGCGACACCTTCCTGAGCGGTGATCCCGGCCCCGAGCGCACCGCCGCCCTGATCCGCCGCATCGCCGCCATGCGGGGCGATGCCAGCGCCATCGGGGCCGAACTCGACGACGGACACCGGCGTGCGGCCGGCGCCCGCAGCGGCATCGCCGCCCTCTACGTGATGGCGGCGACGGCCCGCGCCTTCGTGGCCGCCGAGGGCCGCCTGCGACAGCCCGGTGCGGCGGTGGCCGAGGCGCGCACGCTCTGTCTCGGTCTCACCGACGCGGAGGTTGCCGATCCGCGGGCCGCTGCCGATGCCGCCGTCCTCCGCCTGCACGTGCTCATCGAGACCGCCACCTGCGCCGACGACGCGCGCGTCGAAGACGTTCTGGCCCTTCAGCGCGCCCTCGATTTCGCGCGGAACGCCGCGTATGCGGCGGACGGCCTCTCCGCCCTCACCACTGGTCATCGCCCACGGCGCGACGTCGATCTGCCGACGCACCGCGATTTTCCCGTCGCCCTGCGCGGCGCGGCGCGGGTGGCGATCGCCTTCGGGGTGACGGTCCTGCTGTTCGTGGCGGCCGGCTGGCCCGCGACCTCCTATGCCCTCGTGCAAGTGGCCGCTACCTGCGCGCTGTCCGCGATCAATCCGAATCCCAAAGGGTTCGCCCGCGGCGTGCTGATCGGCATGCCACTCGCGGCCTTCTGCGCCGGGATCGTACTGTTCGGGATGCTAGCCGGGGGGCAGGGATTTCCGTTGCTCGCCATCGCGATCGCGCCAGTAGTGTTCCTGGCCTGCTTCCTCAGCCTCAACCCGCCGACCTTCGCCGTCGGCTTCATCCTGCTGGTGTTCTTCCCGGTCCTGCTCTCGCCCGCCAACCCGCAATCCTACGATCCGCAGACCTTCCTGACGAATGCCTTCCTAGTCGTCGTGGCGGCGGCGATCCTGTTCGTCACCGTCCGGGTGATCCTGCCGGTTTCGGTATCCCAGAACCGGATCTTCGCCGTCGACTCCGCACGCCGTGCCCTCGTCGCGGCGCTGGTGGGGGACGGCGGCGATGCCACCACCCGGACCAGCCTGAACAGCGACCGGCTGCTCCAGTTCGCGCAGTGGAGTTCGGCCAGCGGCGCCGTCCGCGCGGCTAGCCTGAACCGGGGCTTCGACCTCGCCCGGATGGAGGCGGCGGCCGCCCGCGCCCATCCGCAATTGCGGGAGCTCGGCCGCGACCCTGTTTTGCAGACGGTTGTCCTGCAGGCACGAACCGCCCTCGAAGCCGCCGATGGCCGGCGCATGGCGGAAGCCGCCCGCGATCTGCTCGCGGCCGGCAGGGCCAGCGCGCCCGCCGTCCGCATGGGCGTCGCTCGGGCGGTGAGCGATCTGGCCACCGCCGCCAACGTCGCAGAAACACAAGCACGCTTCCTGCACCGCCTCGGCATTCCGAGGGCGTGATGCGACACGATATCGACCTCGGCGGCGTGCTGATTTCGCCCTTCGTCGCCTACGCGCTCGGCACCCTGGCGATTTTGATGATGCTTCGTTTTGTCTTCGTACGCATTCGCTTCAGCCGGTATGTCGCCAACCCGCCTCTCGCCGAGGCTGGCCTCTACCTCTGCATCCTCGCCCTCCTGATCGTGTTCCTGTGACGATGGCCGACGACAAAACCGAAAACGCGCAGACGCGTCACGATGGGGGCGAACCGCGACGGCAGACGCGCCGAGGCCGGGTGCTGCGCCTGGCAGCCACGGCCGTCATTCTCGCCTGCGCCGCCATCGCCGCATTCGTGGTCTGGCAGTTCTACGTCACTGCGCCGTGGACCCGCGACGGCCGGGTGCGGGTCCAAGTGGCGAGCATCGCGCCCCAGGTCTCCGGGCAGATCGTCGAACTGCGTGTCGCCGACAACCAGACTGTGAAGAAAGGCGACGTACTCTACGTCATCGATCCAGCCGATTTCGAGATCGCCATCGCCACCGCGCAGGCGGAGATGGAGAACCGCGAGGCCGACCTCTCGGTCAAGCGTACCCAGGCCGCCCGGCGCGAGGCGCTCACCACACTCTCGACCTCCATCGAGGAGAAGCAGCAATTCGCCGGCACCGCCAAGATCGCGGAGGCCGCCCTCGCCTCGGCCAAGGCGCAGCTGTCTCAGGCCAAGATCAATCTCGGCCGGACGCAGGTGCGCGCCACTGTGAACGGTCGCGTGACCAACCTGCTCCTGCGGGTGGGCGACTACGCCACCACCGGCACGGTGAATATCGCGGTGATCGACACCGATTCCTTCTGGATCGACGGCTATTTCGAGGAGACCAAGATGGCCCACATCCATGTGGGCGATCCGGTCTCGGCCGAACTCCTCGGCTACGATCCGCTGATCCGCGGGACGGTGGAGAGCATCACGTTGGGCATCAGCATCGCCAATGCGGCGCCCAGTACCCAGGGACTGCCCAGCGTCGACCCGGTCTACACCTGGGTGCGGCTCGCCCAGCGCGTCCCGGTGCGGATCCGCATCGAGGCCGTTCCGGACGGTGTGGCGCTGGTCGCCGGCATGACCGCGACGATCTCGGTGGGCGAGCCCGGCCGACATCGCAGCGATTGGTTCCAGCGCATGCGGCGCCGGCTAACTGGGGCACCTGAGATGTCGCCCGACGTGCCGTGAGGGCGCCGGCTCGGATCGTCAATCGGCTGTGACGCCTGCCGATACCCACTTGGCCATGCGATCCGATAGTGGGCAAGCCCTTGCTTGCGAACGGCGTTTCGGGGCGGGGCCGCGTGCGGATCAATACAGATAAGCGCTGGCGCAGATAGGGGCTTGACGCCCCCCGTTTCCAGTCGCAGTCTCGCTTTGTGTTTCAGCGCTGAAGCACAGCTAAAGTAACGAGGTGACCAGCAGCGACGTTCAACGTTCGATTGCGGCCGACCGAATGGCGGGAGACGAGTATGACTCCACCCCAGCAGCACGCTGCGGCGATGACCCGGTCCTAATTCGATCCGGATCTGAGCAGCACACACGCGGATCACGGGACGGAGGCGGTCTCCGGGGCGCAGAAGCGGCCTTCACGGCACGACTTCGAACACGCGATAGGCCCCACTTTGGCCGCTTCCGCCGCCGGTTCGACCGGCGGCGTTTTCAGGAGTGGTAGGCCAGCCTGAAGGGCTTGGCGCCCTGGTCCTTCATTCGATTCCGAGCTTGGCCTTCAGCAGTGCATTCACCGCCGCCGGGTTGGCCTTGCCGCCCGTGGCTTTCATGGTCTGGCCGACGAACCAGCCGAGCAGCGTGGGCTTTTCCTTCGCCTGCTGCACCTTGTCCGGGTTCTGGGCGATGATCGCGTCGATGGCCGCCTCGATGGCGCCGGTGTCGGTCACCTGCTTCATGCCGCGCGACTCGACCAGCTCACGCGGGTCGCCACCCTCCGACCACACGACCTCGAACAGATCCTTGGCGATCTTGCCGGAGATCACGCCCTCGCCGATGAGGTCGACGATGGTGCCGAGTTGGGTGGCCGAGACCGGGCTCGTCTCGATGCTGTGGCCTTCCTTGTTGAGGCGGCCGAACAGCTCGTTGATCACCCAGTTTGCCGCGGCCTTGCCGTCGCGGCCCTTGGCCACCGCCTCGAAATAGTCGGCCGAGGCGCGCTCGGCGATGAGCACGCCGGCATCGTAGGCGCTGAGGCTATAGCATTCGATGAAGCGCGCCTTCTTGGCGTCCGGCAGCTCCGGCAAACCCTCGGCCAGCGCGTCCACGTAGGCTTGGTCGAATTCGAGTGGCAGCAGATCCGGGTCGGGAAAGTAGCGGTAATCGTGCGCCTCTTCCTTCGAGCGCATGGAGCGGGTCTCGCCCTTGCCCGGATCGAACAGGCGGGTCTCCTGGGAGATCGTGCCGCCATCCTCGATGATCGCGATCTGCCGCCGCGCCTCGACCTCGATGGCCTGTCCGATGAAGCGGATCGAGTTGACGTTCTTGATCTCGCAGCGGGTGCCGAGCGGGTCGCCGGGCAGCCGCACCGACACGTTCACGTCGGCCCGCAGCGAGCCCTTCTCCATGTCGCCGTCGCAGGTGCCGAGGTAGCGCAGGATGGTGCGCAGCTTGGTCACATAGGCGCGCGCCTCCTCGGAGGAGCGCAGATCGGGGCGCGAGACGATCTCCATCAGCGCGACGCCGGAGCGGTTGAGGTCGACGAAGCTCTGGGTCGGGTTCTGGTCGTGCAGCGACTTGCCGGCATCCTGCTCGAGGTGCAGCCGCTCGACGCCGACCGTGATCGACTCGCCGTCCGGCAGATCGACCAGAACCACGCCCTCGCCGACGATCGGGTCCTTGAACTGGCTGATCTGGTAGCCCTGCGGCAGGTCCGGGTAGAAGTAGTTCTTCCGGTCGAACACCGAGCGGAGGTTGATCTGTGCCTTGAGGCCGAGGCCGGTGCGCACGGCCTGCGCGACGCATTCCTCGTTGATCACGGGGAGCATCCCGGGCATCGCCGCATCCACCAGCGAGACGTGGTCGTTGGGCTCGCCGCCGAATTCGGTGGAGGCGCCGGAGAACAGCTTAGAGCGGCTCGTGACCTGGGCATGGATCTCCATGCCGATCACGACCTCCCAATCGTGCAGGCCGCCCTTGATGAGTTTCTTGGGGTTCACGGCTGCGGTCATGATGGCCTGGAACGCTGATCGAGGAAAAAATCTGGTGACCCGACCTGACCCTCAGCCTGAGGTGCCGCGCAGCGGCCTCGAAGGAGCCTTCCACAGGCGTGAGGGCGAACTAGAGCCCTTCTTCGAGGCCCGACAAGCGATCTTGCGACCGCCTGCAGGCACCTCAGGATGAGGGACCGTGTCGGTCCTTGGTCGTGACGGTATCATGCGGCGCGGCGATGAAGCCACCGGCGCGCACCGCACTCAAGCGAAGCGTCGGTAGAGCTGGTGGGCGAGGAAGCCCAGGGTGCCCCACAGGAATCCGGCGATCCAGCGCACGGGGAAGAAGGTCGGCCCATCGTGGCTGACCGGAGCCGGCCAGGGGATGCCGATGGCCGTGACGCCCCACGACACCAGAACCGAGATGGCAAAAGCCATCAGCGATACGAGAATGACCTTCACGAACTGGTCCGACTTCCAGCCCATGATCAGCGCGATGGCGATCAGCAGCGGATCGAAGGCGGCCCAGATCCAGACGTCGAAGGGGTAGACCGGGACAGTCATTGGTTCGCTTTCATGCCCACCACGCGGGCGGCAGCTTGGTGCGCCCGGCCGCGTTCTCGATCACCTGTGCGGCGGCGAACAGGGTCTCTTCGTCGAAAGGCCGGCCGATCAGCTGAAGGCCGAGGGGCAGCCCCTGCGAATCGAGGCCGGCCGGCACCGAGATGCCGGGCAGGCCGGCCATGTTCACCGTGATGGTGAACACGTCCTGCAGGTACATTTCCACGGGATCACCCGAGCCCTTCTCGCCGATTCCGAAGGCGGCCGACGGGGTGGCGGGGGTGAGGATCGCATCGATGCCCGAGGCGTAGGCCTCCTCGAAGTCGCGCTTGATCAGGGTCCGGATCTTCTGGGCGCGCACGTAATAGGCGTCGTAATAGCCGGCGGAGAGCACGTAGGTGCCGATCATGATGCGGCGCTTGACCTCGCGGCCGAATCCCGCCGCGCGGGTGTTCTCATACATGCCGGCGATGTCCTTGCCGGGCACCCGCAGGCCGTACCGCACGCCGTCGTAGCGAGCGAGGTTCGACGAGGCTTCCGCCGGGGCGACGATGTAATAGGCCGGCAGCGCGTAGGCCGTGTGCGGCAGCGAGATCTCGCGGATCGTCGCGCCGGCATCCTTCAGCATCGCCGCGCCCTGATCCCATAGGGCCTGGATCTCGGCGGACATGCCCGCGACCCGGTACTCCTTCGGAATGCCGATGGTGAGGCCCTTGACCCCGCGCACCACCGCCGCCTCGAAATCCGGCACGGGCAGATCGGCGCAGGTGGTATCGCGCGCATCCGCACCGGCCATCGAGCCGAGCAGGATGGCGCAATCCTGCACCGTGCGGGCAATGGGGCCGGCCTGGTCCAGCGACGACGCGTAGGCCGCAATGCCCCAGCGCGAGCAGCGCCCGTAGGTCGGCTTGATGCCCACCGTACCGGTGAAGGCGGCGGGCTGGCGGATCGACCCGCCGGTATCGGTGGCGGTGGCGCCGAGGCACAGATGGGCGGCCACCGCCGCGGCCGAGCCGCCCGACGAACCGCCCGGCACCAGCTTGGTGTCGGAGCCGCTGCGGCGCCACGGCGAGATCACGTCGCCATAGGCGCTGGTCTCGTTAGACGAGCCCATGGCGAACTCGTCGAGGTTGAGCTTGCCCAGCATCACGGCGCCGTCGCGCCACAGGTTATGGGTCACCGCCGATTCGTAATGCGGCTGGAAGGTTTCGAGAATCTTGGAGCCGGCGGTGGTGGTGACGCCGTGGGTGCAGAATAGATCCTTGATCCCGAGGGGAATTCCCTCCAGCGGCCGGGCCTCGCCCGCCGCGATCTTGGCATCGGCCACCGCCGCCATGTCGAGGGCCCGCTCGGGGGTCTCCAGGATGTAGGCGTTGAGGACCTTGGCCTTCTCCATGGCGGCGAGGTATGCGCGCGTGAGATCGGCGGCGGAGAAGTCCTTGGCCTTCAGCCCGTCGCGGGCCTGCGCAAGGGTCAGTTCGTTCAGGCTGGTCATGGCGGTTCTTGTCCTCAAATCCCCGCCGGATCCCGTCGCCGCGATGGGCGCCGAACGATCCTCGGCCGTGGATGGTTTTTCGCGGGTGGAACGGCTGGCTACTCGACCACCTTGGGGACGAGGAAATAGTGATCCTCCGTCTCGGGTGCGTTGAAGACGATGTCGCGGGCGTGGCCGCCATCGGTCACCACGTCGACGCGCTTCTTCATCGCCATCGGAGTCACCGATGTCATCGGCTCGACGCCGGTGACGTCGACGGCTCCGAGTTGTTCGACGAAGGCCAGAATGGCGTTGAGCTCGCCCTGGAGCGGCGCGACCTCGTCGTCGCTCACCGCGATGCGCGCCAGATGCGCGATGCGCCTCACCGTCGTTGCGTCGACCGACATGCTGCCTTCAGACCCCGAAATCCGTCGGGCCGCGCGGGATAACGGTCGCGGCGCCGAGCACAAGGCCGGGCTATAGCACCCGCCTTCGCGCGGTCGCAACGGCGCGGCTCGGCCAAGCGTCGGACGGCGGTCCTTAGGTCACGACGTGGTGGGCCTGGTCCGGAACCTCGATGAGAATGCCGACATGGTGCGGATTGCGTCCCGCCTGGTTGAACCCGACCAGCACGATCTCGCAGGCGAGGACCAGCATCAGCTTGTGCCGGAACGGCATCCGCGTACGGCGTCCCGCCTGCGAGACTTTCGGCTTCGAGAGGAGGGCGATCATCGGCAGCATCCGCATCGTTAACGAGAGATTAACGATGCTCTGGCCCACGGGGTCCACGCAAGGCTATGGGAACGTTTCGTTATGGTTAATCCAGATTAAGGGTGTCGCACATGTGGGAAACGGTATTCACGCGCTGCGTACCGGGGCCGGTCTCGACGCAGGCCGATATCGCCCGGGCCGAGGCCGATCTCGGCTTTTCGCTGCCCGAGTCCTACCGCACCTTCTCCGCCACCTGCGGCGCAGGCCTGGCCAACGGACACTTTCGCATCGCGATCCCCTCTGCGGATGTGGAGACCGATCTCGTCGGCTGTTCGGAATTGATGGCCCACAGCATCGCCGCCGTGATCGACCTGCGCCCGGATCATCGCTTCGAGGTGGAGGGCGACGATGCCTCGGTGGTCGATCGGGCCTGCTTCTTCGGGCGCTCGGAGGCCGGCGAGTTCCTGTTCTGGGACGTGGTGCCGGACCGGGGCGAGTACGAAATCTGGGTGATGGGCGCCGATCTCGAATCGGTGCGCTTCGGAGGTGCCGACTTGGCCGACCTGATGCGGCGCAGCCAGGGGCCGGCGGTGCGCGGCATTCTCGGCATGGGCGCCGAGCCACTCTCCGCGACCTTCGTCGGCGACGCGGTCACGGTGCCGCACTGATTGCCAGCCGCCCGCGGATCGATCAGGACCGCCCATCATCGAGGGAACGACAGACATGACCGAGGCCGAGGTGCAGGCCTTCGTGGAGGCGTCGCAAGGCGGCCCCCGCCTCATCGGGATCGATCTCGGGACCAAGACGATCGGGCTCGCCTTGTCCGATGTCGGTCGCCAGATCGCCTCGCCGCTGGAGACGATCCGCCGGGTGAAGTTCACCCCCGACGTCGCCCGGCTCCGCGTCCTGTGCGAGACGCATCGGGTCGGTGGCCTCGTCATGGGGCTGCCGCTCAACATGGATGGCAGCGAGGGCCCACGGGTCCAGTCCACCCGCTCCTTCGTGCGCAATCTCAAACCGCTCCTCGACCTGCCGGTGCTGTATTGCGACGAGCGCCTCTCCACCGCCGCCGTCACCCGCGCGCTGATCGCGGCGGATGCGTCGCGGGCCAAGCGCAGCGAAGTCGTGGATAAGCTCGCCGCCGCCTACATCCTCCAGGGCTGCCTCGATCAGATACGGGGCATGCTCGACCGGGCGGAGTAGGCATCGGCCCGGATGGCCGATGCCGGGACGGTGTCGTTCCCGTCCCGGCATCGTCGCTCAGGTCAGGGCTTGTAGGTGAAGGTGCTGATCTGGCAGACATTGATGTTGTTGCGGATGAGCGAGCTGCCGTTCTCGAAGACGGCCTTGAAATCGTATTTGCACTTGCCGGTGCCGTCGTCGAGGTTGATATCGAAGGTGTCGCCGTCCTCGATGACGTCTCGGCCAAGGATATCTTCTTCCCAATCATCGGTACCACTTGTGGAAGCATAGAAATGCTTCAACGTCATGCCGGTCTTGTTGACGATATCGACGTGTCGGTTGGCTGCGCTGGCGCCCGTGGCCATAGCCGCGATGAGCGCCGTCGCGAAGACGGCCGCTGTAGTGAACTTAGACATTTTCGATCGACCTAGTCCGCCCAGCGGCGCGCGACGATTGCAACGCCTGAAGTTGAGTGGCGTCGATCTCATCGATCTGCGCCGCATCGCGTGTCAATGTTGTAATTCACTGAGAGCAGCCGAGGGCATCTGCCCTCCACACCCGATACCGCGCCGTCGCGGCGCTTGCCCTGAAACGCGCGCAGGGTCTCCCGGCAGACGTGTGGGAATCGGGCGCTACACTTGCGGGTTTCCTAGCCCACCAGCGAGACCGTGCCACTGCCATGCCGCTCGATACGACCGTCGAGTTCGAGTTCGAGCAGCGTGGTCTGGACCACCCGCACGCTCAACCCGGCCGCGCGCGCCAATTCGTCGGTGCCGATCGGGGTCGGGCTCAGGTAGCCGATGAGACGGCTGCGGTCGTCGGCCGGTTCGAGGGCGTCGGGCCCATCGTCCGTGGTCGGCAGGATGACGCCGTCGCCGTCGAGTTCGTCCCAGAACAGCGTCGCGTCGGCGAGATCCGGGCGGTCGCGGGCGAGGAGACCGGTGTCTTGCGAAAACGCACCGCGTTCGAGCAGGGGTGCGATGGCGTCGACCACGTGGGCCACCTCGGCCACCAGCGTCGCGCCCTGGCGGATCAGGTCGTTGGTGCCCTCCGCCCGCGGGTCGAGGGGTGAGCCAGGGACCGCGAAAACCTCCCTGCCCTGTTCGAGGGCGAAGCGCGCGGTGATGAGCGAGCCCGAGCGGCGGGCGGCCTCGACCACGATCGTGCCGTAGGCGAGCCCCGAGATGATGCGGTTGCGCCGGGGAAAATCGCGCCCCCGCGGCTCCCAGCCCATCGCCATCTCGGCGACGATCGCGCCGCCCGCTTCCAGGATCGCATCGACGAGGTCGGCGTGATTGGCCGGATAGATCCGGTCGTGGCCACCGGCCAGAACCGCCACGGTTCCGGGTATGAGGGCGGCCTTGTGGGCGCGGGCATCGATGCCGCGCGCCAACCCCGAGACCACCACGAGGCCGGCTTCGCCGAGGCCGCGCGCCAGTCGCTCGGTGAAGCCGAGCCCGGCGGCCGAGGCATTGCGCGAGCCGACGATGGCGATGCCCGGCCGGTTGAGGATCGCCGGTTCGCCCCGAACCGCGATGAGCGGTGGCGCTGAATCGGCGGCCTGGAGCAACCGGGGGTAGTCGGCTTCGCCCAGGGCGACGAAGCGCGCGTCGAGGTGGGCGGCGGCCGCCATCTCGGCTTCGGCCTGCGCCCGCGTGGGCGGAACCACGCGCTTGCCGCTGCGTCCGGTGATGCCGGGGAGCGCTTCGAGGGCCGCTCCGGCCCCGCCGAAACGGTTGATCAGGGTGCGAAAGGTGCGTGGGCCGATGCCTTCGGATCGGATGAGGCGCAGCCAGTCGAGGCGCTGGGCATCGTTGAGTTGCACATGCCCCTCCCCTGCGGGCGGGCGATGCGCTCAGCCCTTCTGCCCGATCCGCCCCTCGGTGCCGTCGATCAGCCGGCGGATGTTGGGCGCGTGCTTCCACCATAGCAGGGCCGCGAGCAGGAGGAACAGCAACGCAACCCTCGGCTGTCCTGTCGCCCACAGAACGATGGGCGTGGCGGCCGACGCAATGAGCGCCGCCAACGACGAATATTTGAGGGAGAACGCGAGCCCGAGCCAGATCACCGCGAAGGCGAGCAGCCCGAGCGGGCTCAGCGCCAGCAGGACGCCAAGGAAGGTGGCCACGCCCTTGCCGCCCTTGAAGCCGAGCCAGACCGGAAAAAGATGCCCGAGGAAGGCGCCGAGGCCGGCGACCAAGGCGGCCTCCAGCCCGAACTGCTTCGCGATGAGCACCGCGGCGGTGCCCTTCAGGGCGTCGCCCAGCAGGGTCGCGGCGGCCAGGCCCTTGCGGCCGGTGCGCAGGACGTTGGTGGCGCCGATATTGCCCGACCCGATGGCTCGCACGTCGCCGAGCCCCGCGAACCGCGTGACGATCAGGCCGAAGGGAATCGAACCGAGCAGATAGCCGCCAGCGAGGCAAGCCAGCAGGAGCGGCCAGGCGGTGTGATCCAGTCCGGTCATGCGGCGGCTTGGGTTCGCGCGAGGGTGCTGAAGACGATGGCGCCGCCGACGAGGGTCAGCACGGCCGCCCCCTGCAGCCGGGCTTCGTCGAAGGGCGAATTCTTCGAGCGCGATTTGAGGGTGCGCTTGTCGAGGATGTAGGGCACCTCGGGGTCGATCAGCACGAGATCCGCCGGCGCTCCGGCGGCGAGGCGCCCGGCCTCGCGCGTCAGGATGGCGGCGGGATTGGCGGTCAGAGCCGCCAGCAGGCGTGACAGGGTCACGTCGCCGGTATGGACGAGCCGCAGGGCCGCGCCCAGCAGGGTCTCGATGCCGAGCGCCCCGTCGGCGGCCTCGGCGAAGGGCAGGCGCTTGGTCTCGACGTCCTGCGGGTTGTGGTCCGAGACGATCACGTCGATCACCCCGTCGTTGAGTCCGGCCACCAGGGCGAGCCGGTCGGTCTCGTGCCGCAAAGGCGGCGAGAGCCGGCAGAAGGTGCGGTAATGGCCGATATCGCCCTCGTTGAGGACGAGGTTGTTCACTGAGGCGCCGCAGGTGACGGGCAGCCCGTCCGCCTTGGCCCGGCGCACGATTTCGACGGAATCGGCGCAGGAGATCATCGCCGCGTGGTAGCGGGCGCCGGTGAGGCGCACGAGGCGGATGTCGCGCTCCAGCATCACCGTCTCGGCCTCGCGCGGAATGCCGATGAGCCCGAGGCGAGAGGCCATCTCGCCCTCGTTCATCACGCCTTCGCCCACCAAGTGAGGCTCCTCGACGTGCTGCATCAGCAGGGCGCCGAAATCTTTGGCGTAGGTCAGGGCGCGCCGCATGACCTGGGCGTTGGTCACCGCCTTGAGGCCGTCGGTGAAGGCGACCGCGCCGGCCTCCTGAAGCAGGCCGAACTCGGTCATCTCGTGGCCGGCGAGGCCCTTGGTGATCGCGGCCGCCGGCAGGATCGAGACGCAGGCGGTGTCCCGCGCCCGGCGCAGGACGAAGTCGACGATGGCCGGCCCATCGATGACCGGGTTGGTGTCGGGCATGCAGACCAGCGTGGTGACGCCGCCGGCCGCGGCCGCCGCGCTGGCGCTCGCCAGGGTCTCGCGATGCTCCGCACCCGGCTCGCCGACGAAAGCGCGCATGTCGATCAGGCCGGGGGCCAGAACCTGGCCGTCGCAGGCAATGGTGTCGGCATCGTCCGGCGTGCCGGGGCGGGCGCCCCAGGCGATATCGGCGATGCGGCCGTCGCGGACGAGGACGTGGCCGTGTCCCTGCCGCCCGGTGGCGGGATCGCACAGGGTGGCGTCGGCGAAGAGGATCGGGCGCAACGTGGTCAAAGCCTTGTCCTCCAGCTCTGCGAATGCGCTCCGGCGGCTGTGCCGTACCACAACCGGCCCCTCACTCGTCTAGGAGAGGGCGCGCGTCCCGCGTTTCGGCCGGCAGCAGCTTGGCGTCAAGCGCACGCGCACTGGAACGAGCAAGGCCCTGCCCATTCGGCCGAGGCCTCGTCGAGAGGGTGAGCGGAAGCGTTACGCCGGGAGCGCCCACTCACGCTGACACCGTTTCGCTCAGGATGTCGTTCGTCGAACCTCGCTGTATCGCGGTTCCGATAGGTCACCCTGCCGGTCGAGGAGCCCGGCGGCAACCAAGGAGTCGAGACGCGACAGAACGGTATCGAGTTGAGGGTCCTGGGCATCGCTGCCGCTTTCGCCGAAAATCCGCGCCGAGTTGCACCGGGCACCGATTGCTTCGAGCGTCGAGCCGGCGATCCTCGCCACCTTGCGATACCGACTGGAGCATTCCTCCAGGATGACGTGGTCGAGATCGCCTTTGCCCGTCTGCGCGTCGGCGATCAGGACCGCGCGCAAGGCGATGGTGTCCACCGTGCCGGGCATCGGAAGGCCCAGGTCGCGCTGGCCCATCCAGGTTACCGCGCTTGTTCCCGCTGCGGTTGGAGACATATCCTCTCGATAGGCTGCTTCGGCCAGCAGAGTGCGGTGGACCCTCTCCATGGCGTGGAGCAGTGCGTGGACGCTATCCGCGCCATAGGCATTGAAGCCGAGCTCTCGGTCTGCCCATACCGTGCGGTAGCTGCATCGCCAAAGGTGCGGGCTGACAGCCTCGGGACGAGAAAATCCGGCCCTGATCTCATCGTGCGGGCTGAGGATGAAGCGCCGCTCCACGAATGGCAGCGGTGTTTCGGTCCCGCTCTCCGAGGCGTCGAAGCTTGCCGGCATATCCCCACCCTTCGGCAGCAATGGAGTCACTGCCCCGCCTGATAGTAGGGCTTTTCACGAGCATTTGGCTGAAATGGACCCGATTGCCTTCGGACCCGTCCGGCCAAAGGGTGCTCCGTTCTGGTTTGCTCCGAAACCAGCCCCCCGTCCCGGAATGAAAAAAGCCCCGCCCTTTCGGGCGAGGCTTCAGTGTCGTCAACGTGATCCGGAGCGTTAGGCCGCGAGCGAGCGCAGCACGTAGGGCAGGATGCCGCCGTTGCGATAGTATTCGAGCTCGTCGAGGGTATCGATCCGGCAGGTCAGCGGCACGTCCTGCGTGGTGCCGTCGGCCGAGGTGATCTGCGCCACCATAGTCTGGCGCGGCTTGAGGTCGCCCGACAGGCCGAGCAGCGTCACGGTCTCGTCGCCCTTGAGGCCGAGGGAGGCCCAGGAGGTCTCGCCCTGGAAGACCAGCGGCACGATGCCCATGCCGACGAGGTTGGAGCGGTGGATGCGCTCGAAGCTCTCGGCCACCACGGCGCGGACGCCGAGGAGCTTGGTGCCCTTGGCCGCCCAGTCGCGCGACGACCCGGTGCCGTATTCCTTGCCGGCGAACACCACGAGCGGGGTGCCCTCCGCCTGATACTTCTGCGCGGCGTCGTAGATGAACATCCGCTCGCCCGAGGGCTGGAACAGGGTCCAGCCGCCCTCGACCACGTTGCCGCTCTCGTCCCGGACCATCTGGTTCTTGATGCGGATATTGGCGAATGTGCCGCGCATCATGACCTGGTGGTTGCCGCGGCGGGTGCCGTACTGGTTGAAGTCCTGCACCCGGACCTGATGCTCCTGCAGGTAGGCGCCCGCCGGGGAGTTCGCCCGGATGTTGCCCGCCGGGGAGATGTGATCGGTGGTGATCGAGTCCTGGAACAGGCCGAGGATGCGGGCATCGACGATGTCGGTGACCGGGGCCGGAATCTTGGTCATGCCCTCGAAATAGGGTGGGTTCTGCACGTAGGTGGAGGTCGAATCCCACTTGAAGGTCTCGGCCTCGGTGACCTCGACGGCCTTCCAGTAGTGATCGCCGCTGAACACGTCGGCGTAGCGCGACTTGAACAGGGCCGAGGTGATGTTGGCCTCGATGAACTCCTGGACCTCCGCGGTGGTGGGCCAGATGTCGGCGAGATAGACCGGCTTGCCGTCCGAACCGGTCCCGAGCGGCTCCGTGGTGATGTCGATCTGCATCGATCCGGCGAGCGCGTAGGCGACGACCAGCGGCGGCGAGGCGAGGTAGTTCGCCCGGACGTCGGGATTCACGCGGCCCTCGAAGTTGCGGTTGCCCGAGAGCACGGCGGCGGCGACCACGTCGTTGTCGTTGATCGACTTCGAGATGGCGGCCGGCAGCGGGCCGCTGTTGCCGATGCAGGTGGTGCAGCCGAACCCGACGAGGTTGAAGCCGAGGGCATCGAGTGGCTTCTGCAGCCCGGCGCTCTCGAGATACTCGGCCACGACCTGGGAGCCGGGCGCGAGCGAGGTCTTCACCCACGGCTTCGAGCGCAGGCCCTTGGCCACCGCATTGCGGGCGAGCAGCCCGGCGCCGATCATCACGCTCGGGTTCGAGGTGTTGGTGCAGCTGGTGATCGCCGCGATCACCACGTCACCGTGGCCGATGTCGAAATTGGCGCCCTCCACCGGATAGCGCTTGGCGATATCGGCCGCCTTCTTGAACTCGGTCTCCATCGATCCGGCGAAGCCCGGCTTGGCGCCGTCGAGCAGCACCCGGTCCTGCGGACGCTTGGGGCCGGCGAGCGAGGGACGGACTTCGCCCATGTCGAGGGCGAGGGTGTCGGTGAAGACCGGGTCCGGGGTCTGGGCGTCGCGCCACATCCCCTGCGCCTTGGCATAGGCCTCGACGAGGGCGATCCGGTCGTCCGTGCGGCTCGTCACGCGCAAGAAGTCGATGGTCTTCTGGTCGATGGGGAAGAAGCCGCAGGTGGCGCCGTATTCGGGGGCCATGTTGGAGATCGTCGCACGGTCGGCCACCGCCATGTCGTCGAGGCCGGGGCCGTAGAACTCCACGAACTTGCCGACGACGCCCTTCTTGCGCAGCATCTGCGTCACGGTGAGCACGAGGTCGGTGGCGGTGGTGCCCTCGGGCAGCTTGCCCGACAGCTTGAAGCCGACGACCTCGGGGATCAGCATCGACAGCGGCTGGCCGAGCATCGCGGCCTCGGCCTCGATGCCGCCGACGCCCCAGCCGAGGACGGCGAGGCCGTTGACCATGGTGGTGTGCGAATCGGTGCCGACGAGGCTGTCGGGATACGCGATCTCGGTGCCATCCGAAGAATCCGGATCCGGCTTCGTCCAGACCGTCTGCGACAGGAATTCGAGGTTGACCTGGTGGCAGATACCGGTGCCGGGCGGGACCACCGAGAAGTTGTCGAACGCCGACTGGCCCCACTTGAGGAAGGTGTAGCGCTCGCCGTTACGCTCGTATTCCAGCGCCACATTGTCGGCCAGCGCCTTCGGGGTGCCGAACTCGTCGACGATCACCGAGTGGTCGATAACGAGATCGACGGGCACCAGCGGGTTGATCTTCTGGGGATCGCCGCCGAGCGCCACCATGGCGTCGCGCATGGCGGCGAGATCCACCACGGCGGGTACGCCGGTGAAATCCTGCATCAGCACGCGGGAGGGGCGGAAGGCGATCTCGGTCTCGGTCTTGCCGAGGTTGCCCAGCCACGCGACGGTGGCGGAGATGTCGTCCTTCTTTACCGAGCGGTCGTCCTCGAACCGCAGGAGGTTCTCGAGGATCACCTTCATCGCGAACGGCAGCGCGGTTGCGTCGGCCAGACCCGCCTTCTCCGCATGCGGAATCGAATAGTAGGTGTAGGATTTGTCGCCAACCGTGAGGGTCTGGCGGGATTGGAAGCTGTCGAGCGATGCCACGGCGTTATTGATCCTCGCGAGCGGTTGGTCGAACACGCGCAGGCATAACCTGCGCCACGAAACATGTGCTCGGCTGTGTGCGCTGAAAGCGCGCGCCGCTCCGGGGGTGCCCGGATGAGGGTGTTGCGCGAAGGGCGATTTGAACGCCCTGGACTCGCGCGGCGCAGCCTGGACGCGGTATAGAACACTTCGAAACTGGCCGCTACCTGGGGGCCTGACAGAGCTGTCGGTTCGTCTGGACGTCCGCAATCGACGTGGACGTGATCCGGCGGTCGAGCTAGACGGAAGTGTGGCACCCGAAGCCCCCTTGGAGACCGTCGATGCTCGCCCTGCGTCTGCCTCCCGAGATAGAGGATCGCCTGGAGGCTCTTGCCCAACGCACCGGGCGCAGTACGAGCGATCACGCCCGCGACGCCATCCTCGAACATCTGGACACGCTCGAGGATGTCGAAATCGCCGAGCGCCGGCTCGAGGCTGTGCGACGGGGCGACAGCGCCACAACTACGCTCGCCGATCTCTTGTCGCGCTATGGCGTGGCGGATTGAGTTCGAGCGTTCGGCCGAACGCGACCTCGCCAAGCTCGATGCGGAGACCGCCAAGCGAATCCTGAGATTTCTGCGCGATCGAGTCTCGCCGTCGGACGATCCGCCTACGATCGGCGAAGCCCTGAAACGGGCCAGACTCGGCAGCTTTTGGAAATATCGGGTCGGTGACTGTCGGGTGATCGCCGCCATCGAGGCCGGCGCCCTGCGCATTCTCGTCGTAAAGGTCGGCAACCGCCGCGAAGTCTACCGATAGTGGTTGATGACACCCTCTTGAGCCAGGACACCCCGTGCGGCTGACCGCCCAGACCCTCGCGGTGCGCCGCTCCGGCCGCCGCATCTTCTCCGATGTGTCCTTCGCCCTCGGACCGGGCGAGGCCCTGATGGTCACCGGCCGCAACGGGGCCGGAAAATCGACGCTGCTCGCTGTTCTCGCCGGCCGCCTGAAGCCCGAAGCCGGCGTGCTCACCGTGGCCGATGTCGGGGAGGCCACCCTGTCGGAATGCCTGCACGTGGTCGGACATCGCGACGGGCTCAAGAGCCCATTGACCGCCGAGGAGAACCTCGCCTTTGCCCGCGACCTGCTCGGGGCGCCGACCGCAAGCCCCAAGGCGGCGTTGGAGGAACTCGGCCTCGGCCACGCCCTCAGACTTCCGGTGGCCTATCTCTCGGCCGGGCAGCGGCGGCGGGTGGCTTTGGCCCGCCTGCTGGTCTGCCGCCGGCCGCTTTGGCTCCTCGACGAACCGACCGCGGCCCTCGACACGGCCTCGCAGGCCGTACTCGCCGGCATGATGGCGCGCCACCGCGCGGAAGGCGGCCTCGTCATCGCCGCGACCCATCAGGCGCTCGGACTGGAGAACGCCCGGGAATTGCGCATCGAGGCGGCGGCGTCCCGTCCGACTGCCTCTGAGGCCGCCATCCCGGCGGCGGAGGTGTGGTGGTGATCCGCGCACTCAAAGCCCTCGTCGCCCGCGACCTCGCTCTCGCCGCCCGCGTCGGCGGCTCGGGCGCGCTCTCCCTCGTGTTCTTTTTGATGATCGTCGCCCTGGTGCCGTTCGCGCTCGGGCCGGACCTCAACCTGCTGTCGCGGATCGGGCCGGCCATCCTGTGGCTGGCCGCGGTGCTCGCCACCCTGATCGGCCTCGATCGGCTGTTTCAGGCCGACGAGGAGGACGGCTCCCTCGACTTGATGACCGGGGCGCCGGTGCCGATGGAACTCGTGGTGCTCGCCAAGGTGCTGGCTCATTGGCTCACCACCGGCCTGCCGCTGGCCCTGGCCTCGCCGCTGTTCGGGCTCCTCGTGGCCCTCGACGGCACCGCCATGGGCGCCACCGCGCTCACCCTGCTCGTCGGCACCCCGGCCCTGACCTTCGTCGGTGCGGTGGGGGCGGCGCTCACCGCTTCGATCCGGCGGGGCGGTCTGATCCTCGCCGTGGTGGTGCTGCCACTGATGATCCCGACGCTGATCTTCGGCGTCTCGGCGAGTGAATCGGCGCTGGGGGGCACGGTGCCGTTCACGACGCCGCTCGCCATCCTCGGCGCCTTGAGCCTGATCGCCGGCGTGGTCGGCACGCTGGCGGCGGCCGCGGCGCTGCGCTGGTCCGAGTGAGCGGGGCCGGCCGCGCGGTGTGACCTTCGGCCCCGCGAACCTCAGGGCCAGGGCGGCGCTTGTCCCCGAAGAGAGCCGCCGCGGCGCGGCCGCACACCGAATACGGGACCGTCATGCATTCCTATCCCAAACCGCCATTCCCCCAGCCGCCGATTCCTTATCCGGGCCGCTCCTCCGAGATGAAGCCGGTGCCGGACCATGGCGAGGAGAGCTACGAAGGCTCGGGCAAGCTCACCGGCAAGGTCGCGCTCATCACCGGCGGCGACAGCGGTATCGGCCGGGCGGTGGCCATCGCCTATGCCCGCGAGGGGGCCGACATCGCGCTGAGCTATCTCGACGAGCACGACGACGCCAAGGACACTGCCGCCTGGGTGGAAAAAGCCGGGCGCCGCGTCGTCCTGTTGCCGGGGGATGTCGCCGACCACCGGCATTGCGCCAGCCTCGTCGACAGGACCATCGCCGAGTTCGGCCACCTCGATATCGTCGTCAACAATGCCGCGGTGCAGGTACTCGCCGACACCCTCGAAGACATCGCGATCGCCGATTGGGATCGGCAATACGCGGTCAACGTCCATGCGATGTTCTACATCCTCAAGGCCGCCTCGCCCCACCTGAAGGCGGGTGCGTCGATCATCAACACTTCGTCGGTGAACGCCAAGAATCCGGTGCAGCAGCAACTCGCCTATTCGTCGACCAAGGCGGCCATCGCCAACATGACTACCAACCTGGCGCAAATCCTCGGCCCGCGCGGCATCCGCGCCAATGCGGTACTGCCCGGTCCGATCTGGACCCCGCTGATCCCGGCGACGATGTATACCGAGCAGGTGGAATCGTTCGGTGCCAAGACCCCCGCCGGCCGCCCCGGCCAACCCGCCGAACTCGCCCCCGCCTATGTGCTGCTGGCCTCCGATGCCGGGAGCTACATGAGCGGCGCGATGATCGCCGTCACCGGCGGCATGGTCACGCTCTGACGGCGCGTTCCTCGATCGGTCTCGCGTTTCCAGCCCGAGCACCGGTCGACCATCGTCCTGGCTACCGCATCCGGGACGATGCTTCCTCTCTCCGAGCTGCCCCTGCTGAGGGGCGCCATCCGATCGTCCATCCTGACGAAACTGTGATGTCGGTCGCCGACCCATACCGAGGTTTCCGAAGACGTCGCGCGGCCCTGCCCGATCGGGCACGAAGTCACGGTCGCGTGACGGGAAGCGTGTCGCGCATCGGCGCTTCATCCCGTCGTGGTGCGCCGGAGAGTCGGTGAGAAATAAATCATATGGCTCAATGTTTTAGGATGGCCGCCTGCCTCCGAACGGAGGGGGGTGCCCGATGCGCAGGCTCGCCGGCGACCCTATGGGGTTCTGGGCGGGCACTGTGAAAATATCCAAAATAATCACAAGGCTTGCTCGGTCCCGTGCCGCAGGGATTGTCTCAGTTGGTCGCGGGAATATCAAAAGTAAGTGAGAGAGTAGCCTCCCCTTAAATGCCTATATTTGGTGCTTCATGGAAAATTGACGGACCGCATTGAAAGGTGCCCGAACGTCAGCATCAGCGCGGGCGGAGGGGGAAGCGGACTATGTTTGACGCGGGGCTGCGCGCGACGCTGGATGCCATCGATCGTTCGCAAGGGCGGATCGAGTTCACCATGGACGGGAAGGTGCTCGTCGCGAACGCGCTCTTTCTGAACCTGATCGAATATTCCGCCGACGAAATACAGGGCCGCCCCCACAGCATGTTCGTGCCTGAGGATGAGCGCACCAGCCCGGCCTATCTGCAGTTCTGGGAAAGCTTGCGTAGGGGTGAGTTTCAGGCCCGTGAGTTCCGCCGCATCACCAAGAGCGGGCGCGAGATCTGGATCCAGGCCTCCTACAATCCGATCTTCGACCGCCGCGGTAAGCCGATCAAGGTCGTGAAATTCGCCACCGACATCACTGAGCAGACGCAGCGCAATGCCGCCTACGAGGGCCAGATCGCTGCCATCAACCGCAGCCAGGCCGTCATCAGCTTCACCCTCGACGGGACGGTGACCGACGCCAACACCAACTTTCTGCAAACGATGGGGTACCGCCTCGACGAGATCAAAGGACGCCACCACAGCCTCTTCGTCGATCCCGTCGAACGGGAGAGCCAGGCCTATCGCGGGTTCTGGACGTCGCTCGGCACCGGCGCGCACCAGTCCGGCGAGTTCAGGCGGGTCGCCAAGGACGGACACGAGGTCTGGATCCAGGGCGCCTACAATCCGATCATCGGACGCGACGGCAAGCCCTGCGCAGTGGTGAAGTTCGCCACCGACGTAACGGCCCAGGTGACCGAACGCCTCCGGCGCGCACAGGGCCAGCGCGAGATCGACACCGATATCGGCTCGATCATGCACGCGATCTCCGACGTCAGCCGACAGGCGGCGACGACGGCCGAGGCGGCCGCGCAGACGTCGGGCAACGTTCAGGCGGTGGCGGCCGGTGCCGAAGAGTTCTCGGCCTCCATCGAGGAACTGAACCGGCACGCCATCGAAGCCAAGACCGCCTCGGACGAGGCCGTGATCCGCGCCGAAGAGGCCGGGGGGATCATCTCCGGCCTGACGGCGGCGGCCGACAAGATCGGCGAAGTGGTATCCGTCATCCGTTCGATCGCCGACCAGACCAACCTGCTCGCGCTGAATGCCACCATCGAGGCGGCCCGTGCCGGTGAGGCGGGCCGGGGCTTCGCCGTCGTGGCCGCGGAGGTGAAGGCGCTGGCCAATCAGTCCTCGCGCGCCACCGAGGAGATCGGTACGCAGATCGCCGCCGTGCAGGGCTCCACCGAGCAGGCCGTTCGCGCCATCGAGGCCATCGCCAGGACCATCGGACACCTGAGCGAGATTTCGCTGAGCGTGTCGTCGGCGGTGACGGAGCAGGCGGCGGTGACCCGCGACATGTCCGTCAACATGCAGACCGCGGCCCAGAGCGTCGAACTCGTCCGTCTGAACATGGATGGGATCGCGCACGCCGCCAACGACGTCGACAGCTCGGTCCAGAAGGTCGGCGCCGCAACGCGCGCTCTCGCCTAGCGACGGCCCTCACCGTCGCGAAAGGGCCACCCGCACCGTCGCGATGGTGCGGGTCCTCGCCCGTTTTCCCACGCGATGATTTCCGGTTCGCTCGAAGACGATGTGACGCCCTAACGCGATAGAGCCGTTCTGGCGATCCGAGGATCACCAGAACGGCTCTAATCCGTGATGTCGCCCGATGCCGGCCGCGTCATTGCGGGTTCCGAACCTGAGCCGGGAACCCGGCCGCGCGGCTGGCGCTGATTGTCCCAGCGATGGCCAGGCCGCCGGCCGGCCTCGGCGCTGACACGCTCCGTCAGATCGATGCAGCGATCGCGCAACCACGACATCCAGCTCATCGCGCGTTTCCTTGACGTCGAGATCGGGGCGGGCTCGCTTCTGATTCAAGATCGGGCGCGAGCCGGCCAATGCCAGAGCCTCCGCCAAAAATATCCGCACGCCAAGCGCTGCCCATAATCCAAGCGCTGCTCATAACCGAAGCGCTGCTCTAACCGGGGCATTGGGGATCGGGCGGGCGCACATCTCCGCCTACAGCGGGGATTTCCCCTGCTGCGCTGTTCCCGAAGCGCCGGATACTAGCGACCGCTTCCGCCTCCGACCCGTCTCGATCGCGCCGAGCCTTCGGGGGCTCGCCACCGAGGGCTGCCCGTTTGCCTGTCGGAATGAGGTCGCTTGCGCCGGCACGCCGCGGTCATCGCCAAAGCCGGGTGAAAACGCGAAAGAGCCCAGCCTTTCGGCCGGGCTCTCCGCAGTGTTGGGTCCGATGGCGTCCGGTATAGAGCGCCGGTCGGGTCCTAGTACGTGCCGAACTTGTAGTTCAGGCCGGCGCGGACGA
>NZ_JAAHTB010000035.1 GCF_010692745.1 Methylobacterium sp. BTF04
TCACAGGCGGAGTCAGGCCGTCAACGACAAGGGTTCAAACTGATAGATGCTCAGCCCCCGAGCCGACGAATGTTCTTTCGGCCTGCAGGCGTGACCGCAATGCTTCCTGCCGACTTTCGTCGATCTCTGAACTGCCTCGATCGGCCACCCACCGGTCTTTGTGCAATACGCTGACACGCCGGGGGCATTTGTCCTCCGTTCTTCCTTTAGCGCAGGAGCGTCTGTACACATGCGTCGCTGATCGTGTCCTTCGCTCGATGCGGTCGGTGCGGCACGTCGAGTCCCTGTTGCCGCCCAGAGGATCTCTCATGCGCTTCCTGGCTCTCGCCCGCGCCGTGTCCATCCTCGCTCTCTTGCAAGGCGGAGCCGCGAGTGCCGCGGAGACCGGACGACAGGGAGCCGCCGAGGCGCCGGTCATGACGCCGCTGGTCGCCGATGTGCTGGCACCACCGCGTGTGGTTCCGATGTCCGACGGTCGCAACCACCTCGTCTACGAGCTTCGCCTATCGAATGTGCTGGACGGGCGCTTCGACCTGACGCGCCTTTCCGTCCTCGACGGCGGCTCTGGCCGGCCACTTCTGGTGCTCGACCGGGACGCGATCGGTCGACGCCTGTCGCTCGGCGGGCGCCGCGGCAGCGAGACAGCCTCGCTCGGCGCTTCCCAGTTCGGAATTGTCTTCCTCCACGTCAGCCTCGATGACGGGGCACGCGTGCCCGAGACGCTCGTCCACGAGATCGATGGTTTTGCCGAGCCACTGAAATCTGCGTTGTCGATGCGGGTCGCCGAAACTCCGGTAATCGATAAACCACTTCCCGTATTTGGGGCCCCGCTACGGGGACAAGGGTACATCGCAGGGGATGGATGCTGCGACTCCATCCGGCATGTCCGCGCCCTCCTGCCGCTCAATGGTGGCTTCCGGTTGGCGCAGCGCTTCGCCATCGACTGGGAAAAGCTCGATGACGAGAACAGGATCGTGCGAGGCGACCTGAAGGATGTGAGGAACTACGTCATCTATGGTGAGCCCGTGTTGGCCGTGGCCGACGGCGCGGTAGTCGGCGCGCGCAACGATCTGCCTGACCAGATACCAGGGGCGCTCCCTTCGAATCTCGCCATCGCCGAGGCGGACGGAAACTTCGTCGTGATCGATATCGGCGCCGGAGCATTCGTGCTCAACGCCCATCTGAAACCCGGAAGCGTCAAGGTACGCGTGGGTGATCGGGTGACGCGCGGCACGCCGATCGGCGAGGTCGGTAACAGCGGCAACAGCCAAGCACCGCATCTTCACCTGCACGTCATGGACGGCCCGGATGGTCTTGTGGCGAACGGTCTGCCGTATGTGTTCGAGGCTTTTACTATTTCGGCAGAGGCAGCGGCGGGGACTGCGGATTTCGATCAGGCGGAGGCGACCGGCGCACCCCTGACCCTGACTCGCAAGTCACCTGCGCTCATCGTGCGCAAAGCCCTGCCCGTCGACCTCTCGATCGTGGATTGGCAAGCGCCGCTCTCGGAGCGTGGGACACCGTAGCGTCCGATCCGAGGGGCCGACACCGACGCATTCGCAGCACGGCGCGCGTCATAGCCTGCGCTTGCTCGGACGCGCCATCGCGCCGTTCAGAGTAAGGATTGGTCCCCGAGCGCTCCGACGCGGCGACCTGGCGCTGATGCTCGAGCAGGCGCGGAGTACAGACGCCCTGGATAATTGATGCTCTCGGCAGATTGTTATTCGTTTGCGCGATAGTCCTCAGTCCACGAACAACACCCGAGTCCGATGGTCGACCATGAACGTCATTCTGATCCGGTCTCTCGACATGGCGCTTCTCAGCGTGTGGGTCGGAATCTGTGCAGCCGTTCCCGAGATCATCTGGCAGGGCGGGAAACTCCTGCTCGACCATGGCGAGATCGAGGAATTCTTGATCTCGGCGCTGCTGGTCGGGATGATGCTCGCGTTCTTCGTCGAGCCGCTGACGGAGCGGATCAAGGCGCGATCCTGGTCGGCCCATCACCACGCCCAAGGCTGGACCTTCGTCACCATCTTGGTCGCAATCCTGTTCGGTATGGTCACCGTGTGCATTCACCAATGCATCGACACCCTGCTCCACAACAAGAGCACGTCATCTTTGCAAGAAACTACCGGCCTTCACGAGGCAATTCGCATCGTTGTGCAGTGGGCTTTCATTCCCACGATCTTCACCATCGTCTGGTTCATTGGACTGAAAAACCGCCGCCTCGGCAACCTATTGATCTTCTTCGCGTCCATACTCGTTATGCTGGTAACGAAATTGGGTTTCCAATGGCATATCTACAACGCCGCCAGCTCGACCATCGTCGGAGCACTGGCCTCCCTACTGGTGATCAATTTTGCCAGCTGGGGTCGATTTTTTTATGCAAGCGGAAACTATCACCTATCGATCAGTGCCGGCTTCTGTTTTGGCCTCTGCACGCTGATCATAATGTTTATCAATTACTACGTCATAAAGATCGATTACGATGGTCTGGATTACGGCGAAGATGCGAGATTTTACCTCGGATGGGCCTTGGGCCTATCGTTCCTACCGGACCTTTATCGTAAAACAAAGTATTCAGACGCGGTAGATTCTCGACGAGTTTGAACTCGGCAATAATCGATCATTTATTAAAAAAATCCAGGCAGCAGGATATTGACTTGCGGGCAGATCTCGGAAGCTTTTGAAATCGCAAAACAAGCCGAGGAAATCTCTGTGGCTTGATCGCCCGATCTTCGCCGACTTGTACAGATTACGATTCAAAAAAACGCTCAGCGCGCCATGGCCCGGGCCTGCGGCCGCTCGCCGGAATATTGCTTGAGGAAGGCGGCCATCTCGGCGAGTTCAGGGGCCTTCGCGCGGAACGCCACCGAGAGCGCCAGCAGCGTGTCGGCATGGTCGAGGCCTGGATAGACCCGTTCCTGTACCGGCACACGGGCCTCGCGCAGGCGGGCGGCCAGATTCTGGGTGTTGCGGGGCCGTACCGTGGTGTCGCCGTCGCCGGTGGCCAGGAAGGTCGGCGGCGAGTGGGCGCTGGCGAACGTGATCGGCTGGGTCGCCGCCTTGTCGGGAGCTTCGCCGAACAGTTCGGTGGCGGTGCCCTGGTCGAGGGGCAGAAAATCGTAGGGGCCGGAGAGACCAGCCACCGCACGGACGATCTTGGGTTCGACGCCGGCCTTGCGCAGGTAGCGTGGATCGAACCCGAGCATCGCGGCATTGTAGGCGCCGGCCGAATGGCCTGCGAGGACGATCCGGCTCGGGTCGCCGCCATAGGCCGCGATGTTGTCGCGCACCCAGGCTATCGCCCTGGCGCCGTCATCGAGAAAATCGGGGAAGCGCACCTCCGGATAGAGCCGGTAATCGGGCAGCACCGTCACGAAGCCCTGGGCAGCCAGCGCTTGGCCGACGAACTCGTAGTCTTCCTTCGCGCCGTTCTTCCAGGACCCACCATAGAAGAACACCAGGACCGGGGCACCACCGGTCGCGGCCACGGGGGTGTATACGTCGACCCGCTGTCGCTTGTGCGGACCGTAGGCCGCGTTCTTCAGGGCGAGTTTGCCGCCGCTGTCGCGCGGGCCGATCGCGTCGAACAGCGCGAGCGGCGAACAGGCGGTGATGCCCAATGCGGCGAGGGCAAGAACGGTGAGACTGGCGAAAACGGCTAGAATGCGGGTCATGCATCTCTCAGAGCGGAACAGTTCATCCCTGTGACAGGGCGCACACGGCGCTTTCATGGCCAAATTGGTGCGTCACGTCCGCAACACGAGACAAGCGCCGCCCGCGCCGCGAATCTTGCCGCACAACGCATCGGCGGCGGCCCGGCTCTGAGCGGGAATACGGATGCGGTAGAAGGCGCGTGTCCCGCGATTGCGCAGCCGGGTCCCGATGATCATCGGACGGACGTCGCCGATCACGCTGGTGTAGAGCTGGCGTGCCCGCCCGAAACTCTGCAGCGCGAGCGCCTTCGAGAAGTTGCCGGCGAGCTGGATGCCCCAGGGCGCCGCCGGCCCTTCGTTGCCGCCGATGGCGAAGCGATCGCCGCGGGACGGAATGCGCAACAGGGCCGTGACCTGGAGGCAGGTCTTTTCCGACTCCGGCTTTGCTATGGGGCCGACAGCATCCTTCTCCTGTGCCGGCATTTCGACGCCGGCGCCGGCGCGCCATTCTTCGGCGGGCGCACCGGTGATCGCCAGGACATAAGTGCGCGTCTCCGCCGGAAGGCCGCCGGTCCCGGCAAGCCAAGCCGAGACCCGGCCGGGACCACCATTGTAGGCCGCCGCCGCGAGACCGAGATTGCCGAATTGCCGGTTCAGGTCGGCCAGCAGGTGCGCCGCATGCGGGATCGCCTGCTCCGGATCGAACGGGTCGGTGAGGCCGCGTTCGCGCGCCGTACCGGGCATGAACTGCGCCACCCCTTGCGCCCCGACGGGGCTTACGGCGCCCACGCGAAAACTGCTCTCGCGCCAGATCAGGCGGGTCAGGAACGGCACCGGCAGCCCGCGCGCCTTGGCCGATCCCTCGATCAGCCGGCACAGAGCCTGTTCGACGGTCTCGGTCGCCCCCTCGGTCACGGCGGCCGAGGCCGGTGGCGACGCCGCGCAGCCGAGCGCGGTCACGAGGAGGGCGGAGAAAAAGACAGGGATGCGAAGCAAAGTCACGTCCGGGTTGTAGCGCGGGTCGCGCTGCGATCAATCGCCTGATCGTTCGCCGTTCGGCCTGGGCCGCGCTATAACCCCAATGCCTCCCGAAATTCGCACCTGCCCGCCCTGAAACCGAGTGCCCCTCAGCCCGATGACCGACCCGCTGCTCGACGTCCAGGATCTGTCGGTGGCCTTCCGTTCGCGGGAGCGCGAGACCTTGGCGGTCGACCGCGTCAGCTTTTCGATCTCGGCCGGCGAGACCCTGGCTCTGGTGGGCGAATCAGGATCCGGCAAGTCGGTGACGGCGCTCTCGATCCTGCGCCTGCTCGATGGCGGCGCGCATCATCCGGGCGGCCGCATCCTGTTCAAGGGGCGGGATCTGCTCTCCCTGCCGGAGCGCCACTTACGCAGCATCCGGGGGGCGGACATCACGATGGTGTTCCAGGAGCCGATGACCTCGCTCAACCCGTTGCACAGCATCCAGCGCCAAATCGGCGAGGTGCTGGAGGTGCATCGCGGCCTTTCGGGCCGGGCGGCGCGGGCACGCATCCTCGAACTGCTCGACCTCGTCGGCCTGCGCGATGCCGAGCGCCGCCTCAACGCCTACCCGCACGAACTCTCCGGCGGCCAGCGCCAGCGCGTGATGATCGCCATGGCGCTCGCCTGCGAGCCCGACCTGCTGGTGGCCGACGAACCGACGACGGCCCTCGATGTCACCGTGCAGGCACAGATCCTCACGCTGCTCGCCGACCTGCAGAAACGGCTCGGCATGGCGATGCTGTTCATCACCCACGACCTCGGCATCGTGCAGCGCATCGCCACCTCGGTCTGCGTCATGCTCGCCGGACGCATCGTGGAGGCAGGTGCCACCGCCGAGGTTTTTGCGAAGCCTCAGCACGAATACACGCGGCGTCTACTCGCCTCCGAGCCGAAGGGCCGCGCCAATCCGGTGCCTGAGGGCGCGCAGGACCTCCTAGAGGCCGGGCCCCTGAAGGTCTGGTTTCCGATCCGCGAAGGGTTTTGGCGGCGGACCACCAGCCACGTGAAGGCGGTGGACGGCGTCGCCCTGCGGGTACGCGAGGGCGAGACCGTTGGCGTGGTCGGAGAATCGGGCTCTGGCAAGACCACGCTGGGCCTCGCGCTGCTCCGGCTGACGGGTTGCGAGGGGCCGATCGTCTTCCTCGGTCACTCCATCGCCGGGCTTCCGCCCTCCGCCATGCGGCCGTTCCGGCGCGACATGCAGGTGGTATTTCAGGACCCCTACGGCTCGCTCTCGCCGCGCATGACCGTGGCCGATATCGTCGCCGAAGGACTCGTGGTCCAAGGAGCGGTGAAATCCCGGGCCGAGCGTCAGGCGGTGGTCGCCGCGGCGTTAATCGATGTCGGCCTCGATCCGGCGACGATGGACCGCTACCCGCACGAATTCTCCGGCGGCCAGCGCCAACGCATCGCCATCGCCCGAGCCATCGTGCTCAAGCCGAAATTCGTCGTGCTCGATGAGCCGACCTCGGCGCTGGACCGCTCGGTGCAGGCCCAGATCGTCACCTTGCTGCGCGACCTCCAGCGCGAACGTAAGCTCGCCTACCTGTTCATCAGCCACGACCTGAAAGTGGTTCGGGCGCTGGCGAACTACGTCCTCGTCATGCAGAACGGGCGCGTGGTGGAGGAGGGACCGGCGGAGACGATTTTTTCGGCGCCGCAGACCGCGTATACACGCGCGCTGTTCGCCGCCGCCTTCGATCTTCAGAGCGACGCGGTCGCCGACGCCGTTCCGGTCTGAAAGCGACCATGCCGCGCGCGCTTCTCATCGTCCTCGATTCCGTCGGTATCGGCGGCGCTCCCGATGCGGCCCGTTACGGCGACACCGGGTCCGACACGCTCGGCCATATCGCGGAAGCCTGCGCCACCGGTGCCGGCGACCGGGCGGGCCTCCGGTCCGGCGCGCTACGGCTCCCGAACCTCGCCGCCCTCGGCCTTGGGCTGGCGGCACAGGGTGCGACAGGACGCGTGCCGCCCGGCCTCGCCATCGCGGTGGCGGCGGAGGGCGCTTATGGCCACGCCATCGAGACGGCGGCCGGCAAGGACACCCCGTCGGGGCATTGGGAGATCGCGGGCGTCCCGGTGCTGGAGGATTGGGGGCACTTTCCGGACACGGTGCCGGCGTTTCCGGCGGCGCTCATCGACGATCTGATCGCGCGTGCCGCTCTTCCCGGCATCCTCGGAGATTGCCATGCCGCCGGCGTGCCGATCATCGAGCGTCTCGGCGCCGAGCATGTTCGGACAGGACAACCGATCTGCTACACGTCGGCCGACAGCGTCTTTCAGATCGCCGCCCACGAGGAGCATTTCGGCCTGGATCGGCTCTATACCCTGTGTCGTGTCGCGCGCGACCTCTGCGATCCCTACCGCGTCGGGCGCGTCATCGCCCGACCATTCGTCGGTTCGGCCGAGGACGGCTTCCGGCGCACCGCCAACCGTAAGGATTATGCGGTTCAGCCGCCGGGAGAGACACTGCTCGACCGGCTCGATTCGGCTGGACGCGCCGTGATCAGCGTCGGCAAGATCGGGGACATTTTCGCCCATCGCGGGACCGGACGCGAGATCAAGCCCGCCGGGAATGCCGCCTGCCTCGACGCGGCTCTGGCGGCGTTCCGTGACCTCCCGGATGGCGGCCTCGTCTTCCTCAACCTTGTGGATTTCGACACCGAATACGGCCACCGCCGCGACGTGGCGGGCTACGCCGCCGAGCTCGAAGCCTTCGATGCGCGCGTACCAGCCATCCGCGCCGGCCTGCGCACCGGCGACCTCTGTCTGATCACCGCCGACCACGGCAACGACCCGACATGGCATGGCACCGAGCACACCCGCGAGCAGGTGCCGATTCTCGCCTTTGGGCCCGGCATCGCACCAGCCGCCCTCGGTGGGCGCGCGACGTTCGCCGATATCGGTGCCACGATTGCGAATCATCTGCACATCGCACCTCTGGCGGCGGGACACGCCTGGTGGTGAGCTATTACGGGGCAAACGGGCCATGATGGACGACGAAGACAGGCCACGCCGCCCGGTGACGCACACCGTCGGCGAGGCGCTGGACGCCTTGTCGGTGGAGGAAATCGGCGATCGGATCGCGCTTCTGACCCGCGAGATCGAGCGCCTCCAAGCCACCAGATCCACCAAGGAGGCCGCGCGCGACATTGCCGGCTCGATCTTCAAGTTCTGAGCAGAATGAGCGCTCCACGCCGCAATCGAAAGTCAGTGCCCGACAAAATCTCCGCCAGCGATGCTCGCATACATACCATCACCCAAACAGGGGATGAAGAATGCAACGGTTGAGGCTCCAATGCGGTCGACTTGTTGGGGGGCAACCATGCAGGCATTGTGGAACATCGCACCGTGGATGCGCCGGCGAGCGCAGCGGCATCTCGAACGCGGCAGCAGCATGAGGGTGGTTCAATACATCCTCAGTTCGGCCGGATCCGACTCGGCCAAGGCCATCGAAACACCGGTGACCACAGTCGAGCCGTCAGCCCACAACATCATCCTGTTCAGAGCGCTCAAGCAATATTCGTGACGAGCACAGGTCGATAGCCGGTGAGGCTTTCGGCCGTCATCTGGTCTGTCTGACTGTCGAGCATGCAGAGCTCCGGCACGCAGTGTGACATTGCGAGCCAATAGCGTTGCAACGCGGGTCGGCAGGTCGCGACTGCCGATCGATGGCAGATCTGGCACTCGTCCCTAACGCGCCAGACCAAATCCCGAGATCAGGCGGGCGAGGTCGACCTGTCGGGTCACGCCCGTCTTGGCGAAGGTCGCTTTCACCTGCGATCGGATCGTCTCGAGGCTGACCCCCTGCGCCGCGGCCAGGGCCGAGAGCGTCAAACCGCCAGCAATGCCACGAGCGATGCGTGCCTCGGCTGCCGTGAGGTCGAACAGACCTTCCAACAATTCGGCTCCGGGTACCTGTGTCGGCATGACCGGCGTCATCACCATCAGCAACGCACTACCGGCGAAGATGTCGCGCGCCAGACCGCGCATGGGGATGAGGTGCGCCACCATTGCCGGGGCATCGCCGTCCGGCAGGATCGGGATCGAGCGGGATTCGAGCTCTCGACCAGCCCCGAGAGCGTCGGCCAGAAGCGCGTCGGCGCGTGGGCTGGCAAACGTGATGCGCTCGCGCTTGTCACGCACGATTCGCGGAATGAGCTGCGCAAACAGGGCATTGGCGGTCTGCAACGTGGAGCTATGGGTGAGGATGGCAGCCGGCAGACCCAGCATTTCGAGGGCCTCGACCGCCGCTTTCACACGCTCGAGCTTCAACCGGGCAGAGAGCAGGGCGGCACGTCCGAGGTGCGGACGCAGAGAATCCAGAATTTCGGTGGCGGCCCGCGGAACTGGGCCATCGGCGTAGCGGCGCTCGATGCTGAAGATCAGCGTATCGCCCGTCGGCAACGGAAACGCCGTGGCCGTCCCCCAACCCAGACCACGGGGCCGAAGAAAATCACGGATCAGACCGTCGTTTTCGAGTTCCTTGGCCGAGTAGACATCCTCTTCCAAGATGAAGCCGGCATGTCGGGCATCGAGGAGCTTCTGTGTCCGGGTTCCGACCTTGGCCCATCCACCCGACGCGAAATCTTCCATCAACCCGTCGAGCGCTGGAGAACTCAGCCAGCGCAGGTTCTTCATATCGGCCGCGAGAAGGATCGTGCCTTCTGCGCCGGCGATCCGCGCCAAATGATCGAGGACGTCGGGCCACTGATCTGGCACGACGGCAGCCTCGTAGATCAGGTCCTTCAGCGCTTCGAGCGGTGATCTCGCTGCTTTTGTCGACATATCGAGGAGTCTCGAAGGAAGAGCGTCCGCCGGCTCACGGTACGTAATCGCACGAACGAGCCCTCCTTCAACCGGCAAGTATTGATCGATTCAGCCGCGGCCGCCCCAAGCTGGGCATTTTTCCGCACGTGAGGGAATCTTGTCACCAAACCGTGATCTCGATTGAACGCGAGCGTAACCGATATTGTTGCGAAGCGAGACAACCGGCCCGCGAAATCGGCGGACGACGACGATTTCTTCGCGCCGATCCGACCCCGCGGCGGCCAAAATGGTCTACGGACTTCCCGAAGCCTGAACCTTATGGCCGCTGGTCCGGTATCTCTCCCCGGATATCGGCGAGGAGTGAGACTTGCGACCCTGGCGAGACGGACCGGGAGACCGGCGTAGCTATCATCACGGCAACCTCAAGGAGGCGCTGATCGAGGCTGCACGCCGGTTCATCGCCGAGCGCGGGGTCGGCGGCTTCACGCTCGTCGATGCCGCGCGTCTCGTCGGCGTTACCCCTGCCGCACTCTATCGTCACTTTCGCGGACGCGAGGCCCTCTTGGAGGAGGTTGCCGGCCGCGGGTTCGCCGATCTTGCCGAACGTCTCGCGCGCGCGCTCTCCGCACGCGGAACGCCGCTGGAGCGATTCACGCGGATGGGCGAGGCCTACCTCGCCTTCGCCGAGGAGGAGCCGGGCTATTACGCGGCGATCTTCGAGACACGTGGGCTCGCGGCCAACGTCCCCGACACGGAGATCGCGGAACGGCCGAGCCCGTTCGATCTCCTGGTGGACGCCCTGCAATCGACCTTCCCTGAGGGCTTTGGTGGTGTCGCCCCCCGCTTCATTGCTCTGGAAGTCTGGGCGCTTTCGCATGGGCTGGCGACGCTCGCTGCCTCCGGCCATCTGCCCAGGGGACCGGGTGTCCCGGACAAGTACGAATTGTTGCGGGCCGGCGTCCTCGCCCTTGTTCACGGGGCGGCCAGCGACAGATCCCGGGTCTGACACAGCCAAAACGTCGCACCTGCGCTCCCCCTTGAAAGCCCACTAAGCCATCCGCATGTGAATGTTGTTCACATTGACATCGGAGACGTGAGCCGTGAGCTTTTCCTCGACTTCCCCTTGGGCCACCGGCAAAGCCTGCCGCAGCGGTCCGTTTCCTCGCCGCTCCTTCGAGATCGGCGCCATCGTCGTCGGCTTCATCTATTGGTGGCCGTTGGCAGCCGCCTACGTCGCCTGGAAGGTTGCGGGCTATCCGGCGCTCGGTGAGTTGCGCGGCTGGAAGAACCGCGCCGAGGCGTGGCAGGCCGGCGCTGGCCGTTCGCGCTTCGCCGCCGCATTCGACGCCGCCAATGGCGGCGGCAATACCGGTAACCGTGCCTTCGACGAGTATCGCCGCAGCGAGCTCGATCGGCTCGACGCCCAGCGCAAGGCGCTTCAAGAGGAGAGCCGGGCCTTCGCCGAATTCGTCGAGGAGCTGAAGCGCGCCAAGGACCGCGAGCAGTTCGACGCCTTCATGGCCAAGCGCCGCAGCGCCGACGCCAGGCGCAACGTCTGATCGTCTTCGCACGCGTCGAGGGGCTTCCGGTCTGTCAGGCCGGAAGCCCTTTTTGTTGCGCGGTGTCGCGCGGAGGGCTCCGGCTCACTTCCGCCCAAGGCGGAAGGATGGTCTAGACACCGCACCCCGGTCTCACCGATCATCCCGGGGGCGACGGGAGAGCGGACGATGGTGGATGCGGACGGCAGGATTGCCGCGACGAACGCTCCCGAGAGGACGCATCCTGCGACCAAGGCTCCCGTGACGGTGGTCGGCCACCCGCTGGTCCAGCACAAGCTCACGCTGCTGCGTCAGGTCGAACGGTCCACCAAGGGGTTTCGCCAGATCCTCAACGAGATCGGCATGCTGCTCGCCTACGAGGTGACCCGGGACCTGCCGCTCGAACCCATCACCATCCAGACGCCGATCCAGGCCATGGAGGGCCGGCAAATCTCCGGCAAGAAGCTCGTGCTCGCGCCGATCCTGCGCGCCGGCGTCGGCTTCCTCGACGGCATGCTGTCTCTGGTGCCCTCCGCCCGCGTCGCCCATGTTGGGCTCTATCGCGACCCCGAGACGCTCGAGGCGGTGGAATATTACTTCAAGGCGCCCTCCGATCTGGCCGACCGTACCGTGATGGTGCTCGACCCGATGCTGGCGACGGCGAATTCCGCCGTTGCGGCGATCAACCTTCTGAAGGCGCGCGGAGCGCACGATCTGCGCTTCGTCTGCCTGCTCGCGGCGCCCGAAGGCATCGCTCGGTTGCAAGCCATCCATCCCGACGTCCCGGTCTGGACCGCCGCCATCGACAGCCATCTGAACGACCACGGCTATATCGTGCCGGGTCTCGGCGATGCCGGCGACCGGATGTACGGCACCCGCTGAAAGGTCGGCGTGCCCTTGCCAACCAGCCCGTTGGCCGCACATGACCGGGCGAGCGACGAGGACCATCCCGATGACAGCATCCCTACCCGAGACCATGCGCCAGATCCGGTTCACCCAAGCGGGTGGCCCCGATGTCCTTGCGGTTGAGACGGTGCCGCTTCCGCAGGCCGGACCAGGACAGGTGCTGATCGAGGTGGTGGCGGCCGGGGTGAACCGGCCCGACATCCAGCAGCGCGAAGGCAAGTATCCGCCGCCGAAAGGGGCCACTGAAATTCCCGGCCTGGAAGTCGCAGGGCGGATCGTAGCGCTTGGCGACGGCGTCGACGGGCTTGCCCTCGGCGACGAGGTCTGCGCGCTGACGATCAGCGGCGGCTACGCAGAGTTCGCGGTGGCGGAAGCCGGCCAATGCCTGCCGCGGCCGGCCCCGCTCTCGCTCATCGAAGCGGCGGGCATCCCGGAAACCTATTTCACGGTCTACAGCACCGTCATCGAGCGCGGCCGTTTGAAGGCTGGCGAGACGTTCCTCGTCCATGGCGGATCGAGCGGGATCGGCTCCACCGCGATCCAGATCGCCAGACATCACGGCGCTCGGGTCTTCGCCACGGCGGGGTCGGACGCAAAATGCGATTTCTGCCGTGATCTCGGAGCAGATGCGGCGATCAACTATCGTGAGGCGGATTTCGTCGAGGAGGTGAAGCGTCTCACTGACGGTAACGGTGTCGACGTCATCCTGGACATGGTGGGTGCACCGTACCTCACCAAGAATCTCTCGGCGCTCGCCGTCGAGGGGCGTCTCGTCCAGATCGCCTTCATGCAGGGCTATAAGGTCGATGCCTTCAGCATGACGCCGATCATGATGAAGCGACTAACCTTCACCGGCGCCACTTTACGGGCCCGTCCGAAATCCGAGAAGGCTGCGATCGCGCAAGGTCTTGCCCGCGACGTGTGGCCGCTTCTCGAGGCGGGTACGATCAAGCCGATCATCCATGCGACTTTCCCGCTGGAGGACGTGCGCAGCGCGCACGAGCTGATGGAATCGAGCACGCATCTCGGCAAGATCCTGCTCGTGACGGGCCGCTAACGCCCTGCGGTCATATCGGCCAGGAACTCTCCAATCGAACACGGCGTTTGACGATCATCACAACAACCGATGGTCGAACGTCGTGCCGCGACCGGTATGACGCATCAACGAGGGTATCGATGGCAGAACAGCTTCACGGACAGGACGCGCGTCAAGGTCGGAAGGGCAAGCCGGTTCTCATCGTCTTGATCGCCAGTCTGGCGCTCCTTGCAGTGGCGATGGTGGGCCTGATGTCGTGGCAGGGTGCGAAATCCCCGCCGGATTACGCCAGCCAGACACCGGCCGGCGCGCAGAACCCGACCGCATCGACGCAGCCGAACAAAGGCTTGAAAACCGACGTTCCGTCGAGCACTGGCAGCACAATTCCGGCCTACACGCAGCCGTCCTCGCCGCGCTGAACCTTGGAGCTGAGCTGAACCTTGGAGCTGAAACGAAAGGAAGCCGGCCCCGTCGCCACGGAGCCGGCTTTCTCGTTTCGAAATTCGTGAGTTCAGCGGGTCGGGACCGGGGTCTCACCACGGTAATCGTAGAAGCCGCGCTTCGACTTGCGGCCGAGCCAGCCGGCCTCGACGTACTTCACCAGAAGCGGGCAGGGGCGATATTTCGAATCCGCCAGCCCCTCGTAGAGTACCTGCATCACGGACAGGCAGGTATCGAGGCCGATGAAATCGGCCAGCTGCAGCGGACCCATCGGATGATTGGCGCCGAGCCGCATGGCGGTGTCGATGGATTCTACAGAGCCGACACCCTCGTACAGTGTGTAGATCGCCTCGTTGATCATCGGCAGCAGGATGCGGTTGACGATGAAGGCCGGAAAATCCTCCGACATGGTCGAGGTCTTGCCGAGCTTGGCGATGAACGCCTTGGCCGACTCGTAGGTCGGGTCTTCCGTGGCGATGCCGCGGATCAGCTCGACGAGCTGCATCACCGGCACCGGATTCATGAAGTGGATGCCGATGAACCGCTCGGGCCGGTCGGTGGAGGCGGCAAGCCGCGTAATCGAGATCGACGACGTGTTGGTGGCGACCAGCGCATCGGGCTTCAGTGATGCGCACAGGGCGCTGAAGATCTGGCGCTTAATCGCCTCGTCTTCGGTGGCTGCTTCGATGACGAGGTCGCATGGAGCGAGATCGTCGAAGGTGTTCGCTGCGACGATGCGGGAGACGGCGCTGCGACGCTCCTCGTCGGCAATGGTCCCCTTGGAAACCTGCCGGGCGAGGTTTCCATCGATGGTGGCGAGGCCGCTGTTGATTCTGGCGGGGTCTCGGTCATTGAGCCGGACATCTAGGCCGGCCATGGCGCAAACCTGGGCGATGCCGCTGCCCATCTGACCGGCGCCGATGATTCCCACCGTCCTGATATCGATGCCCATCGCTTGAACTCGCACCCTCGAGACGCGGCCCAAGCCGTCACCGGACCTGCGCCCGGCGCCAGAGAACTCCTGCGCCTATGAAAACTTCGCGTTGCACCAATGTCGTAGATCATTTCCTGGCTCAGGTGCAGCCCGGACGATCGCGTAAAACACGCGATCCAGCGCGCCAATGCACACCGGATCGCGAAAAATCGGCCGTCTGTCAGCCCTTGGCTTTGAGAATGGCGGCCTGAAGGGCCGGCACCACCTGGAACAGGTCGCCGACGAGCCCGTAATCGGCCACCTGGAAGATCGGGGCATCCTCGTCCTTGTTGATGGCGACGATGACCTTCGAGTCCTTCATGCCGGCCAGATGCTGGATCGCGCCGGAAATGCCCACGGCGACGTACAGATCCGGCGCCACGACCTTGCCGGTCTGCCCGACCTGCCAGTCGTTCGGGGCGTAGCCGGCATCCACCGCCGCCCGCGAGGCACCCACGGCCGCACCGAGGGAATCGGCGAGCGGCTCGATCAGCTCCTTGAACTTGTCGGCCGAGCCGAGCGAACGGCCGCCGGATACGATGATCTTGGCGGCGGCCAATTCGGGGCGATCGGACTTGGCGATCTCCTCGCCCTTGAAGGTCGAGGCACCGGCGGCGGGCGCTGCGGCTTGAACCGGCTCCATAGCGGCGGCCGCGCCGCCCTCCACTGCCGGTTTGAAGGCGGCGGTCCGCACCGTGATGACCTTCTTGCCGGCACCGGCCTGCACGGTCTGGATCGCGTTGCCGGCATAGATCGGCCGCTCGAACGTGTCGGGCGAGACCACCGTGATGATGTCGGAAATCTGAGCCACGTCGAGCAGAGCGGCGACGCGTGGCAGGACGTTCTTGCCGGTGGTGGACGCCGCCGCAATGACGACATCGTAGGGCTCGGCGATCGCGACGATGAGCGCTGCGGTGGGCTCGGCCAGGGCATGATCGTAAGCGGCGTCTTCGCCGATCAGGACCTTTTCGATGCCGTCGAGCTTGGCCGCGGCCTCGGCCGCGGGTCGGCAGCCGGCGCCGAGCACCAGAGCGTGAACGGGGGCGCCGAGTTGGGTCGCGGCGGTCAGGGCCTTAAGGCTGCCGTCGCGGACTGCGCCGTTATCGTGCTCGATGAAGAGGAGAGTGGCCATCGTATGCGTCTTAACCTCGGATCATGGACCGGCGACGGCCCGTCGCTTCTGGAGCGCCGGGCCATCGGGCGCGGTGAGGGGAGAAGGGCTCAGATGACCCCGGCTTCGACCTTGAGCTTCTCGACCAGAGCCTCGGCCGACTCGACCTTGACGCCCGCTTTGCGGCCAGCCGGCTCGACGGTCTTCAGCACGGTGATCCGCGGCGTGACGTCGACGCCGAGGGCGTCGGGAGTCATCTCCTCCAGCGGCTTCTTCTTGGCCTTCATGATATTGGGGAGGGAGGCGTAGCGCGGCTCGTTGAGACGCAAATCCGTCGTCACGATCGCTGGTAGCGTGAGGGTGACGGTCTGCAGACCACCGTCGACCTCACGCGTCACGTCGATGGTGTCGTCGCCGAATTCGAGCTTGAACGCGAAGGTACCCTGCGGCCAGTCGAGCAGTGCCGCCAGCATCTGACCGGTCTGGTTGGAATCGTCGTCGATGGCTTGCTTCCCGAGGATGACGAGGCCGGGGGCCTCCTTCTCGACGATGGCCTTGAGGATCTTGGCCACGGCCAACGGTTCGACGAGGCCATCGGTCTTCACCAGGATCGCCCGGTCGGCACCCATGGCAAGCGCCGTGCGCAAGGTTTCCTGAGCCTGCTGCGGCCCGATCGAGACAGCGACGATCTCGGTAACCTTGCCCTTCTCCTTGAGACGGATGGCCTCCTCGACGGCGATCTCGTCGAAGGGATTCATCGACATCTTGACGTTGGCGAGGTCTACGCCCGAACCGTCGGCCTTGACCCGGATCTTGACGTTGTAATCGACGACCCGCTTGACGGGCACCAGAACCTTCATGGCGTTCGCAATCCTCCACGCGGATTTTTTGGAGGAGGGCCGGCGCAGCGCGCGGCGGAACACCGGATCGACCGGCGAACCTGAACCCTCACGTTAAGGCGGCGGACCGTAACGGGCTCATTTCGACCTTGTCAACGCGTGTCCACCGGCGTCGCAGCCCAAGGTGTCCGAGTGAACGCGGAACGATGGAACGAAGACCGAAGCGTCGGCCAAGGTCGCGGCCCTGAAAGCCTCGGCGTCAGGCCTCAGCGATTCTTGCCGGGAACCCATAATACGTCGTCGGCGCCGTTGGCATTGGCCGTGCGGCTCGCAACGAACAGGAAGTCGGAGAGCCTGTTGAGGTATTGCAGCGCTTCGGCCGAGACGATCTCGCCCTCCACAGCCGCCAGGGCGACGGCGAGGCGCTCAGCCCGTCGGCAAACGGTGCGAGCGAGATGGAGATTAGCGGACGCGGCGGAGCCGCCCGGGAGCACGAACGATTTCAGCGGCGACAGCTCGGCATTGAGCGTGTCGATATCGCTCTCGATGCGCTTCACCTGCGCAGCCACGATCCGCAGCGGCTCGTATTTCGGCGGCTCGGCACTCTCCGGCGTCGCGAGGTCGGCGCCAAGATCGAATAGGTCGTTCTGGATCATTCCGAGCATCGCATCGAGCGCGGGCTCGGCGTGGAGCCGGACGAGACCGATGCAGGCGTTGGTCTCGTCTACCGTCCCGTAGGTCTCGACCCGGAGATCGGCCTTGGACCGGCGCTCGCCGCTCGCCAGCGCCGTCGACCCCTTGTCGCCGGTGCGGGTATAGATGCGATTGAGCGTGACCAAAGCGTTATCCGTGACGGTGGGTGTCGGTTCAGAAGGTGTAGCCGAGCTTCCCGCCGTAATTGGTCAGGCCCCGGTTGTTGTCACACAGGCCGGCATTCGACATGTGCTCGATGGTGGCCATGATGCTCCAATGTTCGCTGAGACGGAAGCCCAGAGCGGCCGCCTCACGGAACATCGGCGAACATCCCAAGGTGTTGAACCCGTAGGGCGTACCGGATTTCGGGCCGGTATAGCCGTTATGGGCGACACCACCGAAGAAGCCGTCCAGGAAGACGCGACGTCCGAAGGTCTCCGGGAAGAGGTCGACGGTCCAGGTACCACCGATATAGGCGTAGCTTGTGCGGCCGCCGGTGTTGTAGCTGCCGCCCACGGTCGGACGCGGAACGAAGGCCTGCCAGAACGGGTCAGCGCTGACGACCGGCTTGGCGAACAGGACTTCACCGTTCACGTTCTCGGTGCTGAAACCCTTCAGCTTGCCCTCGGCGCTACCGGGATCCTGCACCGAGCCGCCGATGCGGATCTCGGAGACGATGCTCAACGGCTGGACCGGGCTCGCATAGGCGGCGGGCATCGCGTTGCGCAGATCGGCGGCGTCGACCGGAGCGACAGCGCTCAGTGCGAGCGCAGCGGCAACAAGGCGGGTGGAAATCGCATGCATCGATGGCGGGTCCGGTTGAACCGGATCTGTCTAGCATGGCTCAAAAGGACCGCGTCAGACTGATGGAGCGCTATTCATCCATCTGCACACCGATAGATTATCGGTGAGACCTCGCAGCCACACTCAGGCGGAGCGCCACCACACCACGCTCATGATCACCACGATGGCGACGAACTGCAACAGCACTCGCAGCCGCATCAGTTTCTGAGACGTATTGGCGCTACCGCCCCGCGTCATGTTCACGAGGCCGAGCAGCAGCACGATGGCCACCGCAACGCAGGCGGCCAGGACGAGGGTGTTGGTGGACATCACGGCGTCGGATCCTGCAGCTCTCGGGTCGTCGCTTCATATGGATCGGGCAATCACTCCGGCATAGGGGGCAGACCGCACCGGGAGGCCCATCGATCCGTCTCCCTGCGTCAGTTCCGGCGCAGCAATCGCTCGAAGTAATCGAGTTCCTCGCGCGGGCGGCTCGGGTCACCGAGCTTGCGCCGCAGTTCCTCCATGATCCGGCGCGTGCGCTGGACAGCAGACTCATCGGCAGTGGGGACGCGGGCGTTGCCGTTCGACATGTCGCGACCCTTGGTCGGGCGACCGAGCGGATCGTCTTCGCGGTTGCCGGCCTGGCCCTGCTGGCTCGGGTTCTGGCCGCCCTCCTGCTCGCCTTCACCTTCCCCTTCCCCTTTCCCTTTCCCTTCGGCCATGTCCTGCATCTGTTTCTGCATTCCCTCGGCGCCCTTCTTGAGCCCGTCGAGGGCACGGCCCTGGGCCTCGACGGCGTCGCCTTCCTTGCCCTGGCCGAGGGCGCCTTCGGCCTCACGCATCGCCTCCTCGGCATCCGACAGGCCGTCTTCGCCCTGCATGCCGAGTTCCTTCATGCGGTTCTGGAGATCTTGAAGCCGTTCGCGCAAGGCCTGCTGGCGGTCGCCGACACCGCCCTGGCCCTTCTGGCCTTGGCCTTTCTGCCCCTGCTCGCCTTGGCCCTGCTGACCTTGGCCCTGTTGACCTTGGCCCTGTTGACCGGGCGGCCCCCTCTGCCCATTCGGCGACTGGCCTTGCTGACCGCGCTGCGGGCGCTGGCCTTGCGGGGGCCGCCCCTGCTGAGCACCGTTCTTGTCCTGACCGTCCTTGAACGTCTCGTCGCGCAGGCCCTGCTGCTCGCGGGCGAGCTTGTCGAGTTCGTCTGCCTGCTTGCTCATCTCGCGGGCGCTCGGATCGGACTTGCCCCCTTGCTCGGCGGTCTGGAGGTTCTCGAGGATCTCGCGCAACTGGTCGAGCAGGCGTTGGGCTTCCGCCGTATCGCCGCGCTTCATCGCGTCGGCCATGTCCTTGAGCATCTTGTTGAGATCGTCCGGCGTCACGGTCTTGCCACCCTGCTTCGGGGGTGACTTCTCGCCGGGCGGCTTCTGCTGCTTGTTCTGACGTTCGGCCATGTTCTTCATGAACTTGTCGAGCGCCTGCTTAAGATCCTCGGTGAGCTTCTTGATCTCTTCGTCGGGTGCGTTGCGCTCGATGGCCTGCTTGAGGTTGTCCTGCGCCGCGCGGAGGCTCTTCTCGGCGTCGGAGAGGTCACCGTCCTCGATCTTCAGCGCCATCTCCCACAGCAGATCGGCGACCTCCACCACCGTCTCGTCGCTGCGGGCTGCCCGCAGGCGGCGCGATGCGGTCTTGAGCCCGAGGAAGATGCTCGGCTGCGGCGTGAAACGGTCGGGGGTGATCAACAACGCATCGAGCGCAGTCTGTACGCGGCCGCGGCTTTCGTCGGGTGCGGTGATCAGGCGGCGGCGCTCTTCGGCAAGCGCTCGAGCCAGGGGTTGGGAGAAAATCCGCGCCGGCAGTACGACCTCGGCCGTGGGCGTACGGCCCTCCTGGCCAGCCTCGTCCTTGACCACCAGTGTGAGGCGCACGCGCGCGCCGGACCACGGGTTGTCGGTGAGGTCGACCAGGGTCTTGGTATCGGTCTCGCCGCTCGGATCGCCGGGCAGCGCCAAGCCGATCCGGGGCGGGGGCACGAGGCTGCGGCCGGCACCGAGCGGCTCGACGACGCCTTCGGCCGAAGCGATTCCGTAATCGTCCTTCGCCCGATACGTCAGGTTGAAGGTGCCGCGCGCATTCACCTCGAGGGCGCCGATCCGACGCACTTCCGGGGGGGTATCGGGGATCGTCTCGACCACGAGGTGCTGAACCGGCGCCCCCCCGGTGGCGATGGTGAGGTCCGCCACACCGCCGGTGAGCTGGAATCGGTCCTCCCGCAGGTCGGCATGCGGTGGCTTACCGGGAAGCGGCTTAAGCCCTGCCTTCGTGGTCAGCACGGCTTCGCCATGGCCGGCGATGCGCACGATCAGGGTCGAATTGACGGGCGCGCGCAGGCGCTGCTCGGTCCCGCTCATGGTCACCACGAGAGGTGGCAGGCGGGTGTAGAGCGGGGGGTCGATCCAGCCGTCGACGCGGAAACTCGGGCCGGGCAGGGGCGGCGTCTGCCAGTCGAAGGCGGTACCGACGCGCTGGCGCCATTCGGAACCGGCGACGAACAGGCTGGCCACCGCTCCGACCAGGATCGCGGCACGCAAGGCAAAGGGGTCTCGGCGCGACATGGCCGGGCGTGGTGCGCCGGGCGACAGCCGCGCTACGACGGCGGCGGAGCGGCGCCGGTGCAGCGCCCAGAGAGCCTGGGTCTCCGGATCGCCGGTGCCGACGGCGAGCGTATCTTCGACGGCCGAAGCCGGACCGTGATCCAGGGCGCCACCATCCTGGCGGCCTGCGGCCTCGCGATCGATCCGGGTCAGGGCTTCACGCCGGGTCGGACGCCGAATCAAAACGAGGGGGGCGAGGGCGGCCAGGAATGCCAATCCGAACACCGCAAGCCCCAGCATCCGCCAGATCGGACCGAGATCGAGCCACAGCCCGAGCCAGGACACGACGAGAAAGGCGAGGCCCACGGCGAGCCCGCGCCAGAGGATCGGCCAAGCCTGTTCCCACAAACCTGCCGCCTGCGAGCCGACCACGAGCCGGTCGAGGCGCCGACGCAAGGCGGCCTCGCCCGAGGTCGATTGCGTCTTGCCGGAGGTCGCCGGATCGGCCTCGCCCATCGTGTCAGCTTCCTGCGAGCGGAGCCCCGCTCTGATTGACCAAGGCTAGCATGGTGGCGGCGGCAGACGAGGGGGTCAAATCCGCCCAGCCGGGGACGGCATGTCGCGGCGTGACAATCCGAACCGAACACGCCTCGCGGGTGTTTCCACCCGCATTGCACTTGGTACACGGGAGGCCCGCATGGCAGACGCCAAGACCATCGTCGATACCTTGGTGCGTTCGCGCCGGGGCAGTCTCGCGGCAGGCGCCGCACTCGGTGGTCTGGCACTGGTCGTGGGCTTGGCTGCGCGCGCGTTGCACCACCCGGCGGAGATCCCGGACGTCAGTGTCGCGCGGGATGCCGAATCCACACCGTTCGATCACGCCACCATCGGCGAGGACGAGGCGCGGCTGATGCTGCGCGCCATGGTATCGGCGACGATGGCGGACGGCCTGATGGACGACACCGAGCGCAAGCGTCTCCAAGACGCGATCGCCGCCTCGGGGATCGAGAAGGATGCCGAGATCTGGCTACGGAACGAGATGGACGAGCCTGCGGACGTGGATGAGATCGCGGAGCGGGTGAAGACTCCTGAACAAGCGACGCGCATCTACGCCGCTGCACGCCTCGCTATCGACGCGGACACGCTCCAGGAGCGCGAATTCCTCAAGATGCTGGCTGTCGCGCTCGACGTCCCCCACCACCCGACGACGCGGCTCGACGCAGAACTGTCCGCCTGACCCGCAACTCGTATCAGCCCGCCGATGCCAGCCAGTCGGGGACGCGATCGAGGCCGATGAGGTCCTCGTAGGTCGGGCGCGGGCGAACGATAGCGAATTGAGGTCCGCGCACCAGAACCTCCGGCACCAAGCGCCGGGTGTTGTAGGTCCCGGCCTGGACCGCACCGTAGGCACCGGCACTCATCACTGCGATGAGGTCCCCGGGTACGACTTCCGGCATGTCGCGTGCCAGAGCGATGTAGTCTCCGCTCTCACAGACCGGGCCGACCACGTCCGCAACGACGCGCAGAGTATTGAGCTTTGCTTCGATCACCGGCTTGAGCGCATGATACGCGTCGTAGAGCGTCGGACGGATGAGGTCGTTCATGGCCGCGTCGACGATGACGAAGGTGCGGCCCTCGGTGCGCTTCACGTAGAGCACCCGCGTGACGAGGATCCCGGCATTACCGGCGATCATCCGGCCGATCTCGAAGACCGGGCGCAGGCCCAGTGGCGCGAAATGCGGGCGCAGGATCGCCGCCAGAGCGGCAGGATCCGGTGGCGGCGCATTGTCGTCGCGATAGGGGATGCCGAGGCCGCCGCCGAAATCGATGTGGTGCAGCGCATGCCCATCGGAGAGGAGATCGCGGGCGAGCCCGGCCAGCAGCGATGCAGCGTGATCGAAGGGGGCGAGATCGGTGATCTGACTGCCGATATGCATGTCGACACCCGACACCGCGAGGCCCGGCAGACCCGCCGCCTGCGCGTACACGGCACGGGCGCGCGCGATCGGAATGCCGAACTTGTTCTCGGATTTTCCGGTGGAAATCTTGGCATGCGTTCCCGCATCGACATCCGGGTTCACCCGGATCGAGACCGGCGCCGTCAGGCCGAGGGAGGTCGCCACCTGTGAGAGAACGAAAAGTTCGGGCTCGCTCTCGACATTGAAGCAGTAGATGCCGGCCTTGAGCGCCGCCGCCATCTCTTCGGGCGTTTTGCCGACGCCGGAGAATACGATCTTCTGGGGATCGACACCGGCGGCGAGGGCACGGAGCAACTCGCCCTCCGAGACGATGTCCATACCCGCGCCCTGACGGGCCAGGGTGGTCAGCACCGCCTGGTTGGAATTCGCCTTCATCGCGTAGCAGACGAGGGCATCGTCACCGGCGAACGCTTGCGCGAACACGCGATAGTGCCGCTCCAGCGTCGCGCTGGAATAGCAGTAGAACGGTGTGCCGACCGTCTCGGCGAGATCGCTGACGTCGACGTCCTCGGCCTGAAGGCGGCCATCGCGGTATTGGAAATGATGCATCGGCGTGCCTTACAGCATGATGCGAAAAAGCGGAGGCCGGTTTCGCGCATCCATCACGCGAAACCACGCGATCCGGGCAGGTCGTTCATCACCGCCCAAGCGCGATGGGAAGCGATCCTACAGGAGCGGATCGAGGATGAATGGCTGCTTGGGCACGGTGTAGCCGCGTCTGGCCCCACGCGAAGTCTTGATCGGCGCCTCGGTCCCAGAGCCGGGGACGGCCTGAGGGTCGAGCTCGTCACCGTCGCGCACCGCATCCGGGTCCGGCGCCGCAGCGCCACCCCCGAGTCCGATGGTCTGCGGCAGGACGCGCGGGCTCGCCGTCACCGGCGCGGTCGCAGCCGATTTTTCTGTCTTGACGGCGGACGGCGCTTCGAGGCCGCCGCGCCGGCCACAGGCCGAAGCGGCAAGCGCGACGAGCGCCAATGCGGCGATCGTGGTCAGATGACTGGAAAAACGGAGGGGCATCGACGCATTCAGTCCGGCACTCGGTAGACCACAGCATAGCCGTTGGCGCGCAGCGATGCGAGTACAACGGCCACGCTTAATCCCGCATTCGGGATCGCGAGGATGCGCCGGTGCGACGCGCCTCAGCCCTTGTTGGCGGGCGCAGCCTGATAGGCGTCGATGGCCCGGCGGCAATTCTCGGAGAGCTTCTTCCAATTTGCCTGGAAGCACTTGTCCATGGCCGGATCATCCGGCGAAAGGTTGCCGCAATAGGTCAGGTAGTCGCCGGTGCAATACTTCTTCAGGGTCTCGTTGCCGCGCTTGGTCTGCGGGGCCGCTTGCGACAGGGCCGGACCGGCAGCCAGGGAGGCCGAGGCGACGAGGACGAGGGCAAACGAGGTCAACTTCAGTGCCATGGGGGGCGCAGTCCGTCTCATAGGATGGGGAATAGGCGATCCGATGATGCGCCGGCGTGGTCGAAACAAGGCAAGCACGTGGTCGCGCCGTGGTCGGAGCGCTTTCTACGCCGCAGCATTGCCACCGCGCAACGTGTGCCGAGGGTGACGAGGCAGATGCCCTCAGGATCTTGCAGAAATCGGGAATACGGTCGCCTTCGGAAGGTGATCGCGCTGCATCACCATGTCTGCGACCTCGGTGATCCGTCGCCGCAAATCGTCCGTTTCGCCGTCGCGTTGCGCCAGCGCCTGAGCGAGCGCCTCCTCGGCGGCCGCGAGACTGGTACGCAAGGCCTCTCGCTCGGCGAACAAGGCGGCCTGGTCCATGATCGGGGCGGGCGCGACGATTGGATCGAGGGGCACCTCGGTTCCGCTCTGCTGCATCTCGACCACCGCACTTTGCATGTGCCGAATCGCACGTAAATCCTCGATCACGTCCCGGTGGGCCTCTTCCAGGACCTGAAGCGTGGCGACGCCGATGGCACTGTCGCTGCGCGTGGTCTCGAGGTCGTGCTCGACGCCCCCGAGCGTCGCACGCGTCTCGGCGATGACGGCATCGCGCTCGCGCATGGCCGCCTCGCGCTCCTCGACGGTGCGTGCGAGAGCCGCGATCTCGAGGGTGCGCGCTCCGATGGCCGCCATATCCGCATGGCGATTCGCGCGGGTAGTCTCGACCTTGCGCTCCAGGCGCCGCTGCGCGACGGCGAACTGGGCCCGGAGGTAGTCCTTCTCGGCCGCAACCTCGGTCACGGATAGCGGCAAGCGGGCCTCGATTCGGCGCCGGGACAGGCGCGCGGCGCGGGCATTGACCGCAGGCAGGAGTAACAGGGCGCACAGGCTCGCCGCGAGGAAGCCGAGTGCGAAGATCATCACGGTTTCGATCACGCGGAAACGCTCATCCAACATGCCGGGGGGTGATGCGGGGCCGGCGAAGGCGCGAAAGATCACGCGTCGCCGGTACTCCCGTCTTTAGCCCATGTTCCCCCTCCGCGAGCAAGTCGCCGAGAAATCGACGACACCGTCAGAACGGGTTCCAGGTCGGCTTGGAAGTGAACTTGATATACCCGACATTGATGCCGAGACGGGCGCCGACGCCGGTGCGGATCGGCACCACGACGATATTGTTGGCCGTCACCGCGGTCATTCCGAAGCCGCCGATGAAGTAGGCCGAGCCGTCGAGGCCGCCGAAGCGCTGGTAGAGACCGGCCACAGCCGGCAGGTTGTAGACGAGCATCATGGTGCGGTCGCCGTCGCCGCCCACGTCGAAGCCGATCGATGGCCCCTGCCAGAAGATGCGGCGCTGGCCGGCATTGCGGGTGTAGAGCGTCCCCTCACCATACCGCACGCCGCCGACGATGGCGCCCGAGGCCTCCTGGCCGAGAATGTATCCGTTGGGCTCGCCCCAGCGGCGCGTGGCTTCCTCGACAGTGAGGGCGAGACCGCGCGAAACCGAACCGAAGAATCGATGCCCGTTATCGACGATCTCTTCCGGGCGGAACCGCCCCGGATCGCCTTCCAGGTCGGCGCGGGGGCCTGCGGCCTGCAACGGCGAGGCAGCGAGCACCAAGCAGCCCGATGCGGCGAGGAGGACGGCCAATCGGCGTCGCGTGAGACCGTCGCCGGAACTCTGGGATGCCTGCAGTGTCGACATCGTGCCTCCTGATCCGCGTACTGATAAATCGCTACAGCGATCCGGCCCATGCCCGACGGGCACCCAGGCATCCGGCGCGGATATCGGCGGCATGCCATCGGTTTTGAGGATGATGAATCAGAAACACGGCAACATAGGGTTAACGCGGCGTCACTGCGTCGGACTTGGCATCGCCAGCGTGGCCGCCGCCCCCGCATGGGCTGCGCAACTGGCACCCGAGCCCCCCGCCAGGGTCGCGCTCGGTGGGTTCGATGCCGTCAGCTACTTCCTCGGCGGCCAGAACAGCCCCGAAACCGGACTGGCTGCGTTCGAATACAGCTGGAGCGGCCGGACGTGGCGCTTCGCGCATCCCGCCAATCGCGAAGCGTTCCGGGCCGAACCGGCGATCTACGCGCCGCGTCTCGGGGGCTTCGATCCGCTGGGCGTGATCGAGGGCCGGTTCGTGAACACCGATCCGCTGATTTTCCTGCTGGTACCCGGTCCCGACGGATCGCGCCTGTACCTGTTCCGCTCAACCGCAAACCGAGCCGCCTTCGCGGCAGATGCCGATCTACCCGGACAGGCAGAAGCGCGCTGGCCGGACTTGCGCAGATCACCCGACGCCGACCCAGCCGAATGAGAAACAAGACGTCTTACGTCGGGAGCGGCGTGGTGCGCGCCGGAGGACTGCGTTCGGGCAGGCCGAGCCGGTCCGCATAACGGCAATCGCCCAAAGCGGCGAAGGGCCCGTTGCGATAATGGCTGGCGTAATGGCCGTAGGTGATCGGCGCCCCGGAGGCCACGACGACGCAGCCGCCGGCGCTCGTCAGAACGTGATCGCCGGCAGCCGTGTCCCATTCCATCGTCGGGCCGCAGCGGATGTAGATATCGGCCTCACCCGATGCGATCAGACAGAACTTCAGCGCAGACGCGATGCCGCGCGTTCTGCTCACCGGCAGAGAAGCGAGACAGGCCATGGTCTCGGCGTCGCTGTGGCGGCCGCTGACGAGCGCCACCGGGCCATCGGACGGAACCGGGCGAACGCCCACCGTCCGGGCATCGCCCGGCCGCCCGTCGATGATGGGACATTCGAAAGCGGTGGTGCCCGCTCCCCAGACCCGGCCGAGGCCGGGTGCTGCCAGGGCCGCGGCGATGGGCCGATTGCCTGCGATCAAGCCGATATTGACGCTATATTCCCGGTTTCCGGCCAGAAAATCGCGCGTCCCGTCGAGCGGATCGACGAGAAAGAACATCGGCGCCGGCGGATGATCGTAGGACGATTCTTCGGCGATCACCGGAATGTCGGGCCAGTTCCGGGCAAGCGCCGCGATGATGAACGTCTCGGCGGCAAGATCGGCGAGGCTCGCGGGCGAGCCGTCGGGCTTCACCACGTGCGGACAATCGCCGCCGTGGTAGCGTCGCAGAATCTCGCCAGCCTCGCAGGCAATCTCGGTCAAGGTCGCCGCGATCCGGTCGCGGCCCTGCTCATCGATCAACATGATCCTACCGTCATGCCGCGGCACGCGCCGGTTGTCGACTCGCGTGCGTCGACGAGTCGGCGCTTTTCAAAGCAACCCGGTCCGTCTATCGGTGCCCCTCGACGACCGGCCGCGACGAACCGTCATTCCATCGGCGGCCAAGACACGCCTGCGCGGAGCGCACCATGACCCTCGTCCAACTCGATGCCCTCGATCTGTCCGCGCTGTTGTGCTCGCGCGTCTGCCACGACGTGATCAGTCCGGTCGGGGCGATCGTGAACGGCCTCGAGGTCCTCGAGGACGAGAGCGACGCCTCCATGCGTGAATTCGCCCTGGAGTTGATCGCCAAGAGCGCGCGCCAGGCCTCGGCCCGCCTCCAGTTCGCCCGCATCGCCTTCGGTGCCGCAGGGTCGGCCGGCGCCTCCATCGATCTGGCCGATGCCGAGAAGGTCTCGCGCGGCATGTTCGTCGACGACAAGACCCAGCTGGCCTGGACCGCACCCCAGGCGCTCTACCCGAAGAACAAGGTCAAGCTGCTCCTCAACCTCGTGGTGATCGCCCAGAGTGCGATCCCCCGCGGCGGACTGATCGACGTCGTGGTACGCGGGGACGGCGACGCGCCGACCCTCACCCTGACGAGCAAGGGCTCGCATGCCCGTATTCCCGCTCACGTCGAGGCGCTGATCGCCGGAACGCCCGAGAGCGGCACCGTCGATGCCCATGCCATCCTGCCGTTCTACGCCGGCCTCGTGGCCCGGGCCGCGGCGATGGACGTGCGCTTCTCCATTGAGGGCGACACGGTAACGATCGAGGCCGTGCCGACGCGTGTGGCCGCCGAGCCGCACACCACGCCGGCAGCCGAGCCGGCACTGGAGGATGCGCGCCCCTCCGACAGCGAGCCTCCGGAAACCGCTCTCGCCTGAACTGCGGCCGCGACGCCGGCAAATATTGTCGAGTTTCGTGGCTTTGGGGTTTGTAGTGAAACCCTTCCCTAACCGGTTAGGCCCAAAGTCCATCTTGCACAGACTGTAGTGCGCGTATGGACCGAGTGCCTCTCATGGACGACTTGTTGCGTGAGTTCCTGACCGAGAGCGCCGAGCATCTCGACACGGTGGATGCCGAACTGGTGCGGTTCGAGCAGGACCCCAACAATCAGACCATCCTTCGGAACATCTTCCGCCTGGTCCACACCATCAAGGGGACCTGCGGCTTCCTCGGCCTGCCGCGCCTCGAAGCGCTGGCGCATGCCGCAGAGACGCTGATGGGCCAGTTCCGCGACGGCATGCCGGTGACCGGCCCCGCGGTGAGCTTGATCCTCGTGACCCTCGATCGCCTGAAGTCGATCCTCGGCGATCTGGAAAAGACCGGCACCGAGCCGCTCGGTAGCGACGAGGATCTCATCGGCGCGCTCGACGTGATGTCGGCAGCCCCGATGACCGCGCCCGTACCCGCGCCGGTCGTCGATATCAAACTGCCCGAGCCGGTCTCGCGCGAACTCAAACCCGGCGAAGTCAGCCTCGACGATCTCGAGCGCGCCTTCATGGAAGCCGAGGGCCCCGATTCCTTCGACGCGCCCGCTCCGCTGCCGGTCGTCGCCGCGGCGCCCGAAGTCAGGGACGAGCCCGAGCAGAAAAGCCCGCCCGCGCCGGAGCCTGCAGCGGCCCAGAAATCGGTCGACGCGCCGGCGACCGAAACCGAGGGCGGCATTGCCAAGGTCCAGACGATCCGCGTCAACGTCGACACCCTCGAACACCTGATGACGATGGTGTCCGAGCTGGTGCTGACCCGCAATCAGCTCCTCGAAATCGCCCGCCGCCACGACGATTCGACCTACAAGGTTCCGCTGCAGCGCCTGTCCCACGTGACGGCCGAGTTGCAGGAAGGCGTCATGAAGACGCGGATGCAGCCCATCGGCAACGCGTGGCAGAAGCTGCCGCGCGTGGTGCGCGACCTCTCGTCGGAACTCGGCAAGAAGATCGAGCTCGTGATGAGCGGCGCCGAGACCGAGCTGGACCGCCAGGTCCTCGAAGTCATCAAGGATCCGCTCACCCACATGGTGCGTAACTCGGCCGATCACGGCATCGAGTCCACCGCGGACCGCAAGGCCGCCGGCAAGCCGGCCCGCGGCACCATCCGCCTCTCCGCCTATCACGAGGGCGGCACGATCACGATCGAGATCGCCGACGACGGCAAGGGCCTCGATCTCGCCGCCATCCGCCGCAAGGCGGTGGAGCGCAAGGTCGCCAGCCAGGCCGAGATCGAGCGGATGACCGACGCCCAGGTGGCGAAGTTCATCTTCCACCCCGGCTTCTCCACCGCCGCCGCGATCACCTCGGTCTCGGGCCGCGGCGTCGGCATGGACGTGGTCAAGACGAACATCGAGCTGATCGGCGGTGTCATCGACATCAACACTCAGCTCGGCCGCGGCACCACCTTCACCATCAAGATCCCGCTCACCCTGGCGATCATCGCCGCCCTCATCGTCAAGGCGGGCGATCAGCGCTTCGCGGTGCCGCAGGTGGCGGTGCTGGAGCTGGTGCGCGTCGACAAGTCCACCGCACAGAAGGTGGAGCGGATCAACGGCTCACCGGTGCTGCGCCTGCGCGAGCGCCTGTTGCCGATCGTCACGCTCACCGGCGTCCTCGGTCACGAGCAAGCGATCGACGCGGCGGATTCCGGCTTCGTCGTGGTGGCCCAGGTCGGCCGCCAGCGCTTCGGCATCCTCGTCGACGAGGTCTTCCACACGGAGGAGATCGTCGTGAAGCCGATGTCCTCCAAGTTGCGCCACCTGCCGCTGTTTGCTGGCAACACCATCCTGGGCGACGGCGCCGTCGTTCTGATCGTCGACCCCAACGGCATCGCCCAGCAGGTCAGCCACGGCTCGCAATCGGGCGGTGTCCCGGTTGAGGCCGAGGCCGAGGAGACCGAGGCGGCGGATGCCAAGGCCACGCTTCTGGTCTTCAAGGGCGGCGCGGGCAGCTACAAGGCGGTCCCGCTCTCCCTCGTCACGCGCCTCGAAGAGATCGAGGCGTCCAAGATCGAGTGGGTCGGTGGCCGTCCGCTGATTCAGTACCGTGGCCGCCTGATGCCGCTGGTGCCCGCCGATCCGTCGATCGAGATCCGCAGCACCGGTACCCAGGCCTTGGTGGTCTTCTCCGATGGCGAGCGCGCCATGGGCCTCGTAGTCGACGAGATCGTCGACATCGTCGAGGAGCGCCTCGACGTCGAGATCGCCGCCGACCGCTCCGATCTCATCGGTTCCGCTGTGCTGCGCGGCCGCGCCACCGAGATCATCAACATCGCCCACTTCCTGCCGCTGGCCTACGACGATTGGGCGCGCGGCCCCCGCAAGGCCGTCAAGCGGTCCTCGACGCTTCTGCTGGTCGACGATTCGGCATTCTTCCGCGAGATGCTGAGCCCGGTTCTCAAGGCCGCCGGCTACAACGTCGTGACCGCCGGCAGCGCCGACGAGGCGGTGGCGACCCTGCTGACCAACGGTCGCATCGACGTGGTGGTGTGCGATCTCGAGATGCCCGGCCGCAACGGCTTCGATCTCGTGGGGGCCATGCGCAAGGTCGAAGGCCGTGTGTCCGATCTGCCGGTCATCGGCATATCGAGCACCATCGGCGCGGACGCCGTCGAGCGTGCACGTGCCCTGTCCATCGCCGATCTCGTGGCGAAGTTCGATCGAAGCGGCCTGATCTCGGCGCTCGCCGAGCTCGATGTCGCCAGCCTCGCCAACGCCGCCTGAAACCGGCCCCAGTATACGAGATCCGGAGCTCACGCCCATGATTCAGGCTGCCAACAGCAACGCCGCAGAGACCGGCGCCACGCGGGACTTCGTGACCGTGTTCGTCGGTGAGACCATGTTCGGTCTCGCCATCGACCGGGTCCATGACGTCTTCATCCCCGCCGGCGTGACGCCAGTACCCCTGTCCCCCCCGGAGATCGTCGGCCTGCTCAACCTGCGCGGCCGGGTCGTCACCGCCCTGTGCCTGCGCCGCCGCCTCAGCCTGCCGGCCCGGACCGAAGAGGGAAACCGGATGGCCATCGGCCTCGAACAGGGTGGCGAGACCTTCGCGCTGATCGTCGACGGTGTCGGCGAGGTGCTCAAGCTCGGTAGCGATACCTACGAGCCGGTACCGATCAACCTCGATGCGCGCTGGCGCGACCTCGCGCTCGGCGTCCATCGTCTGGACGGCCGCCTCCTCGTCATCCTCGACGTCGACGCGCTCCTGGCGTTCGGCGCCAACACCCGCGCCGTCGGCGCCGCCTGATCGACCTCAAGGAGGATAGACCGATGAAGACCTGCCTCATCGTCGACGATTCCGCCGTCATCCGGAAAGTGGCGCGCCGCATCTTCGAGAACATGAATTTCAAGGTCGGCGAGGCCGAGGACGGCGAAAAGGCCCTCACCGCCTGCAGCGAGGCGATGCCGGACGCCATCCTCCTCGACTGGAATATGCCGACCATGGACGGCTACGACTTCCTGAAGGCTCTGCGGCGGACGCCGGGCGGCGAAAAGCCGAAGGTCCTGTTCTGCACCACCGAGAACGACGTCGGTGCCATCGCCCGCGCGCTCCATGCCGGCGCCGACGAGTACATCATGAAGCCCTTCGACCGCGACATCGTCACGGCCAAGCTCGCGCAGGTCGGTTTTACCGCCGACGCCGACGCCGTCTGAAGAGTCTCGCAGCGGACGGGTTTCCCGCCCAGGCGGCGACGCTTCACTGCCCGAAATTTTTGCGTAGCTTTGAAGCGTGACACCCATGATGGCAGCCACCGCACCCTCCTACGCAGCGACGCCGAGCGTCGCTGTTCCGGCCAGCGGACACCGCGTCCGCGTCCTGATCGCGGACGATTCCGCGGTGGTGCGCGGGCTCGTCGCCCGCTGGATTTCCGAGGCCGGGCACGACGTGGTGGCAACGGCGTCGAACGGACGGATCGCCGTCGACGCGATGGCGCGCCACGACCCCGACGTCATCCTGCTCGACATCGACATGCCGGAACTCGACGGGACCCAGGCGCTGCCGCTGCTGCTCGCCAAGAGCCCAGGCGTGCAGATCGTGATGATGTCGACGCTCACCACGCGCAACGCCGACATCTCCCTGCGCTGCCTTGCGCTCGGTGCCGTGGACTATATCCCAAAGCCCGAGAGCAACCGCGGCGTCACCACCTCCGACGCCTTCCGGGTCGATCTCATCGAGCGGGTGCGTGTGTTCGGCTCGGCCCGCGCCCGAAAACGTGGGCCTGTCTCATCCGGCACTGCGACGACCGGCCACTCCGTCGCGCCGGCGGCGCGTCCCGCCCCGCCGATCGTCCTGCGCCCAAAGGCGCGCGCCGGTATCGCACCGCGCGTTCTGCTCATCGGCGCCTCCACGGGCGGCCCGCGTGCGGTGGGCGAAGTGCTGGAGAAAATCGGCAGCGCCACGCTGCGCCAGTTCCCGGTTCTGATCGTGCAGCACATGCCGCCGGTCTTCACCGCCGTCTTCGCCGAACATCTCGGCGCACGGACCGGCCTCCCGGCCGCCGAGGGCAAGGCCGACGAACGGCTGCAGCCGGGCCGGATCTACGTGGCGCCCGGCGGCCGGCATATGGGGCTGTCCGGAGCCCCCGGCGGGCGCGGTGAGGTGGCGATCCGCCTCCATGACGGGCCCGTGGTCAATTTCTGCCGTCCGGCCGTAGACGTGCTGTTCCACGATGCAGCTGCGATCTTCGGGCCCGCATCACTGGCCGTGGTTCTCACCGGCATGGGCTCGGACGGGACGGGGGGCGCGCGTGCCCTCACCGAGGCGGGCGCCGCAGTGCTGGCCCAGGACGAGGCGACGAGCACGGTCTGGGGCATGCCCGGTAGCATCGCCAAGGCCGGCCTCGCCCAGGCGATCCTGCCGCTCGGCGAGATCGGGGCGGCGATCCGTACACTTCTGATGGGGCAGGGCGCATGACCGACGTCGAGTTCGACTTCCTGCGCGCCTATCTCAAGACCCGCTCGGGTCTCGCGCTGAGCGGTGAGAAACGCTACCTGGTGGAAAGCCGGCTCGGGCCGGTCTGCCGACGCTTCAACCTTGCCGCCTTGCACGATCTCGTGAATGCGCTGAAGAACGGCCGCGACATCGCCTTGGAGAAGGCGGTGGTCGAGGCGATGACCACCAACGAGACCTTTTTCTTCCGCGACCGGGCGCCCTTCGACCTGTTCAGGGATGTGCTGCTGCCCGAGGCGATGGCCCGACGCGCAGGCCAACGCCGCCTGCGAATCTGGTGCGCGGCCGCATCGACCGGGCAGGAGCCCTATTCGCTGGCGATGATGCTGCACGATGCGGCGCCACGGCTCGCCGGCTGGCATGTGGACATCGTCGCCACCGATCTCTCCACCGAGGTACTGGAGAAGGCCAAGGCCGGCCTCTACAGCCATTTCGAGGTCCAGCGCGGACTGCCGGTGCAGTCCTTGATCAAGCATTTTGAGCAGGTCGGCGAGCAATGGCGCATTGCCGCCAACCTGCGCCAGATGGTCGATTACCGGCCGCTGAACCTGCTCCAGCCCTTCGATTCGCTGGGCGTGTTCGACATCATCTACTGCCGCAACGTGCTAATCTACTTCGATGCGCCGACCAAGGGCGATGTCCTCGCGCGCCTCAGCACCAGCCTCGCCCCGGACGGTTGCGTCCTGCTGGGCGCCGCCGAAACCGTGATCGGTCTCACCGACAAGCTGGTGCCGAGCGCGCAGCATCGCGGCCTCTACAACCAGGCCGCGGCGGCCAGCCGCGCCCCGACAGCGACAGCGGCCTTCCCGGCTCAGCAGTTGCGCCGCGTGGTCGGGCTGTAGGCAGCCTCCGCCGCCGAGCCACAGGGCGCTCGGCGGCCAGCCCCGGCGGAGGTGCGATCAGAGGCAGCAGCTTGTCGGCCGCCTCCACACCCTCAGCAGGTGCCTCGCGCCCACGCCCGACTCCGACACGATGGATCCCTTCGCGAAAAGTGCAGCAGAGCAGTGCCTTGAACGAAAAAAGCCCCGCTTGCGCGGGGCCGTTTCGTCAAAGCTGTCCGAAGGCTCAGACGGCGATGCGCTCTTCGCCCTCGTTGGGCTCGCGCAGCACGTAGCCACGGCCCCAGACGGTCTCGATATAGTTCTTGCCCGAAGACGCATTGGCGAGCTTCTTGCGCAGCTTGCAGATGAACACATCGATGATCTTCAGCTCGGGCTCGTCCATGCCGCCGTAGAGGTGGTTGAGGAACATCTCCTTGGTGAGCGTCGTGCCCTTCCGGAGAGAGAGGAGTTCCAGCATCTGGTACTCCTTGCCGGTGAGGTGGACCCGGGAGCCCGAAACCTCGACGGTCTTCTGATCGAGGTTCACGATCAGGTCGCCGGTGGTGATCACCGACTGGGCATGGCCCTTCGAGCGGCGCACGATGGCGTGGATGCGGGCGACGAGCTCGTCCTTGTGGAACGGCTTGGTGAGATAATCGTCGGCGCCGAAGCCGAGGCCCTTCACCTTGTCCTCGATGCCGGCCATGCCGGAGAGGATCAGGATCGGGGTCTTCACCTTGGCGACGCGGAGGTTCCGCAGCACCTCGTAGCCCGACATGTCGGGCAGGTTCAGGTCGAGGAGGATGATGTCGTAGTCGTAGAGCTTGCCGAGATCGATTCCTTCCTCACCGAGATCGGTGGTGTAGGTGTTGAAGCTCTCCGACTTGAGCATCAATTCGATGCTCTGCGCGGTTGCGCTGTCGTCCTCGATCAGAAGTACCCGCATCGTCGGTCCCCAGCCCAGCCGGCCGTGTGCAAGCGTACGGGCAAGCCCCCGCCTTCGTCCGCCACCGGCCCGTGGCGAACGCTCCCTCGTCATTGACGTGAAACGCTATTGGTTAATCGTTAACAAAACCTGATTCGCTGGCGCAAGCACCGATTTGAGGCTTGCCTTCAACCACGCTTTCCGCCGTTGACGATCTGTTCTCGAAAGACAGTCGATCGGCGTGATGCAAGACCTGAAGACTCTCACCTAAGTACCTGTACCATCGTTCCTTATTGCAGCCTGTCACTTCGGAGCCACGCCGTAGCGATGCCTGACGCGAAACTGAACGGACCCCGGCACCCGGCCAAGGCCGGGGGCCTGCTACAAGGCCGATGCACGCAGTGTTAAGGAGGGAGGTAAACGAATGGTTGAGAGATGCGTCGATGATCGCCGATGACCGACCTTAATCGCAGCAGCGCCCGCTTGCGTCTGGCCGGAGCACAGGCCGCACTCGCCAGCGTCGAGGTGCTGGAGACCTATGGCCGAGTTGTGGCTATTCGCGGCCTCCTCGTTGAGGTGGCCGGCCCCGTGGCAGCGATGCGACTGGGTGGGCGCCTCGATATCATGGTCGAGAACGGGCTCGGTGCCGTGCCGTGCGAGATCATCGGGTTCCAGGGCGACAGGGCTTTGGCCATGCCGTTCGGCTCCCTGGAAGGGGTGCGGCGCGGCTGCCCCGCCATGGTGCGTGATGAGGCCGCAGGCGCGATACGGCCGTCGGCCGGGTGGCTCGGCCGGACGGTCGACGCGCTCGGACGTCCCATCGACGGGCTCGGACCGTTGCCGCCGGGACCGGTGATCTATCCACTGCGCGCCGATCCGCCCGCCGCTCATGCACGCCGCCGGGTCGGCCCCCCCCTCGATCTCGGGGTCCGCTGCATCAACACGTTCCTCACCATGTGTGCCGGGCAGCGCATGGGCATCTTCGCGGGCTCGGGCGTCGGCAAGTCAGTTCTGCTGTCGATGCTGGCCCGCTACACCGCTGCCGATGTCGCGGTGATCGGCCTCGTCGGCGAGCGCGGACGCGAGGTTCAGGAGTTCCTTCAGGACGACCTTGGGCCGGCCGGCCTCGCGCGCTCGGTGGTGGTGGTCGCCACCTCCGACGAACCGGCGCTGATGCGGCGCAACGCGGCCTACGTGACGCTCGCCGTCGCCGAGTATTTTCGCGATCAGGGCGCGCAGGTCCTGTGCATGATCGATTCGATCACGCGCTTCGCGATGGCCCAACGCGACATCGGCCTGGCCGCCGGCGAGCCGCCAACTGCCAAGGGCTACACCCCCACGGTGTTCAGCGAGTTGCCCCGCCTGCTCGAACGGGCCGGCCCTGGCACGGGGGAGGGGGCGATCTCCGGCCTGTTCACGGTCCTGGTGGAGGGCGATGACCACAACGAACCGGTGGCCGACGCGGTTCGTGGCATCCTCGACGGGCACATCGTCATGGAGCGTGGCATCGCCGAACGCGGGCGCTATCCGGCGATCAACGTCCTGCGCTCGGTGTCACGCACCATGCCGCGCTCCTGCGACCCGGAGCACCTGCCCACCGTGCGGCGGGCGCGGCGGCTGCTCGCGACCTACGCGGACATGGAGGAGCTGATCCGTCTCGGCGCTTATCGCGCCGGCGCCTCGGCGGAAGTCGACGAGGCGGTGGCGTTGATGCCAGCTATGGAGGCTTTTCTCGGTCAGGGTAAGGAAGAAGCAACTTCGATCGGCGAGGGTTATCACCGTCTGGCAGAGATCGTCGGTCGTCCCTGAGGGCGATCCCATCGACGCCAAGGCGCGGCGGCACTGGTTTCGTGCGCCGGAGATACGGGCGTTGCGTGGAGTGGACCCCTCAGATGAAATCGCGTGACACGCTGATCCGGCTGCGCCGTTTCCAAGTCGACGAGAAGCGTCGGCGGGTGACGCAGATCGAGATGATGAAGGCCGATTTCACCCGGATGGCGACCGAGCTTGACCGTGAGGTCGCTCACGAGGAGAGCCGCGCCGGCATCTCCGATCCGGCGCACTTCGCCTATCCGACCTATGCCCGCGCCGCGGCGACGCGTCGGGACAACATGCGCCATTCGGCAGCCGCCCTCGAAGGGCAGCTCGCAGAGGCGCAAGCCGAACTCGGCGAAGCCTTCGAAGAGCTCAAGAAGATCGAGATCCTCGAGGACCGGGAGCGTAGCGCAGAGCGCGCTGCCGAAGCCGCCCGCGACCAGGCGGCCATGGACGGAATCGGTCTCTCGCGCATCCGCGCCTGACCCGCATCCCCCTCGAACGGGCAGGGCGGCACGAAACCGTCATGATCCGGTGAGAAGAGCCCCGCTGTAACGGGGCTTCTTCGCTTGCGATGCACAGCATCGTGGGGCAGGGAGGGCCCGAACGAGGGGCTCGCCTGTCCACCATGAAAAAGATCAGCGAATTCATCTGGCCGATCATCGGCCTGTGTGCCGTCATCGGGTCGGGCTACCTGCTGTATCGCGAGCTGGCCGGCATCTCGATCGCCGAGATCAAGGGCAGCTTCGCGGCGATCCCACTGCATCGCTTCCTCCTTGCCGCGGTCGCGACCCTCGTCGCCTACGCAGCTCTGGCTTGGTACGACCGAATCGCGCTGCTGCATCTCGGCGTGCGCCACATCTCGTGGGTCTTCGTCTCGCTGTGCTCCTTCACCACCTATGCGCTGTCGCACAACATCGGTGCTTCGGTGTTCTCCGGCGCAGTGGTGCGCTACCGGGCCTATACCGCCAAGGGGCTGTCGGCGGCCCAAGTCGCGGTGTTGGTGGCCCTGTGCTCGTTCACCTTCGGTCTCGGCACGATCCTGCTCGGCGGCTTTGTCCTGGTGACGCTGCCCGATACGCTGACCCGACTCAACGGCTACCTGCCCGCGCTCCTCACCGATCCCGCCACCGCCCGCATCCTCGGCGTGGTGCTGCTCGGGGTGGTGGCGCTCTACGTGGTCGGCTCGCTGCTCCATCTCAAGCCGCTGACGATCCGCTCCTTCAAGCTCGAATACCCGCGCCCGCGCATTATGATCCGCCAGATCATCGCCGCGCCGCTGGAACTGCTGGGTGCTGCCGGAATCATCTATTTCGCGCTTCCCGAGGTCGGAAATCCCGGCTTCCTCGTGGTGCTGGCCGTGTTCCTCGCCTCGTTCTCGGCCGCCCTTGTGTCGAATGCGCCCGGCGGCCTCGGCGTGTTCGAACTCGTGTTCGTCGTCGCGATGCCGGACATGGCCCGCCCGTCTATCATCGCGGCCTTGCTGGTGTTCCGCCTGTTCTATTTCTGGCTGCCGTTCCTGATCTCGGTGGTCGTGGTGCTACTCTACGAGCGCAACCGTCTCGCCAGCGCCCTGAGGGGCCAGGCGCCGGGCCCGGTACCTCCGGAGGCACCGTTCACGGCACCGGGCCTCGATGCGCACCAGATCGAGCGCCGGATGGAGAAGAAGCCGGTCTGATTCTTTTGACCGCGACGGGACAGGCCGCGAACCAATCTCGCAGGCCAATCAGAAGAGCCTCAGGCCAGTCGGCCTGAGGCTCTTTTTCGTTCTGGCATCGTCTCGTCAGACCGACCCGACGGTGCGCAGGCGCGCCCGCGGATGGATCTCAGCCTGGCTCATCACCGGCGTCTCGCGACGGAAGCGCTCGATGATCGAGCGCACGAAGGGACGGGCCTGTACCGAGGTGACGAGCACCGGCATTTCACCCATCCGGGCAGCCGTCTCGAAGCGGTCGCGGACGGTGTTAACGAATTCCGAGAGCTTCGACGGCTGCATGGCGAGGTAGCGCTCGTCACGCTCACCGGCGATCGATTCGAGGAAGGCCTGCTCCCAGGCCGGCGACAGGGTGATGATCGGCAGCATCCCGTCCGGTCCCTGATACTGGGCGCAGATCTGGCGGCCGAGGCGGGCACGGACGTGCTCGACGATGTCGCGCGGGTTCTTCACGTGGCCCGCCACCTCGGCGATGCCCTCGATGATCGCGCCGAGATCGCGGATCGACACCCGCTCGGCGAGCAGGAACTGCAGCACGCGCTGGATCCCGGTGGTTCCGATCTGGCTCGGCATGACCTCCTTGAGGAGTTCGCCGTGCTCCTTCGAGACCTCGCGCAGAAGCTTCTGCACCTCTACATGGTTGAGGAGTTCGGAGACGTGCGCCTTGATGATCTCGGTGAGGTGCGTCGAGACCACCGTGGCGGCGTCCACCACGGTGTACCCCTTGAGCTGGGCCTGATCACGCAGGGACGCGTCGATCCAGGTGGCGGGCAGGCCGAAGGTCGGCTCCAGCATGTGCTGGCCGGGCAGTTGAACCTGTCCGCCCATCGGGTCCATCGCCATGAACTGGCCCGGGAAGATCTGCCCGGTGCCAGCCTCGATTTCCTTGACCCGGACGACGTAGGCATTGGCGTCGAGCTGGACGTTGTCGAGGATGCGCACCGACGGCATCACGAAGCCGAGTTCGGCGGCGAGCTGGCGGCGCAGGGCCTTGATCTGGTCGGTGAGCCTGTCCTGGCCTTCGGGACCGTTGACCATGGCGAGCAGCGCGTAGCCCATCTCGAGCTTGAGGTCGTCGAGCTTGAGGAGATCGGTGACGGTCTCCTCCTTGGCGGCCTGGGCCGCGGCGACCGCGGTGGCATCCATCGGCGTCCCATTGGCATCGAGCGGCGGCGCCTCGCGGGCGACCTTGGCGAAATGCCAGGCGGCGTAGCCCGAGGCCACGGCCAGCGCCACGAACGGCAGCATCGGCATGCCGGGCAGGAGCGAGATCAGCACCATGACGCCGGACGACATTCCGAGCGCTTTGGGATAATTCGCAAGCTGCTTGCCGAGAGCCTTGTCGGCCGAGCCCTTCACGCCCGCCTTGGAGACGAGGATGCCGGCCGCCGTCGAGACGATCAGCGCCGGGACCTGGCTCGCGAGACCATCGCCGATGGTCAGCAGGGTATAGCTCTTGGCGGCGCCCAGGAACGGCATGCCCTGCTGGGCGACGCCGATGATGATGCCGCCGATGACGTTGATGAAGGTGATCAACAGAGCTGCGACGGCGTCTCCGCGCACGAACTTCGAGGCACCGTCCATGGCACCGAAGAACGAGGATTCCTCTTCCAGAGCCGCGCGCCGGGCCTTGGCGACTTTTTCGTCGATGAGCCCGGCCGAGAGGTCGGCGTCGATGGCCATCTGCTTGCCGGGCATCGCATCGAGGGTGAAGCGGGCCGCCACCTCGGCGATACGACCCGAACCCTTTGTAATGACCACGAAGTTCACGATGATCAGGATCGCGAACACGATGATCCCGATGACGAAGTTGCCGCCCATCACGAAGTTGCCGAAGGCTTCGATGACGTGTCCGGCCGCCGCCGTGCCCTCGTGGCCGTGGCCGAGGATCAGGCGGGTGGAGGCGAGGTTGAGCGCCAACCGGAGCAGGGTGGCCACGAGCAGGAGCGTCGGGAAGACGGTGAATTCGAGCGGATTGTCGATGAACAGCCCCGTCATCATGATCAGCACCGAGATGATGATCGAGACGGCCAGCAGCATATCGAGAAGGAATGCGGGCAGCGGGAAGATGAGTACCGTGAGGATACCCATCACGGCGGTGGCGAAGAACAGGTCGGTGCGCTTCGAAAGCGCGGTGAGGTTGGCGCGATTGGGGATCGCGAAGCTCGCGAACTGCCCCGCGGTCATCCCGGATGCCTGGCCGGGAGCCGGCGCGGTGGCGGCCGTTTCGCTCATCGTAAACCTCGTCGCCCCGGAGGCGGGACTCGGCAAGATTTGCCGGGTTTACGGTTAGCGAACGGTTAACGTTTTCGACGCCCGCCGCGTTCGGTGTGCGATCATGGCGCGACCGTTGCGATGGCGGCGGATCGGTAGGACACCGTCCAGAATGGTGCTGCAGCGCCGGCCGGTTACATCATGAACTTGCGGGTGAAGACGGCGGCTGCGAACAGGAGCGCCGATCCACCGGCGATGAGGCTGATCATCAGCAAGCGGCGCGGCTGCTGAGACGATTGCGCCATCACCGGCGGGACGATCATACTGAAGAACTCGATCTGCCGGGCTGCGATGATGCGCGCGCGTTCATTCGACGCGAGGACCTTGGCGAAATACTTCTCGGCATCCATCCGATCCGTATCGAACGCCTCGAACTTGGTGAGCGAGTCGGCCAGAATGCGTCGCTGATCGGGATTCTCACTCGCCGACTGCCGCTGGATCTTTTCGATGTTGTCATCGAGATCCTTGATCTGGGTCTTTATATCCTGGATTCGCCGCGTTTCCGGCGCGAGATCGCGCAGCGACAACGCGAGCTGCACTCCCAGATTGATCCGTGCCGTCGTCAGCTCACCGATGACCTTGAGGTTGCTGTCGTTCGTCTTCTGAGCATCGAGAACACCCTCGCGGTTGCGCAACGCTGCCACTTCGGTTCGGATCTTGGTCATCCGCTCCGCAGCGAGATTCAGCTCACGAACGCTCTCGGCGACGGCATCCTCGCGGGCACGCATACTGAGAGCATTGACCATGCGTTCGCTCTCTTCGAGAATCGCATTCGCAAGCTGCAGGGACTCCGCGGGATCGAACGTGTTCACGGTGAGCGTTATGATACCGGAGCCGGTCTCGATCTTGGTGTGGACCCGCTCGGCCCAATACTTGACGAATTTCTCGATCGGCAACGACGGGTCGAAGCGGGACGTGTAATCGATGCTATCCCGCGAAAACATTTCGCGAAGCGGCATCATCTTCTCGACGATCTCCACCATCGGGCGGCTGTTGATATAGTTGGTCGTGATAATGCTGTCCTGCGCCACCATCTGGCGGGCCACGCCAGAACTGGTACCGACCTGATCGGGTGCTGCCTTCTCGACATTGCCTATGGCTGGCCGCAAGGCGAAGCGTGCCTCGGTGACGTAGCGATCGGAGACGAAGAACGCGTAGTACAACGAGCCGACCAGGGTCGGGATGACGAAGCACAGCACGAACAGGATCGGGATGTAAGGGTCGGCCTTCACGTGGCTCTGGTAGGAGCGAATACCCTTCTTGCGATCGACGAATCGGGAGACGCGCGCGATCTGGCGCAGCGATTCCGACACGGTGTTCGAGCGGTCGGCGGTCGTGACCGGCTGTGCTCGGGGGGTAGTGATGTCCGCGCTCATGCGTCCCGACGTTCCGTTGCGTTGGCCGAGAGCCGTCTCCGCCGCCGCGGAATCGGCTCTCTATCTGTGAATGGTCGCGTTGTCGTCACATGACCCGTGTCGGTCGCGCGTGTAAAAGCGTCAGACCGAACGATGCCACGGTGGCCTATGGCGCGCCGACGCGGCAAAACCATGACGGGTCACATGGCGATGCTAAGCGTTGAGACGCCGATAGACCTCGATTGCGTCGGCGACGTCCTCATAGACGATGGCGCGACCGTTGATGAGCACGATGCCCTGCTCGCACCAGCTCTGGATCGTGCCCATGTCATGCGAGACCATGATCACGTCGGCGTTCTTGCGCCGCGCCGAGAAGGCCTCTTCGCAACGCTTCGCGAACCGGGCATCGCCGACGGACGTCACCTCGTCGATGAGATAACAGTCGAACGGGATCGCCATGCTCATGCCGAAGGCGAGCCGCGCTCCCATTCCCGACGAATAGGTCCGAATCGGAACGTCGAGATAGCTCCCGAGTTCGGAGAAATCCTCGACGTATTCCAAGACTCGCTTGGGATCCTCACCGTAGATTCGCGCCACGAAGATGACATTGTCGCGCCCTGTCATCTGCGGATGGAATCCACCGCCGAAGCCGAGGGGCCACGAGACCCGGATGTTGCGCGAGACGCGCCCCCGGGTCGGGGTCTCTGTCCCGGCAATCAGGCGCATGGATGTCGACTTGCCGGCCCCGTTGATGCCGAGGATGCCGTAGCTGACGCCCGGCTTGAGCGTGAACGACACGCGGTCGAGGATCGTACGGCGGTGCCCATCGGTCCGGTAGACCTTGGTCACGTTCTCGAAACGGATCACGTGGCGAACGACTCCCGAGAGCAGGCGACGGGAGCGCCCGCATCGGCCTGCCGGTTGGACCGGAAAAGCGGCGAATCTGAGGATCGACCCGCTTGAGCCTCAGGCCGACGGCGCGCCGCCCTTGCCCCCTATCGCAGCACCGCCGCCCGAAACCGAAACGCTGGGGTCCGCCCTACGCCCGCAGAGGACGAGGCTTTGCGGAGAATGCGCGCGAATCAAGACTCCTTCGCCTTGCACTGTCGGTTTCCGGCAGGTACAGCACCCGTCCCGACGCTTCGTGGAAAGTGCGGTCGCCTCGGCGATTGCCCGGTCAGGAATGCGTGGGCTGGAGGGGTGGCCGAGTGGTTGAAGGCGCACGCCTGGAAAGTGTGTATACCGGAAACGGTATCGCGGGTTCGAATCCCGCTCCCTCCGCCAGATCGCTTTCCAATGCGTGTCATTTGATACCGTCCTTTACATCTAAGCCCTTGCCAGCGCAGGCGCCCTGGCCTCAAACCGTCCCATGCGTGTCAGAATATACCGACGCAATCGCGGCGTCTTGGTAGGGCGCTTGGTGGGGTAGCGGTGGGGCGAGAGATCAACAGGCTTTCGGCCCGTCGCGTGCAGACCCTCTCCGAGGTCGGCCGACACGCGGACGGCGGCGGCCTCTATCTCGTCGTTGACCAGAGCGGCGCACGCCGGTGGGTGATGCTCTACCGGCTGGCCGGCAAGCGCCGCGAGATGGGCCTTGGCTCCACTCTCGCCGTGCCGCTCGCCAAGGCCCGGGAACTCGCCGCTGAAGCGCGCGCACTCATCGCTGGTGGGGTAGACCCCATTGAGGCCAAGCGCACCCAACCATTGGCCGTGGTCCAGGCGGCGGCCGTGACCTTCGCCGACATCGCCAAGGTCTACATGGCCGACCATGAGAAGTCGTGGCGGAACGCGGCGCACCGCCGGCAGTGGCGCGAAACGCTCGAGGTCCAGGCGCCCGAGATATGGGCGATGCCGATCACCGAGGTTGATGCAGAGATCGTGCTCACCGTTCTCCGCCGGATCTGGCATGAGAAGCCGGAGACCGCGAAGCGCTTGCGCGGGCGCATTGAGCGAATCCTTGATGCCGGACGGATCGGCGGTCATCGCGCAGGAGAGAACCCCGCCCGCTGGCGCGGCCACCTTGATGTGATGCTGCCCAAGCCCGGCAAGCTCATCCGAGGTCACCACGCCGCCCTGCCGTATGATGCCGTCCCGGCCTTCATCGCCATGATCCGCGAGCGCCAAGCGCAGACAGCTCGCGCGCTCGAGGTGGTGATCCTGACCGCCTCGCGTTCCGGCGAGGTCCGCGGAATGCGCTGGAAGGAAATCGACTTCGGCGCTTCGTTGTGGACCGTACCGAAAGAGCGGATGAAGATGGGCCGGCCGCACCGCGTGCCGCTTTCGGCCGTCGCCCTGGGAATCCTCAGCGATCATCGCCCGGCGGACGCCGACCCGGATGCCCTGGTGTTCCCGAGCCGAAACGGAACTGTGCTGTCCGATATGGCCTTCGCCGCGCTTCTGCGCCGATCCGAGCATGCCAGCATTACGACCCATGGGTTTCGATCCTCGTTCCGCGACTGGGCCGCCGACGAGACCGAACATCCTCGAGAGGTGATCGAGGCGGCTCTCGCGCATCTGGTCGGCGATGAGACCGAGCGCGCCTATCGCCGGGGCGACGCACTGGCGAAGCGTCGTCATTTGATGGATGACTGGTCTGCCTTCGCGACCGGCCTCCTCAGTAGGGCTTGAAGATCCTCCCGCGGGATCACCACGCACCCGCCGATCTTCGTGCTGAAAATCTCGTCGCTCGAGACCATGGCCCACATTTTGGAGCGGGACACGTTGAGGAGCTTCGCGGCCTGAGACACGCGGTAGCAGAGCGGGGCCTCCTCGGCGGCGGCAATCTTGAAGTGCTCACCCACGGTCCCCGTCCTCCTTCAGCGCAGCGCGGCCGACAGAAAAAGCGGCCCTGATAGCCTCGGCGAAGGCTGGCCCAGGCCCAAGACGTGATCCGGCCGGCCGCCGCGGCTTCCACGCATCCCATGCCGCGGCGAGCATTCCGGGAGTGATGTCGATTTCGGTAGCGAAGCCACGCGGCTTGGCCTCGACGCTGCGCCAAGCCGGCACCGCAACCGCCTCACCGCAGTCAGCCCATGGGCCACGTGCGCCGCAGCCAGTGCACCGGACCTGGAACGGCTCAAACAGTTCATGGGGCTCGCACCAAAGCTGCGCGCTGTCTTGGCGGCAGAATGGGCAGTGACCGACCTTCATGCGGAAATGGCCGGTAGTTCCTTGGAAGGTCGTGCCTTCATTCACGCTCGCCTCCTTGGGTTCTCAGAGTGTCGAGGGTGGATCGGGCGCGGCCAAGAATTTTACTAGCTGATGAGTAGGAAGCCTCAGCTTCAGTTATGTCGCGCACCGTCTTGCCTTCCCACAGCGCCCTGTATCGATCGGCGAGGTAGTCTGCGGCATCCAACGCGGCTGTCGCGGCGTCGAGGGCTGCGGTCAGGCGGGTGACTTCGGCCTCGGCGGTGAGGGTGCGATGCATCGGGGTGTAGTCGATCCACTCGCAATCCTCAGATCGGTGGTGGTCTCCTTGGCAGATAGCAACTACGCCGCCATCTCGTTCTTCGACGTTCCACCGGCGGCGATATGAAAGGCTATCCCGCTCGGCCTCAATCTCGGCGATGTGCGAGGCGATGGGGCCGGTTGGGGTGAGGAGGATTCGAGCCGCCTCTTCCGAGGAGCATGTCAAAACTCGTGTGAAGCTACCATCGGCGTTGGTGCGACCCTTGATCATGCTAAGGATTTTGAACGCCACCGCCTCCCGCAGTCCTGCCGTGCGGGCGTCGTGGGTGGTGGTCATGGGCGGGGCTCCAAGTCATTGGCGTCTATGTGGTAACGTTTACCGGCGTAAGTTGGGTGGCTTACGGTATAGACGATCAATGGCGCAGAGCCAGACTTGTAACTCCAAGAAGCGCGTATCCTGTACACTTTGCCAATCTGTTGCCGGCCATGCCGGTCAACGTATGAGATAGTTTGGCCGAGAGTGTGCCGCGGCGCGGCCGGCTCTTCTGCGGTATTCTTGAGCGCATCAGCCATCGCCCTACGCTCCCTCTACGGAGGTGGTGGGAGCGGCCGAGATCATGGCGGCGTAGATCAGTGGCCGGAGATCAATACGACTTTCATACCGGGCGCCTGTGATGCTTGACCCCTCTGCAAGCGGGGCATCCAACATCGCCGCTGTCGGCTCACGCGGGACCAGCACGAACTTCTTTTCATCATAAGTAACCGTTTTCATATCGACACCCTGCCAGTTGTGTTTGAAGAAGACACTGGAACAGTCAGGGCATGATCTGCGGACCATCCACTATCCAGGCGCTTTGCTAGAGTTCGGCGCTTGATCCCCATAATCTGCGCCCATTCGGTGACCGTTCGCGTTTCTCCATTGTAATTTACGATACGGTTATTTCCTTTGTTTCTGCTTTGCGCTTTAGCCGAAGCCCATTCGCAGTTTTCCGGGCTGTAGTTTCCGTCATTGTTTATGCGGTTAAGCGTTAGATTATCTGGCCGCTCGCCCATGTCTTCCATGAACAGACGGCGACAAATCCATCGGTCGCAAACCCTGATTCCTCGCCCGCCATATCGCGGATATTTGGGGTGACTTGGGTCATAGCATCGGGAAATCATTTGCCCCCAAGCAGTTTGGACGGTCATGCCTGTAACTTCCAGTCAGATGATGGGACGGCCTTCGCGCAGATACCGCAGAGCGTGTAAGGGTCGCTGCGCTGGTGAGAGCACGGGCTGATTGCAGAACAGCAACCTTCGGCCATTCGCCGCTGTCCCTTCTCGTCCGGCACCTCCACCGTCTGCCGATCGCCAGGGGGGCTGACGCTGGGGGATGCGAGGGCGGCGCGGTCGCTCTCGATTTTTCGAAGAATGCCCTTGGCGGAAACTGCGATCTCGTCGCCGCCGGCCCGAAATGTCATGGCACGAGCGATACGCTCAGACAGGTCCCCGGCAACCGGCACGCCCACACTTTCGTCATGGGCCATGCCCTGAATAACCTCGACTTCGACGCAGAAATCGTTCGCGGGATCGGGGTGATGGCCAAACCGTGCCAGCGCATCCCGCTCCCCGCCCGCTGGCGCAGGGGCTTCGGCGCGGAGAACTCCCGAAGGGGTAAGGCCGGAGGCGTAAAGACTATCAAGGTGGCCCGGAATGAACGTCTGCCGATTTTCTGGCGCAGGGGCTTCGGCTGGGGGATTGGTGCGGAGGGCGGCCGAGGCAGCGTGAAGATCGCTGACCAAGGCGTTCACCGCCATGTAATGCCACCCGGTGCCAAGTCCTGGGTTCTTGCAGGCCACATACAGGTTGCCGCTTACGAGCCCGGCCGGCGGGAATTCGGTGAGGCTGTCGCCCGCCGCTGCAAACGGCTTAAGCGCCTCCCGCTCCCCCGGGGCGGTGGCCGGGGTCGCGAGGCGGAGTTCCCAAAGCCCATCAGCCCGCGCGTGCCACTGCCCGACGTCAACGCTTTTTCCATCCGGCGTTTCGACCTCAACGAAGCGGCCGGCCTGCGGGCCGGGAGGCCCGTCAAACACAACATGCAGGGCATGCGGGCTCGAAAGAGCCGAAGCGAGATCGCGCGTCAGATGTTGCCACCCTTCGTGCGACGGGTCGGAGTGCTCCTTGAAAATAGCCGAAGCTTCGTGCTTGGCGATGCTCGCTGCGCGCTCCAAGAAAGCCTGCGCCGAAGCAAGGGCTTCCTCGTTCACGCCGCGCGTCTGATTGGCGGCTGGGGTCGCGAGGGCGGCGAGCAATTGGCCCCTGGCCTTTTCGGCGAGGCCCTTCTCGAAATCGTTGCCCCCATCGGCAAGCGCGACAGCCTCGTTGTAGGCAGTCGCTGCAACATTATGGACCATCTGTTCGAGGCTCAGTGTCGCTTCGCCGCTCGCCTGACCGGCGCTCTCGGCCGGACGGATGGCGTCTGCGGCGGCGAGGGCGGCGCGCATTTCTTCACGGCAGCCGTCCGCGTATTCTCCAAGAACTGTACGCCAATCCTCTCCGGGATAGAATGCGTCCATGGCAGCCTCGACCCGCCTCGTCTCGGTCTTGGGATGTGTGGTGGTCATGCGGCATCCTCCAGTTCGATCATCCGCACGACGAGGGCGAGGGCGGCGCGTTTCCGGCGCTCGTTCTCTAACGGCGTGACCGGCTCCATGTGAGAGGGCCTAACGCAGAGCTTGTTCCGGCAGAGGTGATCAAGGTGAAGATCTCTTGGCAGCTTGCCGTTTTCCGCCTCATAGACCGCTCTGTGAGCGTTCTTCTTGATTCCATCAACCTGAGTTGTCCCATATCCTTTACGGCTTGGTGCCCCAGCCCAGTCCCAGCACAATGTATTGTACCCGTGGTCAGCCTCAGAGTAGCGAGAGAGGTCTGCCATTCCTTTTCTATTGTGCCCCGCTATTCGCGGCAGCGGCTCTCCTTTTACATGCCCAAGGCGCGCATTGTTGCGCTGCGCTAACGGAGCGGGAAGCCCGCAGCCGCATGTACACGACGGAGTAACTTGCGCGAGGCGGTCTTCGTTGATTTGGAATGTGGTCATGGCTCAAACCTCCGGCTTCGTCTGCGTGGAAGGGCGGGTTGAGGGGGAGGCTGGAGTTCGGCCGGCCAGAGCAGCAAGAGCACGCTTGACCAAACCAGTCCCGGCAGGTGCGGTCGCCGCGGCCGGCGCGTGTCCCTCATCCTCAAGAAATCGGCGGATGATGTGCGAGACCAGCCGTTGGGCCTCGGCGGCCGACGCGGCGTCGCGATCCAGGTTGTCGATCTCGGCGGCGATGCCGGGGCACTCGTCGGCCACGGCCACCTGATCGGCGAGCCGGAGGCACCGGTGCTGGCGCCGGGCCAGGGCGAGAAGCCCGGCAGAGAGGCTGTCGAGGTCGAAGCTCGAGAGGTCGGACGGGTTCAGCATGACGGGGCAGCCTCCCGACCCATCTCGATCGCTGCCATGATGCGGTGGACGCTGGTCTTGCGGGTCGGGTCCGCCACGATCCGGCGGTAGGATTCGAGGACATCACGCTCGTCGGGTGTCACCTCGACCAGGGCCGGATCGGCGAACAGAATCGGAGAGACGTCGAGCGCCT
>NZ_JAAHTB010000036.1 GCF_010692745.1 Methylobacterium sp. BTF04
CGGGACAACACCCTCTTCCACTGGTGGCCCCAGCAAACCATGCAGAGATAATCAAAAGAATACAGCATCAGACGCGTTGTTCCAAAAAAATTTCTCTTTAGTAAGCGTGTGGATCTCGACGTTTATTTTGCTATCGGGGATAGCGCGGAATCCTATGAGGAAAGAAAATCTTTGATCACCGCCCTCATCGCGGCGGGGCGGATGATCGTGCTGTCCGATAAGGACGAATTGACGGCCATCGGCCCCATTCAAGGCTGTTTGGGGAACGAATACAGGGGCGTCGTGTCTTATCCGGTCTACGGCGAAAGCTATCTGGTCATTCCCAGCAGGTTTTGACCGAGATTTTTGACGCAGCCAGATCAGCCGCGACGCCAGACCCTCACGTCAAGAGATACCCCTCCGGCTTCAGGGGCGGCGGGGCGGGTTCGCCGAGCGCATCGAGGACGATGCCGTCGATGGTGTGCAGCATCGCATCGAGCGGCAGATCGTTGGGGGCCGTGCCGAATGGCTCCTCCAATTCGTCGCCGAGCGCGTCGAGGCCGAAGAAGGTGTAGGCGACCAGCGCCACTGCCAGCGGCGTCACCCAGCCGAGCGATCCCGCAAGACCGAACGGCAGCAGCAGGCAATACAGCCACGCGGTGCGATAGAGCAGCAGCGTATAGGCGAAGGGCAGCGGCGTATTCAGGATGCGCTCGCACACCACCTGGGCTTGCGCGAGAGCCATGATCTTGTTGTCGAGGGCTCCGAACAGCACGTCGGTCAGGACGCCGCTGCGGTAGACGTGCGCGAGATCGGCGGTGAGCCATACGAGCACGGTATCCGCCGGTGTCGGGTGGCGGCCGAGCGCTTCGGCTTCGGCGGCCACCAGCCAGGGCGCTGCGGCCGACGCTTCGTTCCCACCCCGCAAATGCGCATGGAGCGCATGCGCGAAAGCCGCCAGACGCCGCAGGCTCCGCATGCGCACGGCGTCATGCTCCGGTTCAGGCAGGAGCGCGCCAAGCAGGCGGGCGATCCCGCGGGTCTCGACGATGAGCGCGCCCCAGGCCCGGCGCGCCTCCCACCAACGATCGTAGCAGGCGCCGTTGCGAAAACTCAGGAAGATCGACAGGGCGAGCCCGATCAGCGTGAACGGCCCGATCCCGGCGGTGATCGGAAACGCCTCTGGCCAGCGCCGTTCGGCCGCCACCGCGACGACCGCCATGGCGGTGATGCCGAGCACCTTGGGCGCCACCTGCGGCAGGATCGAGCCCCGCAGCGTGAACAGGATCGCGAAGAGGCCAGGACGCGCGCGGACGACCATTGTTTTCTCGGCATGTTTGGGCCGGGCAAGGCGCGACGCAGGGGATTGCTGCCTTAACAACAGGCCTCGGCAGCATGGGTCCCTCTCGTGCAAGCAGAGAGGACCTGTCGCGATTCCCGAGCGACAGGACGCAGGCTCGACCGTACTTTAGGCCGCCGAAGCGATCGCCGTGGAGGCCCGACGGATCTTCTTGTCGAGACCATCGACGAAAGCGTGGGCGTCCTCCTTGCGCTCGAAGACGTGGGGCGCAAGACCGCGGCGGTTGAGGGCCTCTTCCATCTTCAGGCGCAGGAAGGCGCTCGTGGCGTAGCGGGTGGTGGTCGCGTAATAGTTCGCCGCGAGATATTGAATCATGCTCGCATAGTCGTCGTACAGGTTCTCGTTGATCCGGAACCCGTCGTGGTTGACCACCGAGTTGACCCGCTGACCGGCCTTCTTGCAGGCATCGACCAGCACCTTGCGCAGATCGTCGATGTCGCTCTTCACGCGGGCATGCCAGCCCTCGAGGTTGATGAACAGGATGTTGCGCTCCGCGTCGTAGCTCACCCGCTCGGAGAGGTTCAGGTTGAGCAAGTCGGCGAGCAGCTCCATCGGCTCATCCCGGAACAGGCGGGCGTCCATCAACGAGGGGTGATTGATGATCGGCCGGAAGCCCATATGGGGCAGGATATCGCGCTCGATATCGATGCCCGGTGCCACCTCGATCAGTTCGAGGCCACCTTCGGTGAGCTGGAACACGCAGCGCTCGGTGACGTAGATCACCGGCTGCGAGCGCATCTGGGCGTAGGAACCGCTGAAGGTGATCTGCTCGACCTGTGGCAGGAATTTTTGCGAGCGACCTTCGGTGACGATGCGAAGCTTGCCGTCCTCGATCACCGTCTCGAGGCCACCCACGGTGAAGGTGCCGGCGAAGACCACGCAGCGGGCGTTTTGGCTGATGTTGATGAAGCCGCCGCAGCCGTTGAGACGGCCGCCGAACATGCTGGTGTTGACGTTGCCATGCTGGTCGCACTCGGCGAGCCCGAGGCAAGTCATGTCGAGGCCGCCGCCGTCGTAGAAATCGAACATCTGGTTCTGGTCGATGACGCAATCGGCGTTGGTCGCCGCGCCGAAGCTCGACCCCGAGGCCAGCACGCCACCCACTGCCCCGGCCTCCGTGGTGAGGGTGATGTAGGGCGTCACCTTCTCCTCGTTGGCCACCGCCGAGATACCCTCGGGGGCGCCGACGCCGAGATTGACCACGCCGTTGGGCGGCAATTCGAAGGCCGCGCGGCGGGCGATGACCTTGCGGGCGTCGAGCGCCATTTTCTTCATTCCGGTCACCGGCACGCGGATCTGGCCGGCCAGGGCCGCATCGTGCTGGATGCCGTAGTTCATGCGGTGCATTTCGGGCTCGGCCAGCACCACGCAATCGACCAGGATGCCGGGCACCCGCACGTCCTTGGGCAGCAGGAAGCCGTCGTCGACGATGCGCTCCACCTGCGCGATCACGATGCCGCCGTTGTTGCGGGCCGCCATCGCCTGGGCGAGACAATCGAGGGTCAGCGCCTCCTTCTCGAAGGAGATGTTGCCTGACGGATCGGCTGAGGTGCCGCGGATGAAGGCCACGTCGATCTTGGTGGCGGTGTAGAACAGCCACTCCTCGCCATCGACCTCCACGAGCTTGACGATCTCGTCCTGCGTCAGGGTGTTGACGCGGGCCCCACCGTGGCGCGGATCGACGTAGGTGTGCAGCCCCACCTTGGAGAATAGCCCCGGCTGGCCGGCGGCGCAGGCACGGTAGAGCTGCGAGATCACGCCCTGCGGCAGGTTGTAGCCGAAAATCTTGTTCTCCTGCGCCGCCTTGGCGACTTTCGGCATCCGGCCGAAATTCGCCGCGATGACCCGCTTGAGCAAGCCCTCGTGGTGCAGGCGCCCGGTGCCGAGGCCCTTGCTGTCGCCGGCGCCCGCGGTCATGATCAGGGTCAGGTCGCGCGGGGCACCGGTGTCAATGAAGCGCTTCTCCAGGGCGGCATGAAGCGCCTCCGGGATGCAGCTCTGTACGAAGCCGGTCGTGGTGACCACGTCGTTCTGTCGGATCAGCGCGATCGCTTCCCCGGCCGTGATGACCTTATTTTTCTTCATGAACCGTGTCTTCCTCCACGAGCCCCACCGCCGCATCAATTCGGAGGCAATATTCCGCCGATACCCTTGACGCGGAAGTCTTGTTCGCTCCGTCGAGCGTAGAGATCGGTTTCAGGCTTCGCAAGCGAGCAGATTTTGTCGCTGCGCTGCAATTTTCTTTTGACGCAATGCACAGAGCACGCTGCCGGCGCCCTGGAGAACTGCGGCAGAGATGACGAGATTCGGGTTATGCTGATCGCAGCATCGATCATTATTCATTATAATCTTGGACGCAGACCCTGGGCCTGGTCTCAGGCAAGGAGGTAGGTCAGCAGCGCGCGCAGCTCGGCCGGCCGCATAGGCTTGTGGATGAGATGTCCGTCGATCGCGGACACCCGGGCGGCGATCGCGGGGGAATGGTCGGCGGTGGTGACGATGACGGGCAGGCGTCGTCCGGTCCGTGGCTGCAGGTGCGCGGCGACATCGAGGCCGCAGGCGCCGTTGTCGAGGTGATAGTCGAGCACGAGGAGGTCGGGCACGGCCATGCCGGCCGCCAGCGCCGCTGCGACGCCGGGCCAGTCGCGAAACGTCTGCACCTCCGCATCCCAGTTGCGCAGAAGCCGTTCGAGGGCGTCGGCGGTGAGCGGATCGTTCTCGACGATCAGCACCCGCGCGCCTGTCAGCCGGGTCGAAACCGGGACGGTGCGGACCGGCTCGCCATCCGGATATGGCCGACCCAGCGGAAGCGTCAGCGACATGCGGGTGCCCCGGCCGAGGCGGGAATCGAGACCGAGCGAGTGGTCGAGGGCCTGGGCCATCCGGCGGACGATGGACAGGCCGAGCCCGAGGCCGGGTTCGCCCCCATCGCCGTCCGTGCCGCCGCGAAAGAACTCATCGAAGACGAGAGCGTGCTCAGCCGCGGCGATGCCGCAGCCGGTATCGATCACCTCGACCCGGCAGAGGCCGCCGCGCCGCCGCACGGCCACGAGCACGCCGCCACGGCGGGTGTAGCGGATCGCGTTGGAGACGAGGTTCTGCAGGATGCGCTGAAGCATCGACGGATCGGTGGCGACGACGAGGTCCGGACCGCGCACCAGCAGGCGTAAGCCCTTTCGCTCGGCGAAGGGCCGGAAGCTCGCCACGATGGCGGCGAGATGCTCGGCCAGCGCCACCGGCTTGATCACGGGGCGGACCACGCCGGCATCGAGCTTGGAGATGTCCAGCAGCGTCTTGATCAGGTCCTCGATGATCTGCAGCCCACGTTCGACCTGGCCGGCGACGGCAAGGGCCTCGGTCCCGAGCGGCAGGTCGGCAAGGGCCGAGGCGGAGAGGCGGGCGGCATTCAGGGGCTGGAGCAGGTCGTGGCTCGCGGCCGCCAGGAACCGGGTCTTCGAGCGGTTGGCGTTCTCCGCATCCTCCTTGGCTGCCACCAGCGCCGCGTTCGAGCGCTCCAGACTGTTCATCAGGCCGGTGAGTTCCTCGGTGCGCGCACGGACGCGCCCCTCCAGCATGATCGCGGTCTGGAACAGGGAATAGGCGCCGCCCTGTTGGTCCATGCTGCGTTCGACATGCGCCATCAGAGCGGCGTTGATGCGCTCCAGCTTGGCGATGCGCCGCAGGTTCTCGCTTTCGGCGGTTTGCGCAGTCATGCGGCGGGGCGTGCGGCAGAGGCGGGCATAGCCCGTCCGATGGCGATGCCGGTGAAGGTCTGGTTGAGGTGCATCGAGCGATACTGCTCGCCATAGGTGTCGAATCCGACGATGTCGTAGCGCCGGTAAAGATCGAAGATGCCCTGCCGGACCTGGCGGCTCTCGGCGTCGAGCCGGCGCAGCACGCACTCGAACCCGATGACGACGTCGATCCCGCCGAGCTCGGCGTCGAGGCGCGTCAACTCGGCTTGCGTCGCCGCCACGATGTCGCGCGGCCGGGCGAGGGTGAGAACCACCCCCTCGTCGATGGCGCAGAAGAAGCTCAGGCTCCCATCCGGGTTCATCCGCCGGATCGAGCGGCAGAAATACTCGCCGCCGATTTTCACCGCGAGCGGATAAGCGGCAAAACTCATCGGCGTCAGCAGCTCGGGATCGAGTCCCACCGCCATAGCGTATTCGCGGGCGGCGGGCTCGGCATTGAGTTCGTGGACGATGCGCTGCTCATCGTCGGAGGCCGTGACCACGAATTTCGTGCCGGTGGGCTCGAAATTGTCGCTCTTGAAGATCTGAATCGGAAAGTCGGTCTCCACCAAGACGAGTACCGCGGCGCGGCGGTGGATCACGCCGTCGTGGAGCAGCACGGTCTCGCGGAAGGTGAGATCGTCGCCCGCCGAACCGCCCACCAGCGGAATGCCGTCGAGGGCCCAGGCGATGGCCGAGACCACCGTCTCCTCCGCGTTGGCGAGCCCGTCGATCAGCGACAGGGCGAAGCGTCGACCCGGCGGATCGGTCCCCGCAGCGTCGAGGCTCCGGCGCAGGGCGCGCACGCTGGAGGCAGTTCGCTCGACGTCGAGATGGTCGATGGCGTCGAGGACCGCCGTGACGATGCGAAAGCCCGTCCGGGGAAAGGCGATGACGACGAGGCCCCGCTCCAGCCCTCCCGCCGGGCAGATTCCGCCCGACATGGTGCAGCCGACGATGCCCGCGCCGGGAAACCGCTCGGCCAGCGCCGTGCTCAGGGCCTCGACCTCATAATCGGCGGAGAAGAACGCCACCACCTGAGCGACGCTGCGGGCACCGATCACCGCGCGGATCTCGGCCACCGCCGCGGCCGCGTCGCGGGCTTCGGTCCACGCCGTCGTGATGCCGCACAGATGCGTGCGCACCTGCGTCCCCTTCTCCACGGCTCGCTCCCATCCGGCGGCGTCGGGCTTGACGCTCCACTTCTCGACGCGGCGACGAGTATGTCGCGCAGTCGAAAGCCGTGCAATGAAGCGACGCGCCGGCCTGCGCTTGCGCGCGGGCGCCTGCTGGTCCCATCATGCGGCGTCGGAGCGCGCAGGCGGAACGCCCATGCACCTGTTGATCGTCGACGACCATCCGCTCTTCCGCGAGGCGCTCGGCAGCGCCATCCGGCTCGCCTATCCGGACGCGACGCTGCACGAGGCCGACGGGATCGCCACCGCCTGCGCTGCCTTGGCCGGCGCCCGCGCCATCGAACTCGTTCTCCTCGATCTCTCGATGCAGGGGGTGTCCGGCTTCGATGGGCTCTTGGCGATCCGGGCCGCGTTCCCGCGCGTGCCGGTCCTGGTCGTCTCGGGCCTCGAAGACCCGCGCATCATGCGCGAGGCCCTCGATTACGGGGCTGCCGGCTTCGTCCCCAAGGCGGTGGACAAGGCGACGCTGACCCGCGCCATCGCCGACGTGCTGGCCGGCGGCCTATCGGTGCCGGCCGATCTCGACGACGCGCGAAACGCGGCCGACCCGAAACCATCGCTGGCCGCTCGCATCGCACGCCTCACGCCGCAGCAGGTCCGGGTGATGACGATGATCCGCCAGGGCATGCTCAACAAGCAGATCGCCCATGAACTCCAGGTCGGCGATTCCACCGTGAAGGCCCACGTCTCCGAGATCCTGCGCAAGCTCCACGTGATCAGTCGCACGCAGATCGTGATCGAGACCGCGAGCCTGGATTTCGGCCATGTCGCCCGTGCCGAAGCGTCGTGAGCGGCGGCCAACCGCGGCGGGACATCCTGAAGTCTACGAGGCGGACATTCTCGGGGACCGCGGAGTTCGAGGATCGGCATGACGCAGCATCACGACCATGATCACGACGAAGCCAGCAGCACCCTGTCGCCGATCGCCGCGCGGGTGCGTGCACTCGAATCGATCCTGATCGAGAAAGGTTACGTCGATCCGGCCGCGCTCGACGCGCTGATCGCGCGCTACGAAACGCAAGTCGGGCCGCATGACGGCGCGCGGGTGGTGGCACGGGCCTGGGTCGATCCCGCCTTCCGCGAACGGCTCCTGAACGCCGCGACGCCGGCGATCGCCGAACTCGGCATCGGCGGGCGCGGCGGCGAGCACATGGTGGTGGTCGCCAACACCCCCGAGACGCACAACCTCGTCGTCTGCACCCTGTGCTCCTGTTATCCCTGGACGGTACTCGGCCTGCCGCCGGTCTGGTACAAGTCGCCGCCCTATCGGGCTCGCGCGGTGATCGATCCGCGCGGGGTGCTCGGCGATTTCGGATTGGTCCTGCCGGACGCGACGCGGATCACCGTGTGGGATTCGACTGCGGAGCTGCGCTACATGGTGCTGCCGATGCGGCCTCCCGGAACGGAGACTCTCGACGAGATGCAGCTCGCCGCCCTCGTCAGCCGCGACGCGATGATCGGCACCGGCCTGCCCGCCGCGCGGGAGAGCGAGGCGTGAACGGCGGCCACGATCTCGGCGGCATGATGGGCTTCGGCCCCGTCGTGCCGGAGCCCGGCGAACCGGTGTTCCACGCCGAGTGGGAGCGGCGCGTCTTCGCGATGGCCCTCGCCATGGGCTTCACCGGCACGTGGAGCCTGGATGCCAGCCGCTCCGCTCGCGAAGACATGCCACCAGCCGAATACTTGTCGGCGAGCTACTATGCGATCTGGCACACCGCCCTCGAACGCCAGATCGTCGAGAACGCCCTGGCGACGCCGGATGAGATCGCGCACGGAACGCCCGTGATACCCGCAAGGCCGGTGACACGGGTCCTGCGCGCCGACGCGGTCGGACCCCGCTTCGGTTCCGGCTTCCCGAGCGATCGGCCGGCACCGGGCCCGGCCCGATACGCCGTGGGCGACGCGGTCGTGGCGCGCAACATCCATCCCGTCGGGCATACGCGGCTGCCGCGCTACGTCCGTGGCCGGACCGGCACGATCGAGCGGATGCATGGGGCCTTCGTGTTTCCGGACACCAATGCGCGAGGAGCGGGTGAGAGCCCGCAATGGCTCTACACCGTGGGGTTCACCGCGACCGCGTTGTGGGGCGAGACCGGCGCGGTGGGCGACTACGTCATCGTAGCGGCGTTCGAAAGCTATCTCGAGCCTGCAGGGACATCGACATGAAGGACGGCGAAGCCGCCTTCCCGTTCGCCGGGCCTTCCCTCTTTGAAGAGCCGTCTCGCTTTTCAGAGCCTTGGGAGGCCCAGGTTTTCGCCCTCGTGATGACCCTGCAGGAAGCCGGGCTGTTCACGCCGGCCGAATGGGCGCGGGCGCTGGGCAAGGCGATCAGACCGGAGAACGCCCCCGAGGCCCCGGCCGACTACACCCACTGGCTCATTGCGCTCGAAGCGCTCCTGGCCGCACGCGGCATCACCGATGCCGCGCTGATCGGTGCCCGCAGCGCAGCCTTTCTGCGGGCGGCAGAAGCGACGCCGCACGGTGCCCCGATCCTGATCGAGAACGATCCGCGCTACGGCCGCTGAAACCCGCTCAGGCCGCCACGCGACGCGGACGGCCGTAATGATCGTCGATGCGGCCGCCATAGGCCGGGTCGGCGAAGGCGTCCTCGCCCGGGCCGTGGCTCGGCGCTCCCACCAGGGTGTCCCGGTCGATGTCGAGGACGTAGCCGCCGAGCCTCACGTCGTAGCGCAGGGCGCGCCATGGCACCGGGTGATGGCTTTCGCCAAGGCCGAGGAAGCCACCGAACGACAGGACGGCGTAGGCGACCTGTCCCGACACCTTGTCGACCATGAAGTTGTCGATGGTCCCGAGATGCGTGCCGTCCTTCGCATAGGCCGGCGTACCCTCGACCTTGTCGGAGGCGATCAGGCGCGGCGTCTCGTCCATGGCGACGCCCTCGGCGGCGGGGTCGAGTTCCATCGAACCTGCGGGCCGAAGGCTGCGCTCGTTCGGAAGATTGGTGGGCATTGCAGGCTCCTTGACGCATTGGGACCACGTGCCGGAACAAAACCCGACCCTGGAGCACGGTTCCCGCGAAAAGCAGCCGGCCGATCAGACCGGAATGGTGCCGTCGCGCCCGTCCGCGGCGGGCGCTGGATGAAGCGTTCCGGCCAGAAGCTCCACCTGCGAAGCGAGGCGCCGCAGGATGTCGCTGCGCGGACCGTCAGGAGGACGCGTGGCGGGCTCGCCGGCAGCGAGACGGGCGAGCGTAGCGGTGATCCAGGCCGCCCACGCCCCCTCGGCATCGGATGCGGCACGGTCGCCATCGTAGCGCAGGGCGGTGAGACGGGCGCCGATCCGGCGGAGGGTCGCATCGGCCACCATGGCGGATTCGACCTGCGGGTGGCGCCCGGCGCGGGGCTGCTGAAGCGCGCGGGCCAGTGCCGCCTCGAGATCGTTGAGGGCCAGCCGGTGGCGCGGGCCGCCTGACCGGCGGCGCCGCTGCGCTCTGCCTCCACCGGATCCGACAGCACGGCACGCGCGAAATCCGCATGGGCCTTGACCGCCTTGCGCAGTTCGATCCGGACCTGATCCGGCTCCCAGATCGGCCACAGCACGAGGCAGCTCACCACGGCGATGAAGCCGCCGAGGAGGGTGAACAGAGCGCGCATGCCCGCAACCTCCCAGGACCCGTGGCCGGGCTCCAGCACTTCGACGAGGAGCACCACGAGCGGCGTAAGGCACGCGATGAAGAACCCGTAGCTCACCTGCCGGGCTGCGAAACCGACGATGCTGAGCGGAAAGATCAGGGCGGCCAGCGCCAGCGGCGTGGTGGCGATTCCGGCGAGCACTGCACCGAAGAGGCCCCCGAGCACGGTGCCGCCGATCCGCTCCAGGGCGCGCTGCCAGGTGGCGGCGTAGAACGGCTGCATCGTCAGCACCACGGTCATGGTGAGCCAGTGTGCGAAGGGGCCGGACCAGATCAGGGTCGCCCCGAGCGCCGGAGCCGTGACTACGCTGGCCCGCACAGCATGGCGCAGGTTGGCCGAAGCGACGGTGAAATTGGTGCGCAGGGGTGTGAGGAGGCGCGTCCCGAGCGGCAGGCTCGCCCGCCCCATGAGGGCACCGCCCGGCCGGTAACCGTCGGGCGTCGACAGCTTGGCGCCGATCCGCAGGCGGTCGAAGATGCGCCCGGCGAGACCGTTGAGCACGGGATCGGCGGCATAGCCACGCTCGGCCCGAACGATGGCCCGCTCGAGGTGAGCGAGATCCAGCAGCGTATCGTCCCGAATCGCGCGCGAGACGACGATGAGGAGCGGACGCAGGCGCCGGAGCAGGCGACGCGGGCGCCGGCGGCGGATGGCGGCCGGTTCCGCCTCGATGAGGTCGGAGAGGGCGATCAGCGCGGCGAAGAGCTGCTCGGCCGCCTCCAACCGGATCAGCGCCTGCGCCGTGCGGTCGGAGATGCGCTCGCGGCTGCGGGCGAGATCGATGATCAGGGTGCGGGCCTGTTCGATCGCCTCGCGCACGCCGCGCCTGTGGGCGCGGGCATGGGCGTCGAAGGCCCGCAGGCGCAGGTCGTCGGCCAGGGCCAGGGCTTCGAGGTCCCCGCTGAGCCGGGCGAGCCGACGCCAGACCTCCGCCACCGCCCGGTGGGTCGGGCGGTAGGGATGCAGGCGCCACAGGACTAGGGCCAAGAGTGTCGCCCACAGGCCGCCAGCGAGGAACATGCCCGCCACCACCAGGGCCTGTGCGCCGGTGAGCGGCCTGTCGAGGGCGATGCAGAGCACGAGCACCAGCACGTTGCCAGCGGCCTGCGCCTGCACGCCCCAGACGCGGGCATAGGTGCAGCAGAAGATCACCAAGGTGGCGATGGGCACCACCAACCAGGGTCCCGCCGGCTGGATCAGTCCGAACAGGCTCCAGATCGTGCTGCCGAGCACCGAGAAGATCGTGAGCACCACGAGGCGCGACCGCATCGGGCCGCCGGTATCGGCAAAGCACGCGAGATTGGCCGCGAACGCCATGGTGAGGAGCGGCGGCCAATCCACCCACTCGTTGAGCAGGATGATGACGCCGAAGGCGAGGGCGGCGCGCACACCCTCCACGAGGCTGAGGCCGCGCGGATCGAGGCCGATCGGCAGTCGTGTCAGGTCGGCACCGGGATTGCCGAGGCTGCCCCGGCCGCTGACGAAACCGGCAGCCCGACTACGCCAGCCGGGCGACGCGGAGGCTGGATCGGTCGCGTTCGAGGGACTGGGCGGTAACGGCGACACTCGGCAGGCTCCGCCGCGGCGAAAGCCCGGCGCCCGCAGTTTAGAACCGATCAGGCGCCCGCAGAACCGCGTTCTCCGAAGGGCTGGGCCGCTCGCCTGTCGTGATCGACCCGATCCAGGCGCCCGCAACGACCTATCGTCGAAGGCGCCCCGGATCGGCCGCGTCAGCGAATACTAGAATTTACCGCCGACGCCGACACCGCCCGAACCGACGGTGGGCGAGATGCCGCCGGATGAACTGCGGCCTTCGGAAGTGCCCTCGATGTCCTCGCGGCGGATGCGGCGCTCCTCGGCCGTCGACGCACGGGCTTGGCCGCCCGCAGACTTCGGCAGGTCGAGGCGCCGGGTGGGCGCCGTCTGCAACGGCTGGCCGTCGGTATCGACGGAAGCACTGCGGTTGCGGCTTGCGCCGGGCACGGCACCGCGCATGGAGGGCGGGGGGCCGACATCGGTCTCGGGCATGACGCCACCGCCGCCGCCCAATGCCTGACAGCCACCGAGGCCGGCAGCGAGGAGCGCCACGGCGCAGGCTGTGGGAAGAAGGCGCATCGTTGTTTCTCGTTCTCGGGACCCGATCCGGCCGACGCTACGGCCGGCGGCACGGTGTTTCTGGCGTCTGTCTACGACGCGGTTCCGGCGAAAACCAGACGAAGCCTGGGGCACAACCGGTGCGCAATCGGATTGCGGTGGACCTTCGCGCGATGGCAGAATGTTAATCGAGGATCTCCACGATCGCCGAGGCGGTCCGGTTCTTGCCCCGCGGAGTGTTGTCCCATGCGGGCTTTCCTCCGACGGGGCGTGTCGGCCGGCTCGATTTCCATCCACACCTTCGCCCATCCACAACTTCGCCTTGGTCCGCGGGCATGGACGAGTTCTCCGCTTGGCGGGAGCCCGCCGGGTCGACCGAGAGTGTGGAAACCGGCGAAACGAATTCACTCGGGGAACGCGCGTGTTCAGAACTGTCCGGATGATCGCCGCCGCGACGATCACCCTGTGGGCCGCCGCCGCGGCCGCCGAAGGCCAGCCGACCACCGGCCAAGCCAATCCTGCTCCCGGCAACGCCGAGGCGCCGGCGAGCCCACCCGTGCCGGTGCCCGGCGCATCGGCGCCCCAGGCTCCTCCAGCTGTTCCGCCTCAGGCCCAGACACCACCGGCCTCGCCACCGCAGGTTTTGCCGACGGGGACGCCGGCCACGGTGCTCGACACGCAGGATTACGAAGGCGTGCTCGGCAAGGCCGTGCGCAGCTCCACCGGCGAGGATATGGGCCGGATCATCGACATCATCCTTGACAAGGACGGACGTCCGCGGGCCGCGATCATCGATTTCGGCGGCTTCCTCGGCGTCGGCTCGCGCAAGATCGCAGTGGACTGGCGCTCGATGCGGTTCTCCTCCGACGGCAAGCCGAGCCGCCTGGTGTTGCAGCTGAGCCGCAATCAGGTCCGGGTGTCCCCCGAATACAAGCCCGGCGACCCGATCGTGGTGCTCGGCCCCGCCAGTCCCTCGGCCGCAGCCGAGGGCGAGCAGGCCGCGGCTCCCGTCGTCCCACCCCCGACCGTGCCGAATCCGGCGCCGGCACCCGTCGCTCCGCCTCCCGCCGACAAGGTCCCGGCGCCCGAGAAGGCACCGGACAGGCCGGCCGAGAAGACGCCGGATAAATGACGGTACCCCTTCCGAAGAACCGTCGCGCCCTCAAGCCCCGGGAAGCGCCGCGGTCCGAGTTCCGGCCGCGCCCGGTGGCGCGGCGCGGAGCGCAGGCGGAAGACGGCCCTGCCGAGGGTGCCTCGGGCGGGACGGCAGCGGAGGCCACCGCCGACATGAAGGCGATCTCACGCACCAGCAGCCGGGGTCTCGACGGCTTCGCGTTCTTCGTCGCGAACCTCCAAACCGGGTTCGGGCCGTTCCTGGCGGTCTACTTCACCCAGGCGAAGTGGACGCAGTCGGATATCGGCTTCGCGCTTACGGTCGGCAGCCTCGTCAGCCTGCTCGGGCAGGTGCCCGGCGGCGCCTTCGTCGATGTGGTCCGGTCCCGGCGCTTCGCCGCCGGCCTGTCGGTGGTGGCGATCTCCGCCAGCGCCTTCGCCCTCGCCATGTGGCCGAGTTTCCTCGTGGTGCTGCTCGCCATGGCGGCGCATTCGGCGGCGAGCTGCATCCTGACGCCGGCCATCGCCGCCATCAGCATCGGCCTCGTCGGCCATGCCCGGGCGGGCGAGCGGCTCGGGCGCAATGCCAGCTTCTCGGCGCTCGGCAACGCGGTGGCCGCCGCCGGCATGGGAGCCTGCGGCTATTATCTCTCCAACGACGCGGTGTTCTACCTGACAGCGGCCCTGATGGTGCCGACGCTGGTGGCGCTGTCGTTCATCCGCTCCGATACGATCAACGGACCACCGAAGCCGGAGCGAACGAAGGGCGATCCGGCGTCGGCGCCGCGGTCGGACGGCTCGATCCGGGCCCTGCTCACCAACCGGGCCCTGCTGTGCTTTGCGGCCTGCATGACGCTGTTTTTCCTCGCCAATGCGGCGATGCTGCCGCTGGTGGGCAGCATGATGACCCTGCGGGCGAGCGAGACGGCCACCGCCCTCATCGCCGCCTGCATCGTGGTGCCTCAGGTGGTTCTGGCCGTGTCGGGCCCTGCGGTCGGGCGCGCGGCCGAGCGCTGGGGCCGGCGCCCGCTGCTGCTCATCGGCTTTGCCGCCCTGCCGATCCGCGGATTGCTGTTCGCCTATACCGACACCCCCGAGCTCCTGGTGGCGATCCAGGTTTTCGATGGCATCTCGGCGGCGGTGTTCGGCGTGATGGTGCCGCTGGTGGTCTCCGACGTCACCCGCGAATCGGGCCGGTTCAACCTGGCGCTCGGCGCCGTCGGTACCGCGATGGGGATCGGCGCGGCCCTGTCGACGTCGCTGGCGGGCATCATGGCCGATCGCCTGGGGAGCCACACCGCTTTCCTCGGGCTCGCGATCGTCGGCTTTGCCGGATTCGCGCTCCTCGCTCTGATCATGCCGGAGACCCGCCGGAGCGAGCCGGCTTGATCCGGGTCGGGCTCCAGAGCGGCCAGCCATGCGTGGCACGCGGTCGGCACCGAATTCGCTTTGCCACTCAAGCGCCGTTCAGGTTCGGTTGGGCAGGCTTGACCGGTCGGCCAGACTCGCAAAGCAATCGGATGCAGCTTGACGTGAGGCTGCAACGCTTGGCCCGGCTTTGCGTTGCGACCTTGGGCCGCAAAACTCCGTGCGACGCCACGCACGGGACGAGAGGGCGTTCCGCGAGGGACACCCTGCATGGGACAGAACGGCGCCCCGCGAGGGGCGTCTGAAATCGGGATGGTCACCGCGATGGAAGACCTCTGCGTCTATGCCGACAGGCCGTTTGCGTTCGTCGGTCGCTACCTGCGACGGCGGGCGCTGCCGCATCTGGTCATCTTGTGCGCGGTGCTGGGCGCCGTCGCCTTCTCGGTGAGCACCGATTATGCCCTGAAGGGCGTGGTCGACGCGCTGAGCAAGGGTCCGCAGGCCGGCCTGGTGTGGGGGGCGCTCGGCATCCTCATCGCCTTCATCGCCGCCGACAACATGCTCTGGCGCGTGGCGAGTCTCACCGGGTCCTTCACCTTCGTGGGCGTGACCGGCGACATCCGGCGCGACCTGTTCCGGCACATGACCGGGCACTCGCCCTCGTTCTTCGCCGACCGGCAGCCCGGCACCCTGGCGAGCCGCATCACGGCGACCTCGAACGCGATCTTCACGGTCGAGAACATGTTCGTGTTCAACGTGATGCCGCCCTGCGTGGCCGCTTTCCTGTCGATCCTCTACATCGCCACCGTCAGCCTCACGATGGCGGGGGTGCTCGCCGGCATCTTCGCCGCGGTGGTGGTGCTGATGTTCAAGATGGCGGCGGCCGGCAAGCCGCTCCACCACGACTTCGCCGCCAAGGCCGCCTCCGTCGACGGCGAGATGGTGGATCTCGTGGGCAACATGCCGCTGGTGCGCGCGTTTTCGGCGTTCAAGCGCGAATACGTCCGCTTCGACGGCACCATTGGCGTCGAGATGCGCTCGCGCCGCTCGTCGCTGCTCTACCTCGAGAAGCTGCGCATCGTGCACGCGGTCCTCACCGTGCTGGCGGTGTTGGGGCTGCTCTACTGGGCGATCACCATGTGGGAAGCCGGCCAGGCCACCAACGGCCAGGTGGTGCTGGTCTGCACCCTGGGCATCCGCATCCTCGCCGCCACCCGCGACCTCGCGGTGGCCCTGGTGGACGCGACCCAGCACACCGCCCGCCTGGCGGAGGCGCTCCACACCCTGCTGCAGCCGCACGACCTCATCGACCACCCCGAGGCGGTGCCGCTGTCCGGCACCGGCGCCGAGATCACCTTCGACCACGTCGCCTTCTCGTACCCGGACGGGCGCGGCGTGTTCACCGATTTCGACCTCCACATCCTGCCGGGACAGCGCGTCGGGCTCGTCGGCAAGTCGGGCGGCGGCAAGTCGACCCTGTTCTCGCTGCTGCAGCGCTTCTACGATTCCCAGGGCGGCCGCATCCTGCTCAACGGCCAGGACATCCACCGGGTGACCCAGGATTCGCTGCGCGAGGCGATCACGGTGGTCCCCCAGGACGTCTCGATGTTCCACCGGACCTTGCGCGAAAACATCCGCTACGGCCGGCCCGACGCCTCCGACGAAGATGTGTGGAAGGCCGCCGCCGCCGCCCATTGCACCGACTTCATCGAGGCGCTTCCCGAAGGGTTCGACACCATCGTGGGCGACCGCGGCGTGAAGCTCTCGGGCGGCCAGCGCCAGCGCATCGCCATCGCGCGCGCGATCCTGAAGGATTCGCCGATCCTGCTCCTCGACGAGGCGACCTCGGCCCTCGACGCCGAATCCGAGGAGGCGATCCGGCATGCCCTCGCCAACCTGATGAACGGCCGCACCGTCATCGCCATCGCGCACCGGCTCTCGACGCTCAAGGATTTCGACCGGATCGTGGTGCTGGAGGGCGGCCGCATCGTCCAGGACGGATCGCCCGACAAGCTCACCCATCTCGACGGATTCTACCGCGAGCTGATGAAGAAGGAATCGATGTCGCTGTCCCTGGCGGCGGCCTGAGCCCGGGATCGAGGCCCGACGGCGCTCACGCCCGCGTGCAGAGCGCGCCGCAATGATAAGTGAAGAGCTTCGGGGCGAGGCCGGCATGAAGCCGGAGCATCCCCGAGCGGACGGCGCGCTTGACGACACCGCTCAGCCGCGAGCCATGGAAGGCGTGCACGGCGAGGCTGTGGTCGAAGCAGGCGATGTCCACGATCCGGAGGCCCGACGTCGCCAGGGTCAGGGCGAAGGATTCCGGCGTGTAGGCGTTGATGTGGCCGATCTCGAGCGTATCCTGCAGATCGCGAGCGCGCGTCCGCAGGTGGAGCTCGCACGGCACCTCGACATAGAGATAGCGCCGGCTGATCCGCGCCAGCTCGGCCAGGAACGCCCGCTCGCACTCCACATGCTCCAGCACATGGCTGGCGACCACGAGATCGGTGGATTCGTCGTCGAACGGCAACCGCGCGCCGGTCTGCTGCAGGAACGAGACGTTGGCGGCGTGGCGCGTCCGGGCGTTGTTCAGGGCGGGGTCGACGATATCGATGCCGACGAGGCGCCGGCCGATCCCCAGGCTACTGAGCCGCGCCACCACGTCGCCGGTCCCGCAGCCGACCTCGACCACCGTCTCGACCTCGGTCCGGCGCGCGCCGAGCAGCGCGCCGATGTGGTCGGCCTTGTCGACGGCACAGACCTCCCGCCAGTCGCATTCGCGCGCGTCGTAGGCCTTGTCGTAATAGGTGTTGAGTGCCGGCGTGCTGAACTGGAAGGTCATCGCCGCCGCTCCCTGCCTATCCGAAATCAAGTTCGGCCCCTGCGACAGGAATCGCATCGGCTCCCGACGAGTTCAGAGCGAAACGGCCCAGGTTTTCAAGTCATTTCTGGTTGCGTCGACTATCCCTCCACGACGCAGGATACCGACGCTCGTCCAGGGCATGCCGGACCGCATTCGTCGGCAGATGCTCGTCCGCTGGCTCAAGGTGGTATGGATACCGTGTCGAGGTCTGAACGTAGCACTCGGTACCTTTTGCTAGGGCGGCTAACGACCCAACTCAGCTAACGGGAGCGACCTGGGCGCTCACCCGAAGCGGACGTTCGTTGACGGTCTCGCGCTGTCTGCTCAGAGCAGAAAGCAGGCTTTAGCCCTCCGCCCGGAAGCGGACGAACGGGTCGCGAACTATGTCGGGCATGTGAGCAAAGCTCGGCGCCTCCCAGAAGCAACCATTTTTTCATATTTAGCCGTTTCCCACCTTAAGAGGGAGATCAGACCATCATCCTTGAGCTTATGGAGAATCTTCTACTTAATGCCTCGCCTCGACTGGGAATCCATCCTCTCCGTACGCAAGCACGTTTGTCAGATCACGCCCATGATACTAAAATCGCGTTTGCCAATGCTCTTAGAACGATAAGGCAGTATTTCTGAATGAGTTTTCCAGCTGAGCCAGAGAGCGGCGCGATCGAAAGCGATGGCCTATTTTTAGTCCAAGATCCGGAGCTAAGGTCGAAAATATTGCCGCTATTCAGCTTCGATCCTCAGCAGCCGGACAATCGGCCGCGCGGCGAAGGCACCACGTTCCGTATAGACCCGTGGTCACGCTGTGTAACAGCGTACCACGTCCTCGAAAATTTATTTGAGGCGGATCGTACCGGCACGCAGGCGATACTGCGCCCTGATCTCCGTTTGGTTGCTCTTGAGCTACAGGGCCTTGCCATTGGAACTCCGCCCATAGCTGCGGACGCATGGCGTCCGTTAAGCGGGTGCCATGCCCAAATTGCAGTAGAAACGCCTCCGCTTGGAATACCACGGTTGCGCAATCTTACAGAGCTTGTGGTACTAAGGATTCATGCATCAAAATCTAGTGAACATAGAACGCCGTATTTACCACTTGATCTGCGACGCTGGTGGCCCCGTCCCGGCGAGCGCGTTTTAGCACTTGGATACGCCGGTCTCGACAAGACCGAAGGTAGAGACGATCGCCCAATCTCGCAGTACATGTATGGGTCATTCGGAAAGATTACCGACATCGAGCTAGCAGACGGCGGTCGTGGTCGTCCGTGGCCTATATTCCGTGTGGCAGCGGACTGGCCGGGCGGCATGAGCGGAGGGCCAGTTTTCAACGAAGCTGGCCACGTAGTTGGCGTCGTCAGTTCGGGCATCGCGGGTGGCGTCGGCACTGCAACCTTCTTCGCAGGATGGAATTTGCCTGCACAGATGATGGGCTCGATTGACCCATCCAACCCTGGCTTGTTTTTCTGCGTCGGCGTATTCGATTTGGGAGGACAGTTAGTATGCATTGGCCAAGATTTAGCCGAAGCTCAGCAATGGGCCGCAAGTCACCAAATGTTTGACATCGCTAGAATAGCGTATAACCCGTGCAACGGAGATTATATACGCGCTTAGTATATTATCAAGCAATCCTGAATTTAAGTCAGAGCTTAGTGCGCATTCCCACGCCACTAGGCGCACAACCGTCGACGCCGCTCAAGCAACTCATCGCCTATCGTGTGAGGGTGCGGGTCAATAGCGGACGCAACGGCAGTGTCCGCCTTTGAGCCTTAACACCCCGAACCGGACAGTCTCAAAACCACCCAAAGCAGTCGTTGGCGATAGGTACCAAACGTCAGGTACTGATCAGCTGGCGCCCTGACACCTTGCGGTGAAACGGCTCAATGAGGCCGGGTGGCCGCCAACCGAGTGCGACCAGTGTCGGACGGCGGCATTCACCGCTCACGCCACCGCCCAGCACTGCGGCCTACCCCTCGCTCTGCCGGATGAAGCTGTCCGGCGTGCCGGTGCCGGCCTCGACGAAGCGGATGTCGCGGGGTTCGCGCCGGGGGGTGTCCACCGAGAGGAACACCATCGGGTGCTCCAGAATCTCGGGCACCGCGTGCACCACGTTGCGCTTGAAGAACACCAGCATGCCGGGGCCGACCTCCACCGGGGGCGCGTCGGCGAGCTGCATCAGGCAGCGGCCCGACAGGGCATAGAGATACTCGTCGCAGCTCGCGTGGCTGTGCGGCGGAGTCGGGTGGTAGACCCGGAACACCCGGGCGCTCGCCGCCGGATCGTCGGTGAAGCGGTGGTCGGCCACCATCGTGTCGCAGGTCTCGGGCAGCCGCGCCGCATACGCGCCGACATCGAAGACCGCATGCGCCGTCACGGGGCCGCTGCTGGTTGCGTCGCTCATGTGCCGTCTCCCCCGAAAGTCGCCGTTGCTTGGCCGGCACGATAGCGGGTTTTGCGGAGGCGCCCAACCGGGTGCGGCGGACACGAGGCGGCTGCGCCCGCGTGACGATCCCGCCATTCGTCCGGGGTGGAAGATCCGGCCGCGGCGGCATGGCGGCGCCCTCTGGCACCCCATGAGAACCGGACTAAATTCCGCATATTAGGAATTAATGTTTGACAGCGCGACGCTCCTGGGGTATCACTTCCCCACGCTCCAGAAGTGTGAGTGGGACGGGAGGCGGCGATGACCAAGTGCGCGGTCGACATCGCCGTCCGGGACGCCACCGAAGCGCTGATGCGCGACACCGGATTGTCCGTGCGGGCGATCGCGGCGCAGACCGGCGCCCGTCTATCGACCATCCGGTGCTGGAACCGGCGCTACGGCTGGCGACCGGTCCGATTCGGCCATCGCCAGATCCCCGAACCCTCCGCATGGCCGGCGCCGCGACGGGCGGCGGTGGCGCGGCTGTATCGCCAGCCTTTGGTGGAGATCGGCGACCTCGCGGTGGCCATGGGCGCGCCGCGCCCCCGCGCCGTGGCCCTGTTCGAGACCATGGGCCTCACCGGGCGGCGGCCGGGCATGCTGCTCGACGACGGGGCTAAGGGGCTGTCGAGCCCCGGCCTGCGGGCGGCCCTGCGCGGCCACATCGCCCGGCAGATCGCCCGCTTCGACGCGGCTTTGTCGGACGATCCGCCGGCCACCCTCGACACCGCCCGCATCCTCCGGGATCTCGGCGGCCTGAAGCGCCTCCTCGACGAAGCAGCCACGGACGGAGGGGACGATGGCGCGGATCGCTCGCAAGCCGGCCTCCAAAGCTTCGGCTTCCAAAGCTCCGGTACCGAAGAGTTCGGCCCCGAAGAATCCGATCTGTCCGCCCTGCGCGCGCAGATCGCGCAGCGTTATGCGGCAGGCCTCCCTGAGCGGGCGGATGCCGGCCTTCCTGGCGAGCCTGCCGCCGCACCTGATCCGGGCGCTGGCCCATGACTGGCTGCATGCGGCGCGATCCGACCAGTTGCCGCCCTGCCCGGGACAACCCTGGACCACCTGGGCGGTGGTGGGCGGGCGCGGCTCGGGCAAGACCCGCACCGGGGCCGAATGGGTGCGGGCGCTGGCCACCGGCGACCCGGCCTTCACGCAAGGTCCGGTGGGGCGCATCGCCCTGATCGGCGAGACCTTCGCGGATGTCCGCGACGTGATGATCGAAGGGCCGTCCGGCCTGCTCGCGCTGAATGGCCGGCGGCCGCATTGGTCGCCCTCGCGGCGGCGGCTCGACTGGGACAACGGCGCCGTCGCCCTCGCCTTCTCGGCGGAGGAGCCGGATTCCCTGCGCGGTCCGCAATTCGGCGCCGCCTGGTCCGACGAACTCGCCAAGTGGCGCTATGCCGAGAGCACCTGGGACATGATCCAGTTCGGCCTGCGGCTCGGCCAGACCCCGCGCGGCCTCGTCACCACGACGCCGCGGCCGATCCCGCTGCTGCGCCGCATCCTCGCCGATCCGACCACGGTGATCAGCCGCTCCCGCACCGCCGACAATGCCCAAAACCTCGCCCCGTCGTTCCTCGACGCGGTGGTGGGGCGCTATGCCGGCACCCGGCTCGGACGCCAGGAGCTCGACGGCGAGCTGATCGAGGACCGCGCCGACGCGCTCTGGACCCGCGACCGCATCGAGGCGACCCGCGTCCGCGACGCCCCGGAGCTGCGCCGCATCGTCGTGGCGGTGGACCCGCCGGCCTCCTCCAAGGCCGGGGCCGATGCCTGCGGGATCGTGGCGGCTGGGATCGCGGCCTCCGGCGAGGCCTATGTGCTCGCCGACGCCACGCTGGCCCGGGCCAGCCCGCAGGCCTGGGCCTCGGCGGCGTTGGCGCTCTACCACCGGCTCTCCGCCGACGGCCTCGTGGTCGAGGTCAACCAGGGCGGCGAGATGGCCACCGCCGTCCTCAACGAGGTCGACGCCGCGGTGCCGGTCACCCCGGTGCGGGCCACCCGCGGAAAATACCTGCGAGCCGAGCCGGTTTCGGTGCTGTACGCGCAGGGCCGCGTCCATCATGTCGGCGCCCTGCCGGCGCTCGAGGACGAGCTCTGCGATTTCGGCGCCGACGGCCTGTCCTCGGGCGCCTCGCCCGACCGCCTCGACGCCCTGGTCTGGGCGCTGACGCACCTGATGCTGCGGGTGCCGGCCGAGCCGCGGATCCGGCGGCTGTGAGCGGCCTTGTCTCCCCGCAGGCGCGGAGAGGGAAACCGGACGCGTCAAGCTCCCTCACCGACCCAGCAGGTCTTTCGACAAGGACGCCCCATGGCAAACCTTCTCAGCCGGCTCGTCCGACGGGCCGCCGGCCCCGCCCCCGCGACCAAGGCCGCGCCCCTGGCGGTGACGTTCTACGGCGAGGGCCGGCCGGTCTGGACCGCGCGCGAGGGTGGGGCGCTCGCCCGTGAGGGGTTCCAGCGCAACGCGGTGGTGCACCGGGCGGTGCGGCTGGTGGCGGAGGCCGCCGCCAGCCTGCCCCTGGTGCTGGCCGATGCGGATGCGGATCATCCGCTGCTGCAGCTCCTCGCCCGGCCGAACCCGCGCGAGGGCGGCGCCCGGCTGCTCGAGTCGCTCTACGGCCACCTCATGGTGTCGGGGAACGCCTATCTCGAGGCGGTCGGCCTCGACGGGACGATCCGCGAGCTGCACGGGCTGCGCCCCGACCGGATGCGGGTGGTGCCGGGGCCGGATGGCTGGCCGATCGCCTACGCCTACACCGTGGGCGGGCGCACCCTGCGGTACGACCAGACCCAGGACGGCGTGGCGCCCATCCTCCACCTCACCCTGTTCCACCCGACGGACGACCATTACGGCCTGTCGCCGATGGAGGCGGCGGCCACCGCCCTCGACATCCACAACGCGGCCGGCGCCTGGAACAAGGCGCTCCTCGACAACGCCGCGCGCCCCTCCGGCGCCCTGGTCTTCGCCTCGTCGGCGGGCAGCACCTTGAGCGAGGCGCAGTTCAGCCGCCTGAAATCCGAGCTGGAGACGAACTACCAGGGAGCCGGCAATGCCGGGCGCCCGCTGCTGCTGGAGGGCGGCCTCGACTGGAAGCCGCTCGCGCTGTCCCCCAAGGACATGGATTTCGTGGAGGCGAAAAGCGGGGCCGCCCGCGAGATCGCCCTGGCTTTCGGCGTGCCGCCGCTGCTGCTCGGCCTGCCCGGCGACAACACCCATGCCAATTACGCCGAGGCCAATCGCGCCTTCTACCGCCAGACCGTGATCCCGCTGGTGCGCCGCACCGCCGATTGCCTGAGCCAGTGGCTCGAACCGGCCTTCGGCCCGACCCGGCTCGAACCCGACCTCGACGCCATCGAGGCGCTGGCGCCCGAGCGCGAATCGCTGTGGCGCCGGGTGCAGGGCGCGGATTTCCTGAGCGAGGCCGAAAAGCGCGAAGCGGTGGGCTACGGGCCGCGGCCGGCCTGAGCGATATCGGTCTTCGAAAAATCGTCGCCCTTGAACAGCAGCCCCGCCCCGTGCGCCCTGGCGCAGGCATAGGCGTGGCAATCCCCCATGTTCAGCGACGCCGGATGCCGGCCCTTGCCGAAGCGGCCATAGGCCTCCACCGCCAGGGCGAACTCGGCCTCCCCGATGGAGACGAGGCGGAGGTCGCCGGCCTCGCAGAACAGCTCGACCTGGGCACGGGCCGCCGCCACCGTGAGCGCGTGGCTGCGCACCAGCCCGGCGACGGTCTCCCACAGGGAGAGGGCCGAGCAGAGCCGATCGGGATCGGATTCGAGGATGTCGCTCAAGGCATCCGCGTCGGCCTCGCCGGCGATGATCGCGATCAGGGCCGAGGCATCGACGAACAGGGTCATGCGTCGCTCAAGTCGTCGAAGAACGCCTTGTCGGCCGCTGCGCCCGTGGCCGCCGGCAGCGGATGGCGGGCGCGCAATTGGGCAAAGCGCGTGCGCAGCGCAAGCGGTTCGGGAGCGGCCGGCGCCAGCCGCGCCAATTCCGCCGCCACCGCCCGGCGCACCGCCTCGGATTTGGTCACGCCGGCGGCGCGGGCGAGTTGCGCCACGAGCGCGGCCGTCGCGTCGTCCTTGATGTAGAGCGGCATGCCGACCTCGATGGATATCCTCGCTGAAACGAGGATATCCCGAGCCGGACGCCGTGTCATCCACACCGGTTTCCGGGGGGTTCGATGGACGGCCATTTCACCGGCTATGCCAGCCTGTTCGGCGTGCCCGATCTCGGGCGCGACGTGGTGGCGGCGGGCGCCTTCGCGGCGAGTCTCGCCCAGCGCGGCGCGGAGGGCGTGCGCATGCTGTGGCAGCACGATCCGGCCGAGCCCGTCGGGCGCTGGCTGTCCCTCACCGAGGATGCGCGCGGATTGCGCGTCGCGGGCCAGCTGAACCTCGCCGTGCAGCGCGCCCGCGAACTCGATGCGCTGATGCGCGAGGGCGCCCTCGACGGGCTCTCCATCGGCTTTCGCACCCTGCGCTCGGCGCCCGAGCGCGGCGGCCTGCGCCGGCTCCACAGCGTCGATCTCTGGGAGATCTCCCTCGTCACCTTCCCGCTGCAATCCGGCGCGCGGATCGCGACCAAATCCGCGCCGCTCGCGGCCGAACTGCGCGCCTTCGCCCGGCGTGTGGCGCCCTCCCGGCGCCCGCCGGTCTCCGCTTCCACCCGGCCCGTCGCCGCCCCCTCCCCCCGCACGTCGAGGTTCGCATGACCGTCCACGCCCCGTTCGAGACCAAAAACGCTCTTTCCCTGGAAGACAAGGCCGCCGGCCATGGCCCGGCCGACCCCGCCGTGAACGCGGCGATGGGTGAATTGTCCCGCGCCTTCGAGGCGTTCAAGGAGACCAACGACCTCCGCCTTGCCGAGATCACCGGGCGGCGCGACGTCCTCACCGAGGAGAAGCTCGCCCGCATCGACGCGGCGCTCGACTCCGCCCGCACCCGCCTCGACCGCATCACCCTCGACGGGCGGCGCCCGCCGCTCGGTGCCGCCGGCGCGGTGGTCCACGATGCGGCGGCCACCGAGCACAAATCGGCCTTCGACCTCTACGTCCGGGCCGGCGAGAGCGCCGGGCTGAAGCGCCTGGAGGAAAAGGCGCTCTCGGCCGGGTCCGGCCCCGATGGCGGCTACCTCGTGCCGGCGATCGTGGAGCGTGACGTGCTCACCCGCCTCGCCCGTCTCTCACCGATCCGGGCGCTCGCCACCGTACGCACCATCTCGGGCGGCCAGTACAAGCGCGCGGTTTCGGTGAGCGACGCGGTCTCGGGCTGGGTCGCCGAGGCTGCGCCGCGGCCGCAGACCGACGCGCCGACCCTGTCGGAACTGAGCTTCCCCGCCATGGAACTCTACGCCATGCCGGCGGCGACCCAGACGCTGCTCGACGACGCCATCGTCGACATCGACGCCTGGCTCGCCGACGAGGTCGAGACCGCCTTCGCCGAGCAGGAGGGCACCGCCTTCGTCACCGGCAACGGCGTCAGCCGCCCGCGCGGGTTCCTCAGCTACGACACCGTGGCCAACGCCGCCTGGGTGCCGGGCAAGCTCGGAACCGTGGCAACGGGCGCGGCCGGGGCGTTTCCGGCCGCAAACCCGGCGGACGTGCTCTACGACCTCGTCTACGCCCTGCGTGCCGGCTACCGCCAGAACGCCAGCTTCGTGATGAACCGCCGGGTGCAGAGCACGATCCGCAAGATGAAAGACGCCGAGGGCAACTACCTGTGGCAACCGCCGCAGGCCGCCGACCGCGCCGCGAGCCTGCTCGGCTTCTCCGTGGCGGAGACCGAGGCGATGCCGGATGCCGCCGCCGGCAGCCTCTCGATCGCCTTCGGCGATTTCCGCCGCGGCTACCTCGTGGTGGACCGCGCCGGCCTGCGGGTGCTGCGCGACCCCTACTCGGCCAAGCCCTATGTGCTGTTCTACACCACCAAGCGCGTGGGCGGCGGCGTGCAGGACTTCGACGCGATCAAGCTGCTGAAGTTCGCCTGAGCGAAAGCCCGCCTCCGGTGAGACCAAGTCGGAGGCGGGACAACTTTAACGCAGACAATCCCAATGGCCGATTCGATGAATGGGTTGGATTGCTCACGAATAGGCGGCCGTTTCTTATCTGTTCAGGTGATACGCGGCCATCGCCGGGATCATCCGGTCATCGCGCCCGGAGCGACACGCGTCGTCTCCGGTTCTGCGCGGCCTCCTGTTCATCGAAGGATCGATACGGCATGACATCCTGCAGCTGCGAGGCCGGTCACGACGCGGGGTGTTCGGCCCTCGACACGCCGAACCGGCGCCTGTTCCTCGCGAGCGCGGTCGCTGCGGGCGTCGCCACCACGGCCGGTCTGTCGACGAGTCCGGCCGCGGCCGTGGTCGCCGCGCCGGACAAACGCAAATTCATGGAAGAGGCGACGCGCCTCGCCATCGAATCCGTCGAGAAGGGCTGGGGTGGCCCGTTCGGCGCCGTGATCGTCAAGGATGGCGAGATCATCGGACGCGGCCAGAACCGCGTGCTGCTCACCGGGATCCCGGTGTTCCACGCGGAAGTCACGGCGATCATGGATGCCTCGGCGCGCCTCAACCCGAAGGCCCTGCTCGGCAGCGAATACGGCGCGGGCACGATCCTCGAGATGATCGCCCGCGAGCCCGGCTCGCCCGACCCCGTTCCCGAGCGCGCCCGCATGCTGAAGGGCTGCGAGATCTACATCAACGGCGCGCCCTGCCCGATGTGCATGAGCGCGATCTACTGGTCACGCATCGACCACGTCTATTTTGCCGCAAGCCTCAAGGACACCAGCGCCATCGGCTTCGACGACGCCTTCCAGTACGAGGATTTCGCCAAGCCCTGGGGCGAGCGGCGCATCGCCGTCACCGAGAATTTCGAGCGGGAGGTTGGGCTCAAGGCCTACAAGGCCTGGACCGACAAGCAGGATCGGCACCCCTACTGAGGGGCACCGGCTTGCGCGTCCTTTAGCGTCAGCGAGACCGGCCCGGCCGGGCCATCCAGTCGGAGCGGTTGCCGCGCAGGCCGGCCATGGCCTCGCCCACCGAGAGCTGCGCCATTTCGGCGGCCCGCGACGTGATCCAGCCGGCATGCTCGCCGGTGGGCGTGACGGCGGTGAAGCCGCCGCAGGCGGTGCGGGCGCGCTTGTCCTGGCGCATGGCGCCGCTCGACCAGCTCACCACGCCGACGATCCGGTAGTTGCCGGGGCCGCCGCTCAGGATCGGACCGCCGGAATCGCCCAGGCAGGCACCGGCGCCCGCCGTCTCGGCCATGCGCCGCCGATCGGTGACCACCGTGACGGTGTTGGCCACCTGAAGCGAGCCGATCGACACCAGATGGGCCTGGCGGAGGGTGCGGGCGGTGTTGCGGCGGTTCTCCGCCACCACGCCGAAGCCGGCGATGTCCACCGGATCGCCGGTGTTGATGGTGCCCCCGCGCGGATCGAGGGGCTGGAAGTCGGCCCCCAGCGGCTCGGCGAGCTTGAGCAGGGCGAGATCGGTGCCGGGCTGGTCCTCCGGCGTGGTGCCGGGCACGAAGTCGGGATGCATCGCGGCCGCCACGGCCAGGATGCGACGCTGACGGAAATTCCGGTCGACGGCGACGACGCTGTAGCCGGCCTGGTGCATCACGCAATGCGCGGCGGTGAGCACGAGGTCGCGGGCGATCAAGGTGCCGGAGCAGATTTCGCCCTGGGTGCTCTCGATGCGCACCACCGAGGCGCGCAGGCCGTCGGGGTCGCGCGAGACCTCGCCGTTGATCACGGCGAAGGCCGGGGCGGGCAGACACCCGATCACGGCCGCGAGGGCGGCCTTGCGGAGCGCGGTCGGCAACATCGTGTCTCTCCCGCGCCCAGCCCTGCGCCGGACGAAACCATGACGAAGCGTATCCGAAGGCAATCGCCCGGCCAAGCTCTGGTTCCCTGGTCCGGGAGGCAACCCGCTCATCCTCACGGGGCGGCCCAGCGCGCCGCATCGCCCCAGCCGCCCAGCGTCCGGTCGATCCAGGCGCGCTGCGGACCGAGGAGGACGCCCTGGGTGAGGCTGCCGCAAGCCCCGCCGCCGACCCAGGCCGAGACCGCGACCACATCCGCGCCGATGGCGATCGGACCGCCGGAATCGCCCTGGCAGGCGCCCGCCGGCCCCGCCGTGGGCTTGAGCCAGACCAGGATCCGGCTCGGGCCATAGGGTTCGACCACCGCGAGATCGACGCTGCGGAACGTGCCGGTGGTGCGGGCGACGCCCGGTGCCGAGACGCCGTAGCCCGCAACGCTCACCGTCTCGCCGGCCCGCGGCATCGCGGCGCTCAGGGTCGCGGGCCCGAAACGGGCGGGCAGCGGGGTCGCGGTGCGCAGCAGCGCGAGATCGACCGAGCGACGCCGGCCCGCCACCGCGCCGGAATCGTAGCCCGGATGAAGCGCGCGGGCGGCGAGTTCGACGAGGATGGGCGCGCCGGCCGCGTCCTTGAAATGGACCCGGTGCTCGGCGCGGGCGGCCACGCAATGGCCGGCGGTGAGCACCGTATCCGGTCCCAGGACCACGCCGGTGCAGACGCCGCCGTTGGAGGACAGAACCATCACGGCCGAGCCGGCGGCCTCGGGCGCTTCGCGGCCCCCTACCACCGCGCCGGCCGGAGCGGATGCCAGCATCAGCCAGAGCAGGGCGGCCGATCGAGAACGTACGGCCATCGCCCACCACCCTTTTTCGCGTCGCACCCGACGGAGACGACCATGACCCCGATACGCGTCGATGGCCCCACCGTCGAGCCGGTCAGCCTGTCGGAGATGCGCCTCTCGCTGCGCCTCGACCCCGACGATGGCGGTGCCGAGGACGCGCTGGTGTCGCGCCTCATCGCCGCCGCCCGGGCGCAGGTGGAGAGCGCGAGCCGGCGCCTGCTCACCCCGGGCCGCTACCGGATGATGCTCACCGGCTGGCCGGCGGACGGGATCGTGCCGCTGCCCCTGAGCCCCGTGCTCGGACTGGTCCGGGCCGGCCTCGTCGATGCCGACGGGATCGTCACCGACCTCGCGCCCGGCCTGGTCCGGCTCGGTCCCGACCTGGTGGAGGCGCCCTGCCTCCTGGTCGATCCGGCCGCCCCGGACCTCTACCGCCGGGCCGCCCTCGTCGAGGTCACGGCGGGCCATGGCGGCGATGGCCCGCCGGCGCCGCCCGACCTGATCCAGGCGATCCGGCACCTCACCGCCCAGTGGTTCGTGCATCGCGGCGACGAGCCGGGACTGGCCGCGCCACCCGCGACCCTGGCGGCGCTGATCGCGCCGCAGCGGCGGATGCGGCTGTAGCGCGCGCCCGCCACCAGACCGGAGACGACCCATGACGCAGCCTTCCCCCCGCGTGCCCATCGGCGCGCGGCGCCGCCGCTTCGTGCTCGAACGGCCCGTGGACAGCCCGGACGGCTTCGGCGGCGTGGTGCGCCGCTACGTCGCCGGGCCGCTCCTGTGGGGCGCGCTGGAGCCGCTCGGTACGGCCGAGCGTGTCCGCGGCGGCCGGGCGGACGTGGTGGCGACCCACCGGGTCCGGCTCGCCTACCGCACCGGGATCGCGCCGGCCATGCGGCTCGCCGCCGGGCCGCGCCGGTTCGTGATCCGCGCGGCCGGCGACCCCGACGGCGACCGCCGCGACCTCGTCTGCCACGTGGAGGAAACCACCGAAGCGGAGGCCCCGTGATGGCCGCCACCGATCCAATCCCCAGGAGCCCGCTGCTGGCCCTGCGTGGCGCCATCCTGGCCTATCTGGCCACGGACGCGGCGCTCGCCCGGATGATGGGCGGTACGTTCCGCCTCTACGACGAGCCGCCGCGCGGGTCCGTCCCGGTCTACGCCGTGTTCGGCGATGCCGAGATCCGCGACGACTCCGTCGACGGTGCGCGCCGTCACGCGCACGGCCTGGCGCTGATCCTGTTCGCCCGGCCGGGCTCCACGCGCAGCGCCATCGATGCGGCCGAGCGCATGGCCGGCCTCCTCGCCGATGCGCCGCTGGCACTGACCGGCCACGCCCTCGTGACCCTGCGGGTGCAGGCCCTCGCCGTGCGGCGGGATGCGGCCACCGGCGAGGCCCGCGCCACCCTGACCCTGCAGGCGCTCACCGAAGCGCTCGAATCCTGATCTCGCCGGAGCCCGACCATGACCGCACAACGAGGCAAGGACCTTCTCATCCGGGTCGGCAACGGCGCCGGCTTCGTCGCCGTGGCCGGCCTGCGCACCCGCCAGATCACCTTCAACGCCGAGGCGGTGGACGTCACCAATGCCGAATCCGCCGGGCGCTGGCGCGAGCTTCTGTCCGGGGCCGGGGTGCGCCGCGCCGCCATCTCCGGCTCCGGCGTGTTTCGCGACGAGGCCTCGGATCTGCGCCTGCGGCAGATGTTCTTCGACGGCGCCCTCGACACCCTCCAGGTGGTGGTGCCGGGCTTCGGCACCCTGGAGGGGCTCTTCCAGATCACCAGCCTGGATTATCGCGGCGACCATGCCGGCGAAGTGACCTTCGACATGGCGCTCGACTCCGCCGGCCCCCTCACCTTCACGGCGTCCTGAGCCATGGCCAACCGCAGGCGCGGCGAGGTGTCCCTCACCCTCGGCCCTGAGCGCTACACCCTGTGCCTGACGCTGGGGGCGCTCGCCGAACTCGAGGACGCCCTCGGGGCGGGCGATCTCGCCGGCCTCGCCGAGCGCTTCTCCCATGGGCGCCTCGCCGCGCGCGACCTCATCGCGCTGCTCGGGGCGGCCCTGCGCGGGGGCGGCCACGCCCTCGACGACGCGGCAGTGGCGGCCCTGCCGCTGGCCGGCGATCTCGACGAGATCGGCACGCGCCTCGGTGCGGCGCTCGATGCCGCCTTCGGCGCACCGCCGGACCCTTGAACGCCACGGGCGGGACCGCGCCGGACGCTCCTTCCGCCTTCCCGTGGGACGACGCGCTGGCGCTGGGGCTCGGGACCCTGCGCTGGCGTCCGCGCGACTTCTGGGCCGCCACGCCGCGCGAGCTGATCGCCGCCGCAGGCCCGTCGACCCGGCGATCCCCCGCCGCGGGCCGGGCCGATCTCGACCGGCTCATCGCCGCCTATCCCGACGACGCCTGACGCGAGGACACACTCCGATGGCCGAGACCACCTCCGACCGCGACACCGCCGCGCGCATCAAGCAGCTCGATACCCTCGACAAGCTCGCCCAGAAATTCGGCCAGAGCCTGTCGAAGGCGCTCACCGGCAATGTCGGCGCCGGTCGCACCCTCGACGGGGTGCTGGGCAGCCTCGCCACCAAGTTTTCCAACGTGGCGATCAAGGCGGCGCTGAGCCCGGTCAAGGCCGGCATCACCGGCCTGGTGAAAGGGCTGCTCAACAGCGACGCCACCAGCGAGGCCACGGCCTTCGCCACGGGCGGCGTCATCGCGGGAGGCCGGGTGCAGCCCTTCGCCAGCGGCGGTGTTGTGGCCGCGCCCACCTACTTTCCGATGCGGGGCGGCCTCGGCCTGGTGGGCGAGGCCGGACCGGAGGCGATCCTGCCGCTCAAGCGCGGCAGCGACGGGCGCCTCGGGGTCGCCGCCGGCGGCGGTACGGGCGCCACCGTCACCGTCAACATCACCACGCCGGACATCGCCGGCTTCCGGCGCTCGGAAGCCCAGGTCGCCGCCAGCCTCGCCCGAGCGGTGGCGCGCGGCCGGCGCGGCCTGTGAGCGCCAACCCGACCGGGGAGACCGTGACACCATGGCCACCGATTTCCACGAGGTGCGCTTTCCCCTCGACGTCGCCCTGCGCGGCAGCGGGGGACCGAGCCGGATGACCGAGATCGTCACGCTGGCCTCGGGGCGGGAGCACCGCAACAGCCGCTGGGCGGATTCGCGCCGGCGCTTCGACGCCGGCTTCGGCATCCGCAACCTGGATGCGCTCCACGCGGTGCTGGCCTTCTTCGAGGAGCGGCGCGGCCGACTGTTCGGGTTTCGCTATCGCGACCGGGTCGATCATCTCTCGGGGCCGCCCTCCCGCGCCGTCGCGGCCACCGACCAGAGGCTCGGCGCCGGCGATGGGGTGACCCGCGCGTTCCAACTCGCGAAAACCTACGGTGACGGACCGCTGCCCTACCGCCGGGTCATCGCCAAGCCGGTCTCCGGAAGCGTCCGCGTCGCGGTGGCGGGCCGCGAACTGACGCTCGCCGCCTTCGCCTGCGACGCGGCGACGGGGCTCGTCACCCTCGCCACCGCGCCCCCGGCGGGGGCCATCGTCACCGCGGGCTTCGCCTTCGACGTGCCGGTGCGCTTCGACACCGACGACCTCACCGTGGACCTCTCGGCCTTCTCGGCCGGCGAGATCCCCAAGGTGCCGCTGATCGAGATCGTGCCTTGACCGGCAGGCGCGCGTCCGCCGTCGGGTGAGCCGATCGGGGAGTTTGGACCATGCGAGACCTGCCCCCCGACCTCGCCGCGCATCTCGCGGGCGGGTCCACCACCCTGTGCCATTGCTGGTCGCTCACCCGACGCGACGGTGCGGTGCTGGGCTTCACCGACCACGACCGCGACCTCGCCTTCGCCGGGGTCACCTACGCCGCCCGCTCGGGGCTGGAGGCGGCCGAGGCCAGCGCCGAACTCGGCTTCGCCGTCGGCGGGGGCGAGGTGGCGGGCGCGCTCACCGCCGCCGGCCTCACCGATGCGGACGTGGCCGGAGGGCTCTACGACGGGGCGGCGGTGGAGACCTGGCTGGTGGATTGGACCAACCCGGAGACGCGCCTGCTCCTCGATATCGGCAGCATCGGCGAAGTCCGCCGGGCCGGCGCCGGCTTCGTCGCCGAAGTGCGGGGCCTGATGGACCGCCTCGATGCGGAGAACGGCCGGACCTACCGCGCCACCTGCGATGCCGATCTCGGCGATGGCCGCTGCGGCATCGACCTTCAGGATCCGCGCTTCCGGGCCGGCGGCACGGTCCTGGCGCAGAGCGAACCGGGGAGCCTCGACGTCACCCTCGCGGCGGATTTCGCGGCGGGCTGGTTCTCGAGCGGGCGCCTCGCCTGGAGCGCGGGCGCCAATGCCGGCCTGTCCGCGGATATCCGTGCCCATGGCGTCGGGGCCGCCGGCCACCGCCTCGACCTGTGGCAGAGCCCGGCCCGCGCCCCGGCGCCGGGAGACCGCTTCACGGTTACGGCGGGCTGCGACAAGCGCTTTACCACCTGCGGCCAGAAATTCGCCAACGCCCGCGCCTTCCGGGGCTTCCCGCACCTGCCGGGCAACGACTTCGTGCTGCGCCACGCGCCGGGCTCCGGCCCCGGCCTCGATGGCGGCAGCCTGTTCCGATGAGGGTATCCATGAGTCCGAACAGCATCGTCGCCGAGGCGCGGGCCTGGATCGGCACGCCCTACCGGCATCAGGCCTCGCTCAAGGGAATCGGCTGCGACTGCCTCGGCCTCGTGCGCGGGGTCTGGCGAGGCCTTCTCGGACCGGAGCCGGAGGCGGCTCCGCCCTATGCCGCCTCCTGGGCGGAATCGGCCGCCCTCGGCAGCGATCCGCTGGCCGAGGCCGCCCGGCGCCACCTCGTCCCCGTCGCCGGCCCGCTCGCGGCCTATGCGCCGCAACCCGGCGACGTGCTGCTCTTCGCCTTTCGCGCCCACCTGCCGGCCAAGCATTGCGCCATCGCCTGCCGACCGGACACCATGGTCCACGCCCATGATGGGGCCGCGGTGACCGAGGTGGCGCTCACCCGCTGGTGGCGCCGGCATTTGGCCCATGCGTTCCGGTTTCCGGGAGCCGTCACGGGGTCGGGGTGATCGTCAGCCTGACGCCAAGCCCGCTCATGACCTTCCGAACCGTCTCGTAGCGCAGCTTCGAGCCCGGGGAGAGCGCCTTGTAGAGGCTCTCGCGCCCTAGGCCCGAATCCTTGGCGATCTGGGTCATGCCGCGTGCCTTCGCGACATCACCGAGAGCCGCCACGAAAACCTCCGGATCAGGATCTTCGAGGGCCGCCGCCAAGTACTCGGCAATGACATCGGGGTTGTCCAAGAACTCCGAAGCGTCGAACGGTGTGAACTGGGTCATGATGGAGTCCGATCGAGATCTATAGCCATCTGTCGAGCTTTCTGGATATCTCGACTCTGGCTCGACTTATCACCACCGATCAGAAGCAGATAAACAGCCTCACCGCGCCGGGTGTAATACAGCCGGTATCCCGGTCCGGTGTGAATCCGCATCTCGAAGACTCCATCACCGACCGGCTCGACGTCGCCGAAATGCCCGAGGGTCGCGGCTCGGAGACGGGCGGTGACCCGCGCCTTGGCGCGAGCATCGCGTAGGCCATGCAGCCAACGCCTGAATTGATCTGAAAGTTGGATCAACGGCATGCCTAATTCGTATCCGGCAGGATACGATTCGACAAGCCAGTCCTCCCCTTCCGCCGGAGCCCGCCATGGCCACGCTGATCCTGCAAACCGCCGGGGCGGCGGCCGGCACGGCTTTGGGTGGGCCGATCGGGGGCGCCATCGGCAGCGCGCTCGGCTCGGCGGCCGGCGCCGGGATCGACGGGGCGCTGTTTGGCGGCAAGGCGGGGCCGCGCTTCGTCGCGGGGCCACGCCTCACCGAGGTGGCGGGCCTGAGTTCCACCGAGGGCGATCCCGTGGCGCGGGTCTATGGCCGAGCCAAGGTCGGCGGCACCCTGATCTGGGCGACGCGACCGCTCGAGGTCGCCAACACCAGCGTGGAGCGCGCCTCGGGTGGCGCGAAGGGCGGGGGCGGGCAGAAGACCGTGCGCACCGCCTACGCCTACTCGGCCGACCTCGCCATCGGCCTGTGCGAGGGCACGATCGCCCATGTCCGCCGGATCTGGGCCGACGGGCAGGAGATCGACCGCACCACCCTGACCTACCGGCTGCACCGGGGCAGCGAGACGCAGGAGCCCGATCCGCTGATCGTCGCCAAGGAAGGGGTGGACCGGGCGCCGGCCTATCGCGGCCTCGCCTACATCGTCTTCGAGCACCTGGCGCTGGCCCCCTTCGGCAATCGGGTGCCGCAATTCGCCTTCGAGGTGGTGCGGCCTGTGGCGGGCCTCGCCGGGATGATCCGCGCCGTGTGCCTCATCCCCGGCTCCACCGAGTTCGGCCTCGACCCGGTCCCGGTCAGCGAGGATGCCGGATACGGCGCGACCCGGCCCGCCAACCGCTTCCAGCTCCAGGCAGCCACCGACGTCGTCGCCTCCCTCGATGCGCTCCAGGCCCTGTGCCCGCGCCTGTCCCGCGTCTCGGTGGTGGCGGCCTGGTTCGGCGACGACCTGCGCGCCGGACAATGCACGGTGCAGCCCAAGGTCGACCGGGCGCAGAAATCCACCACCGGCGACGCATGGCGCGTGGCCGGGCTCACCCGCGACCGGGTCGCGGCCGTCTCCACCGCACCCGGCGGCGGAGCGGCCTATGGCGGTACGCCCTCCGATGCCGGACTGACCCGGCTGGTGGCCGAGTTGCACCGGCGCGGGCTCGCCGTGGTGCTCTACCCGTTCCTGATGATGGATATCGCCGCCGACAACACCCTGCCGGACCCGCGCGACGCCGCGGCCGGGCACCAGCCGGCCCATCCCTGGCGCGGGCGCATCACCTGCGACCCCGCCCCCGGCCGGACCGGCAGCCCGGACGGCACGGCGGCGGCCGGCACGCAGGTGGCGGCCTTCTTCGACCGGGCGCAGGGCTACCGCCGCCTCGTGCTGCATTACGCCGATCTGGCCGCGACCTGGGCGGCCGCCGGCAACGCCCTGTCGGGCTTCATCGTCGGCAGCGAATTCGTCGGCCTCACCCGCGTACGGGGAGAATCCGGGCGCTACCCGGCGGTGGAGGCGTTCCGTGCGCTGGCCGCCGAGGTCCGCACCCGGCTCGGGACGGGGGTCGGCCTCGTCTACGCCGCCGACTGGACCGAGTACGGCGCCGATGTCCGCGCGGGCGGCGCCAGCGTGCGGTTTCCCCTCGACGCGCTGTTCGCCGATCCGGCCATCGATGCGGTGGGCATCGACTATTATCCGCCGCTCACCGACTGGCGCGACGGGGACGCCCATGCCGATCTCGCCGTCGCCGACGAGATCCACGACCGCGCCTATCTCAAGAGCCGGATCGGCGCCGGCGAGGCGTTCGACTGGTTTTACGCCACCGAGGCCGACCGGGCGGCGCAAATGCGCAGTCCGATCAGCGACGGGGCCTATGCCAAGCCGTGGATCTACCGCGCCAAGGATCTGGTGGCGTGGTGGAGCCACGCCCATATCGAGCGCGACGGCGGGATCGAGACGCAGGCGACGCCGTGGGTGCCGCGCTCGAAGCCGATCTGGCTCACCGAGATCGGGGTGCCGGCAGTGGACAAGGGCACCAACGGCCCCAACGTGTTCCCCGACCCGAAATCCTCCGAGAACGCCGCCCCGCCCTTTTCCACGGGGCGACGCGACGACCTGATCCAGGCGCGCGGTCTGGAGGCGATCCTGGCGCGCTTCGATCCGGCGCTGCCCGGCTTCGAGGCGGCGCACAATCCGGTCTCGCCGCTCTATGGCGGCCCGATGGTGCCGGCCGATGCGCTCTTCGTGTGGGCCTGGGATGCGCGGCCCTACCCGGCCTTTCCCGATTACGACACGGTGTGGGCGGATGCGGGCAACTGGTCCGTCGGCCACTGGATCACCGGACGGATCGAAGGGCTCGACCTCGACCGGCTGATCGCCGCGATGCTGGCCGATTTCGGCATCACCGCGCCGACGCGGATCACGGCCTCCGCCTTCCTCGACGGCACGGTGATCGACCGGCCGATGTCGGCCCGGGCCGCCCTGGAACCGCTCACCGAACTCTACGGCCTCGCCGTCTCGGCGGTGGCCGGCACCCTGACCATCGGCGCACCCCGGCGCGTGGCGGCGGCGGATATCGCTGCGGACGATCTCGTGGCGCCCGAGGGCGACGCGGCGCCGGTGAGCCGGGTGCGGGCGCAGGAGAGCGAGCTGCCACGCTCCATCGCGGTGAGTTTCATCGACGGGGAGAGCGCGCAATACCGCAAGGCCGACGCCGCCGCGACCCGGCCGGCGGGAGCGCGGCGGCGCGAAACCCGGGTCGAGGCCGCCATCGTCACCCGCCGGGACGAGGCCGAGGCCCTGGCCGAGGCGCTGCTCGATGCCACCCTCGCCGGGCGCGACACCGCGAGCCTGACGCTCAGCCCGCGCCGGATCGATCTCGCCCCCGGCGACCTCCTCGGCCTGCCGGGGGACGCCAACCCCCATCGCATCGTGCGGATCGCCGACGGCCCTGCCGGGCGGCGGATGGAGACGCGCGCAATACCGCTCCAGGCGCGGCGGCCCCGCGCCCCCGGCCGGGCCGAGGCGCAGCCGCGCCGGGCGGTGCCTCTGCTCGCCGGGCGGCCCTTCGCGGTGGTCCTCGACCTGCCCGCCGACCGGGGTGCGCCGACGCCGTTGCAGGTGCTGGCGGTAGCCGCCGATCCGTGGCCCGGCGCGGTGGCGATCTGGCGCTCGGCCGGCGCGGGCGCGCCGTTGAGCCTGCACGGCTTTGCCGATTATCCCGCCTGCCTCGGGCAGACCCTGACGGCTCTGGCGCCGGGACCGCTATGGCGCTTCGACCGCGCGAATCGGCTCGACGTCCACCTGCGCCATGCCGGCGCGCTCGGGGCCATCGACGAGGAACAGGCACTGGCCGGCGGCAACCTGTTCGCGCTGATCGGGACGGACGGCGCCGTGGAGCTGATCTCGGCCGCCGGGATCACGTTGATCGGGCCGCAGACCTACCGGCTCACCCGGCTCCTGCGCGGGCTTGCCGGCAGCGAGGGTGAGGCGGCCCGCACCCTTCCGGCGGGCAGCCTGATCGTACGTCTCGACGAGGCCGTGGTGCCGCTGGTCGAGCGCCTCGACGAGGCCGGCCGCGCCTTTCGCTATAGGATCGGCCCGGCGGACCGCGACCCCGGCGATCCGGCCTTCGCGGAGCTGTTCGCAACCGCCGGGTTGCTGGCCTTGCGCCCGTTGAGTCCGGTCCACCTCCGGGCCCGGCGCGAGGCGGACGGGGTGCGGGTCACCTGGATCCGCCGGGCCCGCCGCGACGGCGATTCCTGGGACGTGGCCGAGATCCCCCTCGACGATCCGGAGGCGTATGTCGTCGAGATCTTCGGGGAGGGCGGGCGCCTGGTCCGCACCCTCACCGCCGCGAGCCCGACGCTGCTGTACCGGACTGCCGACGAGACCGCCGATTTCGGAGGGCCGCAGGCGAGCCTGGACCTCGGCGTCGCGCAGATCGGCCTGGCCACCGGCCGTGGGCCGCCCTGCCGCGAGCGGGCAAGGATCATGGGCGGGCAAGGATCATGGGCGGGTAGCGGACCATGAGAGAGCGGCCTGATCCGTGTGCCCGTGCAGGGCGCTCCAGCCCTGGAACCCGGTGTAGAGCCCGACGCAGATGATCAGCGCCCCCGAGACGTAGGGTGCTCTCCGGGCCAGCGTATCGAAGCCCTGCCAGCGGCGCGCCACGTGGCGCACGCCGAGCGCCGCGACCACACCGGCCGCGACCATGGTGAGCGCCAGCCCGATACTGAAGCACAGCACCAGAACGATCCCGAGGCTGATTTCCTTCAACTGGATGCAGAGCAGCAGCACGGTGATCGCCGCCGGACACGGGATCAGCCCACCGGTGAGGCCGAACAGGACGATCTGCCCGGTGGTGGCGCTGCGGCCGGCGAACCGGTTGCGGATATCGTACGCATGGGCCCGCGCGTGGGCATCGTCGTGGTCGTGGTCGTGCTCTTGGAACACCACCGTGTGGGTTTCGCTCAGCGCGCCGCGCACGAGGTGGAGCGAGGCCGTGAAGGCGTGCGGTTCCGGGATTTCCGCGATGCTTTCGAGGTGTTCTCCCCGATCGACGAAGCCGAAGGTCTGGCGCGCGCCATCGGGCCGCGTCGTCTCCAGGGTGACTTGCCCCGCGGCGAGGCGCGCGGATCCCTCGAAGCGCAGGCGCCAGCGCGGCGGCACGCCATCCTCGTATATGGCGAGCGTGGCAACACCGCCGCCACCGGTAGCGATGCGCCGGACCTCGGGCTCATGATGTGGGTGATGGTGGCCGCCGCGGCGCTCCGCCCAGGTCCGCCCGATCATCCAGGCGGCGATGGCGACGATGACGACGGCCGAGGCGATCTGAAAATAGGGCTCCGTGGCCTCGGAGCCCCAATGCTGGCCGAGATACAGCCCGGCCAGCGCCACCGCCCACACCACGACGGTATGCGACAGCGTCGCCGACAGGCCGAGCAGCACTGCCTGGGTCACCGTGCCCCGGACCGCGACGATGAAGGCGGCCATCATCGTCTTCGAATGGCCGGGCTCGAGCCCGTGCAGGGCCCCGAGCAGGATCGCACTCGGCACGAACAGCCACGCATGCGCGCTGCCCTGGCGGAGGAGTTCGGGAAGGGAGGTCATGAGGGAGACACCGTCATCGGTCGGCGGTCACTTCAGGTAGGTGCGCAGCACCTCGATCAGCTCGGTGGCCCCCTTGGCGCGCTCCGGATCCGGCTCATGGGCAGGGTCGACCACGTGGTGGCGGATGTGGTCCTCCATCACCTCGGCGGTGAGCCCGTTGATGGCCCCGCGCATGGAGGCGACGAGCATCAGCACATCGGTGCAGCCGAGCTCGGCCTCCAAAGCCCGCTCCACCGCCTCGGCCTGCCCGCGGATTCGCCGGACGCGGGCGAGCAGTTTTCCCTTGTCCTTGATCGTGTGGGACATCGTTTTCCCGAATGCCATCGCGTCGTTTCTAAGGTAGGGGGGTACCCTATCGACGAGAGGCGCACAAGCATGGCGAAGAGCGACGCGAAATCCGACCCGTGCATCTCCGTCTGCCGCTTCGACGGGCGGACGGGGTGGTGCTTCGGCTGCGGCCTCACGATCCCCGAAATCCGCGCCTGGCGAAGCCTGACGCCGTATCGGCGCACCGCGCTCGCCCGCGACCTGCCTCGGCGGGTGGAGCGAGTGCGCGTCAACGATCCAGAGGGTCGAACGGCCGAGGCCGGCGACCCGTAACCCTCCACCCCGGAGCCGGCCGATGTCGCAGATGACCGCCAACCTCGCGCTGCCGCTGATCGCGGCGGGGCAGGCGCAGAAACACGTCACCCACAACGAGGCGCTGGCCGGCCTCGACACGCTGGTGCAGCTCGCCTGCCTCGACAAGGACCGCACCGCACCGCCCGCCAACCCGGCGGACGGCGACCGCTATCTCCTCGCGGCAGCGAACCCGACCGGCGCCTGGGCCGGCCTCGCAGGCCGGATCGTGCGCTTTCAGGACGGACACTGGGTCGACTTTTCGCCCAAGGCCGGCTGGCTCGCCTTCGTGGTCGACGAGGCCGAACTCTACCTGTTCACCGGCACCGCCTGGACCGGCTTCCGGGATACGGTCAAGGCGCTGCAGAACCTCACCCGGCTCGGCATCGGCACGGCGGCCGATGCCGTGAACCGCCTCGCCGTGAAATCCGACGCAGCCCTGTTCTCGTGGGACGACACGACGCCGGGATCGGGCGACATGCGCCTGACGATGAACAAGAAGGCCCCGGCCAACGATGCCGGAATCGTCTTCCAGGATGGCTTCTCGACCCGTGCGATGCTGGGGCTGTTCGGAACCGACCAGATCGGCCTCAAGGTCAGCGCGGACGGCACAGGCTACGCCCAGGCCTTCACCGTGAACCCGACCACCGGAAGCGTCGGCTTCGGCCAGACGGTCGCCCCCGAAGCTGGACTGCACCTGACGACGCTACGCCCCGGCGCGCCCCCCGGTCCCGGCGTCGTGCCACACAGCGTTCAGGTGGATAATTTTGGCGGCGATGGGGCGGCGACGATCCCACCGGTCGCGTCCTTTCAGGCCAGGTCCGCGCGAGGCACGCCCACCGCACCGGCGGGCATCAAGGCCCTCGACCGCTTCTTCGGGTTCTTCGGCGCTGGCTGGCGCAGCGATGGGGCCTATTCCCTCAATGTGGTGGCGTTCAACGGCTTTGCGGAGGAGGACTTCACGCCGGCGGGCAATGGCACCGCGATCGATTTCCAGACCACGCCCATCGGCGCAACCGCCCGGCGCTCGGTGGTGAAGTTTCGCGCCAACGGCGCACTGGAATTGCAGCCGCAAGCGGCGCCGTCGATCGAGGGCGCCGCCGCCGGTCAGCTGGTGTTCGATTCCACCACGACGGCGTTCAAGGCCCATGACGGAGCGCGCTGGAACCGACTGACCAACCTTCCGAAATTCGCCGCGTGGACGAACTTCGACAATTATCTCGCTGCCGGCGCCTGGACCAGAATCCAGTTCAACACGGTCGATTCCAACACACAGGGCGCCTTCGCGGCGGCCACGAGTCGCTTCACCGCAGCAGAAACCGGTCTCCACACTTTCACGGCCAATCTGGGATTCAAGCGCAACGGCACGAGCGCGCCCACCGCCTTCGAGGCGCAGTTCTACCGAAACGGGAGCCCCGCCGGCCGCGGCCGGGTGGCCCTGACCGGTTCGCTGACCGACGGCGTCTCCACCCTCGCGCTCGGCACGACACTGGCGCTCGCCGCTGGCGATACGGTCGAGGTCTTCGTCCGCTTCACCGGCGCCGACGGCTATGTTGCGGCAACGGATTCCCTGTTCAGCGGTGAGCAGCTTTCCTGAAAGTATAAGTCGAATTTTCCAATGATCGATGGCGATAGCCCGTTCGTGCAGCCGTGTGTCGATCATGCCTTCAAGGTTGAATTCTTGGGCTTATCTCTGACAAAATTCGTGTAACGCCGCACGAAAAACTGCGGAGCATGAACCGTATCCGAGCAGTTTCGCGCCCTATCCAACTGAGACAAGCGGGCGCGATACTGAGGCGGCTCCAGCACTCGTATAATATGAGCGTTCCTACATTCTGTCGTTACAAAGTCCTCTCAAGGAAACGTCTCCTACCTGCACGCCAAAAAATGTCGCGAGTATTCTGAAGTAATCCTCGCTTCGCCGACGCGCAGGATCATCACGCCGGACTTCCGATCGCCCGGGAATACCGAGGACGATCCTGCGGCAGGCCCCCTGCGAGTTCGCTCTCACAGGGCTCAGCAATCGCCGACCCCTGCGCGAAATCATGACGGTCCGACGACTCTCCGACAAACTTTGGAGTCCACCATGCACCTGACCGACCTCGGCCGCGCCGTGCTCATCGCTCGCGAGGGGCGCCGGCTGGCGGCCTATCGCGATTCCGTGGGAATCTGGACCATCGGGATCGGCCACACCTCCGCGGCCGGTCCGCCGACCGTGACGCCGGGACTTCGGATCACCGCGGCCGAATGCGATGCGCTGTTTGCCCGCGACGTGGCGCGCTACGTCCGCAGCGTCGCCGCGACCGTGCCGCCGGATCTCGCCGACCACGCCTTCGACGCCCTGGTCTCGCTCTGCTTCAACATCGGCCCGGGCGCCTTCGCGCGCTCCAGCGTGGTCCGCCGGCTGGCGGCAGGAGACCGCGATGGCGCCGCCGCGGCGATTCTGCTGTGGAACCGTCCTGCCGAACTGATCCCGCGCCGGGGCGCCGAATACGACCAGTTCCGTACGCCCTATGCCCTGGCGCCGCCGCGTGCCCGCCGGGGCGACGCCGCGCCGATCATCGCACCGGGGGCGCCGCTGTCGGCCGTACTGCCGGCCTTGCCCTCTGCGCGCCGATCCATCCCCCGCGCCGCAGCAACCCTGCCGGTCCGCCGCCCGGAGCCGCCTGCACCGACGGGCACGCTCGCGCGCCTCTGGACCGCGCTGCGCACCCGCCTGCGGCGCGACGCCTGAACCACTCATCCGCAACGGAGACATGCCCCCATGAGCACCCGTCCCATCGTCCGTCTCACCGCAGCGTCGATGCCGCTGCTGCTTCTCTCGGTAGGCACGGCTCTCGCCGGCGACGCCGTGGTGCTGCCCTGGGGCGACACCCTCGCGGCCGTCGCGCAAGGCATCGGACACGTGATGGTACCGCTGGCCGTCACCGCCGCCACGGCGGCCCTCGCCCGGCTCGCGGGGCCCTTGCGGGTCCTGGTCACCACCACTCTGGTGGAGCGGCTGGTCCGCAACGTCGGCGACTACGCGATCAACGCGGTGGCCGGCGCCGTGCGCGGACGGACCCTGACCATCGCGGTCGGGTCCGCGGTGATCGCAGGCGCGGTGCAACGCGCCCTCGGCGAGGCACCGGGCTGGCTGGTGAAGGCGGCGGGTGGCACCGACGGCCTCGGCGAGAAGGTGTTTCGCAGCCTTGCCCTGGAAGAGGCCGCCACCGCTGCCAACACCCTGGCCCCCGCACTCGCCGCCGCGCGGGGCCGCCCGGTCCCGTGAGGCAAGCGACGGCACGGAGGATGCGCCGTGTGGAGGATGCGCCGTGGAAAAGATCGCGTTCGAGGGAGTGCGCCTGCTGTTCACCCATGACGGGGCCGGCTGGGTCGTGGCGGTGATGCTCGGGCTCGCCTGCCTGCATCTCCACCGTGAGGCCCAGCGTGCGCAGGAGGCGCGGATCGGCGAGACCGGTGCCACCGCCACCGCCCTGGAACGGGCCTCGCAGACCAACGCGGCGATGGCCGCCGCCCTGGAGAACCGCACCCGCGTGCTGGAGGATCTGTCGCGGCTGGCCGCCGAGATCGCGCGCGGCGTCGACCGAAACGATGAGCGGGCCCGCGAAAAATTCGACGAGATCCTGCGCCGGATCGCAGAACCGCGGCCGTGTCCGTAACCCTTCCCAGAAACGAGGACGCCCGATGACGCACTTCCTGAAGTCCTTCCGCCGCGCCCGCGGCCGGCGCCGGGCCGCGGCACTCCGGCTGCACACCGCCCGGCAACGCTTCGATCGCTCGATGATCGCCCTGCGCAAGGCCGCCCTCGACCACATCGACAGCCAGGATCACGTCAGCGCGACCCTGCGGGCGACCCTCGACCGCCTCGTCGCCCAGGCCGGCCTGCCGCTCTGAGACGGTTAGAACATCTCAGGTCCGGGAACCGAACGGTCCAGGTTGGGCTTGGGCTCGCATTCAGGGCGCATTCAGTGCCCTTCCCCTAGTCCCATCGACCCATGCGCATCCTCCTCGCCCTGCTGTTGATCGGCCTGACCGTCGCGGGCTTCGCGATGGGGTCGATGGACACGCTCGCCGAGGAGACCATCGGGGCCGGAACCGGGACGGTGGTCGCGCCCCTGCGGGCGGCGCCGCCGAGCGATTCCTGCCTCAGCGCCGCCGACCTGCGCGAGGCGGTGGCCGACAAGCGGGTGATCGAGCCGGTGGCCGCCATCCGGGCCGCCCGCCAGGTCATCCCGCGCGCCGAGATCCAGCGCGCCCGCCTGTGCCGGCACGAGGACGCGCTGGTCTACCTGCTCACGGCCCTGCGCCGGGACGGGCGCTTCGTCCATGTCATGGTCGATGCTACGACCGGCCAGGTCACGGAGCCATGATCAGGCCCATGACCAAGCCCATGACCGGGCCGATTCAAATGGATCTCCCCAAAATAGGAGTGCGGTGACGTGCGGCTGCTGGTGGTGGAGGACGACCGGGACATCAACCGGCAGGTGGTGAGCGCGCTGGAGGAGGCCGGCTACGTGGCCGACAAAGCCTTCGACGGCGAGGAGGGCGGCTATCTCGGCGAGAACGAGCCCTACGACGCGATCATCCTCGACATGGGCCTGCCCAAGACCGACGGGGTCAGCGTGCTGCAGAAGTGGCGCCGCGCCGGAATCAAGACCCCCGTCATCATCCTCACCGCCCGCGACCGCTGGTCGGACAAGGTCGACGGCTTCGATGCCGGCGCCGACGACTACGTGACGAAGCCGTTCCACATGGAAGAACTGATGGCGCGCGTGCGGGCGCTGCTGCGGCGCGCGGCCGGCCACGCCACCAGCCAGATCGCCTGCGGCCCGGTAGTGCTCGACACCCGCTCGGGGCGGGTCTTCGTCGACGGCAATCCGGTCAAGCTCACGAGCCACGAATACCGGCTGCTGTCCTACCTGATGCACCACACCGGCCGTGTGGTGTCGCGGGCGGAATTGACCGAGCACCTCTACGACCAGGATTTCGACCGCGATTCGAATACGATCGAGGTCTTCGTCGGACGCCTGCGGAAGAAGCTCGCGGTGGACCTGATCCAGACGGTGCGGGGCCTGGGCTATCTGGTGGACCCGACGGTGCCGCCGCCGCGGGTGTGAGGGTCAGGGGCCCGGCGACGCCCCGCCCGCATCCGTGTTCGCGAAGTCGTTACCCTTGTAGAGCAGCGCGGCCCGGTGATTCTTCGCCACCGCATAGGCGAAACAATCGCCCATATTGAGTTGCGCCGGATGCCCCTGGCCTTTCCCATACCGCGTGAAGGCGACAAGTGGACTTGCCTCGGAAAAGTGGAGAGCTCTTTTTGTGAAGGAGGAGGTCTCCG
>NZ_JAAHTB010000037.1 GCF_010692745.1 Methylobacterium sp. BTF04
TCACAGGCGGAGTCAGGCCGTCAACGACAAGGGTTCAAACTGATAGATGCTCAGCGAAGTCAGCTGTCACGTTACGAAATCGCTCTAGTCGGCTTAAATGGAATGTCAAAGGTATCAAACGATTTCGATGATCTTATTATAGAATTTCGCTTGCTTAAATACTCAACAGGAACACGGCGCACGATACTGGAACAGCACTATCCTGAATACGTATTTAAAGGACGGCGCGATAAATAGTTATGGTTTGGAGGAAGGCGAGAGGCTCTTGCGTCCAATGACTTTTACTGCCGCCTCAAACCGAGCATCCGACTGCTCATCACACCCAGCCTCGCGCGCCAACTCCTCGAACCGGCGGCGTTGCTCCTCCGGCGTCAGCTTCTCAGCGCCGAGCTTGCCGGGCGGCTTCGGACTGGTATGGGTAGTGACGGACAATGGCCAATTCCGTTCGATGCTCGCACCATAGCGGCATAGCCCTGTGACAGCAAAAATGTCGCGACGGCATTATAAATCGCCAAAACTGTCAGGCAGCCAATCTGCAACCTAGCATACTGGATTGCAGGCCTCACAACGACTCGATAGCTTGGCCGCAAACGAGGTCAGGCGGTGAAGCTTCATGTCAAGGGGTAAATGGGTCACGCTGAAGTTGCACCAACTTCGCTTGGATCAGGAAAATTATCGTTTGGGGCCACAAGCCACCCAACGAGATGCTATTCGGGCTATGATTGATGAGCAGGGTTCAAAATTAGTTCGTATAGCTAAAGACATCATGCAAATGGGTGGGATTAGTCCCGGCGAGCCGATTTGGGTCATACCCGCAGGAACAAGAGGGCAGTACATAGTTGAAGAGGGAAACCGCCGGATAACAGTTTTAAAATTACTTGAAACGCCAGCACTCGCTGACGGGACACCTCTGTCAAAACAATTCCGTAAACTTTCGAAAATTTTTGCTGAAAGCCCGATTAGAGAGGTCGATGGCCGTCTCTTTGACAGCCGAGAAGACGTTACACCTTGGAAGCGCAGGCGACACATGACTGCTGGTTCAGGTGTTGGGCTCGCGTCTTGGAAACCATTGGCCAAAGGTCGAGCCAATCGAGATATCGGCCTAGACGCGCCTCGCTCCTTAGCCGTCGTTGAGTTTTTTGGCGATGATCGTAGCGACCAATGGGCAGAAATACTTGAGGCTTTGGATGGTCGATGGACCACGGTTGACCGCGTCTTGAATGCAGGTCCGTTCAAGGAAACATTGGGCGTAGATATCAATCCGAAAACTAGCGTTGTTTCATTCGAGAATGGCGACGAAACGGCAGGCAAAGCATTACTACAGCGCATACTGTCCGCAATGGCGGATCCAGAGTTCGAATTTATACAGGTAGAAGATAAAGACGACCGCAAAGATTTTATAGATAAGTTTTCTGAATTTAATGTAAAAGCCGCGCCTGGCGCTCCAAAATGGGGTTATTCCTCGGCGCCTACTTCGCGAACGGCAGAACCCCAAAACTCACCATCAGTGGACGAGCAAACGGACGCGCAAATTGAGGCAAGCTCGGATGAATCTCTTCGCCCCGTGCAGCGATCGAATCCATCGCCGACTCGGCGACAAGCTACTGACGCAAGTAGAAAGACATTAGCGCCGCAAGGTGGCCCAAGACTATTGCCTGTTCGAGGAATTAGGCTGGGGCCTTTATACAATGAATGCAGAAAGATTATTGTCAAAAACAATGAGAATGCTGCTGCATTTCTCGTGAGAGTGTTCATAGAGTTGAGCAGTGAGGTTTATCTTGAAGTAAAGAAAGTCCCTATCCCTCCGAATTTGAAGAATAAGAGTGTCACCGAATGGAGCGACTACAAGGTAAAGCTGTCTGAGAAAATATCAGCTGTAATTCACTCAATTGATCCGTCCGGCAAATCTCCGATCTTTGTTCAAGCTAAATCGGCTATAAAGCCAGATTACATTGGTCATTTTTCAATCAAGACACTTCATAGTTATTTTCACAACCATCACGTTCTACCGGAAGAAACGACTGTGAAAGCAAGTTGGGATGGGTGGGAGGCCTACCTTCGAGCGCTCCACACCGCGCTGAACGAGCCGGATTGACGCGATGGCCAACGCATTCTGAATGAGCTACAGTGCGATATGGAACAGTTCACTTCTCCGCTGCGCTACCCCGGTGGGAAGGGTAGGCTGACACAGTTTGTCGCCGACCTTATCGACGAGAATGGTCTTTCTGGCTGTGAGTACGTCGAGCCGTATGCCGGAGGTGCCGGTATTGCGATAACACTGCTGTATCTCGAATATGCTAGTCATATTCACTTAAATGATATCAATAAATCCGTTTACGCTTTTTGGGATGCAGTTCTCAGAAATCCGGAGGATTTATGCCGGTTGATCCGCGATACTCCTTTGAGCATGGATGAGTGGTACCGACAAAGATCCTTACAGTTCGATTCGGCGGCAAATAGTATCGAGCTTGGTTTTTCGACTTTCTTTTTGAATAGAACTAACCGATCTGGGATAATAAAAGGTGGCGTAATCGGTGGGAAAAGTCAGCTGGGGGATTGGAAGCTCGATGCACGCTACAATGCAAAGGAGCTAATTGCGCGAGTTCAGAAAATTGCAAGCTATAGCTCCCGCATTAGCTTATACAATCTCGATGCCGCCGTTCTCATTCGCAATGTCTTGCCAAGCCTTCCAAAAGAAACTTTGGTATATTTGGACCCACCTTATTACATCAAAGGCAAGGGCCTCTACGAAGACCATTATAGCCATGATGATCACGCCAGCATCGCCAACATTGTCCAAAAGGAACTGCGCCTGCCGTGGATCGTGTCGTATGACAATGTGGAGCCTATTAGAAATTTCTATGCTAACAAACGGCAAACAACTTTTGGAATTTGGTATACTGCAGGCAAAAAGCACGCTGGCAAAGAAGTCATGGTCTATAGTGACGAACTTAAAATACCAGCCGTAATAGAGCCTTCACGAGGCATTGCGGCTTGAATATTTATACCTTCCTAATCCAGTCGCTTTTTATGATTTCTATTATTGTAGAATTTCGCCGCCAGTACCAATTTTTTGATAAGTAAGCCGCTTCCCAATGATGCCTCGAAGTGCCCGATCCGCTCGCTCAGTATCGTTCACGCCAAGCTTCACTCGGTTGTTGTACCGGAAATCAAACTCGGCGAGATAGCGGTGAAGGTGCTGCTTGCCGCAGTGTTGGTAGACGCCCTTCATACCGCGCTTGAAGACGGAGAAGTAGCCCTCGACGGTGTTCGTGTGGACGATGCCGCGCACGTACTCCTTGGTGGAGTGGGTGGTCATCTGGTGGTCAGCGAATGTGGTCCCGACCTTCGTGTAGATGCTGGACTCGTCGGTGAAGAGGCTGGCTTCCTTGAGGATGTTCGCCTCGATAATCGGGCGAAGGGTCTCGGGACGGATGTCGTCTACTACGACGGAGCGAACCTTGCCGGCGTCGCGATCAAGCAGGGACAGCACTTTCATCTTATGATGGTAGGCGCGCTTCTTCGGAACGCCAGGCTCGCGACCGATGAAGGTCTCGTCAGCCTCCACGATGCCGCCAGCGCCGGGCATACCGTCGATACCGCCCATGGGGGCGAGAGCGCCGTCGCGGATAGCTTCGCGAATGCGGTGCGTTAGGAACCACGCGCTCTTGTAGGTGATGCCGAGCGCCCGATGGATCTGGTGGCTGCTTACACCCTTCTTAGAGGCGCACAGGAGGTAGACGGCCTGAAGCACCTTGTGGAGCGGGATATGGGCGCTCTCGAAGACCGTCCCGACTTTCAACGTGAACTGCTTGCGGCACTGCTTCTCAGCGCACTTGCGGAGGCCACGGCGGGTCTTGGACAGATCGTAGTGCTTCGCGTTCAAGGAGCCGCAGTGCGGGCACACCGGACCGTTCGGCCAGAGCTTCGCCTCAAGGTAGGCGAAGGCGGCGTCTTCGCAGTGCAGGTGGGCGGTGGAAAGGCTGGACATGGGTAGGGCTCCGATGCCCAAACCCTACCTTAAGTCGCGTGGTGTGTAAAGGATATAATCGCCCTTCGTTTCACGCGTCCGTGCTGGAATCCGCGACCTCACTGGGAAAACCGTAGACCTCCAGGGGATCGCCGACCCCCCTGAGCGGGAACGTTCCGAGACGGGCCAGGCGATGCCCGTCCTGCGATCGGGCGACGAAGGCACCCGAGAACAACACGGTGACGTCGAGCACCTTCGTCAGGCTTTCCAGGCGCGCCGCGACATTGACCGCGGGACCGATGATCGTGAAATCGAGACGCGTGCGCGAGCCGATATTGCCGTACATCACGGCGCCGACATTCACGCCGATGCCGTAGCCCAGCCTGCGCAACCCGGCGGCGGACCGCTGTTCGTTGAAGGCCAGCATGGCCGCATGGGCCTCCCAGGCCGCGGCTTGCGCGGCCGTGCAGGCGGCCGGCGTGTCGAGATGGAAGATCGCCAGCAGGCCGTCGCCCATGAACTTGAGAATCTCGCCACCGTGCCGCTCGATCGGCAGCGAGATGGCGTCGAAGTAATCGTTCAGCAGAGCGATGACGTCGTCGCGCGGCCAGAGTTCGGAGATCTCGGTGAAGCCCCTGAGGTCGATCACCAGAATGGCCGCCTCCACCGTCACGCCGCTGCCGCGCCGGGTCGCACCGTTGAGGATCAATTCGCTCGCATGCGGTCCCACATAGGTGTCGAGGAGCAGCCGGGTCAGACGGTTCTTGTGCCGGACCTCCGAAACCACCGCCAGGGCCGGCACCAACGCCGCCAGCATCGCCAACTCGTCCTCGGCAAAGCCGCCGGCCCGGTCCGCCGCGAAGGTCACGATGTGGCGCTTGCCGAGCGTGAAGAGCAGCGGCCAGGCGACGTAGTCCGTCAGACCTTCGCCGCGCAATTCGTCGTAGAGCGCATGGCCGTTCCCCTGATGATCCGCCTCATCGAGGCGCTGGCGGACCTCGTCCGCGCCCGCATGGATCTCGGCCGCCGGGCTGTGCTTGAACTGGCTCGTATCGACGATGCCGTAGTCGAAATTGGTGGTTTCGGCCTCCTTCAGCCCGGTTCGCCACAGGATGCGGGTCCCCAGCCACAGGGGATGGTGCGTGCGCAGGTACACCGTCGCCCGCGCCACGGGCACGCCCGCCTCCGCCACACGCCGGCAGAATTCGACGAAGATGTCGTCGAGGTAGCGCATGTCGAGGGTGCCGCGCAGCAGCCAGTCGAGGATTTCGGCACGCTGCTGCGCGCGCGCGGTCGGGCGCGGTCCATCTTGCGGCGGAGGGATGCTCATGGCCACGCGTGGTTCCCTGTCTCCGTCCGGTTCGAGGGCGGGACGATCCTCCTCCGAGTGTGGCCGTCGATCGCGCTTTAAGGCAAGACATCCGCCGGACCGAGAGGCCGAATCTGCGGCGCTGCGCGGCGGCGCCAGTGACCCGTCTCTCGGCACCGCGCTTCGCTCTGCTGGGGGAGTGGCGGTTCGGCACCCCTCGACCTTCGACAGGCAAGACCGCGACATGCTCATGAAATTTCCGCTGGCGCTGATCCTGAGCTTTGTCGGCGGCTACGTCGATACGGTCGGCTTCCTCGCCCTCCAGGGGCTGTTCACCACGCACGTCACCGGCAATTTCGTGACCTTCGGGGCGGCTTTGGTGCACGGAGCCTCGGGCGCCTGGGCCAAGCTCCTGGCCCTGCCGGTGTTCTGCGTCACCGTCATCCTCACCCGCCTCGGCAGCCAGGTCCTCGAACGCAAGGGGCATCCGGTCCTGCGGGTGCTGCTCTCGGTCCAGTTCTTCACCCTGTCGGTCGGTGCGGTCCTGGCCATCGCCTTCGGTCCGTTCGCCGACGGCGACCGCTGGGAAGCGCTGGTCACCGGGATGGTCCTCGTCGTGGCGATGGCGGTGCAGAACGCGGCGCACCGCACCCATCTGTCCGATGCCCCGCCCTCGACCATCATGACCGGCACCACCACGCAGATCATGATCGATCTCGCCGACCTCGTGCACGGGCTGCCGCCCGGCCACCCCGCGCGGGCACGCATCCGCACAATGTCGGTGGCGGTGGCCACCTTCGCGCTCGGCTGCGCCCTGGCGGCTCTCCTGTTCTACCTCGCGGGTGCGGCGGCGCTGCTGCTGGCACCGGCCGTGATCCTCGCCGGGACACTCGGGGAGGAGCCGGCCGGCCGCGCCAAGGCCTGAGCCGATCCTGCTCTCCACCCCGGTGAGCATCGTCAGCGTCATCCGCACTCTGCGGCATTTCGGTTTCCTCGAACCGAAAAGCGTGATCTTTTCGCGGTCTCGCCGACCAGCATGGTCGGCATCCCGTCGTCCGAGAAGGACAGCCGGCGAGGTCACGTCCTGCGATGAACCCCACCGGTGCACGCGCCCGGCGGATTGCTGGCGACCTCCGCCGGTCCGTGCGCCGAGCCATCGCTTACCTCGCGAAACACGCTGACCCCGACCCCCGCAGCGAGACGGAGATCACAGGATGAGCTGGCACGGTGCCGAAGACCCGATCCCGGGCCATCACTTCAGCTGCGACGCGATCAAGACCCTGATCGTGCCGCGCTCGCGCGACCTCGGCTCCTTCGCCGTACGGCGCGCGCTGCCCTCCACCGCGTGCCGGATGGTGGGTCCGTTCATCTTCTTCGACCAGATGGGGCCGTCCGAGTTCCTGCTCGGCCAGGGCATGGATGTGCGACCGCATCCGCATATCGGATTGTCCACCGTCACCTACCTGTTCGACGGGGAGATCATGCACCGGGACAGCCTCGGCACCGCGTTGCCGATCCGTCCGGGCGAACTGAACTGGATGACCGCCGGGCGCGGCATCACCCATTCGGAACGCACCGGAGCGGGGCTGAGACAGACCGGCTCGACGCTGTTCGGCATCCAGAGCTGGGTCGCCCTGAGCGCGCAGGACGAGGAAAGCGCACCCGCCTTCGAGCATTACGAAGCCTCGGCGCTGCCGATCCTCACGGGCGAAGGCAAGATCGTCCGCCTCATCGCCGGGGAGGCCTTCGGCGCGCGATCGCCGGTGCGAACCTCGAGCCCGATGGTCTACGCGGACGTGACGTTGGAAGCGGGCGCCGTCCTGCCCATCGACCCGACCTACGACGAGCGGGCCATCTACACGGTCTCCGGAGCGATCGACATCGCCGGGGACGGATTCGGCCCGGGCCAGCTCCTGGTCTTGCGCCCGGGGGACCAGATCAGCGTGCGGGCGATCGAACCGGCCCGGTTCATGGTCCTCGGCGGCGAGCCGATGGAGGGTCCGCGCCATCTGTGGTGGAACTTCGTCTCCTCGCGCCTCGATCGCATCGAGCAGGCCAAGGAAGACTGGCGCCAAGCGCGGTTCGACACGGTCCCGGGGGAGTCCGAATTCATCCCGCTGCCGGATAGTCCCGCGCCTGTCCGATATCCCTGATCGGACCCGGGCGACACGTGGCGTGGATTTGCCATTCTGGGGAGGGGCGGTGATCGCGCCTCGGACGGCGGCAGACATGAGCGGCTCTGGTGCTGAACGCGATCCGCAGGGTTTTCCCCCGGATCGGTGGTTCATGGCTGCGAAACGGGGCTTCCGGCCTGCGACCTCAGCCGACAGGGCCAACAATCTCGGAGCGAAGTTCCGGCAATCCCTCCACAAGCAACCCTGAACTCATACCGTCCAAGATTTGCAAGACAGACAGACTATCACAGTTCGTGCCGATTTCATTACTTTTAATACAGATAGTCGCCGCTGTATCTATTAGTAGTTTTATTGTAAATCCTAAGATGCGGAACCTATCGGGATGGTTTACGATAGGGGCAACGTCCTGAATGTCAGCCTATCGAATTTTATCGGACAACCAATTTATAGTGTTTCAAGATGAAGATTAATTAGACATAAATAACTGATATATTTACTATATCTGATACTTATGCTGATTATCTATAATGAAAATATTCAGCCGATCTGATACCGCTCGCAATACCGAATAACGGCACGACCACTATTGAATCGTATACAATTATTGTTCGAATTAAAATCACATTAAGAGAAAATTTCGCCTCCTATTCGATCTTAAATTATCTTTGTAGACTTGATATTGCGAGAGAAGCCATGTTAGCGCAACGGACCTGAGAAGGTAGCCGAAATGGTACGGCAGATCCTGCGATAGGCTCGACCGCGAGACGGCCGCTGACGCGTGTGACGTGGGAACCGTCACCGGTCTAGTCGCGGACGCGAGACGGAGGCGATGACGCGTGGCCTACGTTGACGGTGGATGATGCCCGAGGCGCGGGATTCCATCGAAGCGTCACCCTGAAGAGGTTCGAGGTACCGCCTTCATATGAAGAACGACAGCAAACTCCAGAAGGGATTGGTCCGTTCGGACGTGCCGATCTTCCGTCCGTGAAGTGGATTCCCCTATGGTCAAAGAAACGCCGACGTGGCGAGGAAGCCGACATGTCAAGCCAAACAAATAAAGCCTTTTTCGACCAATTTTTCCCGGGCGATTTCTGGTCCAGCCTCGATCGATCCCGTTTCGTCGAAGAAGATCATTCGATGTTCGGCGATGAGCATATCTTCGAATTTCTCATCAGAACCATGCGGCCTCAAGAGATCGTCGAAATCGGTTCGTGGAAAGGGCATTCCGCGAATTACATGATGGATCTGTGCAAGAAAAACAACATCGATGCGCGTGTAGTCTGTATCGATACCTTCTTGGGTGGCCCCGAACATTGGGTTTTACCGGGTGGTCTCGAGACCCTTCATCGTGAACTCGGCCGCCCCACCATACTGGAGCGTTTCCTTGGAAACACCTTGGCGCGCGGCAATGCCGGTAAGATTTTCCCGCTGACATCCGACAGCTACGCCGCCTCGGAGATCCTGCGTCTAACGGATTTCAAAGCCGACTTGATCTTCGTCGATGCCGGTCACGACCCGGTCTCGGTGCGGAACGACATCATGCGATATTACCCACGGCTCAGCGAGACCGGCGTAATGTTCGGCGACGATTACCAATATGAGCCGTTGGCCGATACCGTTCACGCATGTGCCCGCGAGCTGGGCGTCCAAGTTCTCGTCAGCGCAAGGAAATGGGTGTTTGCCAACGAGGCTCTGATGCGGCGTATCACCGTGCCCGACGTCCAAGTCCGGCAGAGTTTCGAGGGCTGGGTTCACCCGTAGGCCGATCGCGCAGGTCGCACAGGCAACGCAAACAGCCCAACCCGAGATGTTTTCATTTCGGCGTTGAGAACTTTGAAGCGCCCGACCGCCGATGCGCGATCGGGCGAGCCCCGTTCCATCCCTCACCGGCTTCCGGCTTTCGGAAACTGGTGTGAAGGGGTGTTCGTGGTCCTGCGTTTCGCGGCCGCCCCGGGAGATGGGTCGCACGTGTCGGCCATCGCCGTCGCCCTAGGTTCCTGGAATGGATCGCACCTTTCCCCTGACCCGCGACGCCGGGCTCGAACGCCTGTCCGACTTCCTCACCGGAGCCGGTTCCGACTATGCCGGATCGCGCAACACCGATCGCGGGCCCGGCGGGCGGGCGACGACGTCGGCGCTGTCGCCTTATCTGCGACGCAGGCTGGTCACGGAGGCCGAGGTCGTGGCGGCAGCCATCGCCGCCCATGGCCCGGACGGTGCCGACAAATTCGTGAGCGAGGTGTTCTGGCGGACCTACTTCAAGGGGCACCTCGAAACCCACCCCGAGGCCTGGTCCGGGTACCTGTCGGGCCTCGCCGCGGCTCAGGAGCGGATCGCGGCGGAACCCGGATTGCGCCGGATCTACCAAGCGGCGACCGAAGGCCGGACCGGCATCGACGGCTTCGACGATTGGGCCCGGGAACTCGTCGGGATCGGGTGGCTCCACAACCATGCCCGGATGTGGTTCGCTTCGATCTGGATCTTCACCCTGCGGCTGCCCTGGGAGCTCGGCGCGGATTTCTTCCTGCGCCATCTCCTCGATGGGGATCCGGCGAGCAACACCCTGTCCTGGCGCTGGGTGGGCGGGCTCCATACCCGTGGCAAGCACTACGTCGCCCGCGCCGAGAACATCCGTCGCTACACCGATGGACGCTTCGATCCAGCCGGGCTCGACGAATACCCCGACCCGCTGGACGAGCCGATGCCGCCGCGGGAGGTTGCGCTGGCGCCGGCCGCCTCGCCGCCGGATGGCGCGGTCGCGTTGCTGCTGCATCTCGACGACCTCCATCCGGAAAGTCTGCCCCTGGGCCCCGCGAAGGTCGTCCGCATCGGCGGGCTAATGTCCCACGCGCCCGGTGCATCGGATCGCGTCAGGGCGGCGGATGCGGCGGCGATGTCGGATGGGTTGGACAGGGCGGCGGCGCATTTCGGCTGCGACGCGCGGATCGTCGCCCCCGGCTGGTCGGGCGATCGTCCCGTCGTCACCGCATGGGCGCCGGTCGGCCCGTCCGCCGAAACCCTGCCATCCGAGTGCATCCGGATTCGCCGCCGTTGGGACGAGGCGACGTGGCGGCTATCGACCCGCGGCTTCTTCAAGGTGAAATCGGCGATTCCGCGGCTGGTGGAGCAATGTTCAGACACCGCATGACGGCGTCATGCCTCGCGTTGTCCGAGGAATCCCCCCGTGCGGCGGACATTTCCGCCGATGTAACGTTTCGTAACAACGGCGTCTTTCGCGTTGCCGAGTGGTTCGGTCTCCGTATGCTCGGGGCATGAACGACGGTCCGACCATCGTCATCGTCGAGGATGACAGCGACATCCGCAGCCAGCTCGCCAGCTACCTGGAGGGCGAAGGATTTCGCGTGGTGGGCCTCGATGGCGGCGCTGGGCTCGACCGTCTCCTCAAGGCAGGACCGGCGCCGGACCTGATCGTCCTCGACTGGATGCTCCAGGGCGAGGACGGTCTGTCGATCTGCCGGCGCCTGCGCGAGGCCGGCGGTCCGCTCATCGTCATGCTGACCGCCAAGGACGAGGACATCGACCGGGTGCTCGGCCTGGAGATGGGGGCGGACGACTACGTCTCGAAGCCGTTCAACCCCCGCGTGCTGCTCGCCCGCATCCGCGCCGTCCTGCGCCGCTCGGATGGGAACGGGGCCCGAGCGGCCGATTCCGACCCGGAAAAACTCACGGTGGCCGACCTCGTCGTCGACCTCGCGGCGCGCAGTGTCACCACCGGGGCACCCGCCGCCGAGATCGCGCTCACCAGCGCCGAGTACGACCTGCTGCACTGCTTCGTCACCCGGCCGCAGCGGGTGCTCTCGCGCGACCAGCTTCTCGATTGGACGCGGGGCCGGACGGCGGATGCCTTCGACCGCACCATCGACGTCCAGGTGAGCCGGCTACGGCACAAGCTCGACGCGTCGGGCAGCACCGCGGCGGCGTTGCTCAAGACCGTGCGAAACGCCGGCTACATCCTGGCCGCGCCGGTGAAATCCGGGTCGTGATGGCCCGTGTGGGCCTGCTCGGCCGCATCATGCTGCTGCTGCTCGGCGCGCTCTCGGTCCTGGTGCTGGCCACCGTCGCCCTGGACAGGTGGCAGCGGCGGCAGGAGCATTCCCCCTACGCCACCCGCTTCCCGCGCCTCGAGCAGACCGCCGGCATCATGACGCTGCTGCGGGATGCGGATGCCGGGCAACGCACGGCCATCCTCAGGGCGGTGAGCGGTGAGGCGCTGAAGGCGGAGATCACCGACGCGCCGCTTCTCGAGAGCGGTTTGATCCGCGAGCCGCGCCTCGAAGCGCGTCTGCATCGCATGGTGGGGGATTCGGACGGTCGGATACGGGCGTTCACCGATTCCGACATGCTGCGTCGCGGCGTCGATCCGGCGGAGGTCGAGCAGAGCGACACCCATTGGCCCCTGGGCCGGTTGGCAACGGCCACCTACGATCTCCCCGACGGTCGGACCTTGATCGTCTCGGCCTTCGCGCATCACCGTTCGTTGATGCCCTGGTTGCTCGGCCAGCCGCTGAGCCTGTGGGTGGCCGTCCTCGGCGCCGCCGTCGCCGGCCTCGTCCTGGTCGGGACACGCCACGAACTCATCCCGTTGCGACGCCTGACCGAAGCGGTGTCCCGCTTCGACGGCCGTGCGCCCGAGGCGGTGGTCACCACGCACGGGGCGCCTGAGATCCGCCGGCTGTCCCGCGCGGTCCAGGCCATGCAGGAGCGGATCGCCGGCCTTATCGGCGAGCGCTCGCTGCTGATCGGGGCCATCTCGCACGATCTCAAGACCTTCCTGACGCGCCTGCGCCTGCGGGCCGAGGGGGTGTCGGAGCCCGAACGGCGGGGCCGGCTGATCGCGGATCTCGACGGGATGACCGCGCTGATCGAGACCTCGCTCAGCTTCGCCCGCGGCACTGCGGTGGAGGTGGGCCGCAGGGCGGTGGACATCGCCGATCTCGTGGCCGTCGAGGTCGCCGAGCACGCAGCACAGGGGACGCCCATCAGCCTGAGCGGCGAGGACGTGGAGGACGCCGTCGTCGCCGGCGATGCGGTCGCCTTGCGTCGGGTCGTCGCCAATCTCATCGAGAACGCCGTCAAGTTCGGACAATCCTCGATCCTCGTCGCGGTCCGACGGGCCGGCACGGTCTGTCAGGTCGTCGTCGAGGACGACGGTCCGGGTATCCCGGCATCGGAGCGCTCGGCGGTGTTCAGCCCCTATTATCGGATCGAGGGGTCGCGAAACCGGCAGACCGGCGGCACCGGTCTCGGGCTCGCCATCGCCCGGCAGATCGCGGAGGCGCATGGCGGGTCGGTGGTGGCCGAAGCGGCCTCGCTCGGGGGCGCGCGGCTCGTCGTGACGCTGCCCGCGATCTCCTGACGGCGGAGGCCGGAGCGCGGGCACCGGTTACACAACGTTACCCAGAGGCATCGGCCCGTCACATCCGGGAAGGAGCCATGGACGAACCTCCCCTCATCCGTCGCGGCGATCTGGCCGGGACGGCGGGACACCGGGAATTCACCCCAGGTCCCGCTCACATGAGCAAGTGGAGTTCATCGATGCTGAAAATCCTCGCCCCGGTCGCTGTCCTGCTGGCCCTCGCGGTCCCGGCCTCGGCGGTGCCGCTCATCCAGAATGCCGTGTCCACCGGGTTTGACGGCGCCCAGATCATCCAGGTCTACGGCGGCTGCGGTCCCTATCGCCACCGTGGTCCCTATGGCGGCTGCCGGACCGGCGGCCAGTGGGGCGGCTATGTCCGCGGAGCCTCGTGCCCGCCGGGATTCCACATCGGCCGCTATGGGCGCCGCTGCTGGCCGAACTGACTGCGTTCGCACGGTCCGATACGAATTGAGGGCGCCGGCGAGGGACCGCCTCGCCGGACCCGTCTGGTCGGCTCGCCCATCACCGCTATCGGCGCGGCGTCGCGCTCGCCGATCGAGGCCCGCGGAGTCTCATCCGGCCGCATCAGGTCAGTTTTCGACGCGACGGCCGGTGTCGCGTTACGGCCGGTAACGGGGCCGATCGCGAGAAACAGAGGGCCGTGTGCCGCCGTCTACAGCGATCGACGGCCTGCACCAGCCGTCAGCGCGGAAAGATGATCCCCTGGTCGAGAACCAGATTTTAAATTGAACGAAAGGCGACTCAGCGGCGTTTGCACTAAGAATTAAAAATATGGAGGAAACCCGATGCGTCTCACGGCACTCGTTCTCATGTCTTCTCTTGCCCTTACTGTTTCGGGCTCCGCCTTTGCACAAGCCCCGGCCGGTGGCGGCAGTGCAACTGGCAACATGAACAATCCCGGCAGCGTCAAGAGCGACAGCGAGAAGAGCATGGAACGCACCACCGGGTCAGCGACCGGTAGCACCATGGCGCCCGCGACCGGCTCTTCCATGGGCTCCGCTGCCATGCCGAAGAGCAGCGGCGCAGGAGCCGGCAACGCGACGACGGGCAGCGGCGCGGCGCCGAGCGGAAAGTAATCGACCGGCAGTCAGGCGACCTCAGTCTTAGCGACTCGTCTGCCCAAAAAAGAGCGTCTTTTCGGCCCCGCAGCAACAGTGCTGCGGGGCTTTTTGTTTGGCGAGAAAATCTAAGAGACCGTCGAAACGAGATGATCCAAGTCTAGGGACCAACGCCTCAGCACAACGATGGAACGTTACCCTTCGCGTTCCTAATACATAGGGGTGCCACCGGTCACCGGCACCAGTGCACCGGACATGTAGCTGCCTTCGCGCGAGGCCAGAAGCACATAGGCCGGTGCGAGCTCCGCCGGCTGCCCGGCGCGACCGAGCGGAGTGTCCGCCCCGAGCGTTTCGATCTGATCCGGACTTTTCACGATCGGCTGGATCGGGGTCCAGATCGGCCCGGGCGCCACGCAGTTCACACGAATGCCTTTCGGCGCGAGCAGATTCGACAGTCCGATGGTCAGGCTGGCGATGGCGCCTTTCGTAGCGGCGTAGATCAGCATCGTCTTGTCGGCGATCTTGGCCTGCTGGCTCGTCGAGTTCACGATGGCCGAGCCTGGCTTCATGTGCGGCACGGCCGCTTGGCACAGGTAATACATCGCGAAGACGTTGGCGCGGAACGACCCCTCCAGATCCTCGGCCGTCACGTCATCGAGAGCGTCGTTGACGGTTTGCGCGGCGGCGTTGTTCACCAGGATGTCGATCCCGCCGAAAGCCTGAACGGTCTTGGCAACCAGATCGCGGCAATGGCCCTCGTCCCGAAGATCGCCCGGCAGGAGCAAAGCACGGCGTCCGGCTTTTTCGATCCAATGGGCCGTCGTCTCGGCATCGGATTGCTCGACGGGAAGATAGGAAATCGCGACGTCGGCGCCCTCCCGGGCATACGCAATGGCCACTGCCCGACCAATTCCGCTGTCTCCACCGGTGATCAGGGCGACCTTGTCCGTGAGCAGACCCTTGCCGACGTAGCTGTCCTCGCCGTGATCCGGTGCCGGCGTCATTTTCGAGGTCAGCCCGGGCCGTTCCTGCTGCTGATTTCCAGGGAATGGCGGGCGCGGGCCGGCGGAGCGCGGGTCTGAGGTCATCGTCTGTCCTTCGAGGGGCCTCGGCTAACGTGACAGACAGCGGTTCGTCGCTGCGACAGAATGGATGACCACCGGCGCGCGCTGCACTCCGATCCTGTCGCGGGCTGAGATCGGAACGGTTGTCAGTCGGACAGGGGACGAGGCCGACCCGCTTCCGGCCCCGCCGAGCCTCCATCCCCCATCACCGGGCTGCGTCGGCACGTGTGGCCCGGTGGGACAAGTCGGGGTCAGCGCGCCAATGGGCCCAAATATCCGGACAGACATTTACCGGCGACGGGCTCAAAAAAACCCGGCGCGCCATGACGGCGGCCGGGCGGGTTCGTGTTCGTCGCGCAGAGCGAACCTTCAGCGGCTGCTGCTGTTCGGGACCGCCTGCTCGGGCCGGCTGGCGTTTCCGCCAGCAGCGGAGTCGGTCGTGGCCGTGTCCGCGCCGGTCGCGCCACGCGAGATCACGACGTCGCGGTCGTTACCGGTGCTGTTCGGCTCGCGCACGATGGTGGTGCCGGTGGTGCCGGGCTGATGCGGCGCTGCCGCCGGGGCCTGCGCGAAAGCCGGCACGGCGAGAAGGACGGCGGCACCAGCGAGGATGAACGTCTTCATGGGACTATGCGTTTCCAGTCGAAACGGGTGAGGACCGCCCGGTGATCGTGGCTGATAAGCAAAACCGACCCGCTCCGGTTGCTCGGTTGCGGTGTCGCATCCGAGGGCAAACCCGCACGCTCGACCGGCCGCGGCCGCAATCGGGCGGGGGAAAAGCCGGGCGCCGCCCTGAGACCGGGGCGATACGCCCCTCGTTCTCGGGGTGGCGCCCGGGAGCGCTATGGCAGCGCACCAGCCTTCTGCTTCACCTTCGTCATCGTATCGTTGCACCCCGTCTCATCGCCGGCCTTGTCCTGCGCGCGGGCTGTCTTGATCAGGTCGCGCGCCTCGGAGATTCCGCCAGCGGTCGCGGTGGTGGTGGGATCGGTGGGCTTCACGTTCGGGGTTTTGTCGAGGGCCTTGGGAGAGTTCGACGAGGTGGCGCCGCCCGCCGGTTCTATACCCGTCACCTTTTCAGCGCCCGTGCTGTCGAGGCGCCGTTCGATCGTGGCGATCTGTTCGCCACAGCTCGAGGCGAAGGCCGGCCCGACGGCTCCCAGCATGACGAGGGCAGCCGGTAATACGAGGCTAATCCGCATGAACAATTTCCCCTGAAGTGCGGCCAGCCAATAGGGCGACGCACTTTATCGACAGTGCGAAAGAAGCGCGGGTGTCGCGTGAGAGTTCCTGGGCGTCGATGACGCATTCGACATCAGGTGATGCGGTTGATTGTCCCGATTCGTGGGTCGGGAGGGTCCTTCAGCATGACGGGATCTCCGTCGATGCGAGACAGGACATAAAAAAAGTCCCGCCCAGCAGAGCCGAGCGGGTGAGAGGCGCAGGGCGCGCCACGATGTCGAGGGCCCGCGACGGCGATGCGGACGATGATTTCGGACGACAGTCGAGGGCCTGATTTCGGACCGATTACTTCGGCTTGTCGCCCGGAGCCCATCCGTGTGCCTTGATAGCTTGCATGACCCGCGTCTGCATCTCGGGCATCAATCCCTGCATCCACTGAGACATGCCCGTCATCTGAGCCTGAGCGAGACGCGGCTGGGCGGTCGCCAGGCGCCGGCCTGCCGCGGACGCGTAAAACGTTCCGATCGCCTGCAAGTCGTCCTTGCTGAGGACGCTTGCGAAGCTGCGCGCCTGGATGTCGAGCAGCGCGTCGTAATGATCCGACAGCATCGGAAGAACGGCTTCGCGAACGATCACCTGAGCGCGTTCGGGCTCCTTGATGCCCATCTGCTGCATCATCGCAGCCATGGGTGCGGCCATCGAATTCAGCGTGGTTGCGCGGTCACCCTGCATCTGAGCAACGACCTCGCGCGCGACTTTCAGGGTCGCCGGATCTGTGGTCGCCGATACGTCAGTCTTGGCGTCGGGCGCCGCAGGTTGCGCCATCGCTCCGGACGAAAGAGGGATGGAGAGGGCAAGGGCCACGATGATCGGTGTCATTCTGCCAAGTCGGTTGAGCAAAGGTATTCCTCCGGTGTTGTCGCGGATGATCTAGGGCACACCATCAGAAAAGCCCACCACAGCGTGCCCGCGGTGGGTGAGTTGGTTAAGAAGAGCCAGCGAAATTCTCCCAGTCGGGCCTCGAATACCCGGCAGCACCAAAAATACGGACGGAGCTTCGCTCACGCCGATTAGCTGAACAGCGCCGCGTAGCCCTCCGCGAGGATGCGGCTGAGCTGGCAGTGATAGCGCGCAGAGGCCGGCAGGCCGGGTGTGACGCGTCCGTGGCTGAGGTCTGCGCCCGCCCACGATTCCGGGATCGAGGCGAGCGAAGCGGCGGCTGGGGTGGGTACCGCCGCCGGCCTGCAGAATCGTCAGCAATCCGAACATCTCGCCGTAGAGGGTCGGGGCGCGGCTCTGGGCCTCGCGCAGCTCGGTCGCGTGACCGATGTCACGGCTTGGCGCTCGTCTTGGCAAAGGCCCGCACGAAACCGCATCGGCTGGCGAGGGCCGCGATCCGGTCGTTTGCAAATGTCAGGCGGCGAAGGCCCCGGCATTGCGCAAGCCCTCGATCGCCTCGGCCGAAAGCCCGAATTCGGTGAGGATCTCATTGGAATGCTCGCCGAGCAGCGGGGCGTGCCGACGCGCCCGTGCCGGCGTTCCCGAGAGCTTCACCGGAAACCCGATATTCGGCACGCTGCCCTCGATCGGGTGCGGCACCTCGATCCGCATGGCGCGATGTCGGCCGTGGTCGCTCTCGAAGGCTTCCGGATAGGTGTTCATGCGGCCGGCCGGGATGCCGGCGGCGAGGAGATCAGTGACCCATTCCTCGGCGTTCTTCTGCGCGAAGCTCTTTTCCAGTTCGGCGATGAGCGCCGCACGGTTGGCGAGCCGGTCCGCGATCGCGGTGAAGCGGGTATCCGCCAGCAAGTCCTCGCGCCCGAGCACGTCGCAGAGCAGGCGCCAGAGCTTCTGGTTCGTCGCTCCCATGACGAAATAGCCGTCCGCCGCCCGCACGGCCTGGTAGGGTGCGCTCATGCGGTTGGCGGTGCCGAGGGGCTCCGGCACCTGGCCGGTGCCCCAATATTCCGAGATATCCCAGATCGAGAAGGCCAGCGCCGAATCGAACAGAGAGGCGTCGATGTACTGGCCCTCGCCGCTGCTCTGCCGGCCGATATACGCGCTGAGGATTCCATAGACCGCGAAAAGCGCACAGCCGATATCGGCCACCGGCACCCCGGCCTTCACCGGCGGTCCGCCGGGATGGCCGGTGACGCTCATCACCCCCGACATGGCCTGGGCCATCAGGTCGTAGCCCGGACGCTTGGCCCAGGGGCCGGTCTGGCCGAAGCCCGAGATGCTGGCGTAGATCAATCCGCGATTGCGCGCCCGCATCGCCTCGTAGCCGAGGCCGAGCCGGGCCATGACGCCGGGGCGGTAATTCTCCACCACGATGTCGGCGCCCTCCGCCATGGCGAGCAGCAGGTCGCGGCCGGCCGGGCTCTTCAGGTTCAGCGCGAGGCTGCGCTTGTTCCGGTTCATGTTGAGAAAGCCCATGCTGTCGGGCCCCTTCATCTTGAACCCCATGGCGCTCCGGGTCTGGTCGCCGGTACCCGGCGGCTCGATCTTGATGACGTCGGCCCCGAGGTCGCCGAGCAGCATGCTGCAGACCGGCCCCGCCATCACCTGCGTCACGTCGAGGACGCGCAGCCCCGCCAAGGGGAGGGGGCGGGGTGGCGCGGCGTCCGCGTGCACGGGTTCGTCCATCGAGCCGGTTCCTGTGTTTTGCTGTGCAGTCGAACGGGTACGGTGGTCGCGTAGGTGGGCCGAGGCGTCCCGCCACGCCTCGTGCGCATCCCCTCGCCCCGCAAGCGGGGAGAGGGGACTGCGCTCCAGCCTCAGCGGACATCCGGTGACTTGCGTGGACTACTCCGCCGGGACCACCCGGCCGACCGGCATCTCCGGCTCCTCCTCGAACGGACGTTCCGGGTGCATGGTGAAGGCGAGGCCCGCGCCGAGCAGGCAGAGGCCGATGGAGCCGGCGAAGGGCAGGGTCCAGCTTCCCGTGGTGTCGACGATGAGCCCGAACACGATGGGTGAGACGATGGCCGCCACCGCCGAGCCGGTGTTCATCAGGCCCGCCGCCGTGCCCGAATATTTCGGCGCGATGTCCATCGGCACCGACCAGATCGGACCGATGACGAGTTCGGCGAAGAAGAAACCCGAGCTGAGCAGCAGGGCCACCAGCGTCAGGTCCTTGGTGAAGAATACGCCGGCGAGGCTCGCCGCCGCGCCGAGGAAGCCGACCACGATGACGCTGAGGCGGGCGCGCTTCAGGTCTCCGGTGCGCTTGAGGATCCGGTCGCTGAACACGCCGCCCAAGGTATCGCCGACGACGCCGGCGAAGAACACGCCGGAGGCGAACAAAGCCGAGTTCTTGAGATCGAGACCATAGTTGAGCTTGAAGAAGCTCGGCAGCCAGCCGAGGAACAGCCACAGGGTCCAGCCGTAGCAGAAATAGGTCAGGGTCACCGGCAGCATGCGCATCGTCAGGCGGCCCCAGGGGATGGTCTGCTTGACGCCGACCTTGCGGGGCTCGGGCAGGACCGCGAGTTCCTCCGGCGTGATGCTCGGATGATCCTTCGGGTCGTCGCGGAAATAGAGGTACCAGACCACCACCCAGAGAAAGCTCGCCGCACCGAGGACGACGAAGCCGACGCGCCAGCCGACCTGATAGATCAGGACGGCGACGATGGGCGGCGCCACCGCGTTGCCGAGGCGCGCGAAGGCGTGGGTGATGCCCTGCGCGAAGCCGCGCTTGCCGGGCGCCGTCCAGTTCTGCATGGCGCGCGTGGCGGTGGGGAAGGTGGCGCCCTCGCCGAAGCCGAGCAGCACGCGGGCGAGGAACAGGCTGACGATCCCGCCCACGAATCCCGTCAGGATCGTCGCCGAGGCCCAGATCAGGCCGCAGACCAGAAGCGTGCGCCGGGCGCCGAACTTGTCACCGATCGACCCGCCGATGACCTGGAAGATCGCGTACGGATAGGCGAAGGCGGAGAGGATCAAGCCGAACTGGGTGTTCGACAACCCGAGATCCTTCATGATCTCGCCGCCCGCCGTGGCGATGTTCACCCGGTCGAGATAGGTGACGAAATACATCAGGCAGAGCAGGAACAGCACCATGTTCGACGCGGTCACGCGTCTCTTGGCAGGCGTCATCGGGGTTTCCTCGCGTTGAACGCGCCACCCCGCCCGATCTGATCGCCGGGCTTTGACGGGGTCACGCGTCGGGTTGGTCTGATACGGTTCCGGCTGTCGACCGCGATGGGCACGGGCGGGCCAGGTTCCCTCTCTCGGAAGGCGAGGGGGCCTGGTACGGTCGTCCGGGACGGTTCCGTTGGTCGGACCGCGTCGGTCCGTCTCTCAATCGTCGAGACCGGAGCGCAGAGAATCCATGGCTGCGAGCACGCCGCCGCTCTTGTGGGGAACGCCGGCGGCCTTGAGGCCCATCTCGACGCCGGACAGCGCCGCCATCAGCATCAGGTCGTTGCACTCGCCGAGATGGCCGATGCGGAAGACCTTGCCGCTGAGCTTGGCCAGCCCGGTGCCGAGGGAGAGATCGAATTTGTCGAGGATCAGGGTGCGCAGGGCATCGGCGTCATGGCCGTCCGGCATCATCACGGCGGTGAGCACCGGCGAATACTCCGACGGCTCCTGGCACAGAATCTCGAGGCCCCAGGCCTCCACGGCCGCGCGGGTGGCGGCGGCGAGGCGCTGGTGGCGGGCGAAGACCTGCGGCAGGCCCTCCTCCATCAGCATGGCGATGGCCTCGCGCAAGCCGTAGAGCAGGTTGGTGGCCGGCGTGTAGGGGAAGTATCCGGCCGCATTCGGCTTCAGCATCTCCTGCCAGTCCCAGTAGGAGCGCGGCAGCGTCGCGGTCTTGGTCGCGGCGAGCGCCTTGTCCGAGAGCGCCACGAGGCCGAGCCCCGGCGGCAGCATCAGGCCCTTCTGCGAGCAGCTCACCGAGACGTCGACGCCCCAGGCGTCGTGGGCGTATTCGGCCGAGCCGAGGCCCGAGATGGTGTCGACCAGGAACAGGGCCGGGTGATGGGCCCGGTCGATCGCCTTGCGGATCTCGGCGATCCGGCTCGTGGCGCCGGTGGAGGTCTCGTTGTGCACCGCCATCACGGCCTTGATCGACTTGGACCGATCCTCGGCCAGGATCGCCTCCACCGCCGCCGGATCGACGCCGTGGCGCCAGTCGCCCGGCACGAACTCGACCGCGATGCCCCAGCGCGCCGCCATCTGGCGCCACAGGGTGGCGAAGTGGCCGGTCTCGAACATCAGCACCCGGTCGCCGGCCGAGAGCGTGTTGACGATGGCGGCCTCCCAGGCGCCGGTGCCCGAACCGGGATAGAGGATCACCGGCGCGCGGGTCTGGAACACCGCCTGCGATCCTTCCAGCACGGCCCGTCCGAGGGTGGCGAAGTCCGGCCCGCGATGGTCGATCACCGGCATGTCCATGGCGCGCAGGACGCGCTCGGGCACCGGGCTCGGCCCCGGAATGTGCAGGAAGTGGCGTCCGGTCCGTGTCGTCATCTGGGCCTCGCGGGCATGGTCGGGAACAGCGGCATCGCCGCCAGCACAGGCTGGATCGTCGGCGATTTGCGCTCACTTCGATCTGATCGACCAAGAATTTGCATTCATTTTTCAATGGCACAAGCATTATTTTGCGCGCCATGCGGCTCGACCGGGGCCATTCCGGCTGCTAATCGTGGAACGATGATGCTAGATTCCGCGACCGGCCCAGCGATCGACGAAGGCGCCGCGGCGGCGCCTGCCGCGATGCATTCGGCCGCGTCGCCGGGTGCAACCCCCCCCGATACGTTGCATGCTGGTGTTCTTGCGCAACTGCGCGATTTCATCGTGGAGGGGAACCTCGCCCCCGGCGCCCGGGTGCCGGAGCGGAGCCTGTGCGAGCGCTTCGGCGTGTCGCGCACCCCCCTGCGGGAAGCCCTCAAGGTCCTGGCCTCGGAGGGTCTGATCGAGCTGCTGCCGAACCGCGGCGCGCGGGTCCGTCAGCTCGGAGCCGACGAGATGGTCGCGCTCTTCGACGTGATGGGCGGTCTCGAAGCCCTGGCGGGCCGGCTCGCCTGCGAGAAGATCACCGAAGCCGGCTATGCCGAGATCGAGCGCCTGCACCATACCATGTACGCGTCCTATCTGCGGCGGGACCTGCATGGCTACTTCACCTGCAACCAGGCGATCCACGATCGGATCGTGGAGGCAGCCGACAACGCGCCCCTGCGGACGACCTATGCCAATTTCGCCGGGCGCCTGCGCCGGGTGCGCTATGCCGCCAATCTCGACAACAACCGCGACCGCTGGGGCGAGGCCATGCGCGAGCACGAGGAAATCCTCGACGCCCTGCGCCGGCGGGCCGGCTCCGAGCTCAGCGACATCCTGTTCCGGCACCTGCGCAACAAGCGAAAAGCGGCGGCAGTACAAGAGACTGTCGTTCCGCCCGACGCCACCGACGGCTGACCGACCGCCATGGCAGCCTTACCGTCGGTCGTCCTGCCGCCTCCGGCCTCATCCGCGCTTGGCGGACAGACGCTCGGCCTCGGCGCGGATCACTGTCGCGGCGCGAAGAATATCGGCGGCGTCGACCTCCAGATGGGTGGTGGCGCGGATCTGGTACGCCCCGATCGCCCGGACCCTGACCGCGTCCGCCAGACAGGCTTTCGCGAAATCCGCGGCCGTCACCCCGAGGGGCTCCACCGAGAAGCACAGGATGTTGGACTGGGCCGCGCCGGCGTCGATGGCGAGGCCGGGCGCGTCCGCGATCCGGTCGCGCAGGAGCCCGGCATTGGCATTGTCCCGGCCGAGCTGGTCGATGTGGTGATCGAGCGCGTAGAGCCCGGCCGCGGCCAGGATGCCGGATTGGCGCATGGCGCCGCCGAGCCGGTACTTCCAGCGCCAAGCCTCGGTGATGAAGGTCTGGCTGCCGCACAGCACGGCCCCCACCGGGCAGCCGAGGCCCTTGCTCAGGTCGATCCAGGCGCTGTCGAACCCTTCCGCATAATCCTGGGCCGAGATGCCGGTGGCCGCCACCGCGTTCAGGAGGCGGGCCCCGTCGATATGCGCCTTCAGTCCACGGCCATGGGCGATGTCGCGGATCCGCCGCATGTCCGCCAGGGCCCAGACCGAGCCGCCGGAGAAGCTCGTGGTCTGCTCGATGGAGACCAGGGCCGAGCGTGGTGCCGTTCGACCCGTGGGGCGGATCGCGGCCTCGAACGCTTCGGGGGTGTAGACCCCCGCCGGGGTCTTCAGGGCTGCCACCGACACGCCCGCGATGGCCGCCGATCCCGCCGCTTCGGTGTTGTAGATGTGGGACTGGTCGTCGACCACGATCTCGTCCCCGGGCCGCGTCTGCACCAGAACCGACACGAGGTTGCACATCGTGCCGGACGGCATGAACACGCCCGCCTCAAAGCCCAGCAAGCCGGCCACACGCGCACACAGGGCCAGCGTCGTCGGGTCCGAATCCGACTGCTCGTCCCCCACCTCCGCCGCCGCCATGGCGGCTCGCATCCCCGCCGTGGGCCGCGTCTGGGTATCGCTGAACAAGTCGATCATCGGCCCGCCTGGCTTGCATGTAACCGTCTGAAACCATCCTAGCCGGGCCGACCCGGACCGCCACCCCGTTCCGGTCCTTCCGTCCAATTGCTTCATCCCGGTATCGCGGCGCGGAGGCTATCGGCCGCGCCCGCACGAGGACGACTGAGACATGACTGCCCAGGCCAAGCTTCAAACCACGCTCCGCGCCGCCACGCGGCAGAATGCCGGATTGCCGCGGCGCCTGGCGGAGGCCCTGCAAGGTGAGGCGCGCTTCGATGCCTTCACGCGTGGACGCTACGCCACCGACGCCTCGATCTACCAGATCATGCCGGCGGGCGTCGTCTTCCCCAAAAGTGCGGCCGATATCGTTGCCACCTTGAAGATCGCGGCCGAGCACGACGTGCCGGTGATCCTGCGCGGGGGCGGCACGTCGCAGAACGGCCAGCCGATCGGGCGCGGCCTCGTCGTCGATTGCGCGCGCCACTTCAACGGCATCACCGCCTACGATCCCGAGCAAGGCACCGTCACGGTGGAGCCCGGCATGGTGCTGGAGCGCCTCAACACCCGCGTGAAGGCCGATGGCTGGTTCTTCCCGGTGGAGCCCTCCACCGCCACCCGCTGCACCATCGGCGGCATGGCCGGCAACAATTCCTGCGGTGCGCGCTCGCTGCGTTTCGGGAAGATGAGCGACAACGTCCTCGCCATGGAGGCGCTGTTCCACGACGGCGCGGCCTTTGGCTTCGGGCTCACCGGCAACGATACAACGGGCGTGACCGGGTCTGCCCGCGCCGACACTCTGGCCGCAACCCTTCGTGCCCTCGCTGAGGCAGAGCGGGATGAGATCCTGGCGCGGTTTCCCCAGGTCCAGCGCCGGGTCGGCGGCTACAATCTCGACGCCCTCATCGAGCCGCGCCCGAATCTCGCGCATCTGCTCGTCGGTTCGGAGGGGACGTTGGCGGCCACGACCTCCGTGACCCTGAAGCTGTCACGCCTGCCGGCCCATCGCGTCATGGGCGTCTGCCACTTCCCGTCCTTCCGCGCCGCCATGGAGACGACGAAGGCGCTGGTGGATCTCGGTCCGGTCGCCGTCGAACTCGTCGACAACAACGTCCTGGTGCTGGGCGCGGATATTCCGCTGTTCCGCACCACGCTCGCCGATATCACCCGGGGCCGGCCGAATTGCCTGCTCCTCGTGGAGTTTGCCGGCGACGATCACGGCACGCTGCTGCGGGACCTCCAGCGCCTCGATGCCTGCATGGCCGATCACGGCTTTCCCCATGCCGTCGTGGAGGTGCCCGAGCCGGTCCGGCAGAAGTCGGTCTGGGAGGTGCGCGAAGCCTGTCTCAACATCATGATGTCGATGAAGGGGGACGCGAAGCCCGTCTCCTTCATCGAGGATTGCGCGGTGCCGCTGGAGCACCTCGCCGACTACACCGATGCGGTGACCGCGGTGTTCACCCGGCACGGCACGCGCGGCACCTGGTACGCCCACGCCTCGGTGGGCTGTCTTCACGTTCGTCCGATTCTCGACATGAAGCAGGGCGGTGACGTGGCGAAGATGCGCGCCATCGCCGAGGAGGCCAGCGCGGAGGTTCGCCGCTTCAAGGGCTCCTATTCGGGCGAGCATGGCGACGGCATCTCGCGCTCGGAATACATCGAGCCCATGTTCGGGGCGCGCCTGACCCGCGCCTTCGAGGCGGTGAAGGACGGCTTCGACCCGGACAATCGGCTGAACCCCGGCAAGATCGTCCGGCCGCTGAAGATGGACGACCGCGCACTGATGCGCTTCCAGCCGGGCTACGCGGTCACGAAGCCCGAGGCGCCCGCCCTCGACTGGTCGGGTTGGGGCGGGTTCGGTCCGGCCGTGGAGATGTGCAACAACAACGGCACCTGCCGGAAGCTCGCTGGTGGCGCCATGTGCCCGTCCTACCGCGTGACGGGCGAAGAGCAGCACCTCACTCGCGGTCGGGCGAATTCCCTGCGGCTGGCGATTTCGGGGCAGCTCGGGCCGGACGCCTTCACCAGCCACGAGATGAAGCGCACCCTCGATCTCTGCGTCTCGTGCAAGGCTTGCCGCCGGGAATGCCCGACCGGCGTCGACATGGCCAAGATGAAGATCGAGTTCCTTCATCACTACCATGCCCGGCATGGCCTGCCGCTGAAGGAGCGCTTGGTAGCGGCGCTCCCGCTCTATGCCAGCACCGCCGCGCGTCTCGCCCCGCTCCTCAACCTGCGCGATCGCCTGCCCGCCCTCGCCAGACTGTCCGAGCGGATGCTCGGCCTCTCGGCCCGGCGGACCCTGCCGCACTGGCGCCGGCCGTGGCGCGAAAAGGGCGAGCCGGCCCATCCGGCCGACGTGGCCGGCGATTTTCGCGACATCGTCCTGTTCGGCGATACCTTCAACCGGGCCTTCGAGCGCGAAAATCTCGAGGCCGCCGAGCGGGTGCTCATCGCCGCCGGCTATCGCCTGCACCGCGTCTTTCCGAGCCGCGGACGGCGCCCGCTCTGCTGTGGTCGCACCTACCTCGCCTCGGGCCAGACCGATCGCGCCCGCGCCGAGGCGCGCCGCACCCTCACCGCCCTGTTGCCCTATGTGAGAGCTGGGGCTCGGGTGGTCGGGCTCGAACCCTCCTGCCTCCTCACCTTCCGTGACGAGTTCGCCTCCCTGCTTCCGGGCTCGGACGCCGATGCGCTGTCCGCGGCGAGCCTCCTGTTCGAGGAGTTGCTGGCGACCGATCTCCAGGCCGGTCGGATCACCCTGCCGCTGGCCGACCAGCACGGCCGGGTCGCCCATCTCCACGGCCATTGTCACCAGAAGGCGTTCGCTGCCATGGGGGCGGTGGAAACAGTGCTGCGTGCGGTGCCGGGGCTCGATGTGCGGGTGATCGAATCGAGTTGCTGCGGCATGGCCGGCGCCTTCGGCTACGGCGCCGACACCATCGACGTGTCCCTGGCCATGGCGGAGCTGTCGCTGTTCCCGGCCTTGCGCAAGGCGGGCCCCGGCGATCTCGTGGTAGCGGACGGCACGAGTTGCCGGCATCAGATCCACGATGGGTTGGGGATCGAGGCGCTCCACGTGGCACGGGTGCTCGACGAGGCTTTGCCGACGGGATGACGCCGGCGGTCAGGAGATACCCGCACTACTCCGCTCATCTTGGATGGAGCGAGCCGAAAAAGTGAGCCCGTGCAACTTCATGCAGATCGTTGCTCCCGCGTCTGCGCCGCCGGCAGCAGTCCGGTATCCTGCGAGAATGCCAAGTTAACTAGAGTTGCACTGAATATAAGAAGCCCGAGACCCTCGTCAAATTCAACACGGTCCAGGCTTAGGGACTAAAACGGGGAGCGCGATAGGATGGGTCGGCAGCAACGCGGTGCTGCCGACGTCCACAACGACTGAAACGGCGAGACCTGGGCCTCGCCTCGTCTTCAGCCCTTTTTCTTGTAGGCCTGGATCGCGGCATGGCACCCGGGCGAGAGCTTGGACATGTTCTTCTCGAAGCAGGCTTGCGTCTCTGGCCCATCCGTCGGCGGCAGGCCAATGCAGAACGTCGTGAAATCACCGGCACATTGCTGCTGAAGGACCGCTTTGTCTTCGGGGGCCATGGGAGCTGCCAGAGCAGCGCTCGTCGCAAGGGTGGCGAGCACGACGCTGAGCCCGAAACGTACCAACATGTTTTACTCCCGAGACACCCGGCGAAACCCGGGTCACGGGCCAGAACGCTGTCGGGAGCGCAACCGTTGCATTGGGGCGAAGGGACGCGTGGCGGCCTTGAGAATCCCGTTCACGGTTCACGGCCCATCGCAGCACACGGGACAGGTTCTCCACCGAACCCAAGTTCGTCGGTGGCGGGAGTCAGGGCCTGCCCTGCTCGGCCATCACATCGCTCCGAACACAGGGATTGAAGCCCAAGGCCGACGCGACGCTGACGGGTCCGCATAACGGTGGCGAAGCTCGCGAGCCATATCGACGCCGTCCATCCCCGCCAAGGCGATTTCGGAAAACACCACGTCGAACCCGTGCCGAGCCTGAATTACGGCTCGCATCCCACAAGGGAAACCATCGAATGAACGAACGTTCATTGACATTTGAATGAACGTTCGATAGATCAAACGGACACGCAGGAGTTCGCGATGGGCATGTCACCACAAGACCGTTGGGCCGACCCTGTCGACGGCACGGCTATTGATCGTCCGTTGGCCGTCAAGGTCGCGACATGCGTCTGGTCATTGTGCACGCCATCGAGCTTGGCACTTGCGGGCGTCATCGCCTTGAGCTGGATGGCGCTCATCGGATGGACGGGAGCAGGCCCGGACAGTTGGCAGGCCCGATCCTGCGCCGGTCTCGACCTGCCGCCGGCTTCCTGCAGTTCCGTCCAGCCCCGGAAGGATCAGAGCCGCATCGCTCCTCACGGGGCCGTTGCCGGAGCTGCGTCATGAGTGCGGTCGCCAGCACCGTCATCGACGCCAGAAGCGGCCAGACTGCCCGTCGCGAACAGATCCTCGACGCCGCCGAGGCCTGCTTCGTCCGCAACGGCTTCCACCGGACGACGATGCAGGATCTGTCGCGTGAAGCCGGAATGACGGCGGGCAATTTCTACCACTACTTCCGATCGAAGGAGGCTTTGGTCCTCGGCCTCGCGAAGCGGGAGCGGGAGCGGGGCGCGCAACTCGTCCTGCGTCTGGAACAGGACGGCGACCGGCGCGCGGCGGTTCTCGGCGTCTTCTCCCGCTACTTCGTCGCCATGGCGCGCGACACCGCCGTGCTGCGCTTGGAGATCTGGTCAGAGGCGACCCGGAACCCAGCCATCGCGGCCATGACCGAAGAATCGGAGACGGAAACACGCGCCTGGTTCATCGCGATGTTCCAGACCCTTGCCACATCGCCGGACTGCGATCCCACAGCGCTGTACGAGACCGTCCGCCCCCTGATGAAGGGCCTCATCGTCGATCGGGCCCTGCAGACTGCCTACGACCCGGCACGCGCGGTCGCGCGACTCTGCAGCCTGATCGACGCGGGATTGGCGGGCCGCCTGCCGGCTTCTTCGAGCCGCGATGGGGAGCTCGACCGATGACCCGGAGCCTCAAGATCTTTCGTCCTCTCATCCTGGCCTTCGGACTCGGCATGACCGGGACCGCGGCGTGGGCCGAAAGCGCACCCGCTCCGTTAAGAGCACCGCTGCTCCCCGTTGTCAGCGTGGTCGAGGCGGTGCGGCGCGAGGTCGTGGAGACGGTCATCGTCACCGGGACGCTGGTCCCCCGTGACGAAATCCTGGTGACGCCGGAGATCGAAGGCTACCGGGTCACCGAAGTCCTCGTCGAAGAGGGCATGCGGGTCGAGCGCGGGCAGGTGCTCGCCCGGCTGTCGCGGGACCTCATCGACAGACAGATCGCCCAGCAGAACGCCCTCGTCGACAAGGCCACGGCGGCGGTCCCGCAGGCGCAGAGCACCATCGAGCAGGCCGAAGCCGCCGAGATGGAGGCGCGCCTGTCCTACGACCGGGCAAAGCAGCTCATGCAGAGCGGAAACGGCACAGCCGTCATCATGGAAGGCCGGACGTCGACCCTGCGACAGGCGGAGAGCAAGCTGTCCTTCGCACGCAGTGGCCTGCTCGTCGCCAAGGCCGATCTCGCCGAAGCCCGCGCCGTGCGCAACGAGATGGACCTGCGCCTCGCCCGCACGGAAATACGCGCTCCCGAGGCGGGAATCGTCAACCGCCGGACGGCCCGCGTCGGCTCGGCGGCCTCGGCGTCAGCGGAACCCATGTTCCGCCTCATCGCCCGCGGCGAGATCGAACTCGAGGGCGAGGTCATCGAGACCAAGCTTCCTCTGCTTCATGAGGGGCGGCCCGCCTGGATCGATCTCGGCGGCGGCGTCCGCGTCGCCGGAAGCGTGCGCGCCGTCTACCCCGAGGTCGACAAGGCGACGCGGCTCGGCAAGGTCCGGGTGCGGCTCGATGCGGATCCACGCCTACGCGTCGGGAGCTTCGCCAGGGGCGGGATCGAGCTCGACCGCACCCGCGGTGTGACCATCCCGCAGGCTGCGGTGCTTTACGGCGGCCCGAAGCGCAGCAGCGTGCTGGTGGTCACGGGCGATACCGTGGAGGCCCGTGAGGTCCGTACCGGACTCGGTGACGACGACGACATCGAGATCCGCCAGGGCCTCGAGGCCGGAGAACGGGTCGTGGCCCGAGCGGGCAGCTTCCTGCGCGACGGCGACCGCGTCCGCCCCGTCGTTCAGGCCGCACAGGAGCCGGCCATGGCCGGCATCGCATCGCCGCGCGAGGCCGCCGACGCCAGTGTGCCTTAACCGCCGCGTTCCCCGCCGCGTTCGTCCGATCCCATGATGCCCTGTTCGATTGGGTTGCCCCGATGCGCCTGAATGTCTCGGCTTATGCGATCCGTAACCCGATCGGGCCGCTGGTCCTGTTCCTCGTGCTGATCGTGCTCGGCCTCGTCAGCTTCCGCGGCCTGGCGGTGACGCGGATGCCCAACATCGACGTGCCCATCGTCTCGGTGGCGATCACGCAATCGGGCGCCGCTCCGTCCGAGCTCCAGACCCAGGTGACGAAATGGGTCGAGGACTCGATTGCCGGCGTGCGCGGCGTCAAGCACATCACTTCGTCCATCACCGAGGGCTCGTCGGTCACAACGGTGGAGTTCCGCCTGGAGGTGAACACCGACCGTGCCGTCAACGACGTGAAGGACGCGGTTTCGAAGATCCGCATCAACCTGCCGCGCACCATCGACGAGCCGGTGATCAGCCGTGTCGAGATCGCCGGGCTGCCGATCCTCGTCTACGGCGTCACCGCACCCGCGATGATGCCGTCCGAGCTGTCGTGGTTCGTCGAGGACAAGGTCGCCAGGACCCTCCAGGGCGTGAAGGGTGTCGGCGGCGTCGAGCGCGTCGGCGGTGTCGCCCGCGAGATGCGCGTCGTTCTCCGGCCCGACCGCCTGCTGGCCCTCGGGATCACCGCGGCGGACGTGAACCGGCAGTTGCGCCTGACCTCCGCCGACATGGCTGGCGGACGCGGTGAAGTCGGCGGACGCGAACAGTCGATCCGGACCCTCGCGGCCTCCCGCACAGTGCGCGATCTTAAAGACACATCCATCGTCCTGCCCGGCGGCCGCAAGGTGCGCCTCGATGACCTTGCAACCGTGCAGGACGCCATCGAGGAGCCGCGCACCTTCGCCCGCTTCAACGGCAATCCGGTGGTCGCCTTCGCGGTATCGCGGGGTAGCGGCGCCAGCGACGCCGAGGTCGCAGCCGGCGTCGACAAGAAGATCGCCGAGTTCCGGGAGACCTATCCCGACGTCCATTTCGATAAGATTGACTCCTCGGTCTCGGCCACGATCGGCTCCTACGACTCGGCCATGCACACCCTGGTCGAGGGCGCCCTGCTCGCCGTCTTGGTGGTGTTCCTGTTCCTGCGGGACTGGCGTGCGACGCTGATCGCCGCCATCGCCCTGCCGCTCTCGGTCTTTCCGACCTTCTGGGCCATGGACGCGCTTGGCTTCACCCTGAACGGCATCAGCCTCCTGGCGATCACGCTGGTCACCGGCATCCTCGTCGACGACGCCATCGTCGAGATCGAGAATATCGTCCGCCACATGCGGCTCGGGAAATCGCCCTACCGCGCGGCCATCGACGGGGCCGACGAGATCGGGCTCGCGGTCATCGCCATCACCGCGACCCTGATCGCGGTGTTCGCGCCGGTCTCGTTCATGCCGGGCATCGCCGGGCGCTACTTCATTCAGTTCGGGCTCACCATCGCGGTCTCGGTGTTCATGTCGCTCCTGGTGGCGCGTCTGATCACTCCGATGCTCGCCGCCTACTTCCTGCGCGACCATGGCCCTGCCGAGGAGACGGAAGGCCCGGTGATGCGGGCCTACGGCCGGCTCGTCGGCTGGTCGGTGCGCCACCGGGTGATCACCCTGTTCGTCGGGCTCGGCCTGTTCGCGGGGTCGCTCGCCTCCACTGTCCTACTGCCTTCGGGCTTCGTCCCCAAGCAGGACAACGCCCGCACCCTGTTCATGGTGGAGCTCGCCCCGGGCGCCAGGCTCGCCGACACCATCGCGGTGTCCGACCGGGTCGTCGCACGCATCCGGGCGCTCCCGGAGGTCGTCTCGGTCTTCGCCGATGGCGGTCGTCAGGTCGGCGGCAAGAAGGAGACGCGGCTCGCCACGCTCACCGTCAACCTGACCCCGAAGAACCGGCGTTCCAAGAAGCAGGCCCAGGTCGAGACCGAGATCGCGGCACTGCTCGCCGACGAGCCGGATATCCGCTCATGGTCGCTGCGCGACAACGGCCAGCGCGATCTCGCCCTCGTGGTCGGCGGCCCCGACGCCGAGATCGTCGCCGAGGTGGCGGCTCGGCTCCAGCGCGACATGGCGGCGATCCCGCATCTCGTGGCGGTGATGTCGACCGCGCCGCTCAATCGGACCGAGGTCCGCATCCGTCCCAAAAAAGGCTCGGCGGCCGATCTCGGCGTCTCCACCGACGCCATCGCCGAGACCGTCCGGGTCGGGACCATCGGCGATATCGGCTTGAACCTCGCCAAGTTCAACGCCGCCGACCGGCAGATCCCGATCCGGGTGCAGTTGCCCGAAAGCGCCCGTGGTGCGGTTTCGCGGCTGGAGAACCTCAAGGTCACGGCCCGGAACGGCGCCGCGGTGCCGCTCGCCGCCGTGGCCGACATCGAGCTCGACCAGGGCCCGGGCGCCATCGACCGCTACGACCGTGTGGTTCGCGTGGCGGTAGAGGCCAACATGGACGGTTCGGACGCCCTCGGATCCCTGATCGCCCAGGCGCTCGCCACGCCGACGGCGAAGAACTTGCCGCCGGGCGTGACGATCCGACAGACCGGCGACGCCGAGATCATGGGCGAGGTCTTCTCCGGCTTTCTCATGGCCATGGGCGCCGGAATCATGATGGTCTACGCGGTGCTGGTGCTGCTGTTCGGCAACTTCCTCCAGCCGTTGACGATCCTGTTCTCGCTGCCGCTCTCCATCGGCGGCGCCATCCTCGGTCTGCTCGTCTTCAACATGCCGATCTCGATGCCGGTGGTGATCGGCATCCTGATGCTGATGGGCCTCGTCACGAAGAACGCGATCATGCTGGTCGACTTCGCGGTCGAGGAGATGGCGCGGGGCGTCGACCGGGTGACCGCCATCGTCGATGCCGGCCGCAAACGCGCCCGGCCCATCGTGATGACCACGCTCGCCATGGCCGCCGGTATGGTTCCCTCGGCGATGGCGCTCGGGGTCGGTGGCGAGTTCCGCGCACCGATGGCGGTGGCGGTCATCAGCGGACTGATCGTCTCGACCCTGCTCTCGCTGGTCTTCGTGCCCGCCGTGTTCCTGTTGATGGACAGCCTCGGCACCCTGATCGGGCACCTGTTCGGACGCTTCGTCGGCGCCCGCGACGAGGCCACGGACTCATCGATGGCGCATCCGATGACGGAACGCGTCCACTAGGATATCGGATCGGACAGGGCAACCGACCTGATATCCTAACATACTGTTCTATAATATTTTTTCCGAAGAGTGGTGCCTACTTTTCGGGACGATGCACTGGCTCGGCCGGTGTAGAAACCCCAGTCCATCTTTCAAATCAGGAGTCCCGATGACACCCATCATCGTCCGCGTCGCGACGGCAGTACTGGTCGGGTTAGCAGCGTTTTCCTGCGTGCGATCAGGTCCCGCCAAGGCGGCCGATGCCGCCGGGACGTGGCTGACCGAGGACGGCCGTGCCCGTGTCCGTACCGAGCCCTGCGGGCCGAGGAACGCGCATCTCTGCGGCTACGTCGTCTGGGGCAGCAAGCCATTGGACGAGACGGGCAAGCCGAAGGTCGACCGCTACAATCCCGATCCGGGCAAGCAGACGCGCGCCCTGCTCGGCCACCAGTTGATCCTCGGGCTGAAGCCGAGCGAGGACGGCCGGCACGAGGGCAAGATCTATAACGGCGACAACGGCAAGTCCTACGATGTGACCATCTGGAGCGAGACACCGACCGAGCTCTCGGTGCGGGGCTGCCTGCTGGCCGTGCTGTGCGCCACGCAGACCTGGAAACGCGTGACGGATGTCGTGCCAGGGCAGCTGACCGGCGCGACCGATACCCCGGGCGGACCGCGGTCCAATCCCGAATGGGCGACGAAGACGGCCGTCTCGGGAAGCGCTCCAGGGCCGAAGGGTCGCCCCGGCGATGGCAAGCCTATCCCGGCGAAATAGGGAGGCGTATGCGTCGAATTCGGCGGACCTCGTCCTCAGGAGCAGACGCACGCAGCGCCCTTGTCTCGGCAGCTTCGCATCATCACTGACTTGCGCCTGCGAGTGGCCGATGATGCGCGTCTGGCAAAGGCGTGCCCCTTCACGCTCCGCACGCCCAGAGGACGGCTTGGACTATCTCCTGCAGGTCCCGTCCTTCGGCCGGGGTCGCGAGACAATCCGAATTCACCTGCGCCATCCGCACTGAACCTTCCCACTGCCGCCGCAGGGCGATCACACGGGCCATCGCGTTCTGGATCGCGTCAGGCGCAGTTTCGATAGCACCGTTGGATTGCCTGGCCTCCCCAGAACCGGTTTCAGGACGCCGCCTCACATCATGCGATGGTGCAGATTCAACAGGATGACCAACGTTCCGATCACCATCAAGACGATGATCAGCGTCGAGAACAGGATCAACTGGAGGTCGGCGCGCGATGATTTTCCGAGGGTAATGTGAAGGAAGAAGCGGAAGTGGACGACCATCTGGATCAGGGCGAGGCCGAGCACGATGGCAAGGGTGACCGTCGCTGAGGCGCTCTGCCAATAGACCGCACCGAAAGCCGCGCCGGTCAGAAGCAGGGCGATGAGATATCCGATCGTATAGGATTGGATTTCGCGCGCCCGATCGGGATGTGCGCCACTCATCGGATCAACCCCTGCAAGTAGACGACGGAGAAGATCGCGATCCAGACCACGTCGAGGAAATGCCAGAAGAGACCAAGACGCATGATGTTGATCTTCACTCGGCTGTCGAGCCCGAACGTGACGATCTGGACCATCATGACGACCAGCCAGAGGCAGCCGGCGAGCAAGTGCAGGCCATGCAGCGGGACTAACGCGAAGAAGGACGAGAGGAACCCGCTGCGCGTCGGGTAGGCCGCATGGCCGAACATCGTCGCAAAGTCGTTGCCTTCCAGGACAAGGAAGGCGAGGCCGAGGAGAAGCGTTACGCCCATCCAGCCGAGCAGCTGCAGGCGGGGGGCACCGTGCTTCATCGCCACCGACGCCATGCCGAAGGTGAAACTGCTGGTGAGCAGAATCAGCGTCTCGGCCAAAGCCGGGCCGATCTGGTACTCGCTCGCAGGCGTCGGTCCGTTGACGGTAGCGTGCAACATAACGCCATATGTTGCGAACAGCAGCGCGAAGATCACCGCGTCGCTCATGAGGAAGACCCAGAAGCCGAACAAGCCCGTTTCGGCCTGTTCATGCGTGACCGCGTCGGTGTGTCCGAGATTGAGGCCGGGATGCGCGCCTTCGCTCCGGCTCATGCGCGCACCTCGGCGAGGCCCTGATTGGCTGGCGTCATCTCGATCATGCGCCCGATCGGTCTTGCGTCGCGAATTGCGCGGCGCCACTGCCCGTCGATGCGCTCGACCTCGGCGGCGGTGACGATGCGGTGGAGGTCCCGCACGAAGCTGCGGGCGATGACCGTGCCGACGATGGCGAGCGTGCCGAGGATGGCGAGCCACCACATATGCCAGACAAGCGCGAAGGCGGTCATCGCGCCCAGGATGCCGTGAGCCGGGCCGGTCATGCTGTTCCTCGGCACTTCGATGTCCGCGTAGCTCGCGGGCGGTGCGTAGGCATTACCCCCGGCCTTCTCAACATAGAACGGATCGCGCGCGGTGACGGTGGGGATGACGGCGAAGTTGTATTCGGGCGGCGGTGCCGAGATCGCCCATTCGAGCCCGCCCGCATCCCACGGGTCACCCGCGAACACCCGGTTCTCCGCCCGATCACGGATGCTGACCCAGAGCTGGACGAGGAGCGATACGAGGGCGCTGAGCAGAACCAGGGCGCCGACGCCGGCGATGTAGAGCCAGGGCCGGAAAGCGGGCTCGAACACCGCCTGCGTCCGCCGCGCCATCCCACCCGCACCCAGGACGTAGAGCGGCATGAAGGCGAGGTAGAAGCCCACCACCCAGCAGCCGAACGCGATCCGCCCCCATTTCTCGTCGAGGCGGAACCCGAACGCCTTGGGGAACCAATAATGATATCCGGCGAGCATGCCGTAGAGCAGGCCCGGGATCAGCATGTTGTGGAAGTGTGCGACCAGGAACAGCGTGTTGTGGACGAGGTAATCGAGCGGCGGAAAGGCCAGGATGATGCCGGTGAGGCCGCCGAGCACGAACGTCATCATGAAGGCGAGCGAGTAGAGCATCGACACGGTGAAGCGGACTTCGCCGCGGAACATCGTCCAGATCCAGTCGTAGATCTTCACCCCCGTGGGCAGCCCGATGGTCATCGTCGCGATGCCGAACACCGCGTTGATGTTGGCGCTCTGGCCCATGGTGAAGAAGTGGTGCACCCAGACCGTGAAGGACAGCACCGCGATCGCCATCGTGGCGATGACGAGCGAGGTGTAGCCGTAGAGTTCTTTTGAGGAGAACGTCGACACCACCTCGGAATAGACTCCGAAGGCCGGCAGGATCAGGATGTAGACCTCGGGATGACCGAACAGCCAGAACAGGTTGGCGTAGTTCATCATGTTGCCGCCGAGGTCGTTCGTAAAGAAGTGAAACCCCAGGTAGCGATCGAGGGCGAGGAGCGCGGTCGCGACAGTGAGCGGCGGCATCGCAAAGATCATCAGGATCGCCGTGCATAGCGACGTCCAGACGAAGAGCGGCATGCGCATCAGGTCCATGCCGGGACAGCGCATCTTGTAGATCGTCACCGCGAAATTGAGACCGGACAGGGTCGTGGCGATCGAGCCCAGCGTCACCGCCCAGATCCAGTAATCGGGGCCGACATCGGGGCTGAAGGCCAATTCGGTATAGGGCGGATACCCGGTCCACCCGCCGGTCGAGAACCGGCCGATGACGAGCGACACCATCATCAGACCGGCAGCGCCTCCGGTCAGCCACAGGCTGATGGAGTTGAGGAGCGGAAACGCCACGTCGCGGCTGCCGATCTGGAGGGGCATCACGTAGTTGATCGCGCCGGTGAGAAACGGCATCGCCATGAAGAAGATCATGATGCTGCCATGCGTGCTGAAGAGCTGCGCGAAGTGATCGGGCTCGACGAAGCCGGGCGCATTGATCGCGGCGGCCTGCTGCATCCGCATGAGGACGGCCTCGACGAGGGCGCGCGACAGCATCACGAACGCGATCACCACGTACATGATGCCGATCTTCTTGTGGTCGAGGCTGGTGAACCATTCGCGCCACAGATAGCCCCAGCGGCCGAGCCACGTGATCAGGACGACCAGCGCAACCGCACCGAGGATGACGAGGGCGGCGGCACCGGCACCGATGATCTCGTTGACGCTCGGATTCTCCCAGGCGCGCACGACCGGGAGGTCAAGCCAGCCGAAGCGGCCGAACACGGCACTCCACAGGGGCTCGGTCATCGGGACGGTTCCTGGGCGCGGGCGATGAAGGTCTGGAACAGATCCGGCGGGACGGACGAAAAGAGGATCGGCTCGGGCGGAACGGATTTCTGCAGCAGCCGGTCGATCGCCGCCGGGTCCAGCGGCCGGGCCGAAGCCCGCACGCTCGCGAGCCATGCGTCGAAGTCGGCGGGCGACAGGGCCAGCACGTCGAACTTCTGGTTCTGGAAACCGTCGCCGTTGAACTGGGTGTTCTCACCGCGGAAGGTTCCGGGCCGGCTGGCCGCGAGATTGAGCTGGGTCGTCATGCCGGCCATCGCGTAGATCTGACCGGCGAGTTGGGGGATCAGCAGCGACTGCATCACCGTGCCGCTCGTCAGGCTGATATGGACCGGGCGACCGACGGGAATCGCCATCTGGTTCACCACGGCGACCGTCTGATCGGGGTAGATGAAGAGCCATTTCCAATCGAGCCCGACCGCCTGAACCTCGAGGGCGGGCTGCGCCGACGCGATCGGACGATAGGGATCGAGCGCCTGGGTGTAGGTCCACAGCACGAAGCCGAGCCCGATGACGATCCCGGTGGGCGGAATCCAGATCAGACCTTCGAGCGGCCAGGAAAAGTTCCACTTCGGCTTATAGACGTTGCCCTTCTTACCCAGCCGATAGTGCCAGGCGATGATCGGGGTCAGGACCAACACCGGCGCAGCGACGAAGAACAGCACGATCCCGACGATAACGAGAAGGTGCCATTGGCTTTCGGCGACGGGCCCCGCATGGTTTGCGACGCCGAGTTTAAACACGTCGCAGCCGCCAACGAAGAGGAGCGGCACGGCCACGGTGATCGTCCGCAAACGACGCAGTATCCGGTTGCAAGCGACGTGGCGCGGCGGACCTGGGGGCTGCCCATGACGATGGTGCTGCACGACGGCGGCGGGCATTCGACCAGTCAAGCTACGAGCCGGCACATGATCTTCCTCGCTCATCGGATCGATCGGGCGACAGAGGCACGGCAAGTCTCCCACCGGATCCTCCCTACGGCCCGTTGCCGACCGGAAGGGCGAGACGGCGGGCCGGGGCTAAGCGGCACCGTCGCAAAAGCTGTCCGTCCTCCGAGCGCCGTACCATGACCTTGGACGCGTCGGTCTCAGGCGGCGGACAAGCCAGCCGAAACGGTCCGCTGGCAAGAGGTACAGCCTCGTTGCGATGTCGCACCCGAATCTCGAATTTGCCCGGTTCGCGTGTCGTCGCTCGTCGACGACCAAGGGCTTTGCCTTCGCGGATTCATGGCCTTCGCGAGTTCATGGCCTTCGCGGAATCCTGCCGACACTTGCGAAGGCTCCGGGACCCGGCGTCGCAGGGACCGCCTTCGGTCAGTTCGGCTTAAAGGTTGGGGTCGGGGTCGGCCCATCCGCCTGCGGGTCGAGGATCGGCTGGCGCGCTGGTCGCAGGCGCGACCGATGCGCCGCCCCGAACAGGTCGACATGGGCGTCTCCCGGCCGAGCAAGCCGACCGAACGCACCTGTATCGCGCCAGACATCGGATAGACGTGAGAAATATAGGTCCATGACGTCACGTTGTCATGGTGTCGATTGAGGTATATCGCACCAGATAAGAATGGTTCCAGGCGAGGAGGCGCAGCGTGGCGCACACCGTATCTCTGAACGTGAACGGCCAGGGCATCACAGCGTCTCTCGACGATCCGGAAACCCCGCTTCTCTACGTGCTGCGCGACGATCTCGGCTTGCGCGGGCCGCGCTTCGGCTGTGGCCTCGGCCAGTGTGGGGCCTGTACCATTCACGTCGACGGCCAGGCCATACGCTCTTGCGTCACGCCGATCTCGAGCCTCAAGCCGTCTCAGAAAATCGTCACCCTGGAGGGCCTGGGTTCCCCGGAGGCGCCGCATCCGGTGCAGCAGGCGTTCATCGATGAGCAGGCTGCGCAGTGCGGTTACTGCATCAATGGCATGATCATGCAGTCGGCCGCATTGCTCTCGACGAACAAGCGACCGAGCGAGGACGATATCCGGCAGGCGCTGGCGGCCAATCTGTGTCGGTGCGGAACGCATCTTCGCATCGTGCGCGCCGTCAAGCGCGCCTCCGAGACGCTGTGAGAGGGTGGCCGAAATGTCCTTGATGACCCAGACGGCCCTGTCGCGTCGGACGCTCCTGACCGGAAGCGGCGCCCTCCTCATCGGCTTCAGCCTCGGCGACACGCTTGCCGCTCAGGGTGGCGCGCCGAACCCGAAGGCAACGGGCAGCAAGTCCGTTGCTCTCGATCAAGTCGACAGCTTCCTCGCGCTCGACGCGGATGGCCGCGTGACGATCTTCTCCGGAAAGGTCGACCTCGGCACCGGGGTCAAGACTGCACTGGCGCAGATGGCGGCTGAGGAACTCGACCTGCCGCTCGACCGCGTCACCATTATTCAGGGTGACACGGCACTGACGCCCGACCAGGGGCCGACTTACGGCAGCCTCTCGATCCAGAAGGGCGGCGTCGAGATCCGCCAAGCGGCGGCAACGGCGCGCGCGCGCCTCATCAGTCTCGCGGCCGAACGCCTTGGAGTCGCCTCACAGTCCCTCGTCGCAGAAAACGGCACCATTCGTTCGACGGCCGGTGGACCGAGCGTGAGCTATGCCGATCTCATTCAGGGCGGCCACTTCGAGATGAAGGTCGATAAAGAGGTCCCCACCAAGGACCCGGCCCTGTTTAAACTCGTCGGCAGATCCGTGGCCCGCCTCGACATTCCCGATAAAATGACGGGGCGCTTCACCTACATGCAGGACTTCCGCGTCCCCGGCATGGTGCATGCGCGAGTCGTGCGCCCGCCCGCGATCGGCGCGAACCTGGAGAGTGTCGACGCCGACTCGGTCGCCGGTATCCCGGGTCTGATCAAGGTGGTTCGCGAGGGCAACTTTCTCGCCGTCGTGGCCGAGCGCGAATGGGCGGCGATCAAGGCGGCAGGCGCCCTCAAGGCACAGTGGTCATCCTGGGAGGGCTTGCCCGAGCAGGAGCATCTCTGGGATCACGTCCGCGCGACCAAGGTGACGAAGGACGATGTCACGAGCAACGTCGGCGACGCTCCGGCTGCTTTCCCGAATGCGGCCAAGACCCTGTCGGCGAGCTACGACTTCGCCATTCATACGCATGGCTCGATCGGCCCGTCCTGCGCGGTCGCGGAGATCAAAGACGGCCAGCTGACCTGCTGGAGCGCTTCGCAGATGACGCATGCGCTGCGCAAGCAACTCGCGGCGATGACCGGCATGGCGCCCGAAGCCGTACGCTGCATCTACCTCGAAGGGTCGGGCTGCTACGGGCGAAACGGTCACGAGGATGCCGCGGGCGATGCCGTACTCGTCGCGCGGGCTGTCGGACGCCCCGTCCGGGTTCAATGGTCGCGCGCCGACGAGCATGGCTGGGACCCGAAGGGACCGCCGACCTTGATCGATGTGAGGGCGGGGCTCGACCAGGATGGCAATGTGCTTACTTGGCACTCGCAGTTCCTCCTGCCGGACGGCGCCGCGGGTAACGTTCCGCTCGTGGCGGCGACCCTGGCCGAATTGCCTCATGAAACGACGCTGTCGCCGGGCAACATCATCCAGAACTCGGCCTTGCCCTACGCCTTCCCGAATATTCGCACGGTCTGCCACCGTCTGGCCGACACACCGCTCCGGCCGTCATGGATCCGCACACCGGGACGGATGCAGAACACCTATGCGAACGAAGCGTTTTTGGACGAATGCGCCGCAGCGGCGGGGGCCGATCCGCTCGCCTATCGCTTGAAGGCGCTCCAGGACCCGCGCGGCATCGCGGTGCTGAAGCGTGCTGCCGAGCTCGCGAAATGGGAGACGCGTCCGTCTCCCGCCCACCGGGACCCCTCCGCCCGCGAGGGCGATATCCTCCGGGGGCGCGGGCTTTCCTATGTGCGCTATGAACTCTACCGGACCTATGTGGCAGGTATCGCCGAGGTCGAGGTGAACCGGAAAACCGGTGCCGTCCGGGTACCGAGGTTCTTCATCGTCCAGGATTGCGGGCAGATCATCAACCCGGACGGCGTGCGAAACCAGATCGACGGCAACGTCATTCAGACGGTGAGCCGCGTGCTGATGGAGGAGGTCACCTTCAACCGGAGCGCAGTGACGAGCCTCGATTGGGCCAGTTACCCGATCCTGACGTTCCCGGACGTGCCGGAGGTGATCATCGATCTCATCGACCACCCCTCGGACAAGCCGTGGGGCTCCGGTGAGCCCTCTGCGGCGATCGTGCCGGCCGCGATCTCCAACGCGATCTTCGACGCCACCGGTGCGCGGGCGCGCTCGGTGCCCTTCACCCCCGCGAAAGTGAAGGCGTCCCTCCAAGGGACGTGATGAGACGACCAGACGGCGTTGCGTGCCACTCATGGCCGTCTGCCGGCGCGTCTAACGAACCCGTCGACCGGTCCAAGTCGGTCGACCTGAAACTTATTCCGTCCGTGGATCGTAACGACTGATGACCCCGCCTGACGGGGCCGAAGACTCGGAGTTACGCATGACACGCATGTTCAAGGTCGCAAGCCTCACCGTCGCCATGGCCCTCACCGGCATCGGCGCGTTCGGCACGGCGGCCCAGGCGGCGGAAGAGAAGACGGTGATGGTCGGCGGTGCGCCGATGTACCCGTCGAAGACCATCGTTGAGAACGCGGTCAACTCGAAGGACCACACCACCCTCGTCGCCGCAGTCAAGGCGGCCGGCTTGGTCGACACGCTCTCCGGCAAGGGTCCGTTCACGGTGTTCGCTCCCACGAACGCCGCCTTCGCCAAGCTTCCGGCCGGCACGGTCGACACACTGGTGAAGCCCGAGAACAAGGCCACGCTGACCAAGATCCTCACCTACCACGTGGTGGCCGGCACCATGACGGCGGCCGATCTCCAGAAGGCGATCAAGGCCGGCGGTGGCAAGGCCATGCTGAAGACGGTCGAGGGCGGTAGCCTGACCGCCGAGGAGAAGGGCGGCAAGATCGAGCTCGTCGATGCCAAGGGCGGCATGTCCACCGTCACCATCGCCGACGTGATGCAGTCGAACGGCGTGATCCACGTGGTCGATACCGTCCTGATGCCGAAGTAGGTCTCAGACACCGCAACACGGCAGAGCTGCCCGGACCGCGTCCGGGCAGCTTTTTTGTGAGCGCACATGGAGGGCCGAAGCCAGCCGGATGTTGCGATGATCGTCCGACTTGTCGCGCGCGCCCCTGGCGGTGGAGGCCGCCAACGCTGTGGTCCTGCCTAAGATATGGCCTCGTATTCGATCAGGCGTTTCCCGCTCTTGATCGCCCGGTGGTAGTTCTTGGCCGCGACCTCGTCGTGGATTTCGAGCAGGT
>NZ_JAAHTB010000038.1 GCF_010692745.1 Methylobacterium sp. BTF04
GGTCTCCTCCCGCTGCCCCCGCTCTGGAAAACATAGAAACTGATAGATGGTCAGGATAGCATGCCTTCCGGCGATTCTTCAACAACGACTAAACTGCGACAATATATTATATTTCACTTATTACGCCAGTTATATAGTTGCGATCTAGCAATGCTGATGATTTTTTGGACTTTTACCAAGCTCTCAAACAACCTGAAGATCGGCGCTAATTGATTCGGAGCCGACGGTACGATTGATTTTGTTGAACGGTGACCGACGCTCTTTTGGGTGGCGTCGTTCAGTCACTCAACGTGCTAAATCAAGCTACCGTTCTGATTGGGCACCCCGCGCACCGCACTACCGCCGATCACGTTGTCCAGGCTGAATTTTCGATTGAATTTTTGCAGGTCTTATTTATCATTCTACTTCATTATGGCGTAATTTTACTGTCAATCGATCGGTATATCGTCCGGTTATTTCCATAATCACGAAATCCATCGATTATTAAAACAAATCGATTTTGCACGAAATCTTCATACGAGAAGCTATTTCGGTGGAGACGCGGCTTCAGGCAGCAAGAACAACAACCGATCGACGTGTCCTCGGTCCCGCGGAAACCGCACCGCGTCCAGGCGTCGGATAGGCAACCTTGTTGCATATTTGACGCACACGGAAATCTAGACCTATTCGCATTCGCTCTGCCGAGGAGAGGTTTCTTTCATCATTTGCTCCTAGCCCTGGGCGTTGCAGGAGAACATGATGACGAGGAAGGTCGGCAGTGCGCTTGTCGGCGCGGCGCTGATTGCTATCGCTGCGGTGGTGGCCGGCACCGTCCATTCGGCACCACAAGAGCCAGGTCTGACTGGCGTCGAAGCCGCGCGTTTGCGCGAGGCGTTCCGTCGCGTCGACGAGAATCCCTTCCCGGAAGACAACCCCTACTCACCTCAGGCATCGGATCTGGGCGCCAGGCTTTTCTTCGATCCGATTCTGTCGGGTGAACAGACGATGGCGTGCGCCAGCTGCCACAACCCCGCGACGGCGTGGACCGAGGGGCGGCCGCGCGGCATCGGTGAGAGCGGCATTGCGATGAAGCAGCGGACGCCGACACTTCTGAACGTCGCAGGTCTCGGGCCGCTCGGCTGGGACGGAAAGTTTCCCGACCTCGAATCCGTCTCCTTCACGCCAATCGTCTCTTCCGGCGTCATGAACCTGCCGGAAGCGGTCCTCATCGCGCGTCTGCGCGCGGACCCCAGCTATGTTCGCGATTTCACCACGGCCTACGGCGAAAATGCCATCACGCGCCAGAACATCGAGCGGGCACTCGCCACCTACGAACGCTCCATCGTCTCGGGGGCGGCACCGTTCGATCGTTGGCTCGCCGGCGATGATACGGCGATCGGCGCCTCCGCCAAGGCGGGTCTGCGCGTATTCAGCGGCAAGGGGGGTTGCATCGGCTGCCATTCGGGCTGGGCCTTCACCGATGGCTCGTTCCACGACATCGGTGTGGCGACCGGTGCGGATACCGGGCGTGGGAGCTATTTCCCGACCTCGGTCAAGCTTCGCTACGCTTTCAAGACCCCGACCCTGCGCGATGTCACTACCCGAGCGCCGTACATGCATGATGGGTCGATCGCGACCTTGCGTGCGGTCATCGACCTCTACGATCGCGGTGGGATCGACCGCCCGAGCCGGTCTCCGGCGATCCGCCCGCTCAACCTGAGCGAGACCGAGAAGGCCAACCTCATCGCCTTCCTCGAGACCTTGAACAGCGAAACGACGCCGACCGCGCTTCCGTTACGCTAGAACCAAGCCGGTTCCTGTTTCCTGGCTTGGTCATCGGTCGCGCCCGACTCTCGCCTCCGCCGATCCCCGGGGGACGTGCCATGAGTCTCCGTTCGAAAGCTACGTGGCAGTAGACGCCTCGGCGCCGAGGATGATGTCGGGGCGTGGCGCCGCTTAGCGGAACAGCGGCATTCCGGCGCCGATGAGAGCCAGACCAGCCAGCAAGAAACGGCCTCCCCAGAGTTCACAGGTCTCCACCGCCGCATCCGGCCGCGTCGAGACGTAGGACAGGGTTCCGCCAAGGAACAGGCTCGACAGGCTCAAAGTGGCGATCATGGCAGCGTCTCCCTCGGTACCGGTGACCTCAGGTTCGTAGACCTCCACCGGTTACCAAACTCAAGCGTACCGTCGAGCAACCTTCTCGCAGCCTGTACGAAACGTTAGCACCATCGGGACGCTTTGATGGGATGCCGTTGCGCGCCGGGCGCCGCGCTGGCGTCATCCGTGTTAACCACTTGGAAATCTTTGTTAACAACTTACTTCCGTATCGCCGCGAACCTTAGTAGTTTTCATCAGGTGGCCGAGACACTCTCGCCCCTGACGGTATTCGGCAAGGCATCGTGTCATGCGTCATGCTCACAACTGGCTGCCGAGTCGGGCGGCTTGGACTGTCGCTGCTTGCCTGAGCGCATTCGGCACCTCCAGTGCTTCAGCCCATGTGAAGTGGTTCTGCGCCTACGACATCCTCGGAGCACCGCGCGGGCTCGCCGACGTCCTGTGCGCGGATTTCGAAAAGCTCGCGGGCCTTTCGCTTCTCGCACTCGTGGTCGGGGGATTGCTGGAGAGCACGATGATCGGCGCGGCCCTGCTGCGGGCACTCGACCGGTCCACCGAGTGGGCGCGGGCCAACACCGAACTGATGTTCCGCGCCGTCTGCGGCGCATTCTTCGTCGCCCTCTGGACGCTCGGTGGCATCATTCTCACGCCGGAACTGAAGACGGCCAACGCCGCGCTACCCTGGTTCCAGCTCGCCATCGCCACAGGCTTCCTGTGGCGCCCGACCATGCCGCTGTCTGCACTCGGGATCGTGGTCCTGTTCGGCACCGCGGTCGCCGAATACGGCGCCTTCCACCTGGCGGACTATCCGATCTTCCTCGGCATCGCCGCGTATTGCGCGCTGACCGGCCTCCAGCGCACCGCTTTCGGCATCCGGCCGCTCGATATCGTTCGCTATTCCGCCGCGATCACCCTGATGTGGGCCTCGGTGGAAAAGTGGGCCTATCCGCAATGGTCGTTTCCGCTCTTCATCGAACATCCGGCCATGACGCTCGGCTTCAGCGGCGAGTACTTCATGAAGGCCGCCGGTGCCGTCGAGTTCGCCCTCGCCTTCGCGCTCCTCTGCACGCCGCTGGTCAGACGCATCGCGGCGATCCTGCTGGCCGCCACCTTCGTCTCGGCGATCTTCGAGTTCGGCAAGGTCGATGCGATTGGCCATGCGCCGATCATCGTCGCCATGGTGGCGATCGCCGCCGACGATGCCGCGGTCCGGTTTCGCCTACGCCACTTCGTCCTGACACCCGTCGGCTACGGAGCGGCGCTCGCCGGGTTCATCGGATTGTACTATGGGGCGCACGCGCTCATGCTCGGCGCGAACGTCCTCTGAAAGGCGTCGACAACCCGCTGCGGAGCGCGATGGGATCTCAGCGATCCTCGACCCGCACCGCGAGCTTCATCTTCGGGTGGATGCCACAGAGGACAGCGAAAGTCCCCGGCACGGAGAACAGGATCTGCGTCTTCTCGCCCGGCTCCTGGTCGCCGGAATCGAAGGTGAAACCCGGCGCGTCGACATAGGCATGGTGGAGCAGGTCGCCGTCGTCGTTGACGATCTCCACGGTCTCCCCGCGTCGGATCACGAGAGACCCGGGCTGAAACGCGCGCCCCTTCTGCGACACACGATACGTTTGCGCAGCGAAGGCCGCGATCGACAGGGCGGCGACACCGACGGCCGCCAGGGCAGTGGCTACGCCGAGATGTGACAGGCTTCGCATCGGACGGGCGATCCCAAGATGATGATGAGGCCCCGATCGATCCGCACAGCCGATACAGGCTTGTTCGACCGGCTGCTCGATAGGAATTGAAAGTCGCGACCGGTAGAAGTTGCCGGCAAGACCGTTCCTAACTTCGGAGACCTCAAGATCGAATTAATATCTCTCGTGCGATGGTCCCTGCGATGCCGAGCGGGACACCGTGGATGAAGTTTAACGAAAGACCGCCATCCGCCGCGGTTTCGGCATGGCGCCGTCCGATCGAGATGGCGAAGGCACGGCTTGGGACCATCCGCGGCCGCATCCTGGTGGCGTTCCTCATCATGAGCGCGATCACGGCGACGCTCGGCCTGTCCGCGGCCTCGAGCATCCGCCGTGCCGACGAACTCGTGAGCCAAACCTTCGACCGCTCGCTGATGTCGATCAACTACGCGCGCGCCGCGGCGACCGATTTCGCCGCCATGCGGGCGACGGATGCGCGGCGCTGGATGACCGCCGATCCCCTCCTCCAGGCACAACTCGACGAGCGTCTGGCGACGCTGCAGCACGCCCTGTCGGAAGATCTCGAGATCGCCGTGGAGCGCGCCCAGTCGCAGCGGGCGACCCGTGCCGCCCGCGCCGCCGAGAAGGCCGTCGCCGAATGGACGGCGACCCGGCGGCGTCTGTCGGAACGCAGCGTACAGGACCTCGCCTGGGCGGAACTCGACGGTGCCGCAGCCGCGGCGGAAGAGAATTTCGAACTGTTCATCAACTACACGGCCGGTGACGGCTTCATCTATCGCCAGCAGGCCCGCGAAGTCGTTGCCCGCGAAACCCGGATCAACCTGCTGGGCACGCTCCTCGCGGTCCTGCTGCTCGCCACCGTGGCGTTCTACCTGGCCCGGCGCATCATGACGCCGCTCGCGGAAGCGTCGAAGGTCGCCTCCCAGATTGCGGCGGGCGATCTCAGCGGCAACATCCCGCCCGGAAGTGCCGACGAGGTCGGCGCCCTCCTCGCCTCCATGGGCGTGATGCGCGACAATATCCGCGACGCGATGGAGCAGGAAGTCGCCCAGAGGGTGACGGCCGAGGCCCAGCTCGCCGACGCCCTCGAGACCTCCCGCGAGGGAATCGTCGTCGTCGATGCCGAAGGGCGCATCACGCTGACCAACAGCCAGGCCGACGACTATCTCGGCCTGCAATCCGGCACGCGCACCCGCGGCGCCTCGCTCACTGCCCCCGATGCGGGCTGCCTCGCGCAGGCGCTCGTGCGGCCCGACGCCGATCGGAGCGAGCAGCGCCTCGACGACGGACGCTGGCTGCGGATCAGCCGCAGCCGCACGCAAAGCGGCGGCTTCATCGCCGTGTGCAGCGACATTACGGTTCTCAAGGAGCAGAAAGCCGACCTCGAATCCACCAACCTGCGCCTCGACACCGCCCTCGACAACATGTCCCAGGGCCTCTGCCTGTTCGACGGCGCCGGGCGTCTCACCGTAGTGAACCGGCGCTACTGCGAGATCTTCGAGCTATCTCCGGACGCGCTGCCCCTCGGCATGTCCTACCGCGCCGTGGCCTCCCTCGGCACCCTGGCGCACGAACATCAGATGCCGGAGCGCGACGCCGGCGCGAGCAACGGTTTCCAGCACCTCAGCAACGGACGCGTCATCGCCGTCTCGCACAAACCCGTGGCCGGTGGCGGTCTGGTGGCGACCTACGAGGATGTCACCGAGCGGCGTCAGGCCGATGCGCGCATCGCCTTCATGGCCCGGCACGACGTACTTACGGGCCTGCCCAACCGTGCGATGTTCGGCGAACGCATCGAGGAGGCCCTGGCTCATCTCGGACGGGGTACGCCCTTCGCCGTGCTCTGCCTCGACCTCGACCGGTTCAAGGAGGTCAACGACACCCTCGGGCACCCGGTGGGCGACGATCTGTTACGCGCGGTGGCCGACCGCCTGCGGGCCTGCGTCCGCGAGATCGACACCGTGGCCCGTCTGGGTGGCGACGAATTCGCCGTCATTCTCGTCGATGTCGACAGTCCCGAGCAGGCCGCCATTCTCGCGCGCCGCATCATCGAGATCGTCAGCGAGCCTTACGACCTCGACGGGCACGACGTCGCCGTCGGCGTCAGCATCGGCATCTGCTTCGCGCCCGGCGACGGGATCCTCTGCGACAAGCTTCTCAAGAATGCCGACGTGGCCCTGTATCGCGCGAAAGCGGACGGGCGCGGGATCTGGCGTTTCTTCGAAGCGGATATGGACGTGCAATTGCAGGCCCGCCGTGTTCTCGAAGTCGACCTGCGCGAGGCCCTGGCCAACAACGAGTTCGAGCTGCATTACCAGCCGATCTACGACTTCCGGGCCCGGCGCGTCGGTGGCTTCGAAGCCCTGGTGCGCTGGCGCCACCCCAAGCGCGGGCTCGTGCCGCCCGGCGAATTTATCGCGGTGGCCGAGGAAATCGGCCTGATCGTGCCGCTGGGGGCGTGGTGCCTCAAGACCGCCTGCGCCGAGGCGATGCGCTGGCCGGACGGGATCAAAGTCGCGGTCAATGTCTCGGCGGTGCAGTTCCGTGACGAAATCGTCGTCGGCTCGGTGCGCGACGCCTTGGCCGAGAGCCGATTGCCGCCGGCGCGCCTCGAGCTCGAGATCACCGAATCCGTACTCCTGAAGGACAACGTCGCGACACTCGCCACCCTCCACGCGATGAAGCGGCTCGGCGTACGGATCGCCATGGACGATTTCGGCACCGGCTATTCGTCGCTGAGCTACCTGCGCAGCTTCCCGTTCGACAAGATCAAGATCGACCAGTCCTTCGTGCGCGACATCACGGTCAAGTCGGATTCGGGTCTGATCGTCCGCGCGGTCATCGGCCTTGGCCTCAGCCTCGGAATGCGCACCACCGGCGAAGGCATTGAGACCGAGGTTCAGTTCGAAAAGCTACGCCTCGAAGGCTGCGACGAGGGCCAGGGGTACTACTTCTCGAAGCCCGCTCCTGCAGCGATGGTACCGGAGATGATCGCGCGCTGGGCGGACCCGCCACGCAAGTCGTCTCAGAGTGCGGCCTGAGCGTGTCGTATCACGCGCCGAGTATCGGCTCGGCGTCGCCGCAGGACGGCTCATAGGCGCACCAGTTGCACATGCCCTTTTGGGCAACCTTGCCGACCGTACGCTGCGAACACATCGGGCAGACCAGCAACTCGACCTTCCGTCCGCGCATCATGGCGAGACCACGCCCCCGGAAGGTGACTTTCACAGACTCGGCGGCATTGGCATCGGCGGACTGCGTCATACCTGTGCTTTCGTTGCCTTTCATGATCCAGTCAACGAGCAACGCGCCCAGGAGTTCAGCTTGAGCATATGCGCGTCCGCGGCCGGCATCGGGTTCGGGCGCGCCCGGCACCGTTCCCCCGCAAACCTCACAGGCGCTCGTCCGGCTCCACGACGACGCTCGGAGGTGCCTCTCCCGGCCTCCCCCCGAGCACATCCTTGAGCCCGCGCGGCGTGGCCCGCCCGAGCCGGCGCTTGACGCGTCTCCCGGTCCCCTCCCCGCCCTTCTCTTGAGCGACCGCCTCCACGGCATCGCGGCCGATCAGGCCGAGATCGGCGGCATGGTCGGCCATGGCCAGGCTGTCGGCGACCAGCACCAGAGTGCAACCGGCCGCCGCCGCCCGATGGGCCAGAGCCTCGATCTCACCGACCCGGCTCTCACTGTGCGAGACGTTGCGGATGTAGATCGCCGCAACCCGGCCGGGATGCTCGGCGACGATCCGGCCATACACTTCCGGGTCATGCTGCCCGCTGTCGCCGATCAGCACGAAGGGCAGATCGTGGTAGAGCGCCAGCATCCGACCGATCACCTCGCGCTTGTGGTCCACGGCCTTGCGCGGCAGCGGGCTAGTCCAGGACAGGCCCCATTCCCGCAGGAACAGCACCGGCCCGACCGGGATGCGGTGCAGGGCAAAGAACGCGCTGAGCATGTCGTAGATGCCCCACGGCGCCCGCGACACGTAGAGCATCGGGTTCTCCTCATTGCCGCTCGGCCCGGCATGAAGCGCGCGGTATAGCGCGGCGACGCCCGGAAAGGCGACGCGGCCCTCCGCATCCTCGACGAAGAGACGCCACAGCATCTTGAACGTGTTGGCGACGCCAGTGCGCATGACCGTGTCGTCGATGTCGCTGACGATCACCCGCCGGCACGCCGACGACGGAATGAAGATCTCTCCGCGGGCCCGGACCGGCTCAGGCCCTTCGAGGTGAAGATCCATCGTGTGCCACGCCGCCTCGACCGGAGCCGGCAACTCGGGACGCAGGTGCACCCGGAAATAGCCGTCGCGATCCGTGGTCACGCGCTCCTCACAGGCCCCGAATCGGGCCGCCACCACGGCGCCCGCCACCGCCCGGCGGGTGATGCGCCGGCGGATGTCACGCATCTGCGCGGCCAGGCTATCGTTATCCGCCGCCGTCGCGACGCGGGATTGCCGGAACACGCGGCCGATCAGGAAGACCTCGTCGCGCGAGCCGTAACCCCGGTAGGTCTCGACCACGACCCCACCCTTGCCCTGCGCCCGCCGCACCGGGCGTGCGAGCAGGCCGAGCGCCCGGCGGGCGGCCTTACGCCAGCGGCCGGGTTTTGTGTTCGGTTGCATCAAAAGCGTGTTCTCGTTCGCCGACATGCCGTTCAATGCCCGGACGGGGCGAAGGTTCGGGGTCAGGCGACAGCGTTGTCGAGGCTGTCGGGATATCCGCGTTCGGGCAGCAATATGGCGGCCCGCCGGACGCATGGAGAGGCAGCGCCCGTCAATGCGCCTCCTCCCAATTCAACGCCGCCCGCGCCTCCACCACCAGCGGCACCCGCAGGGTCAGCGCGGGAGCCGGCGCCTCGACCATGATCCGCGAGATCACCGGCAGCGCCCGTTCGACCTCGTCCTCGGGCGCCTCGAACACCAGTTCGTCGTGCACCTGCAGCAGCATCCTGACGTTCAGATGCTCGGCTTTCAGCGCGTCCTCCATCCGGGTCATCGCCCGGCGGATGATGTCGGCGGCCGAGCCCTGGATCGGGGCGTTGATGGCCTGACGCTCCACCGAGGCGCGCTCGTTGGGGTTGTTGGAGCGAATCTGCGGATAGTGGCAGACCCGGCCGAACAGGGTCGTGACGTAGCCGAGATCGCGGCACAGGCGCTTGGTGTCGTCGATATAGGCGCGGATGCCGGGGAAGCGCTCGAAATACTGCTTGATGAAGGCCGAGGCCTCTTCGCGGCCGATGCCGAGGCGATCGGCCAGCCCGAAGGCCGAGATCCCGTAGATGATGCCGAAATTGATGGTCTTGGCCCGGCGCCGGAGATCCGGGGTCATCTCGGACAGGGGCACGCCGAACATCGCGCTGGCGGTGGCCGCGTGAATGTCGATGCCGTCCGCGAACGCCTGGCGCAGCTGCGGGATGTCGGCGATGTGGGCGAGCAGCCGCAATTCGATCTGGCTGTAATCGGCCGAGATCAGCCGGTTGCCCTCCGCCGCCACGAAGGCACGGCGGATGCGGCGGCCTTCCTCCGTGCGGATCGGGATGTTCTGCAGGTTCGGATCGGACGAGGACAGCCGGCCGGTGGTGGTGGCGGCGAGGGAGAACGAGGTATGGACCCGGTCGGTCTCGCGGTCGGCATGGACCTGCAGCGAATCCGTGTAGGTGGATTTCAGCTTGGCGAGCTGGCGCCATTCCAGAATCTTCTTAGGCAGTTCATGCCCGGCCTGGGCGAGTTCCTCGAGCAGCGTCGCGGGGGTGGCCCATTGGCCCGATGGGGTCTTCTTGGCGCCGGGCAGGCCCATCTTGCCGAACAGGATGTCGCCGATCTGCTTGGGCGACGAGACCTGGAACCGTTCGCCGGCATCCTCCTGGATCTCTTCTTCGAGCCGCACGAGAATTTGCGAGAAGTCGCCCGAGAGACGGCTCAGCATGTTCCGGTCGACGCGGATGCCGTGCGATTCCATCCGGGCGATTACCGGCACCAGCGGGCGCTCCAGCGTTTCGTAGACCGTGACCCGCTTCTCGGCGACGAGGCGCGGCTTCATCATCCGCCACAGCCGCAAAGTGACGTCGGCATCCTCGGCCGCGTAGGCGGTGGCCTTGTCGAGCGCCACCCGGTCGAAGCTGATCTTCGCCTTTCCGGTGCCGGTCACATCGGAGAACGTGATCGGCTGATGGCCGAGGTGGCGGCGGGCCAACTCGTCCATGCCGTGTCCACCCTTGCCGGCGTCGAGCACGTAGGAGATCAGCATGGTGTCGTCGAGCGGTGCGATGCGGATGCCGTAGCGCGACAGCACGAGCCAATCGTATTTCAGGTTCTGCCCGACCTTGAGCACGCCGGAATCTTCCAAGAGCGGCTTCAACCGGGTGAGCGCCTGTTTCAGGTCGATCTGGCCGGCGGCCCTCAGGAATTCGCCCGTCGCGGCCTTGGCATCGCCGAACAGGTCGGCCGCCCCCGACGCTTCCACCGGCGCGACGTGGGCGAGCGGGATGTAGGCCGCCCGCCCCGGCGCCACGCAGAGCGAGACGCCAACGAGCCCGGCATTGTTGGCGTCGAGTGCGTCGGTCTCGGTGTCGACGGCGACGATTCCGGCCTCGGTGGCCTCCGCGATCCAGGCGTCGAGTTGCTCCAGCGTCGCGATCGTCTCGTAGGCCGCGGTGTCGAACGGCTTCATGGATTCGGCCGCGCGCGCCGCGACGAGGGCCGAGGGTGTCGCCTCGGACGAGCCCCGGGCTTTGGCCGGTGCATCCGGAAGATCGAGACCGGCGAACGGATCGACGTCGCCGACCTCGGATGAGGTGGCGGAGTCGAACGGCGCGTCCTCCGCCGAGGCGGCATGGGCCAGCAACGCCGGATCGGGCTTCACCGCCTCGGGGTCGACATGCAGCATCTGTGCGATGCGTTTGGTCAGCGAGTTGAATTCCATCGCCTTGAGGAAGCCAACGAGCTTTTGCGGATCGGGCTTGGGCAGACGCAGATCGTCGAGGGCCACCGGCAGCGGCACATCCTCCACCAGCGCCACCAGCTTTCGCGAGAGCCGGGCCTGATCGATGCTGGCGAGCAGGGTCTCCCGGCGCTTGGGCTGCTTGATTTCCCCCGCGCGCTCCAGCAGCGCGTCCAGGCTGCCGTATTCCTTGATGAGGGCGGCGGCGGTCTTCAGGCCGATGCCGGGCACGCCGGGTACGTTGTCGGAGGTGTCGCCGATGAGCGCCAGCGCGTCGCCGATCTGTTCGGGCATCAGCCCTTCCCACTTGGCGATGATCGCATCACGGTCGAGGTTGCGCTCGGGGCGGTGGCCGGGCTTGCCCTTCACGCCGGATTCGAAATCGTAGAACCGCACCAGCGGGCCGACCAGCTGCATCAGGTCCTTGTCGGAGGAAACGATGATGACGCCCGCCCCCCGGCTTTCCGCCTGACGCGAATAGGTGGCGATGAGGTCGTCGGCCTCGAAGCGCTCCAGTTCGATCGGCTCAAGGCCGAAAGCGCGCACCGCGTCGCGCATCAACGGCATCTGGCGCTTGAGGTCGTCGGGGGCGTCCGGCCTATGGCCCTTGTATTCGGGGTAGAGCTCCTTGCGGAACGAGCCCTCGGACTTGTCGAAGACGATGGCGAGATGCGTCGGCATCACCCCGGCAGCCCCCTCTTGCACGAACTGCGCGATCTTGGTGCAGAACAGCCGTACGGCGCCGGTGGGAAGGCCATCGGACGGCCGGGTGTTGTACTTCTGATCCTGGTTGATCGACTGAAAGTACGCCCGGAAAATGAAGGACGACCCATCCACGAGGATGATCTGGTCGCCGGGGCCGACGGGGTTTTTGGCAGCGGATTCGGTCATCGGGCAATCAGATCGCGGAGAAAGAGGGAGGGCATTGTAAATCGGGCTGGGTCATTCGTCGGCGATCCGCAGCTTACGTCTTCAGACGACCAGAGAACGTGTCGACGCTCCGGTCGGCGACGAAGTCCTGAGCGGCTTCGACGGTCGCGATGATGCCGATGAGCGCACGACGACCACGCTCAGAAAGCATGGATTGCGTCGCGTTCGGTTCCAGGGCGGACATGCGGTTTCATCATCGCGCGCTCCGCCATATCCACCGCAACGGGAAAGAGGTCGGTAATGAAGCCGATGACGCCGACATAGTCGTAGACATCGCGGATCGTCGTCTCATCGATGTCGATCCTGACGTCGAGGTCGCCCGCCGCATGCGCTTCACCCCGGGCGACAGAGCCGAACACGGCAGCATGCAGGACGCCGCGCCGCTCCAGCGGATCTCGATGGGTGCGAAGAATCGCGATGGCGGCACTGCTGTCCATGCGTCGACGTTACGCGAAAACGGCGCGGCGCTGAAGGCCGATCAGCTCGCCGCCCCCACCGTGTCCGCCATCCGCGCATCGCGCCCACCCAGGGGCTTGTCCGGCCCGATGGTTGTGTCGGTTTCGGTCTGGTGCTCCATCTCGGCGTTGATTTCCGCGCCGATGAGCACGATCGTGGTCGAAATCCAGATCCAGGTCATGAAACCGATCACCGCGCCGAGCGAGCCGTAGGTCTCGTTGTACTTGCCGAAATTCGAGACGTACCAGGAGAAGCCGAGCGAGGTGGCGAGCCACAGCACCCCCGCGATGACGCTCCCCCAGGTCACCCAGCGCCAGCGCGGCGCATCGCGGCTCGGGCCATAGCGATAGAGCAGCGCGAGCCCGGCGAGTACGGCGAGGAGCAGCACCGGCCAGCGCAGCAGGGCGATGTACGAAGCCTGCGCGCTGAGCCCGATGATATTGATCACCGCCGGCACCACGACGATGGCGACGAGCGCCAGCACCACGAAGAGTAGCGCCCCGGCGGTAAAGCCGAGCGAGCGCAGGTTGAGCCAGAAGAAATTACGGCTCTCGCGCTCCTCGTAGACGATGTTCAGCGCCGAGAAGACCGCCTTCATCCCGCCATTGGCGCTCCACACCGAGAGCAGGATGCCGGTGAAGAAGGTGAGCCCCAGCGTGGTGTCGCCCTTGGCGGCGATGCGCTTCACCTGATCGCCGACGATCTCCAATGCGCCGGAGGGCAGCACCCCCTGCAGGCTCTGGAGATTCTGGTTGATGGTGGCGACGTCCGCCACCAGCCCGTAGCACGAGACCAGGGCCGCCACCGCCGGGAAGATCGCCAGCAGCACATAGAACGTGACGCCTGCGGCCACGGAGACGATGTTGTTCTCGGAGACATCGTGGAACACGCGCAGACCGATATCCTTCCAGCCCTTGGCCGGAATCTCCGATGGCGTGGTGGCACCCCGACCGCGTTCGGGCTGCGTGCGGGCCACCTGCCGCGCATCCTCTCCGGCATGCGACGGCGAGGGTTTTCGCGTCGGGTCCTGGGGAATCGCCGAACTGCTTTCGCCGCTCCGGCGCGGCAGAACGACGAGGCCGACGAGCGCGGTGGCCAGCGCAAAGGTCCAGATCGCGGACTGACTGCCTCCGGCCGCAGCAGATCTTCTCTTCGCGTCATCCTGTACCGTCATCGCGCGTATTCCTTGAAAACGCGCGCGCACCCCGCAAGTCTTCGAAAGTTTTTGAAGGCGGCAGAGGCGATGCCGTACCTGCCGACAACGGTGCGCGGCAGCGGTTGTTTCATGGTACGCGCCGAATAGCGGTCTGGCGTCATGCGGCTGTCACTTGACCGCATTGGGCAAGCCACGGTGCCGCGACGGGGTGGCATCGTGCGCCCCGGCACCAGCGGTGGACAAGCGTACGGATTTTCGCGCGATAAGCAGGCCGGAGGCCGCCGCCGCCCTTGCCCTCGCTCATCGCAGACGGCACGGCCCACAGGACCGCGATCAGGAGACGAGCGACCCGTGCCGCATGCGACCGAGCTGATCGCCATCATTGCTCTGGGCCTCGTGCTCGCCTTCGTCTGCGGAATGCTGGCGCAGCGCCTGCGGCTGCCGCCGCTGGTCGGCTACCTGTTGGCCGGCGTCCTCGTCGGCCCCTACACGCCGGGCTTCGTCGGCAACAGTGAACTTGCCAGCCAACTCGCCGAGATCGGCGTGATCCTGCTGATGTTCGGCGTCGGCCTGCACTTCTCGATCAAGGACCTGATGGCGGTGCGCGCCATCGCCCTGCCCGGCGCCATCGTGCAGATCGTGGCCGCCACCGCCATGGGGGGTGCCCTCGCCCTGGCCTGGGGCTGGAGTCTCGGCGCGGGCCTCGTCTTCGGCCTCGCGCTCTCGGTGGCGAGCACGGTGGTGCTGCTGCGCGCCCTCGAAGAGCGCCAGCTCCTCGACAGCGACAAGGGCCGGATCGCGGTGGGGTGGCTCATCGTCGAGGATCTGGCGATGGTACTGGCGCTGGTGCTGCTTCCAGCCCTGGCCCCCTCTCTCGGTGGTGAGGGCGCGGGCGCGGCGCATCACGCCGGCGACGGCAATCTCTGGCTCACCCTCGCGCTGACGCTCGCCAAGGTGGCGGTGTTCGCAGCGGTGATGCTGGTAGGCGGCCGGCGCTTCGTGCCGTGGCTGCTCGATCAGGCGGCGCGCACCGGCTCGCGCGAACTCTTCACCCTCGCCGTCCTGGCGCTGGCCCTCGGCATCGCCTTCGGTTCGGCGGAGCTGTTCGGAGTCTCCTTCGCGCTCGGCGCTTTCTTCGCCGGCATGGTGCTGGCCGAATCCGACCTCAGCCATCAGGCGGCGGCCGATTCCCTGCCGCTGCAGGATGCCTTCGCGGTCCTGTTCTTCGTTTCCGTCGGCATGCTGTTCGACCCCGGCATTCTTCTCCGCGAGCCGCTCTCCGTACTGGCAGTTCTCGGCATCATCCTGGTCGGCAAATCGCTGGCTGCAGTGGCGATCGTGCTGGCCTTCAAGCATCCGCTCGGCACCGCCCTCACCATCGCGGCGAGCCTGGCGCAGATCGGCGAGTTCTCCTTCATCCTCGTCAGCCTGGGGCTATCGCTGAAGCTCCTACCCACCGAGGGGCGCGACCTGATCCTCGGCGGCGCGATCCTGTCGATCACCCTCAACCCGCTGTTCTTCGCCCTCACCGACTGGGTCGGGCGCATGGTGGCGGCGCGCCCCGCGCTCGCTGCCCGGTTCGAGCGGCGCGGTACGGCGGACCTGCCGGTCTCGGCGGAGGCGCCGCCGAAGCGCGGCCATGCCGTGATCGTCGGCCACGGCCGCGTCGGCAGCACCATCGGCAAGGCCTTCGCCGCCTGGGACCTGCCCTACATCGTGGTCGACCGCGACCGCCGCCGGGTGCTCGATCTGCGCCAGGAGGGCGTCGAGGCGGTGTTCGGCGATGCCACCGCGCCGGGCATCCTGCACGCCGCCGACATCGAGGCGGCCCGGATCATCGTGATCGCGACCCCGGAGCCGCATACGACGCGACGCCTCGTCGATCTGGCCCTGGAGGCCAATCCCGGCATCGATACGCTGGTGCGGACCCACAACGACGGCGAGCGCCGTTATTTTGAGGAGAAGGGCGTCGGCCTCGTGCTCATGGCCGAGCGTGAACTCGCCTTCGGCATGACCCTCTACGCCCTACGCAGCCTCGGCCTGAAGGAGGGCGAGGCCCGCATCTTCGTCGACAGCACCCGCGTGGAAAGTCGCTCCGCCCCGGTCGATCCGGAGATCGAGCAAGGCGTGCCCGAGCTGCGACGGCACAAGGAAGACGTCCCCGAGGGGTAGTCTGCGTCAGGCCCGCAGCGCCTGCGCCAAGTCTCCGACCCGCCTCAGATCGGCGACGAAGGCCGCATAGGCGTCCGCTTTCGCCTCATCGGGCAGGCGCAGCAGATAGGACGGGTGCACCGTGATGAACCCGTCATAGGCCTTGCCGAACGAGGCCGGCCCGCGGGCCCGCGTGATCGGAATCGCCTTGCCGGTGAGGGCCAGCACCGCCGTGGCGCCGAGTGCCACCACCAGCTTGGGGGCGACGAAATCGAGCTCGCGTTCGAGCCACCAGCGGTAATGGCTGACTTCGCCGGCCGTCGGCTTCTGGTGGATACGGCGCTTGCCGCGCTCCTCGAACTTGAAATGCTTGACCGCATTGGTGAGGTAGGAATCCGCCCGCACGATTCCGGCTTCTTCCAGTGCGCGGGACAGCAGCTGCCCCGCCGGCCCGACGAAGGGCCGACCCTGCCGGTCCTCCTGGTCTCCGGGCTGCTCGCCGACGAAGGCGATGGTGGCGCCGGGCGATCCCTCGCCGAGGACCGCCTGGGTCGCGCCCGGCACCAAAGGCTCGGAGCGCTTGATGATCGCGTTCAGGGCCTCCAGCGAATCCGGCGCCTGGTCGGCCATGGCGGCGACCGCGCGGGCGGGATTGCGCTTGATAGGCTTTTGCGGCTCGCGCTCGATCATGGTTTGGGTCCGTGTTGCCGCCGCCCGGACGAGACCCGGGATCGCGGCGGTTTCGGGCATGTTGCGCCAGTACTTCTTCGGCATCTCGGCGCGCATGGCGGTGAGGTTGGTGCGCGCCGGGTTGAAGGTGCTTTCGTAGTAATCGCGCCAGCCGGCCTCGAACCCGTCGCTCGACGGCGCGTCCTCGCGCCGTCCCGGCGGCCCGAAGGTGAGATGCGCCGTGTCCCAATGGGCCGAGGCTTCGGGGGTGAGGATGGTCCAGTTCAGTGAGCGGAAGCGGCCGACGAAGAATGGGGCGGCCGCCGCCAGGATGTGATGATCGGGCTCGAACCACGCCACGAACCGCTCGACGCCGGATTCCTCCGTGCGTCGGAAGCGCAGGAAGGCGTGCATCTTGTGCAGGTCGCGGGCAATGGTCTTGCGCATCCGCTCCAGGCGGTGGACCAGCGGATCGCTCGAAACCTCGAGGAGCCGGCGCTCTCCGCGCAGGATGCGCCAGATCAACGCATAGAGCAGCGCGTAACGCTCCGGATCGCGGTGGGGCACCACCATGCCGATCAGGTCCGCTACCCCCCTTGGCAGGGCGAGCGGCGGGGCACTCTCTGCCCGGGTTGCGGCCTCGGTCCCGAACAGGCCCGGCGCCTCGCCGATGGACCAGATCACGCGCTCCGGCGGAACCCCATCCCCAGCCAGCCGGCGCGCGGCGGCCCGGAAACCGGCGAGATCGGCGCCCTCGCCCAGAAACGTCGGATGAAGCTGGCCGGTATCCGCGCTTGCCGCAGGCGGCAGAGGCACCGATCCGCTTTCGTGTCCCATCCTAGAATTCCGCCACCCTAAAACAACGACAGCTGTTTGGGCGGGTCGGCCAGCCGCGCCCGAAGGTCGAGCCGGTCGGTCAGCCCGCCGCTCGGGTGATAATCGGCGGCGATCAGGAACGGCCGCGCCCGCTTCAGCGCAGAGGTGAGACGCGCGACATCGTCGAGGCGCAGGCGGGTATGGCGCCGCGCCCGCACGATCTTGTCCACTGCCCGCGCCCCGAGGCCCGGCACCCGCAGCAGCATCTCGCGGTCGGCGACGTTCACGTCGATGGGAAACCGGTCGCGGTGCTTCAGCGCCCAGGCGAGCTTCGGGTCGACGTCGAGGGCGAACATGCCGTTCTCGGTGGCATCCGCCACGTCGTCGGGCGTGAAGGCATAATACCGCAGCAGCCAATCACCCTGGTACAGCCGGTGCTCGCGCTGGAGCGGCGGCGGCTTCAACGGCAGGATGGTCGAGCCGTCGGGGATCGGGCTGAAGGCCGAGTAATAGACCCGCTTGAGGTTGAACGATCCGTAGAGATGCGCGGATTTGCGGATCAGCGCCTCGTCGGTGGTGGCATCCGCTCCGACGATGACCTGCGTCGATTGTCCGGCCGGGGAGAACCGCCGCTTCTCGGCCTTCGCTTCGATGATGCGCGCGCCGATCTGCTGCATCGCGTTCTGGATGACGGCGCCGTTCTTCTCGGGTGCCAGCCGCTCCAGACTCGCCTCAGTGGGCAGTTCGACGTTGATGGAGAGCCGGTCGGCGTAGAGCCCCGCCTCCTCCACCAGCCACGGACTCGCTTCGGGAATCGATTTCAGGTGGATGTAGCCGCGAAATCCATGGTCGCGCCGCAGGGATTTCGCGACCCGCGTCAGCAATTCCATGGTGTGGTCGGGGGATTTAATGATGCCCGACGAGAGGAACAGGCCCTCGATGTAGTTGCGCTTGTAGAACTCCACCGTGAGGGTCACCACCTCCTCGACGGTGAACGCGGCCCGCTGCACGTTGGAGGAGCGGCGGTTGACGCAATAGGCGCAGTCGAACAGGCAGTAATTCGTCAGCAGGATCTTCAGCAGCGAGATGCAGCGGCCATCCGGGGTGTAGGCGTGGCAGATGCCGGCTCCCGTGGTCGAACCGAGTTCGCCCTTGCCGGCGACACGCTTCGGCGCGCCAGAGGACGAGCACGACGCATCGTATTTCGCGGCATCGGCCAGGATGCGCAGCTTCTTGGCAAGCATTTCGTCCATGGAAAGGAGATGCTTGGCGTTCGTGTTTCGTTCAAGTTTTTCCCGTGAAATCTCCCGGTTGTCCGTCGACGCGATGTCGCAGCCTCACGCCTCGAAGCCGGGCTCGGGTTCGGCCTCCAAGATAGAGCGGGCCAAGGCGTAGCCGAACCCGGCGCGGGCCATGGCGGCGAGGTCGCGGTCGCGATGGGCCTCGCGCAGGTCGGGACGCCGCCAGGGGCCGAGGCGCCGGCGCTTGGCATAGGCGCGCGCCGCCGCGTTCTCGCTGTCGATGCCGTCCCCGGCCGCCTCCTGCTCGGCCCCCATCGCCGCTTCGACGAGGTCGCGGGCGACCCCCTTGGCGGAGAGTTTGGCGGAGAGGGCACGGGCAGAGGTGCCGCGCCGGCGCAGAGCGGCGACGCGGCCGGCGGTAAAGCGGGCATCGTCGACGAGGCCGGCGGAGATCGCGCGCGCCACGGTGGCGTCGATCATTTCGGAAAAAGCGCCCGGCTCTTCGCCCCGCGCGCGGCATCGCTTCTCCACCCGGCGCTGGAGCGTCCGCCGCAGCATCGCCACGGAGGCGCTGTAGCGTTCGAGGTAATGCAGCGCGGCGCGTTCCAGGTAGGATGCGGTAACCGGCGGTGTCGGTTTGACGAAAGTCGATTTTGCAACGTTTCGTGAGGTCATCGGTTCTTCACGATCCGGACAGGTTTGGGGCGCATGCCTCGAACAGGGTGAACATCTTGGAAGAGGGCTCGAGCATGTCATGCCGGCATTCCTCCTGAGACGCGAGTGGCTCCTCGTCCTGCTGGCCCTGGGGTTTGCGGCGGTCGCGGCCGGGGTAGTCTACCTGTCGCGTCCGACGACGCTGACCGTGGCGGTGGGCCCGCGCGACGGCGCCGAGGCCACTCTGCTCCAAACCTACGCGCAGGCCCTGTCCCGCGGGCGCGAAGATGTCCGCCTCAAGATCGTGACCTACGACGACGTACGGGACAGCGCCGAGGCGCTCCAGAAGAACCAGGCCGACATCGCGGTGGTACGCCCCGACGTGCTGCTTCCGGAGAATGGCCTGACGTTGGCGATCCTGCATGACGAGGCGCTGCTCATTACGGCCCCGGAATCGGCCGGTATCGAGAGCTTCCCGGACCTGTCGCGAAAGCGTCTCGGCGTGGTGGAGCGGCATGGCGCCGACATCCCATTCGTCACCAACCTCCTGGCCTTCTACGATTTCACCGCAGACACTGCAGGCGAGGCTGGCCCCGACAAAGTGCTGGGTCCTGGGCGCGTCGCCCTCATCCCGCTGAAACCGTCCGAGGTGACGAACGCGATCACCGAAGGCCGCGTCGATGCCGTGGCGGTCATCGCCGCTCCGGCCTCGAAATCGGCGATCTCCACCGTGCGTGCCGTCGAGATGGCCTCGGCCGAGAAGAAGATCACCTTCGTCGACGTGCCCGACGGCGAGGCGATCATCCAGCGGATGCCCGAACTCCAGTCGGTGACGATCCCGGCCGGCACCTTCGGCGGGCGCCCCAAGCGGCCGGACGAGGACGTGAAGACCGTGGGTGCCTCCTACCGCCTGATGGCGCGCGGCAGCATCAGCCGCTACACCGTCGCCTCGGTGACGCAGCATCTGTTCGAGTGGCGCTCGAAGCTGGCGCCGCAGGCCCCCATCGCCAACCTGATGAAGGCGCCCGACTTCGACAGCACGGTGGCGGCCACCAGCGCCCGCCTGCCGAACCATCCCGGCGCGGTGGACTATTTCGAGCGCGAGCAGCAGACGCTGTTCGAACGGTACGAGGATTACGTCTATCTGCTGGCGTTCTTCGGCGGCACCGTGGGCTCGGGCATCGCCTGGCTCGGTCAGCGTCTCGCGCGCAAGCGCCGCGAGCGCATCGACGTGGTGCTCGACCGGCTGCTCGATATCCTGCGCGAGGTGCGCGCCGCCCGCACCATGGCGGATATCGACACCCTGGTTCAGGAAACCGACGACCTCGTGGCCGACGTGGTGCAGCATGCGCGCGAGCGCAACATCGACAACCGCACGGTGAGCGCGCTCATCCTGGCGATCGACGCGGTCCATGCGGCGATCAACGATGCGCGTCGGAGCCTGCTCGGCAAAGCGGAGATCGGCGATTCGCGCAAGGCGGCCCGCTCGCGCACGGCGCGGCTGCTCTCGCTCCACAATCCCGCCGCCGAGTGACCGCCACCTTTTCAGAACTGGGCCTTCAGTAGCGGATCGTCGCCCGCAGGCCGAAGATCGCCGCATTGCGGATGCGCGCGCCGTTGGTGTCGCGTGGATTGGCGATGCCGCCGCTCGGACGAAAGACGTATTGCACGTCCGGCTGCACCGTGACGCCAGGGCCGAGCACCGCCTGATAGGTCGCCTCCAGCACCGCTTCGCTACTCCGCCGAGGACCGGGACTGCCGGTGGCGAGGATCGTGTCGGTATCGAAGCCGCGGGCCGCGCCCGAGAGGCGCGACAGGGCGAAGGCGATGCCGACGGTGTCGTCGGAGCGGCCGGGGAGCAGTCCCTTGTAGGCGATGCCGGCGTCGAGATAGAGGTCGATCAGGCTGCGGTCGGCGGGCGATCCGGACACGCGCAGGAACACGCTGGCACCGTCGTTCGGGTCATCGGGCTCGCGATAGATGGTCTGGTCGATGATGCCGTAGAGGCCACCCTGGCCGCGAAAGCGCCGTGCGATGCCGCTGCTCGCAGGATCGGCGAGCGCGATGCCGGACCCGTCGACGCGCAGGCTGTCGAAGCGTCCGAAATGGTACCAGCCGCCGAGCGTCACCGTTCCGGCCTCGCCGGCACTGCCCTTCTCGATGTTGTAGGCATAGGCCGCTTCCGCGATCACCAGAGCGGGATCGTCGGTGCGGAAATTGGTGCCGCGCCGGTTGCGCCGTTGCGGGTCTGCATCGGTGTCGCGGCGGGTGCCCCCGGCCGGATCGCCGTCGAACACACCGACCTGGAGCGAGAGGTTGGCGTTGGGCACGTATTTCGCCCGCACGCCCGGCACAGCGAGGGGATAGATCGGGCCTCCGCTCGGGATCACCACCGCCATGTTGTTGTGCCAGCCGAAGGTCGAATTGACGAACACCGTGCCGGTCTGGGTGACGGCGAACTCGGTATCCGCCGCCAATTGGCCGATCTTGATGCCGAACTGGTCGTCGAACAGTTTCTGCTCGAACCAGAGTTCGTAGAGCCGCGACGACGGCAGCGCCTCGATTCCGCTGATGGTCAGGAGGTTGTCGACGTACCCACGCGACAGACCGGTGCCGTGGATCTGAAACAGGTTGGTGTGGAGGGCGGCCCCTCTCCAACCGATCAGAGCCCCGAGATCCACGTCGACCTCGAGATCGAGCAGTCCTTCGTAGATCGCCCCGCGCCGGGTGCCGCCGGTGACGTTGCCGAGGGTCTCGCCGATATAGGTCAGGCTGTAGACGATGCCGCGCGTCTTCAGAAAGGCACGGAATCCGAACGGATCACCGTACGGGCCGAGCTGATCCTGGATCGAGGTATCGAGATTCGCCGACGGCCGCGACGAGGTCACGGACTGGGCCACCGAGGTCTGCGGATCGCCGCCGGCACCCCTCGGCGAACCGATGGCGATTCCCTCGGCCGCGATGCGGGCTGCCTCCTCCGCCGAGCCCTGTGCCCAGGCTGGGGCAATGCCGAGCGCGACGGCAAGGCCGAATACGAAGAAGTGCCGCAAGGGTTGCACGTGATCCGCCGGGGCCATGCCGGAGCACGGCCTGCCCGACGGGCTTCACCCTAACGCGGCCTCATGACGGCACCGCAACGTCTCGGATCAGCCGGCCTCGTCGAGCTCGGGTCCGCGCGTGACGTCGAGGCCGGAGCCCGATCCGGCCGGCGGACCGACGGTGACCGGGGCGCCGGTGCGGGCGGATTCGTAGATCGCCTCCATCAGGACCTGATCCTGCAGACCCTCCTCGCCCGGTGTGCGCGGGCGGCGGTTCTCCAGGATGCAGCGGGCCATGTGGTCGATCTCCAGGGCGAACTGATTCTTGGCCCCGAGGACGCGGCTATCCTGCGATTCCACCGCCCCATCGGGATGCGAGACCACGAGGCGCTGGCCGCGATAGGCGAAAGCGTTCTGAAGATCGATGTCGGCCCGCTCGGTGTGGAGCTGGAGCCGGCGCGACTCGTGTACCCCATAGCTGCTGGTGCATTGGGCGATGATGCCGGAGGGAAACCGCAGGGTGAACGCCACGGTCTCCTCGACCTCGGCGAATTTCGGATCGCCCTGCGGCGAGTGGATCTGCGCCTGGACCTGGACCGGCTCCTCCCCGGTCAGCGCGCGTACGCCGTTGAGGCAGTACAGGCCGATATCCGGCAAGGCACCGCCACCCGACAGCGCTTTCTTCAGGCGCCATTGCTGGGGGAGCCCCGTGGTCTGGCCATTGAACGCCTGGATCAGGCGCGGCTTGCCGAACTCGCCCGAGCGGGCCAGCCGCACAACCTCGCGGTTGTAGGGCTCGTACTGGCAGCGATAGGCGATCATCAGTTTGAGGCCAGCGGCGGCACAGACGGCCACCATCTCGCGGGCCTCGGCCGAGGAATTCGCCATCGGCTTCTCGCACAGCACGTGCTTGCCGGCCTTTGCGGCCGCCAGAACGTTCTCCCGATGGAGGCCGTTCGGGGTCACGATGTAGACCGCCTGGACCTGCGGGTTCTGCGCGAGCTTGTCCCAATCGCCGTAGCCGTACACGGCCTCGGCGGCGATACCGTATTGCTCGGCGACGAGGTGGGCCTTGTCGGGACTGCCCGACATGAGGGCGACGACGCGCGCCTTCTTGGCTTCACCGAACGCCGGCAGGATCTCTTCCAGGCTCAGGCGCCCGAGCCCGACGATGGCGAAGCCCACGCGTTTGCCCGGCGGCATCGGCGCCGGGGGCGGCGGCGGCGCACGGTCTCCGGCGCCACGCCAATTCGGGAACATCACCCGCCCGCCCTGGACCGCCCCGGTATCGGCCGGCACGGCGGGCCCCGGAACGGAACCCTGCGCGCCGGCGGCGCGGGTGCCGGCGGCGAGCGCAACGCCTGTCAGGGTCGCGCCTCCTGCTTGCAGGAGATTTCGCCGGGACAGGGGACGATCGTCGGTCATGAAGCTCGCTATGCGTGTCGGATGGGGGCGGTCGGGAACGCCAGCCCGCGAGAACGGGTTCCGGGCGGGGTCGCCGGTCGACCCGGCGTCAGGGGTGCGTCCCCGCGGGCTCGCGCTGCCGATCACTCTTTTCCTGAAGGTCGGCCAGTCGCAGGCGCAAGGCAGCGGTCTCCGCCCGCGCGGCGCGCAGCTCACGCATCAGTTCGAGGGGAACAGGAACCGCGGCCGGGCGCGGCTGAACGAACGCGACGCCCACCGCATCACTGCGGCGCCAGATCAGGCGGGAGCGCCGAACCTCCCGGCGTGCATGGAGGGTGAGGTCGAACATCTCGGGCAGGGGCACTGCGTCGCTGACCATGATGCGGGCACCACCCGGCCCGATGTCGCGGACCAGGCATTCGGTGGTCGAGGCATTCGGAGCGGTCGAGATGGACGCGCCGAGAAGGCTGCGTTCACGGGTGGCATCGCGACGCTCGAAGATCATTCGTTGCATGCTGCGGCCGCCCCTCGCGAGTTGTATCTGATTGTAACCACAACTCGCGCCGAAAGGCTTCGGCCAGCGGATCGCAACCTTTCGTTAAGGTTAAAACCTCGGCGGATCGCCGCGGTCAGGATTCCGTAAAAGCCTTCGGCGTCTCGACCTCGCCCCGGCGCTGCAGTTGCAGGGCGACGAACCAGCATAAGGCCGCCCAGGCCGCGCCGACGCACCAGCCGGCCAGCACGTCGCTCGGCCAATGGACCCCGAGATAGATCCGACTGATCCCCACCAGCAGCGTCATCGAGACGCCGACGACCATCACCAGGATCTTGACGCCGCGTTGCCGGTCGACCCGGGCGACGAGAGCCGCCAGCGTCAGATAGGCAATGGCCGACATCATCGCGTGGCCGCTCGGGAAGCTCGCGGTGAACACCTCCATCCCATGCGGCACGAGGTCCGGCCTCGGACGATGATAGAACAGCTTGAGGATCGTCGAGGCGATCTCGCCGCCGCCGATGGCCGCGACCACGAAGGCCGCGATCCGGCGTCGCCCGGTCATGGCGAGATAGGCCACAGCCGCCACCGTCACGAACACGATGGTGAAGACGCTCCCCAGCCCGGTGATGTCCCGCATCGTCTCCTCGAGCCAGCGCGGCCCGATCGGGTCGGACAGGTCGGCCGGATTGCGCAGGGCGAGCAGGATCTTGCGGTCGAGGGCGGCGGTGGACCCCTCCCCCACCTCGTCGGCCAGCGCGAAGAAACCGTATCCGAGCAGGCTCACCGCCAGCAGCGCGATGACCGGGCCGACTTCGTTGAGCCGCAGCCGCAGTCTTAGATCGTTGGCGCGGGAAACCAGGACGTTGTTGCGATAGGTGGAGGGCAAGGCCTTCATGGCGTGATCACCGGTTCTCTCCGAAGGCGAAAGCGGCCCGGCGCTCCCAGGGGCCGCCAAGATAGCGCCAGAGCACCAGCCCCGGTGCGGTGAAGCGGAACGGAACGAAATCCCGCTCCAGATCGGCATGGAGCCTGCGGGCGACGTCGGGAGCGACCTTGTTCTGCACCGTCACGTGCGGACGCCAGCCCTGGCGATCCTGGGCCGTGAGGCTGTCCGCGAAGCGCCCCGCAAGCCGCGCGCGAAAGGCCGAAAGCGCGTCCGATTCGAGCACGTAGGCGACGCCCCGGCCGGTGAAGCGCAGGCCCGTCACCGCGACCTCGGCATCGGCCTCCACCCGCGCCAACGCCGCCACCGTCTCGATGATGCCGACCTCGTCGAGCCCGGGCAGGTGATGGAACAGGGTCGCGTGCGCCGGAATGCGGTTGAGCGTCTCCGGGAAGTAGCGGCGGCGCAGCGCATCGAAATGCGCGAACGTCTCCGCATCCATCCCAAGCGTGAGGATCAGTGGGTCGGCGGTGGCGATGTGGTCTGTCATGGTCGTCCGATCACATGGCGCAGGGACCACGCCGGGTCCAGCCGAACCGCGCGCGCGTGTCCTGCTCCGATTCGACCCGGCCGAAAAAAATGGTCTAGAGAACCGCGATGCGGCGCAAACATCGGGACATCGTTCATGTGGGTCGGGACGGCTGGCTCTTCCTGATCGGGGGCACGAACGGTGTTCTCACGCAGTATCGCCTCACGCTCGGACGCTGGTGGCGCCTGCGAGCCTGGACGAAGCTGGTCGAGGCGCGCACCGCCAAGGCACGAGAGCTTGGGATCCGCTATCTCCACACCCTCGTGCCGGAGAAGCTCTCGGTCTATGACGACCGCACCGACGATCTGCATTTCGATCCGCGACGGTCACCGGCCCGCGACCTTGCCCGGCGCCTGCGCGACAACCCGGCTTTCGTCGATCTCCTGGGGCCGATGCGTGCCGGGCGGGATGGCCCGGTGCCGCTCTATTATCGCACCGACACCCACTGGAACTACGACGGCTGTCTTCTGGCCTACCGCGTGCTGCTGCATGCCTGCGGGGCTGTCCCGCCGGCCGATATCGGCGAGCGTATTCGCTTCGAAACGACGCGGATTCGCGATCTCGGCGAGAAGCTGCCCAACCCACCGGAAGAGACCGCGAGCCACGCGGCGATCGATCGGGATGCCAAGCGCGTCTATGCCGGACCGCTCGTCACCGCTTACGAGGATGCCGGCCGGGCGGGGGATCTCCACGTCGGCGCCCATGTCCGCTATCGCAACGAGACGCCCGGCGCCGATCCGCGCACGGTGATCCTGTTCGGCGATTCCTATGCCCATTTCGCGCCGATCATGCTCACCGGCCTGCTGGCCGAGACGTTCCGCGAGGTGCACTTCGTCTGGTCGTCGAGCATCGACTGGGCCTACGTGGCCTCGGTGAAGCCGGACCTGCTGCTGTTCGAGATGGCCGAGCGCTTTCTCACTCGCGTGCCCGACGATACGTTCGACGTGGAGGCCTACCAGAAGGCCGTGATGCCGTCGGACCTCCGTGACCACACCTGAGGGTCGGCGGACGCGGTTCCGTGCGCGCACCCTCTCGACAGATCGGGATGGCACCATACATCTGGCGGCATGACGCATTTCTCGACCACACGCCTCGCCCTCGGCGTTGCCACGCTTCTTTTCGCCGAACCGGCCCTGGCACAGACTGCGGTCAAGCTCGAGGGCCGTTGCGAGAAGCTGGTGATCGCTGGCCAGGATCTGAGCGGCAGCTGCAAGGGCACGCTCATGAACACGGTCTCGCGGAGCCGCACGAGCTTCGACTTCACCACCGGTGACGGACGCTCCTTGAGCTTTAGCGGAAACGGCGCGCAACAGGAGCGCACCGATGACACCGACCCGCTGCAGCCGATCAACCTGGTGATCCCGAGCGAGAAGACGAAGGATGGTGTGGTACAGGGCCCCCTGGTCGCCGTCGGCTCCTGCACCTTCACGTCGCCGCAGCCGGGAAAGACCGCCATCGCCTGTGAGGCCAATGCCGCCAAGGGCCGCTATGAGGCGACCTTCGTCACCGACGCCAAGCCGGCCGCGGGCGCCGAGACCAAGCCAGACGCGAGCGCACCGGGCAAGTGAACCGACCGGCTACAGCCGAATAGGATGCGCCCCGGTCTGGTCGGGACTGAGGGCGTACCCATCTATTGACGGAAGGCGCCGTCGTGGACAAACCCGACTTCGTCTTTAACAGAATTACCGACGCCCTGAGGACTTTATGCTCAACGACGCGCCCTCTCCCGGCGACCCGATCAAGGACGTGACGACGGCCAGTTTCCGTGAGGACGTCGTCGCCGAGTCGATGCAGCAGCCCGTGCTGGTCGATTTCTGGGCGCCCTGGTGCGGCCCATGCAAACAGCTCGCACCGCTGCTGCAGAAGGCCGTGCAGGCGTCGGCCGGCGCGGTGAAGCTGGTCAAGATGAACATCGACGAGCATCCGTCCATCGCTGGTCAGCTTGGGATCCAGTCGATCCCGGCCGTCATTGCCTTCGACAAGGGCCAGCCGGTGGACGGCTTCATGGGTGCCGTGCCGGAGGCGCAGATCAAGGAATTCATCGAGCGCCTCGGCGGACCGGCCGGCCCGTCGCCGATCGATGAGGCGTTGTCGGAAGCCGATGCATTGCTCGGCGTTGGCGATACGGCCGGCGCGGCGCAGCTCTATGCGGCGGTGCTCGCCGAGGAGCCCGAGAACCTCATCGCCATCGTGGCGCTCGCCAAGATCCAGCTCGACCTCGGCGAGATCGAGAATGCCAAGCAGTTTCTCGCCATGGCTCCCGCCGACAAGGCCGCCGACCCGGCATTGGCCGGCATGCGGGCTGCGATCGAACTCGCCGAAAAGGCCGCCGAACTCGGCGATCTCGGCGAGTTCCAGACCCGGATCGAGGCCGATCCATCCGATTTCCAGGCCCGTTTCGATCTCGCGCTCGGCCTTGCCGGGCTCAACAAGCGGGACGAGGCAGTGGACCAGCTCATCGAGATCGAGCGGCACGACAAGACATGGAACGAGGGCGCCGCACGCAAGCAGCTGCTCACGTTCTTCGAGGCCTGGGGCCTGATGGACAAGGCCTCCATCCGCGGCCGGCGGCGTCTTTCGACGCTGGTCTTCGCATGATGCGCCACACCAACGGCGGGACGACGCGATGAGCACGCATACCGGCTACAAGGGACCGGCCGACTGCCCCGGGGTCATCCCGGTCTTCCCCCTGCCCGGTGCGCTGCTTCTGCCGCGCGGGCAGATGCCGCTCAACATCTTCGAGCCACGCTACTTGGCGATGATCGACGATGCGCTGCGCACCGACCGGATCATCGGCATGATCCAGCCGGACGTCGAGGCGGGATCCTCGCCGATGACGCCGAGGCTGTTCCGGGTCGGCTGCGCCGGGCGGATCACCCAGTTCGCCGAGACCGGCGACGGCCGCTACCTCGTCTCGCTCACCGGCATCAGCCGGTTCCGGGTCGAGAGCGAGCTCGCCGTGACCACCCGCTACCGGCGCTGCCAGGTGTCCTATGACGGGTTCGCGGTGGATTTCGAGCCGCGCGCCGGCGAGGAGGCCGTGGATCGCGATGGTGTGCTCAAGGCGCTGAAGGACTTCGTCGAGGTCAACGACCTCAAGGTGGACTGGGCCGGCATCGAGGAGGCGCCCAACGAGGCGCTGGTGAATGCCCTGTGCATGATGAGTCCGTTCGGCGCGCGCGAAAAGCAGGCGATGCTGGAGGCCGCCGACCTCAAGACGCGGGCGGAGGTCTTGATCGCGGTGACCGAAATGGAGTTGGTGCGCGGGTCGGGCTCCGAACCGACGCTTCAGTGATCGTCGATCACCACACCGCCTTCGAGGAAACACGAGACATGGCCGCTGAATCCCAGAGCCCGGTCGAGGCGACCCGCGTCGACCCCAAGCTGCTCGAACTTCTCGTCTGCCCGCTGACCAAGACGACGCTCGAATACGATGCCGTCCGCCAGGAGCTGATCAGCCGGTCGGCCAAGCTCGCCTATCCGATCCGCGACGGGATCCCGATCATGCTGCCGGAAGAGGCCCGGCCAATCGACTGAGCGACGCCGTGTCGACGAACCTCTCGGCTGCCACCCTTCCGCGCGTCGCCATCGTCGCCACCGGTGGCACCATCGCCATGAAGAACGATCCTGTGACGGGGGCGCCGGTGCCGGCGCTGTCCGGCGCGGATCTCGTTGCGGCGGTGCCCGGTCTGACGCGCCTGGCCACATTGACGGTGACCGAGTTCGCCAACTTGCCGAGCACCTATATGGGGCCGGCACTGTGGCCGGCCCTGACCCGGACCGTCGAAGAACTTCTCGCTCACGACGATATCGCTGGGGTTGTCGTCCTGCACGGCACCGACACCCTCGACCAGACCGCGTTTTTCCTCGACCTGACGCTCATCGGCGACAAGCCCGTGGTGGTCATCGGGGCGCAGCGCAATGCGTCCGATCCCGATGGCGATGGCGGCCGCAACCTCCTCAACGCAGTGCGTCAGATCCTGGCGCCCGGCGCGCACGACATGGGCGTTACGGTGACGCTCAACCACAACATCAACGCCGCCCGCGAAGTCCGGAAGACCCACACCAACAACGTCGAGACCTTCAACTCCGGGGATGCCGGTTTCCTCGGTACCGTGGACGAGGACCGGGTGGTGTTCGCCCGCAAGTCCCTTCGGCGCCAGACGCTGCCGATCCCCGCCGCAATGCCGCGCATCGATGTGGTCGCGATGTATGCCGGCGCCGATGGCGCCCAGCTGCGCCATGCGGTGGATGACGGCGCCGACGCGATCGTGGTCAGCGCCTATGGCTTCGGCAACGTCAACGATGCCCTGCACGACGCGGTCGCCGAGGCCATCGCCAAAGGCGTCGTGGTGATCGTCGCGAGCCAGCTCGCCAATGGCCGCGCGCTGCCCGTCTACGGCTTCAAGGGCGGTGGCAAGACCTTGCGCGACGCCGGGGCGGTCTTCGCCGACGATCTCTCGCCGGACAAGGCTCGGGTGCTCGCTCTTCTGGCGCTGCCGATCACCCGCGACCGGGCGGCGTTGCAGGCGTATTTCGACCGATAGCAGCTCCCCGCAATCGGCTTCCGCCAGCACAGCGTCCAGCCCTCAAAGAAACCGCGCGAACAACGCATCGAAACGCCGAGCTTGCTCCAGTCACCGACTGTTCAGCTTGGTTCGGCGATAATGTTCATTCTGAAATAGTGAAGCGCGTCATAATCCTGCCGCTTCGGCACGTATCCTGTTGGCCTTCACACTCGATCGTCTGCTGGGGATGTCTTCGTGCCGTACGCGGCCGGGGTTCTGCCGAGCGTATTGCCGAAGGATGATGCATGTCGAAAATCGCCGTGACGCTGGCCCTGAGTGCCGGACTGTCCTCGCTCGCGATGCTGCCGGCGACCGCCCGCGATGGCGGCAATTTCAATGGTGCCTGGTCGGTGGAACTGGTGACCGAGAGCGGCATGGTCTGCGATAGCCGGTACAGCTATTCGGTCTCGGTGCAGGAAGGGCAGGTGCGCCTCGTCTCCGCCGCGGCGAGCGCGACGATGACGGGCCGCGTCGGCCCGGACGGCACCGTGGGTCTCAGCGTGTCCAACGGCTCGGCCACGGGCGCGGCGTCCGGCCGGCTCCAGGCACAGACCGGCGGCGGTACCTGGAAGGTGTCTTCGTTGTGCTCGGGGCGCTGGACGGCCCGGCGTCAGACGACGCGGACCGCCCAAGCGGAGTAGGTTTCGAGCCGGCTCTCTCGGCCTCAGGCCGTGGCGAGCCAGGTGCGCGCCTCTTCGATATGCGCACGGTCGAAGGTCTTGATCTTGGCGGGCGAGACCTTGCCGAAGGTGTCGGCGACCATGCGCAGCCACGACGCGTCGGTGACCAGGGCGACATGGCTGACGCCCTTCATCATCGCGAGGCCGAAGCGGACGTCCTTGAAGAAGGCGGCCGGCTCCATGCCCTTGAACTCGCGCACGTCCTCGAGGAGCTTGAGCTTGGCCCCCTTGTCGAGGTCGGCCTGCATCGCCGCGATGACGGTGTTCATGTCCTGATCGGTGATCTGCCCATCGACGACGATCTCGGCGACGTTCGATTCCGGCTTCTTGGTGTAGGTCAGCACGTGCAGTACTCCTCGGCTTAAGCCCGAACGCACCAAGCGAACGTCGGGCTGGTGTTATAGGAAACTTTGCGGGTCGACGTCGATGGCGACCTTCACGTTGCCGCGAACCTTCGGCCCACGCGCGATCCAATCGCGCAGATACGTCTGCAGGTCTACGCTCCGCTCCGTCTTCACCAGGATACGAAACCGGTAGCGGCCGCGGATAAGCGCCAGCGGCGCTTCGGCCGGTCCCAGCACCATCACCCCGTCCGGAGGGTCGGCGGCCCGTGCCAGCGCCTGCCCGTGCGCTTCCGCTACGTCGCGGTCGTTGGCCGAGACGATGAGGGCCGCCAGCCGTCCGAACGGCGGCAGGCCGGCGGCTTCGCGCGCGGCGATCTCCTCGTCGTAGAACCGCTCGACGTCGCCCGACAGCAGGGCTGCGATTACCGGGTGGTCGGGCTGGAAGGTCTGGACCAGCGCGCGACCGGGCTTCTCGCCGCGTCCGGCCCGGCCGGTGACCTGCTGCAGGAGCTGGAAGGTCCGTTCGGCCGCGCGCGGGTCGCCCGAGGTCAGGCCGATATCGGCATCGAGCACGCCGACCAGCGTCAGGTGCGGGAAGTTGTGGCCCTTGGCCACCAACTGGGTGCCGATGACGATGTCGCAGTCTCCATCGGCCACGCTCTGGAGTTCGGCGCGCAGGCGCTCGGCCCCGCCGGGAAAGTCGCTCGACAAGACGATGATGCGCTTGTCCGGAAACAGCGCCGTCACCTCCTCGGCGATGCGCTCGACGCCGGGTCCACAGGGCGTGAGGTTGTCGAAGGTGCCGCATTCCGAGCAGGATTCCGGGCGACGCTCGGCATAACCGCATTGGTGGCAGACCAGGGCCCGGCGGAAGCGGTGCTCCACCAGCCAGGTCGAGCAGTTGCGGCACTGGTAACGGTGGCCGCAGGCCCGGCACAGGGTCAGCGGCGCGTAGCCCCGGCGGTTGAGAAACAGCAAAGCCTGATCGCCCGCCGCCACGGTCTCGCGCACGGCAGCGATCAGGCTCGGCGCGATGAAGCTGCCGCGCTCGGGCTTATCAACGCGCATGTCGATGGCGGCGATGTCCGGCAGCCGCCGGCCGCCGAAGCGTTCGGGCAGGACGAGGCGACGGTAGCGCCCGCGCTCCGCGTTCACCCGGGTCTCGATGGACGGGGTGGCGGAGGCCAAGACCACCGGGCAGTTCTCGATCCGCCCACGCACCACCGCCATGTCGCGCGCGTGGTAATGCACCCCGTCCTCCTGCTTGTAGGCGGCCTCGTGCTCCTCATCGACGACGATGAGGCCGAGTCGCGCGAACGGCAGGAACAGGGCCGAGCGGGCGCCGACCACCACCGCGATCTCTCCCGCCGCGACCCCGGCACGGATGCGCTCGCGGCGCTTGGCTCCGATACCGGAATGCCAGGTGGCGGGGCGCACGCCGAAGCGCTCGGCGAACCGATCGAGAAACTGCGCCGTCAGCGCGATTTCCGGCATCAGGATCAACGCCTGGCATCCGCGCCGGACGCAATCGGCCACGGCCTCGAAATACACCTCGGTCTTCCCGGAGCCGGTGACGCCTTCGAGCAGGATGGTGGGCGCGCGTGGGGACGCGTCGCCGGCGCCGGTGATGAGTTTGCCGGGCGTCTCGGCTCCCGCCTCACCCTGTTGGTCTCCCTCTAGCAGAGGACTCCCGAGCCCGGCCTTCCCGGGGCGTTGCCCTCCGCCGGACTCATCCACCGCATCCGCAGGACACGCGGCGGCAGCGGCCGGATTCATCATCGCGATCAGGTCGCGCACGGCCCCGGCTTGCGCCTCCGACAGGGGCACGCGGGCATGGTCTGGATCGGGCGGCAGGGCGACCGGCTCGGGGGCGAGCGCCGTGGCCTCCAGCGCGCCGTCGTCGATCAGCCCGTCGACGACGCTGAGCGAGACCCCGGCCTCCTTGGCGAGCGCGCTCTTGCCACGCAGGGCGCCATCTTCGGCCACCGCCAGCACCTTCAGGCGGGCGGGCGTCGGACGGGTGGGCGCCTTGCCCGAGGCGCGCACGCCGATCCGCACGGTCTCGGCCTGGGCCGCCTCGTCGGGCAGCCGCAGGGTCATGGCCAAGGCCGAGCCCTTCGGCGCCAGGGTGTAGCGGGCGAGCCAGTCGACGAGTTCCCGCAACGGGCCGGAGAGCGGCGGCACCCCGAGCCGCCCCGTCACCGGGCGCAGGTTCGTACCCGATGGGCTCTCGCGCACCCCCCAGACCACACCCACGGTCTCGCGCGGCCCGAGCGGAATCTGCACCACGTCGCCGACCGCCAGGGTCAGCCCGGCGGGCACCGCGTAGCTGTAGGCGCTGTCGAGCGCGAGCGGGATCAGGATCTCGGCGACGCTGGGCATCGGTAGGGTTTGGCCTGGAACATACCCGGAATATAAGCATGAAGGAGCCGTTGCGCGACCGGGCGAACGCACGCCGCCTGATGCCCTTCTCCGACAGTCGGACTTGAAGACCTCCCATGATCCGCTCCGAGACCCGATCCGCCGACGCGACCCCGCGCCTCGAACTTCACGAAGTCTCCCTGCGCTTTGGGGCGACACGGGCCCTCGATGCGGTCTCGCTCCAGGTACGCGCCGGTGAGATCATCGCGCTGCTCGGCGATTCCGGCTGCGGCAAGAGCACGCTCCTGCGCGCCATCGCCGGCCTTGAGCGCCCGGATGCCGGCGAGATCCGCCTCGATGGCACGGTGGTGAGCGGTGGCCGGGAGGCCGTACCGCCGGAGGCCCGCGGGGTCGGGCTGATGTTCCAGGATTACGCCCTGTTCCCGCACCTGACGGTGGCCGAGAACGTGCGCTTCGGCCTCCATGGGCAATCGCGCGCGCAGGCGAAGGACGTCGCCACCGCCCGGCTGGAGCAGGTCGGGCTCGCAGACCGCGCGGGCGATTATCCCGGCACCCTGTCGGGCGGCGAGAGCCAGCGGGTGGCGCTGGCGCGCGCTCTGGCGCCGGGGCCGCGCATTCTCCTCCTCGACGAGCCGTTCTCGAACCTCGACCGGCGCACCCGCGACCGGGTGCGCGCCGACACCCTGTCGGTGCTGCGGGCGACGGCGACGACAACGCTCCTCGTCACCCACGATCCCGAGGAAGCGATGATGCTGGCCGACCGCATCGCCCTGATGCGGATCGGCCGCATCGTCCAGACCGGCTCGGGCGAGGATCTCTACCAGCGCCCGGTCTCGCGCTTTGCCGCCCGGTTCTTCGGCGCGCTCATCGAGATCGCCGGGCATTGCCGGGACGGCAGGGTGGCAACGCCATTCGGCCCCATCCCCGCTCCCGGTTTTGCGGAGGGGACCACGGTCCTCGCCTGCCTGCGGCCGGACGCCATCAGCCTGGCACCGCCCGGCGAGGGCCTGCCGGGGCGAATCGTCGACCGCACCTTCCTCGGCGCCAGCGCCATTCTGGAGATCGCAGTGGACAGCCTCGACGTACCCGTCGCCCTCGCTGTGCCCTGTTCCGACACGCATGCGCCGGGCGACACGGTGCATCTGTCGCTGTCGGATACGGGCAGCTTCGTTTTCGACGCCGCGGCGGATTGATCTGGCGAATGCCGGGTCGGATCCGGGCCCCGAAAGCGTCCGGCCCGTTTTAATCCCGCGCCGATCTGAGACAAATAGTCCTTATTATCAGGACAATGACAAACATCGTTCGCTCGGACAGACGAGCCAGTACTTTATAAATGCTCTAAACAAAAGTGTTTCCACTTGCTTTTCTGCCGCGATGCATCCGAAAGACACCGTGCAATGCAGGGAGTGTCTTGATGATCGGTCGGGTGGAGATGTTTGGGCTGGCGAGCCTGCTGGCGATCGTACCGCTGGGGGCCGCCACGGCGGCGGAAGTGAACCTCTACACCACCCGCGAGCCGGGCCTGATCAAGCCGCTTCTCGACGCCTATACGGCCAAGAGCGGCGTCACCGTCAACACGGTCTTCGTCGAGAAGGGCCTGGCCGAGCGCGTCGCGGCGGAAGGTGCCCGCGCCCAGGCCGACGTGCTGATGACCGTCGATATCGGCAATCTCATCGACCTCGTCGACCGCGGCCTCGCGCAGCCAGTGCGCTCGACGATCCTCGAAGCGGCGATCCCGGCCCCGTTGCGCGATGCGGACGGGCGCTGGTTCGCGCTCTCGATGCGCGCCCGCGTGGTCTATGCCGACAAGACGATGCCGCAGAAGTCCATCGCGTATGAAGAGCTCGCCGACCCGAAATGGAAGGGCAAGCTGTGCCTGCGCTCCGGTCAGCACCCCTACAACACGGCGCTGATCGCGCATCACCTGGTCAAGCACGGCCCCGAGAAGACCGAGGCGTGGCTCACCGGCCTGAAGGCCAACCTCGCCCGCAAGCCCGCCGGCGGCGACCGCGACGTCGCCCGTGACATCCTCGCCGGCACCTGCGAGATCGGATTGGGCAACTCCTACTATGTCGGCCTGATGCGATCGGGCCGGGGCGGCCCCGACCAGCAGAAATGGGGCGATGCCATCACGGTGGCGATGCCGACGTTCCAGGGTGGCGGCACCCACGTCAACGTCTCGGGCGCCGTGGTCGCCAAGAACGCGCCCAACCGCGAGGAAGCGGTCAAGCTCCTCGAATACCTCGTCTCCGACGCCGCACAGGGGCTCTATGCGAAGGCGGATTACGAATACCCGGTCAAGGCCGGCGCGCCCGTGGATCCGCTGCTGACGGCGCTCGGCCCCCTCGTCATCGATCCGGTGCCGCTCGCCGACATCGCCCGCAGCCGCAAGGCGGCGAGCCTGCTCCTCGACAAGGTCGGCTTCGACAACTGATCGCACCGCCCATGTCCGGGGCCTCTGCCGCGATTGCGGCCGACACGCCGCACGGCGCCGCGCCCGCCGCCGGCCAGTCCAGCCGGCGCGCCCGACGGGCCTCCTTCGCTTGGGGATTCGGGGCGCTGGCGCTCGCCCTCCTGGTCCTGAGCCCGGTGGTGTCGCTGGTGATCGCGGCGGCGCAGGGCTCGGGAGAGCTGTGGCCGCATCTCCTCGCCCATGTCCTGCCCCAGGCGATGCGCGAGACAGCCCTGCTGCTGGCCGGCGTCGGCCTCCTGGTGGTCGGCCTCGGGGCGGGGGCGGCGTGGCTCGTCACCGCCTATGAATTTCCGGGCCGGCGTTGGCTCGAGGCCGGCCTCCTGCTGCCGATGGCGGTACCGACCTACATCGTGGCGTACGCCTATCTCGACCTGATGCATCCGATCGGACCGGTGCAGACGGCGCTTCGCGGGGTCCTCGGCTACGCTCGGCCGCGCGATCTCGTCCTGCCGGACCTCCGCTCCCTGCCGGGCTGCATCCTGCTCCTCGGCTTCGTGCTCTATCCCTATGTCTACCTGCCGACGCGGGCGCTGTTCCTGATGCAGGCGGCCAACCTCGTCGAGGCGGCGCGCATGCTCGGGCGCTCACCCGCTTCGGTCTTCCTGCGCGTCGCCCTGCCAATGGCGCGCCCGGCCATCGCGCTCGGGGCGAGTCTCGCCCTGATGGAGGCCCTCAACGATATCGGCGCGGCGGAATTTCTCGGAGTGCGGACCCTGACGGTCCAGGTCTATGCCACCTGGGTCAACCGCTCGGATCTGGCCGGTGCCGCGCAGATCGCCTTGGTCATGCTTGTGGCGGTGGCGGCTTTGGTGGCGGTCGAGCGCCGGGCCCGGCGCGGCCGCGGTTTTGCCGGCACCGCGCAACGCAGCCGGGCCATGGCGCGTACGCCCCTGCGCGGTTGGGCGCCTGCGGGAGCCATGGCACTTGGGCTGGTGCCCGTCGCCATCGGCTTCCTGATCCCGGCCAGCTACCTCGCGCAGGCCGCCGCCACCCGGATCGCCCGAACCGGCTTTCCCGAGACCATCCTGCCCGAGATCGGCAATACCCTCCTGTATGCGGGCCTCGCGACGGCGATCGCGGCGCTGTTGGGCGTCCTCGTGGCCTGCGCGCCCCGCCTCGTCTCGGAGCGGTTCGGGCCGGCCCTGATCCGGGTGGCGAGCCTCGGCTACGCGCTGCCCGGTGCGATCCTGGCGATCGGCCTGCTCGGCCCGCTGGCGCTGGCCGATACGGCCGTCTCGGCGGCGTTGCAGGCGACGCTCGGAAGCGCCCCTGCCCTCATCGGCCTCGGCACCGGCAGCGCCCTCGTCATCGCCTACCTCATCCGCTTCCTCGCGGTGAGCGTCGGCACCTGCGAGGCGGGACTCGCCCGGGTGCCGCCCAGTCTGCCCGATGCTGCCCGGATGCTCGGACGCGGCCCGACCGCGACGCTTCGGCATGTCCAGCTCCCGCTGACCTGGCCGGCCGCGCTGAGCGGTGCGCTCCTCGTCTTCGTCGATTGCGTCAAGGAGTTGCCGGCGACGCTGTTGTTGCGCCCGCTCAATGTCGAGACGCTCGCGACCCATCTCTACGGTGAGGCCGCGCGCGGCACCTATGAGGACGGCACGATCGCCGCCCTCCTCATCGTCGCCGTCGGTCTGATTCCGGTGGCGATCCTGCTACGCCTCGGTGCGCCGCACGCGGATGGGCGCGCAAACCGGCGGGAATCTTGAGCCGGCCACACCCTTGACGCACCCATATCGGCCGCCCTAGAAGGCCCTCGGATCGAGCGCGTCATCGCCTCGAACCAGCGATGGCATGGGCGGTTGGCTCAGCGGTAGAGCGTCCCCTTCACACGGGGAAGGTCACAGGTTCAATCCCTGTACCGCCCACCATACCGCACGCAAACAGCCTCATCGCAACGGTTTTTCCGATCTGTCGAAGTCACGGCTCGCTGGCGCAGGGCGGCTGAAACCGTGGCCTATTTTCCAACCGCTATCGCTCCATCGATCGCACGGTCGACCTGCGCGAGGCAGGCTTTTCGCGACGATCCGGCAGCGCCCGTACAGTCAAGGAACGGGCTTCGCGTCGGCCGGGGTCCCTCGTCGCCAGAGAGACAGCCTCGGCTACGATCAGAATACCGCGTCCTGCACCCGGAACCGGGCGAAGCGGCGTGCCAGCATGGGCAGCACGGCCAGGTTGAGGATCGTCGAGGTGATGAGGCCTCCGAGGATGACCTGCGCCATCGGCCCCTCGATCTCGCGGCCGGGTTCGCCCGCGCCCAGCGCCAGGGGCAAAAGCCCGAACCCCGTGACCAGGGAGGTCATCAGGATCGGCACGAGGCGGTCAGCGGCGCCCTCGACGGCCACGGCGGCATCCCAGGTCCGGCCCTCCACGAGCACGAGGTGCTCGTAATGCGCGATCATCATGATGGTGTTGCGCAGGGAGATGCCGAACAGCGTCACGAAGCCGATGATCGAGCCGAGCGAAATTACGGCGCTGGTGGTGGCCACCGCCAGAACGCCGCCGACGAACGCGAACGGCATGTTGACGAGAACCAGGGCGAGGTTGGTCAGCGATCCCGTCACGATGACCAGCAGCAGGACGATCCCGAGCCCGGCGAGCCCGGCGTACAGAACCAGGTCGCGCCTCGCCATGGCCTGCGCCTCGGCCGCACCGTCGATACCGATGTAGACGCCGGACGGCAGCTTCACCTCCCGGGCGATCTTGCGCTTCACGGCATCGGTGAACGAGGCGACGTCGCGCCCCTGGACGTTGGCCGTCACCACCCGGACGCGCTGGGCGCCGAAATGGCCGACCGAGTAGCGGCCTGAAGTCTCGTACACATCCGCCACGTGCGCGAGGCGGATGTAGGTGCCACCCGGCGTGCGCAACGGCAGATCGCCGAGCGTCGACAACCGCGTGCGCGTGGCGGAATCGAGCACCACCACGACGTTGAAGACGGCGTTGCCCTCATAGGCCTGGCCGACGGTGTCGCCCTGATAGGCCGTGCGCACGATCTCCAGCACCTCGATGGCATCGAGCCCCCAATGGCGCAGGTCGTTCGGGCGCAGGCTCACGTTGATCTGCGGCAGGCCCGGGGGAGATTTGAGCTGCACGTCCGCGGCGCCGCGCACCTCGGCGAGTTCCCGTGCCACGTCGCGGGCGGTCGCCTCGATGGTGTCGAGATCCGCGCCGTAGACGCTGACCACCACCGGCGCGGTGAAGCCCGAGACGACCTCTTCGATGCGCTCGGTCAGGAAGGTCTTCAAGGAGAAGCTCGCGCCGGGCGTCGCCAGCATCAGCGCCCGGATGCCGGCCTCGGCCCGCTCCTGCGCCGCGCCGTCGAGATCCGCGGCGAGATCGATGTGGATCTCGCTGTCCTGCGTGCCGCCGAGATCGTAGCCGGCCTCGGCACGGCCGACCTGCTGGGCCACGGCGCGCACCCCGGGCACGGCCTTCAGGCCCGCCGTGACGCGCTCGCCGAGCCGCAGCGTCTCCCGCAAACCGGTGCCGGGCGCCGTGGTCATGTGCAGGATGAGGTGGCCTTCCTTGAGATCCGGCAGGAAGGTCCCACCCAGCAGCGGCACCAGCGCGGCGCTCAGGAGCGTCACGGCGAGGCAGGCGACGAGGACGAGGCGCGGGTACCGATCGATCCGCCCGAGCAGGCGGACATAGACCCGCCGCGCGGCGCGGGTCACCGGCGGATCGGCGAGCGGCAGGGTCTTGCGATCGGCGAGCAGCAGGCGGGCGAGCGCCGGCGTCACCGTCAGGGCGACGGCAAGCGACGTCAGCACCGCAAGGATGTAGGCAAGCGCCAGAGGCCCGAACAGGCGGCCGGGCACGCCGGTCAGCGCGAGCACCGGCAGGAAGACGAGCAGCACCGCGAAGGTGGCGTAGGCGATCGAGACGCGCACCTCCAGGATGGCGTCCAGCACCACCCGCGCTCCGGCCACCGGAGAGCCCGCACGGCGGTTGTCGCGCAGCCGGCGCATCACGTTCTCGACGCCGATCACCGCGTCGTCGACCACCTCGCCGATGGCGATGGCCAGACCGCCGAGCGTCATCGTGTTGAGGCTCTGGCCGAAGGCACCGAGCACGAGCACCGCCCCGATCAGCGAGAGCGGAATCGCCGTGACGCTGATCAAAGCCGTCCGCCAGTCGAACAGGAAGACGAACAGGACGACCACCACGAGGACGCCGCCGAGCGCCAGGGCCTGGACCACGTTGCTGGTGGCTTGCGTCACGAAATTCGCCGGCCGGAACAGATCGGAGCGCAGGACGATATCGTCGCGTTCGAGGCCGGGGCGCAGCTCGGCCAGGGCCGCGTCGACCCTGGCGGTGACGTCGAGGGTATTGGCGCCGTACTGGGCGCCGACCATCAGCAGCACCCCCGGCTTGCCGTCGACGAGCGCCGCGCTGATCGCCGGCTCCGGTTCGGCCGCCACGTCGGCGACGTCACCGAGCACCACACTGGCCCCGCCCTCGTTGATCAGGACGGTGCGGGCGATCGCCTCGGGGGTGAGGGATTGCCCCTCGGTCTGGAGGGTGATGCGCTGGTTGATGGTGTCGACGAAGCCCGCCCCGCGCACGCCCGTCGCCTTGCGTCCGGCGGCGAGCACGTCGTTGAGACCGACGCGGAAGCGGAAGAGATCCTGCGGCCGGACCTGGATGCGGATCGAGCGCACGTCGCCGCCATAGACCAGCACCTCGCCGACGCCGGGGGCGGCGAGCAGGCGCAGGCGCACGCGCCAATCCGCGATCGTGCGGAGATCCATGAGCGAGCGCGTCGGCGAGGTCAGTCCGATCAGCAGCACCGAACTCGTCGAGGAGGTCAGCGCCGTCATCGCCGGCTGCAGCACACCCTGAGGCAGCCGGCCCGCCACGGAGGCCAGGCGCTCGTTCACCAACTGGCGCACCCGGTAGATGTCGCTGCCCGACCCGAAGGTCACGGTGATCACCGAGAGCCCCTGGATCGAGTTCGAACGCACGGTGGCGAGCCCGGGCAGGCCGGCCACAGCGACCTCCACCGCCTGGGTGACCAGCACCTCGACCTGCTCCGGGTTGAGGCCGGGCGCCTCGGTCTGCACCGTCACGGTGGGTGGGGCGAATTCCGGGAAGACGTCGTACTTGGCGCCGCCGAGGGCGACGAGGCCGTAGAAGGCGAGCGCGAAGGCCAGGGCCAGGACGATGCCGGGCCGCCGCACGGCGAAGGCGACGAGGCCTGCCTGCAAACCTGAGCTCACACGGGCGTGCGGTACGGCGGGACCATCGCTCCGCGACGCTCCGGGCGCGAGCCGTTCATCGGGCGTGCTCAATCGTCGTCCGCCTCTCCGGAGGCCTGAATCTGTCCCCTCAGCTCCTCGGAGAGCACCGTCTGCGCCCCGGTCACGATGATCTCAGCCGCCGGACCGAGGTCGTCGACGATGGAGGTGTCGGCTGAGATCGGCGCATCGCTCCGGATCGGGTGACGCACGAAGGCGTCGTCGCCGACGCTGCGGTAGAACCAGGCACCGCCCTGCCAATGCACCACCGCACTTTCGGGCACGCTGATCCCGGTGGTCTCGCGATCCGAGGTCAGGAAGGCGAGGGCGCTCATGCCGGGCAGGAGGCCGCTATCGCCGGCGACGGTGTAGAAGTAGCTGACCCCTTGGACGCGCTGGTCGGTCCGCGTCGCGGGCGAGACGTAGCGCAGGGGGACGCGCTCGCTCTGTGGCGGCACCTCGGCGAAGGCGATGGCAGGCGGTGCCTTCAGGGTCTCGCCGGGTGGCAGCGTCACCTGAACCAAAAAGTCGATCCGCTCGATGAGCCGCGTCACCAAGGGGCTGCGCGCGACGATGGCTTTGCCGATCACCGGTCCCCATTCCTGCTGAGCGGTGGCGGACAGGGTGCGAATCTGCGACTCGGCCACCGTCACCGCCGCCTGATCGGTGATCGCGGTGCCTTCGGTGAGCTCGATCTGTGCGGCGGTCACCACCCCGGTGCTCAGGCTCTTCGCTCGCCGTGCGGCGCTGCCGGAGACCTCGGCGCGGGCCTTGGCGGCCTGGAGCGCCGCCACTGCGCCCGCATAGCTGTTGGTGAGATCCGTGACGCGGGCGAGGTCGATGACGCTGCCGTAGGCCTGCGACTCGATTCGGTGGGGACCCCGCACGAGCCGCGCCGTCTCGACACCGATCCGGGCCTGTTCCGCGTCGGTCAACCGCACGACCACCCGGCCGCCTTCCAGCGCCGTTCTGGCGGGCACCTGGCCTTGCTTGGGACCGGCTCGCTGAGCCGTGACCAGCGGTGCGGCGGAGACCCGATCACGCACATTCGCGATCAGGGGACCAGCCCACCCCCGGAGGCCGGCGCCGGTTTCCGTCAGCATGACTACGCAAAGCACGCATATGCAGAGGACGAACCCGGCGGACAGGATCGCCCGCCCTCGCATCGCAAAGCCTTTCTGGCGCCCGCGTGTCATCTGCGGCTTGCCACTTCTGCCCGGCTTTCGTGACGTGGTCCACCCGAGCGTTCGGCGATGTCGGACTTAGCCACACCGGCGGAACAGCGCGGGCGCGGCATCGTCTGGACGTTCGTTCACGCGATGATCTTCGCTAGAGCGTTTTCGGTCTGTGCTGAGTCGCGCGTTCGGGGTTCACGCGGAGGCTT